>CAKNHF010000030.1 GCA_930972465.1 uncultured Lachnospiraceae bacterium
GATTTCTAGGTATGTTTCCTTTGTAGTCTTACCACAGTCTCCACATGCACCGTCTCCGGAAACATGTCCACCGGTCTCACTTTCTTCAGCTCATATCCTTCCCCGCACAGATATTTCAGATCCCGTGCCAGGGTCGCAGAGTCACAGCTCACATACACCACCTTATCCGGACCCATATCCGCGATCGTCCGAAGCAGAGCCTCATCGCAGCCTTTTCGGGGCGGATCCACCACGACCACATCCGCATGCGCGGTCTCGCCGCCATGTTCCCGGGCATACGCCTCATAATACTCCGGCAGCACCTGTTCCGCCTTTCCGACAAAAAATTCCGCGTTTTCTATTCCATTGATTTCCGCGTTCCTTTTCGCATCCTCGATGGCCTGAGGAATGATCTCAACGCCGTATACCTTTCCCGCCTTCCGGGCAAGGAAGAGAGAGATTGTTCCGATCCCGCAGTACAGATCCCACACGGTCTCTCCGCCCTTGAGATCCGCATATTCAAGAGCAGTACCGTACAGACGCTCTGTCTGGACGGGATTCACCTGATAAAAGGACAGCGGAGAAATCTGATACCTGACATCTCCGATGCAGTCTGTGATAAAACCCTGTCCCCAGAGCACCTGATAAGAGTCACCCATAATGACATTGGTCTGTCTGGTGTTGGGGCTCATCGCAATGCTTGTCATCCCTTCGATCAGGCGCAGTCTCCGGATCAGCTCATCCGCATGGGGAATCCTGCTGCCGTTTACGATCAGACAGACCATGATCTCTTTCGTCGCGAAACCATACCTGATCAGGACATGGCGCAGGAGGCCTTTCCCTGTTTTCTCGTCATAGGACCGGATACCGTACTCTTTCATGAATGCAAGGATAATCTCCAGGATCTCTCTGTTCACAGGAACTCCCAGGGCGCAGTCAGTGTTCGCTATAATATCATGGGTGCGTCCCGCATAAAATCCGGTCACCGGCTCGCCGTCCCGGTCGGTTCCGAAAGGAAACTGTGCTTTATTCCGATATCCGAATGGCGTCTCCATTCCAATAACAGGCTCTGTCACCCGGTCCAGCAGATCCCCGGGAAAGCCCCCGATCCGCTCCAGATTTCCGCGGACTTTCCCCGCTTTGAATTCCAGCTGTTTCCCGTACTCCATTTCCTGTATCTGACACCCGCCGCATTTTCTTGCGTAAGGACATTTCGGGCTTACCCTGTCCGGTGACGGTCTGAGGATCTTCATCAGCCGGGCATAGCCGTAGCTTTTCTTCGCCTTCATGATCTTGGCTTCCACCACATCTCCGATCACCGCGTCTTTGATAAACAGTGTGTAGCCGTCGATCTTCCCGATTCCTTCTCCGTTTACGCCGATGTCCTCGATCTCTGCCGTAACAATATCATTTTTCTGCATAATCCGCTCCTCTTCTCCGGTTGCGTTCCCGTGTGATCTCTCTGTTCTTCACAGTCCCATCCCCAGTATGCGCCTGCTGTCATAAAAGTAATTCTGACGCAAAAGCGGGGACGCATCCCCGCGCACATGATCCTCATATGCCGTTTTACGTCCCCGATGTTCTCCGTAAATTCGACTCGAATAATCGGTTATAACCGAGCCACTCTGTTCCTGTCTTTCCTTTGAATATCTCTGTCAGTGTCTGAAGCTTTGCGTCTGCGTTGTCCGCCAGGTTGAGCGCCAGCGCCTCAGCCAGCGCCGGTTTCTTCGGCGAACCGTACTCCAGCTCCCCGTGGTGCGCGATGACACAGTGCTTCAGCTCATTCGCCAGCTTCACGGGGAAATCCGGGATTGACCGGATGGCCTCATCGATCATCTCAACTCCGATCACGATATGCCCGATAAGCTGTCCCTCGTCGGTATAGTCATTGTCCGGGAAATCCGAGAGTTCTCTTGTCTTCCCGATATCATGGCAGATCGCCGCCGTATACAGAAGCTCCCGGTTCAGTATGCTGTAAGTCCCGGCAAAATACTCGCACAGGTGGAGAACACTCAGGGTATGTTCCAGAAGTCCTCCCGAGAATCCGTGATGTACAGTCTTCGCGGCCGAGTGCCCTTTGAACTTCCTGATGAAATTCTCATCATTGACAAAATAGTATTCCAGCAGTTTCCTCAGATACTGATTGGATATCTGCCGGATATAGGCGGTCAGCTCCTCGTACATGCCTGAGACGCTTTTATCCGTGGTGGGCATATAATCCGCCGGATTATATTCTCCCTCCTCCGCTCTCCGGATCTGTTTTATGTTCAGCTGAAGATTGCCGTTATAGCTGATGACATCTCCATACACCTCAATAAAATCTTTCTCGTCATAGTCCGCAATCCCCTGTGAATTCGGATCCCATACCTTCCCGTCAAGTATCCCTGTTTTGTCCTGCAGAAGAAGGTTGTCGTACGGCTTCCCGTTTCTCGTCTCCGCGGAACGCTTCCCTTTGCAGAGATAAATGTTCCTGATCGTTTCTCCTTCACAAAGCCCGTTAATATATCTCATTTTTTTCCTCTTTCTATTATTCTTTACTTCCGACAGTTACGCTGAACACAACGTCAACATAGCCGCCGGCTCCCAGACGTCTGCCTCTGATCCTGATCGAGTCGCCGGCGTTGATCTCAAGAAGCTCGTTCCGGTATGCCGCCATATTCGTCACTTCTTCCCCGTTTATCTCCCGGATCACATCCCCGCTCTGAATCCCTGCCTGCATGGCCGGAGAGTCCGCATCCACGTCCTTCACATAAATGCCCTCGGGAATTCCCCGCTCTTCCTGTACTTCTGAAGTCACTGCCGCACCGGTGATGCCGATATACGGTACGCTCTCCCCGTTTGCAAGCATTTCAATGACAGACTTCAGATCAGAGATACCGTAGACATTCACCATATTTCCCGAAGTATCCTCCCAGAGAGACGACGGAATCAATCCGACGACCTCCCCTTTCAGGTTGAACAGAACTCCCGTTCCGCCCCTGACAGCGGCAATGTCCGTTGCAAGGACATCGCACTCTCCGTCATAAAATGTTTCCTTGTAATCATCAGAACTTATGATTCCATATCCGAGTCCGTCCGCGTAGCCGAACATATTCCCCAGCGCAAACACCGCATCTCCCTGTCTCATACTGTTAGAATTTCCAAGTACGGCCACTTCCACGGAGTTCCATGTGGAATCGGACAGGGAATTCCTTGCCACGCTGAATACCGCCAGGCCGGTATTCCGGTCCTGCCTCTTCAGAGAAGCGGGATACTCCGTCCCGTCCCGGAATGTCACGGACCAGCTGTCTGCGTCGGTACACACAGAACTGTCCGCCAGAACAAGAAGTTCTCTTCCATTGTCAGCGGTGACCACGCCCGCAACAGAGTCACGGATTCCGGTATCCGACGAACTCCAGTCATTTTCCGCGGAAACCCGGCTCACCGAGGCAATTCCTTTCTGAGCTTCCTCTGCAGTATCATACAGACTGTCCATGATCTCCTCATAGCTCTGTACATCGAAGACCGGCTGTTCCGGTTCTTCTTCCTCTTCATTTCCTGTCTGTTCTTCCGGCGTCTCTTCATCTTCCGGAATCGTCACTGTCCTGGGATTATCCTGAAACCAGCCCTGCGCCCATGGTCTGAGCGCAAAAAAGCCAAGGCAGGCAAAGACTCCAAGTATCAGTCCGTACACAGCGATCCTGACAAATTCTCTGATGAGCTTTTCCCTGCTTATCGGCTTCGGCTTTATTGTCTCCCGCAGGAAAGAATAGCGCTCTTCCCTGCTGTTTTCTTCACGTCCATTCTCTTCGCGGACGCCTTTCGCGCCGGCGTCTCCTCTGCTTTCGTTGTCCTCCGGTTCTTCTCTTCTGCCCGGATTCCGGTCTTCATCATATGGCATAGGCGTGGATCTCCTACAGGCATAAATGTCTTACGTGTAATAGTATAACCGATTCAATTGGATTGTTCAATATTTTATACTTCCTGTTGAAAAACCTTTTCTTTGAAGAAAGAATAGGGTAAAATGAAACATGTACCCTCTGGGAGGATACACATTTCTTACATTTTGAACTGTAAAGACAAGGTGGCATTATGAACCAGAAAACTTTATCAAAACTAGAATTTGACAAGATTTCCGCGCTTCTGGAAGAAGAGGCATCTTCCTTCCGCGGCCGTCAGCTGTGCAGACGGTTAAAGCCTATGACGGATCTGAACAAGATCGACACGTATCAGGAACAGACCGCCGCGGCATTTACACGGATTGTACGGAAGGGGAGGATTTCCTTCGGAGACGCGGCGCCCATAGAAGAGTCAATGAAACGGCTGGAGATCGGCGGCGCCCTGAGCATCTCGGAGCTGCTCCGCATCAGCCGGCTTCTGTCCAACACCGCCCGTGTAAAATCCTACGGGCGCCATGATACACAGGAGGATTCCGCCGACTGTCTCGACGCCTATTTCGATCAGCTGGAACCTCTCACTCCGTTGACGAATGAGATCGACCGGTGCATCATCTCCGAGGATGAGATCAGTGACGACGCCAGCCCTGCGCTGAAGAAGATCCGCCGCAGCATCGGCGGGATCAACGACAGGGTACATTCCACTCTGACGGGCCTTGTAAACGGATCTCTTCGCAGCTATCTTCAGGATCCGATCATCACCATGCGCGGCGACCGTTACTGTCTCCCCGTAAAGGCGGAATACCGCAGTCAGGTTCAGGGACTGATCCACGACCAGTCTTCCACCGGTTCCACGCTGTTTATCGAGCCGATGGCTGTCGTGAAGCTCAATAATGATTTAAAGGAGCTCTATGCCCGCGAACAGGAGGAGATCCAGGTCATTCTCGCAGATCTCAGCCAGGAGGCCGCACAGTATATTGAAGAGATCCGGGCAGATTACCGGGCTCTCACTGATCTTGATTTTATCTTTGCGCGCGGCGCGCTGGCGCTTTCCATGAATGCCAGCCGCCCGATACTCAATGAGGAGGGACGGATCCGCATCCGCGAAGGCCGTCATCCTCTGCTGGATCCGAAGAAAGTGGTTCCAATCACGGTCTCTCTCGGAGAAGATTTCACGCTTCTTATCATCACAGGTCCCAATACGGGCGGAAAGACAGTGTCTCTTAAAACTGTCGGCCTGTTTACCCTGATGGGGCAGGCCGGGCTCCACATTCCTGCAGGAGACCGTTCCGAGCTTGCGGTCTTCCATCAGGTGTACGCGGATATCGGAGACGAGCAGAGTATTGAACAGAGCCTGAGTACTTTTTCGTCCCATATGACGAATATCGTATCTTTCCTGAAGAAAGTGGATGAACGCTCCCTTGTTCTCTTCGATGAACTCGGAGCCGGAACAGATCCCACGGAAGGCGCGGCGCTTGCCATCGCGATCCTTTCTCATCTGCACAAGCGTGGGATCCGCACAATGGCGACTACGCATTACAGCGAGCTGAAGGTCTATGCCCTCTCTACGCCGGGCGTGGAAAATGCCTGCTGTGAATTTGATGTAGAGAGTCTGAGGCCCACATACCGCCTGCTTATCGGTATCCCCGGAAAGAGTAATGCATTTGCCATTTCCGGAAAGCTGGGGCTTCCGGATTATATCATAGAAGACGCGAAGAAGCGTCTCAGCGAACAGGACATTTCCTTTGAAGATCTCCTGAGCGATCTTGAATCCAGCAAACGGACCATTGAAAAAGAGCGGGAGGAGATCGCCGCATACCGGCGCGAAGCCGAAGACCTTAAGAAGCAGGCCAGAGAACGCCAGGAAAAGCTGGATGAACAGCGGGAGCGCATCCTGAGGGAGGCGAACGAGAAGGCCAACGCCATTCTCAGAGAAGCCAAGGAAGTCGCGGACGAGACGATCAAAAATTTCCGCAAATTCGGGAAGGAGAATATCTCCGCCTCTGAGATGGAAAAAGAGCGTGAGCGTCTCCGTCAGAAGATCAAAGATACTTCTGCCGCTTCCTCTCTTAAAGTTCAGAAACAGAAGAAGGCATATAAGCCCTCTGATTTCAAGCTCGGCGAATCCGTGAAGGTACTCAGCATGAATCTTACCGGAACCATAGCGTCACGCCCTGATTCCCGGGGGAATCTTACCGTACAGATGGGAATTTTACGTTCCCAGGTGAACATATCCGATCTTGAGATCATCGAAGAGCCTTCGCCGTATACGCCCAAAAAACTGAGCCGCACGTCCAGAGGAAAAATCGGAATGAGCAAATCTCTTTCCGTGAGCCCGGAGATCAATCTCCTCGGGCGCACCGTTGACGAGGCGGTAGCCGAGCTGGACAAATACCTCGACGACGCGCTGCTCTCACATCTTGACACCGTGCGCATCGTTCACGGGAAGGGCACCGGCGCTCTTCGAAAAGGCATACACGAATATCTCCGGCGCCAGAAACATGTCAAGTCCTACCGGCTTGCGGAATTCGGCGAGGGGGATGCCGGCGTCACAATCGTAGAACTTAAATAGGGGTCAGGCCCCTTTGAGACAAATTATCTGACAATTCAGTGAAGGAGGTATAAATAATATAATGATAGGGAAACAGAAAATCCTGATCGTCGACGACGACGAGAATATTGCTGAACTTATCTCGCTCTATCTCACAAAAGAGTGTTTTGATACCCGGATCGTTTACAACGGGGAAGATGCGCTCTCTGCGTTCGAGACGTATCATCCGAGCCTGATACTGCTGGATCTGATGCTTCCGGGCATCGACGGATATCAGGTATGCCGTGAAATCCGCGCCAAATCTTCCACTCCCATCATCATGCTCTCCGCCAAGGGAGAGGTATTCGACAAGGTGCTGGGACTGGAACTGGGCGCAGACGATTATATAATGAAGCCTTTCGACTCCAAGGAGATGGTCGCCCGCGTGCGCGCGGTCCTCAGGCGCTACCAGCCGGTGCGCCAGGAAGAGTCTCCCGCCGAGAAGACAAAATGTGTGGAATATGACGGGCTTGTCATCAATCTGACCAATTATTCGGTACTCTGCGACGGAAGAAATGTGGACATGCCGCCCAAGGAGCTGGAGCTCCTTTACTGTCTGGCCTCGTCTCCGAATCAGGTGTTCACCAGGGAGCAGCTTCTGGACCGCATCTGGGGATATGAATATATCGGGGATACCCGGACTGTCGACGTCCATATCAAGAGACTTCGCGAGAAGATCAAGGACCATCCGCACTGGAGGCTGAGCACTGTGTGGGGAATCGGATATAAGTTTGAGACAAAGTAGAGCATTTATGATCGGAGATTCACTTATGAAAAGCATCCTGCATTTAAAATTCATTGCGCTTTATCTTATATTTGCCTTTCTGTGCATCTTCACGACCGCGACCCTTACAACCCAGCTGATCACGGACCGCCTGGAAGAGGACACTTCACAGACACTGTACAGGGAGGCTTCTCTGATCGCCAGCGATTATCTCCCTTCCTATTTTACGGATGATTCTTCGTTCCAGGCCGTTCAGTCCCAGCTGGCCGCGATGCGCCTTTACCTGGAATCCTCTCTCTGGTTTGTGAAAAGCGACGGGACGATGATCACTTCCTCCAATCTGGAAGGAACCTCCGCCCCTGAAGTGATCCGTGACTTTGATCCCGCCGAGATCGGCGGAAACCAGTATATCACAGGAAATTATCACGGCTACTTCGATGAGGACATGATCACTGTTATGTCCCCGGTCACTCAGGGTTTTTCCACAAAAGGATATCTCCTGATCCACAGCCCGGTGTCGCTTATAGATGAAAAATGCCGGATTCTCATGGTGCCCGTACTTATTACCCTGGGTGTGATCTATCTCCTCTCTTTCATCTTCCTGATCGGTTTTCATTTCTTTGTGTATCGGCCGCTCAGGCAGATCACGGAAGCGGCAAAGCAGTATGCCTCGGGAAATCTTGACTATGAGATCCCGGTGTACACCCACGACGAGATAGGTTATCTCTCGGCGTCACTCAACTACATGGCCGTGCAGCTCAAGGACATGGATGATTATCAGAAAAAGATCGTAGCAAATGTCTCTCATGACTTCCGATCCCCTCTGACATCCATCAAGGGCTATGTAGAGGCCATGAACGACGGAACGATCCCTCCGGAGCTTCATGAGAAATATCTGCGGATCATCCTGTTCGAGACAGAGCGGCTCACTGATCTTACAACTGATCTGCTCACTCTGAATGAATTTGATACCAAGGAGCTTCTTCTCGACAAAACACAGTTTGATATCCAGGAAGTCATCAAGACTACTGCAGAATCCTTTGAAGGAGTGTGCACACCGAAGCACATCTCAATCGAGCTGCTTCTGCTCCCCGGAGAGATTCTTGTTTATGCCGACAGACGCAAGATCCAGCAGGTGCTGTACAATCTCATAGACAATGCAATCAAATTCAGTGAGAATAATTCTTCCATAACAATCGAAGTGGTAGAGAAAAACGGCAAAGTGTTCGTCTCCGTAAAGGATCACGGAATCGGAATTCCAAAGAAAGAGCTGAATAAGATATGGGAGCGCTTCTATAAATCCGATCTTTCCCGCGGAAAAGACAAGAAGGGCACAGGTCTCGGACTTTCTATCGTCAAGGAGGTCATCCAGGCTCACGACGAGCATATTAATGTTATCAGTACAGAAGGGGTGGGAACCGAGTTTATCTTCTCCCTTTCCCGTTCGTAACAACATGTTAACACAGAAGAGCGGAATACACTGCCGGAAATCCGGTCAATGTATTCCGCTCTTTCTTTCTCATTTCAGGACTGCCCGGTGACCCCCCGGCCATCCGCGCGAAGCATATCTCAGATGGGAACTGACTCCCGTCTGAAATTACTCGTAAAGCATTGCCTGAACAGTCTCTTCCTCCATGTTGCCCCGGTCCGCCCAGATATATCCCGTGTTCACATCGGCCTCATTGCCGATCTCAAGAACAGTACGGGCAGCCGCAATCACTGACGCATACCCGATTCCGAACGGGTTCTGCACGATCAGACCGTCCACATCACCATTTTCCAGGGAGTCCAGCTGATCCTTGCCTGCGTCAAAGCCCATTACCGTAACATCCTCGATCCTGTCCATGGAAGCAAGCGCTGACACGCAGAGCTGTGTTGCCGCCTCATTCGTACCGAAGCATCCCTTCAGTTCGGGATGTTTTCCAAGATAATACGCAACAGCCTCTTCATCACTCATTGCTTCAGCCGCGGCCGTCACTTCTTCCATTTTCTCATCAGCTGCAGGATCTTCTTCCGCATCTTTGTTCTCCGCTTCCGGATCCGCGGCAGTCTGTGACTCCTGGTCGTTCGTTTCTTCCTCTGTCTCAAGAGTAACATTGAGCTGCTCCGCCGCAGCCTGCCGCTTCAGCCCGTCAAGCTGATCCATGTAAATCGTTTCGACAATGGTCACATTCGGATGACCGGAAGTAATCTCCTCACGGAAACCTGCCTCCCGCTCCTTGCCGTTTTCCGAAACCGAGTCCTGAACGATCAGCGCCACCTCGCCGCTGTCCTCCACGGCCTCACACAGATGAGCGGCGCCTTCCGCCGCGGCTTTTGTATTGTCTGTCCTGCATGTACACTGTATTCCCTTGTAACTGTTTCCCGAATCAAATGCCACAATTGGAATTCCGTTCTCTGTCGCCAGATCGAACTGTACCGCCGATGCACTTTCATCAATGCTGGCAATCGCTACCACATCCGGATATCTTGCAAGCTCTTCATCCAGAATATTCACCTGTTCATCAATATCCTCACCGTCCGCAGGAGCGTTGAACAGTACTCTGATCTGATCCTCTCCTGTATATCCCAGGGCTTCATTCAGATCTTCCCCGGCCTGTTCCACGCCTTCCCTGATCTGCTTCCAGTAGGAAGCGTTCTCTTCTTTACCGATTACCGATATATATGTCCCCGGCTCCAGATCAAGCCCCCCAGCCTCACTGTACGCCGCCGGAGAGATCGCATCAAGATTTTCCTGATATGGCAGCTTTTCTGTGGTCTCTCCTGTAAATACATTCTCATCTTCTCCGGAACTGCACGCACACAGTATCACAGCCGTACAGATTCCCACTGATATTATAGAAACAGATTTCTTTCTCATATCGTCTGCAGCCTCCGTTAAATAAGAGTTTTCACCCTGTTAATTGGCGTCAATTCAATATAATACACCAAACCTGTGAAAAATAAAGTAATTTTTCCTTAAATTTTTCTATTTCTTAACGTTTCTCCTTTGTACTTCACTTAGTACATGAAAATACCTTGTATATTTAATTTGATTGTATTAAAATATTAATAACGAAAAACGGCAGACCGTTTTCGGAATCATAAGAAGGAGGATACATACTATGGCACACGTAATTAGTGATGAATGCGTAAGCTGTGGTTCTTGCGAGGGCGAATGTCCGGTAGGCGCTATCTCCGAAGGCGATGGCAAATATGAGATCGACGCTGAAGCTTGCGTAGACTGCGGAGCATGTGAAGCTGCCTGTCCTACAGGTGCTATTTCAGCAGAGTAATAGTAATAAATCGCAAAGTGATCACAAGCAGAAATACCGCCCGTATCGGGCGGTATTTTTCTGTTTTCCCGGATACCGGCGGCACCCGTCCCGGCGAGCGATTTCCCGTGGCAGATTCACTCAGCGGATCTCTTCCATATATTTCTCCCTCCACTGTTTCACAGCGTCCTGCAGGCGTCCTGCGAATCCGGCCAGCTCATCATATTTCTGCTTCGCGTAACGTATCTCTTTCTCGTACTCTCCGACTGTCTCCCTCAGCCTTCCGCTCCGATAGCGCTCGGCTTCAAGTTCATTGCGGAAAGCCCTCTCATTTTCCTGAACCTTTATTCTGAGCTGTTCACACTCCTTTCTCAGCCCCTCTGTCAGCAGTTCAGACTCCTGACACACAGCATTCTTAAACCCTCCTTCTGCCCATATCTTCTGGAACAGTATCCTCATATCCCGAAATATGATGATCATTACTGTATTTTTCATCTGGACGATATGATATTGAAACTTTTCACTTTCCTGTATAACTTCAGAATGTCTTCCATCCCCATACACACTGCACATATACAGGCAGTGAATGTTCTTTCTTTCCTCACAGGTCATATAAAAAAGAATGATATTCCCCGCCATGACGGCAAGCTCTATATTATGCGCTCCTGTCCGGGCCGGAATGATTTCCTCCTCCCCCGCGCCGATCCCGTCAAAGACCAGTTCATTCTGCGTATTTATATAAGCGAAATATATCGTCCCGTAAAACATCACCGATGTCAGATCTCTGCCGTAATCTTCTTTCAGCACAGCCGTTGTCCCTCCGTTTCTCGCGGGAAAAGCATGAAACATAATACGGTTCCCTTCTGAGTATATACATGCCTTTCTTCCGTCCGGCAGATCATAGATCCGGCTCATATCACACCTCCTCCGGCTTCCCTTCTATCTGATGTATATGGAAATCACGGAACAAAAAGACTCCCCCGGCATAAAATATAGTAAAGATTTTTAGAGAGGATATTTTCTATGCCGAAATATAGACCCAAAGGCTGTAAATGTTCTGGAAAAAGACGCTATATCAGCAGCGGTATCAGCAACAATTCAGACTGTATTGATGTGTGTACCAATCCGATCTGCGGGACCAGCGATAATCTGACGCTTCTTGCCCCTGTCGTCTACGACGAGATCGGCATCAATCTGTGCCGTGAGGTACCTCTTTCGGAAACGCTTCCCACAGGAGGCTACCCGCTTAACGCATCAGTTCAGGTACTGAGCGTTGAATTTCCTGAAGAAGGCGGACAGCAGACATCTGTCGCGCGCATTCCGGGACGTACCAACTGCAGTCTTGTCACTCTGACAAATCTGTCGGTGACATTCGCCGTTACGATTTATGACTGTGCGAAGCGCATCGTGGATACAATAACAGCATCCGCTGTATATCTTCCTTCCGGCCCTGAAGTTCCCGACTATGAATTCTATGACGCGGAGACCAACCCATCGGATGTAGAGCTCGAGATCTTCACCCCGTATGGTCTGACTTATCAGAACGGCGACTCAGACAGCCCGGTTCTCAACTACATCGGATTCAGTACAGAAAACAGCATGCTCACACAGGGACTTAACATGATTGCAATCCCAAAAATCCTCAACTTCGATACAGACACGCCGTCACTCACGATAGGGATCAGCGTCTATGTCAAGAGCATCTACTTCTCGCAGTACCTTGTACCGCATAACGGAAGGGCAGTCGTGCCGAAAGGCTGCATCATACCGGACGAAGATACCATCTGCATGGATTTCGTCTCCGGAGATCTGCTGGACTATGAGATCAAGCCGCTTGAACTCTGTGCGCCGAAATTCGAGGAACGGATGAAGGAAGACTGCGAAGAGTGCGAGTCCTGCTGTTCTCCCGTTGTGACCCAGGAACCGGAAACAGATTCGGAACCGGCGGAGCCGGAAGCGGACGCATAAGGCGGAAGCCTTTTCCAAGCAAGCTTGCAGCGGCTTCTCCTTTTCCGGTTTTTCACACATGCCACAGCTCGATTCTGCGGCTTCCGCCGCTTCTTCTCGCTGTGCGGCGTTCGCCGTATGTCCGGATAACCCCCGAAGCCTTTTCCAAGCAAGCTTGCAGCGGCTTCGGGGGTTATCCGGACGCATGTGTGAATTGGTGTAACAATTTGACGAACGATTATGGGGTGTTGAGGGGGAGGGCTGTGCTATAATATGAACAGGTTGAGACAAGGAGGTATAACTATTAATGGGTGAAGTCAGATTTATGATTTCCGAGGCGGCCAAGCAGGTTCAGGTCGAATCCCATGTCTTAAGATACTGGGAGGAGGAGCTTGATATCCCGATCGGCCGCACGGAAATGGGACATCGATATTATTCCAAAGATGACATTCAGCTGTTCTGCTGTATCAAGAAACTGAAAGATGAAGGGATGCTTCTCAAGGACCTGAAGCCTCTCATACCCGAGCTGAAGGCCACCCGGCTGAAGCTGAAATCCCCCGACGGGCAGTCCGAAGCTTCCGCATCGCAGGAAGCAAAGGAGAAATCCGGGATCAAAGCAGCGCAGTCTGCGGATAAAAGCGGAGTGCCGTCTGTCCGGGAAAATCATTCAGAGACGCCCATGACGGCGGAAGCGGAAGTCATCCCCGTCACCCAGCTCGAACAGGTGCGTTCTCTTATCGGCGACGTGCTCACTGAAGTGGTGACAGAAAACAACGAGACACTGAAAAAAGACATCAGCAAGGCAGTCACCACTGATGTCATGCGGGAAATGGATTTTCTCTTCCAGGCAAAAGAACGTCAGGAAGAAGAGCATTTCCGCAAACTCGACTGTCTGATCCGCCAGCAGCAGGCATCCCGCCGTGAAACGGTAAAGGGCAGTCCGATCGGCAGATTAAAGAAAATGTTTACATAGATATCCGCCCTCTCCTGCCATAAGACGGAAAAAGCGTCGGCACATGCCGACGCTATGAATCCTGCTGCCGCAGTTCGTTTCCGAAACGGGTATACTGCGGCATCCAGGCAAGCCTGACCGTACCGATCGGGCCGTTTCTCTGTTTTGCAATGATGATCTCCGCAATATTCTTGTCTTCCGTATCCGGATTATAATAATCATCCCTGTAAATGAACATACACACATCGGCGTCCTGCTCAATCGCTCCGGATTCACGGAGGTCCGAGAGCATCGGTCTCTTGTCCGTTCTCTGTTCCACCGCACGGCTCAGCTGTGACAGAGCGATAACCGGCACGTTCAGCTCTCTGGCAAGTCCCTTGAGAGAACGGGAGATCTCTGATATCTCCTGCTGCCGGCTCTCATTCTTCCTCCCGCCGCTTCCGGTCATAAGCTGCAGGTAGTCGATGATGATCAGGTCCAGTCCCAGTTCCAGTTTATACTTTCTGCACTTTGAGCGCATCTCCGCAATGGAGATACCTGATGTATCGTCAATGATCATTCTCGAACGCCCGATGGTACCGGCTCCTTCGATCAGTTTCTCCCAGTCTGTGTCCGTCAGATTTCCCGTTCTAAGCACCTGTGCATCCACATGGGATTCCAGGGAAAAGAGTCGGTTCACAAGCTGTTCCTTTGACATCTCGAGACTGAAGATCGCGACCGCCAGATTCTGGCGGAACGCCACATGCTGCGCGATATTCAGAACAAAAGCCGTCTTACCCATGGAAGGACGGGCCGCGATCAGAATAAGGTCTGAGCGCTGAAGACCGGACAGTTTATAGTCCAGATCAATGAATCCGGTCGGTATTCCCGTCACAGTTCCCTTTGTCTTCGACGCCCTCTCAATTACGTCCAGAGCATTGAGCACGACCTGCTTGATGGGAGTATATTCCTGAGAATTCCCCCTCTCCACCAGTTCAAAAACTCGTTTTTCCGTCTGCTCCAGTATGTCCTCCAGCGGCTGGTTCTCCATATAACACGCATTGGCTATATCTTCATTGATCTTGATCAGTCTGCGGAGAACCGCCTTATCCCTCACGATCTCCGCGTAATATTTGATATTGGCGGAAGTCTGTGTTCCGACAAGGAGCTCTCTTGCGAACTCCATACTGCTCACTTCCGGCGGAACATCTTTTTCTTTCAGATACTCCTGAAGAGTGATCAGGTCAACCGGCTTTCCTGCGTGAAACAGTTCCACCACAGCGTCAAACAGGATCCCGTATGCAGTCTGGTAGAAATCCTCTCCCGTAAGCATCTCCGATGCGACCATGATGGCGTCCTTATTCATCAGCATGGCGCCAAGCACGGCCTGTTCCGCCTCGGCGCTGTGCGGCGGCATCCTTTTCATTGCTGCTTCCATATCCATTGAGATTTCGTCTCCTTACGCTTCTTCCTTCACGGCAACTTTGAGTTCCGCCGTAACTTCCGGATGCAGTTTCACAGAAACATTATGAACGCCGAGGGATTTGATTGGCTCCTTCAGCTGAATCTTCTTCTTGTCAACATCAAGCCCCATCTGTTCCTTCACCGCTGCAGCGATCTCCTTGCTGGATACCGAGCCGAAGGCCCTTCCGCCTTCTCCCACCTTGATCGCCAGTTCCACCTTGCCGGCCTCAAGCTTTGCAGCCAGAGCCTTTGCATTGTCCAGATGCTCCTGAGCCATCTTTTTCTCATTGTTTTTCTGAAGCTTCAGATCGTTCAGATTTTTTCCTGTAGCCTCTACTCCCATCTTCTTGGGGAGAATAAAGTTCCTTGCATATCCGTCATTTACATTGACGATCTCTCCCTTTTTGCCGAGAGATTTCACATCCTGTAATAAAATTACTTTCATTCTTAAATATCTCCTTCCTCTATCATCCTGTCGATCGTCTCTTTCAGAGCCTTGATCGCCTCTTCCATATTCGTATGGTCAAACTGGGCTCCGGCGGAATTGATGTGGCCTCCTCCGCCCAGTTTTTCGGCAATGATCTGTACATTCACTTCGTCTATGGATCGGGCGCTCATGTAGATCTTGCCCTCATATACCGTCAGTACGAAGGACGCCTTGATACCGCTGATGTCCAGCAGCTCATTGGCCGCCTGCGCCGCAAGTACGGTCGGGCTATCGATATTGCTCGGGCACTCCGCAATGGCAAATTCCTTGCGGTATACCTCCGCCATCCGCACAGCCTCTGCCTTCGCCCTGTAGGACGCCATATCGTCCCTGAACATCTTGCGGACTCTTGTGATGTCCGCGCCGCATCTTCTCAGGAATGCCGCGGCTTCAAAAGTACGCACTCCGGTGCGGTTCATGAAGTTCCTTGTATCGATCATGATCCCGGCATAGAGACAGTCCGCCTCCACGGACGGGAACTTGATATCATCCACGATATACTGCAGCACTTCCGCCACCATCTCGCAGGTGGACGAAGAATAGGGCTCCACATAGGACAGCACCGCATTCTCGATGATATTGCTTCCCTGTCTGTGATGGTCCAGCACCGCAATCATCTTGGATCGCCTCAGCAGCTCCGGGCACTCTGTCATCTGCGGTTTGTTTGTATCCACCACGATAACCATGGTATTGTCCGATATATAGTCCAGCGCCTGTTCCGAGGTCAGGAAAATGTCGTCCTCATAAGCCGGACTCTCCACGATCTCGTCATAGAGCGGGCGCACGGATCCTGTCACTTCATTGATAACGATATGCGCTTTCTTCTCAAGGCTCACCGCAGCCCTGTAGATTCCCATACATGCTCCGAAGGAATCCGGATCCGCAATCTTGTGTCCCATGACCATCACCTGGTCCTTGGTCACGATAAACTCGCGCAGAGCCTCCGCTTTGACACGGGCCTTGACACGGGTATTTTTGGCCGTCTGTTCCTTCTTGCCTCCGAAATATGTGATCCCGTTGCAGTCCTTGATGACCGCCTGGTCACCGCCCCGGGCCAGCGCGAGGTCAATGGCCACCCTGGCATACTGATAACTGAGCGCGTAAGTTGCCGTATTCAGCCCCAGTCCGATACTCAGCGTAGCCGAACGGGCATTTCCTATATTGACCTGCTTGACCTCTTCCAGTATGGAGAACTTGTCTTCCTTGATCTTCTTATAGCTTTCTTTCCGGATTACGACAAAATATTTGTCCTTCTCCATCTTTTTCACAATGCCGTCCACGTCGCCGATGTACTTGTTGATCTTACGGTCGATCAACGCCACGAGAAGCGACTGTCTGACTTCCTCCACACTTTCCATGACTTCATCGTAATTGTCAATGTAGATCAGACCTGCGATCATTCTCTGATCTTCATTCTCACGGATATAGGCATTCAGTTCCGTAACATCTCTCAAGGAGACCGCCACGAAGAACTCCTTCTCCTCCGGGATCTGAAGAAGCTCTTCCTTCTCGCTGAACCCCTCCAGAGAAACCTTTCTCAACTCCGCCTGATAATCCCTGTCCCGATAGGTCACTTCCATCTCGACATGCTCCATATCATCCTTGGGGAATACTCCCGGATGAAGCTCCGGTATCATGCGGTTCAGTGTCTTTTCTTTTTTCTGTCCGCTCATCAGCGCATTAAAACTGTCATTTGCCCACAGAATCCTTCCGTCCTCCAGGGCGATCGCATAAGGGATGGACAGTTCCTTGAGAAGCGTGTTCTCTATGCCTTTGTACTGGACAGAAAACTGAATCAGATCAGCCAGGATCAGGGACCGGTTATAGAAATACAGACTGCCGGCAATTCCCAGATATATAATAATGAAGACGGACATGATCAGTCCGGCTCTTTTGTCGATCATATACATCCAGATATTCATCGCGATCAGCAGTACTGTCATAATAAGCGGCCAGTGCATATACATCCTGAGCTGTCCCTTTAAACGCATCTTCCTTTTCTTCATAATATATTACCTCACTTCACGCTGTGTCTGCGCCTGAAACTCAGCGCTATGAAAAGCGGCTGCTGCCAGCCTCACATAGAATGAAACTATTATAGCATCTTTTTTTATTTTAATCCACTATTTTAAAATTCGCCCGGCAGAGGGCATTTATCTGTTTTCATCCATGTTCCCCGAACCAAAAAAACGGATAAAAGTTTGTGATCACGGAACATTGTTCCCCCTGTGACGCTTTTCTATAATAAACATATACTACCAGAACCAGACAGCTCTTCGAACGCAGTTATCCTGCTGTTCAGAGCCGTCTCTGTTCTGAAAATATCAGAAGGAGGCACAAAAATGGATCAGTTTATCACAAAATTCAGTCTCGAAGGAAAAAAAGCTGTCGTGACCGGCGGAGCCAAGGGACTTTGCCAAGGAATAGCACAGGCTCTCCACGATGCGGGAGCGGAAGTCGTTCTTCTCGACGTCCTTGACCTCGTGACAGAAACCGCAGAAGAGATGGGCAGCCAGGGCGCTCCGGTCCATGCTGTCAAAGGAGATCTCTCAGACGAAGAATCTCTGGCTGCCGTATACGGAGAATGTCTGGAAAAACTGGACGGACATATCGACATTCTCCTGAACGGAGCAGGCATTCAGTACCGCTGTCCCGCCGTGGACTTCCCGCACGACAGATGGCAGAAGATCCTTGACATTAACCTGAGCGCCGTTTTCTACCTGTCCCAGCTGGCCGGACGCACCATGCTCGAACAGCATTACGGAAGGATCATCAACATTGCTTCCATGACTTCCTTTTTCGGCAGCGTGCTCGTTCCGGCCTACGCCGCATCCAAAGCCGGAGTCGCTCAGATCACCAAAGCGCTGTCCAACGAATGGGCAGGAAACGGGATCACAGTCAACGCGATCGCACCCGGATATATGGCTACGGAGCTGACACGCAATATGAAAGAAGTCAACCCGGAACAGTATAAGGAAATCACCGGAAGGATTCCCGCGGGAAGATGGGGAGAGCCCGAGGATCTCCAGGGGCTCGTCGTTTTTCTGGCTTCCGATGCCGCAGCCTACGTGTCCGGGGCCGTGATCCCGGTGGACGGAGGATTCATGGCAAAATAAAGCCGGAAGAATACCGGTTCTCAGACACGCTGTTCTGAAAAGCTTTCAAAAGGGGGCGCCGCTGATCTGCGGCGCCCCCTTTTCAAGACTCACTCTTCTACTGTATTCAGATTGTCCTTCAGCATAAACTCCACAATCTTATCCATATCCTCCTCATTATAAGCGACAAGTTCCATTTCCGGGATTACCCCCGGGGAAAAGATATGGGCCATTGAAACGTACTGCGTCAGCCGTGACTTCAGGTTCAGTCTGTCGCCTTCTCCCGTAACCAGCTCGACCTTGCCATGGCACTGGTCTATTACCTTGAAAAATCCTTCTATATCTCTGATATTATGTATTTTCATCTGCGATCCACCTCTCCATTCCATTATTTTACATACTGTATGAGACCCTCTTAAGGCTGCCGCATCGAAGGGATTAATGCAGCAGCCTTTTCATATCGGGGAAAACAGTCAGTTGTCTTTTTCTCTGCTATTTATTCATATGTTGCCGGATACACAACATCCGCCTGTGCGATGTCATACGGCCAGATCGGAACATAGACGCCGTCCTCGATCTGCGTTACCGTCAGCGTCGCATTCAGGTTCTGGTTCAGATACGGTGTACCGTTGAATTCATCTTCTTCAAATGCGATCGTGTCGTACGGAAGGATGATCTCGTTGCCGTTGGAGAACTGGCCTTCGATCTTGATCTCTTTAAGTTCCTGCTGGATCGATTCACGTGAGATCTCTCCGCCGCCGTCTACGATGTTCTTCAGTGCGTCAATGACAACCCATGCAGTAGTATATGCTTCTGCAGAATGGCCGTTGAAGTCCTCACCGTATTTCTCTTTGTATTTCGCATTGATATCATCACCCTTTGTTCCTACAACGAACTCTGTCGCAACGATAATGCCGTTTGCATGATTTCCTACAGACTCAAGGTACGCGCTCTCCGTAAATCCGTTTCCTTTACAGATCACAACCGGAGGCTTATAGCCCTGCTCCTGAAGAGTATTTGTGAACAGGATTGCATCGGACACATAACAGTCGGCAACAACCACGTCCGGATTCATGGATTTGAGTTCCAGCACCTCGGAAGACAGATCTGCCGCGCCTGATGTATATGTGATGTCTCCCAGATAATCGATTCCGTTTTCATTTGCCCAGTATTCTGCCCACTCTACAGTCTGCTGTCCTACTTCGGAGTTATCGGCGAAGACTGCGATAGAGTCAGCCTTGAAGTCCGGATTCTTCTCCTTTTCTTCTGTCAGATACTGGATCATATCACGCACGAACATCATATTTGTCGGAGCAAGACGGAAGAAGTATTCATATCCGTTGGATGTCAGCTCATCCGATGTGGCGTTGGCCGTAATCATCGGCACCTGATACTGTTCTGCGATCTGAGCCACCGTCACGGTTACGCCGGACTGGTAGCAGCCGATCAGCATGTCCACGTTCTCCTGCGTAATCAGACGCTCTGCCTCGGTCATTCCTTTTGCGGAGTCTCCCTGGGAATCTCCATAAATGACTTCGATCTCTCTGCCGTCGATTCCGCCTTCTTCGTTGATCTCCTCCACTGCCATATCGATTCCCTGCTGCATGGTCTTTCCGGAATCAGCCAGGTCTCCGGTCATGGGATATACGGCGCCGATCACGATATTTCCATCCGAGTCGGATCCGCCGCCACCACCTGCTCCGCTGCATCCTGCCAGCAGTCCGCCTGTCATACAAGCTACTAATAATAACGAAACAACCTTTTTACGCATACTTTGACCTCCCTTGTTTTTTTGATTTTTCCCTTCACTGTCAGAATCCCAGATAAGCCTTTTTGATCTCTTCGTTCCCCATCAGCTCATCCGATGTACCTGAAATACTGATCACACCGTTTTCCAGAACATATCCTCTGTCTGCAAATTTCAGCGCTTTTCTCACGTCCTGTTCCACGACGATGATCGTAAGTCCATTTTCTTTTGCGATTTTCTTCGCTATCCGGAAGATATCGTCTACGATATTCGGAGCAAGTCCGAGCGACGGCTCGTCCATAAGCAGGACTTTCGGAAGACCCATCATGGATCTGGAGAAAGCCACCATCTGCTGCTCGCCCCCGGACAGGGTTCCCGCCATCTGATTCTTTCTTTCCTCGAGTTTCGGGAACCATTTGAATATATCCGCTATCGTTTCTTTCTTCTTCGCTTCTGCTTCCTTGCTGCAGGCTCCTGTCTCCAGGTTCTCATACACCGTCATGTTGGGGAAGAGCTGCCTGCCTTCGGGACAGAGGATAATGCCGTGATCTATGAACTTTCTGCAGTTTCCGCCTTCCAGATGCTGTCCGTCAAAGACAACGGATCCGGAGCTGATCTTGACAAGGCCGCTCACTGCTTTTACCGTCGTGCTCTTTCCTGCTCCGTTGCTTCCCACAAGAGCTACGATCTCGCCTTTGTCCGCATAGAAGCTTGCATCCCAGAGCACCTGGATATCTCCGTACTTTACATTTATTTTGTCAACTTCCAAATAATGTCCACTCATCTTAATCATCCTCCTTGCCAAGATAGATCTCGATAACGTAAGGATCGTTCATAACTTCTTCCGGCGTTCCTTCCGTGATCTTCTCTCCATGGTGCATAACCACGACTTTCTTGCAGAGGTTGGTGACCGCTCTCATGACATGCTCGATCAGAAGGATCGTAGTTCCCTGGTCATTGATCTTGCGGAACAGCTCCACCGCTTCGTCCGTCTCGGTCGGGTTCAGACCGGCCATAACCTCGTCCAGGAGAAGCAGGTCAGGATCTGTGGCAAGCGCGCGGGCAACTTCCAGTCTCTTCTTGAACGGTGTTCCCATGTCCATGGGGTAAAGATCCTTCTTCTCATACATTCCGGTAAACTGAAGGATCTCTTCCGCGTACTCCCGAGCTTCCTTCGCATTTTTCAGAACCTTTCTTCCGAACATGGCGCCGGATATTACGTTTTCCAGGACGGTCATATTCCTCAGAGGCTTCATGATCTGAAATGTTCTTGCGATCCCCATTCCAGAATACTTATGAGCCTTTGTGCCTGTTATGTCCTGGCCCTTGTAGATGATCTTACCGTCAGAGGGGACAAGAACTCCGCTTATCATATTAAAAACAGTCGTCTTTCCGGCTCCGTTGCTTCCGATCATTCCTGTGATACAGCCTTCTTCCACCGTAAAGCTGACATTGTTCACGGCCTTGAGTCCGCGGAAATTCTTCGTCAGATTCTGTATTTCCAATATGTTAGACATCCTTCACCCCTCCTTTATTCTTTCTTGAAAAGCTTTCTGTCAATATTGTCAAAGCTGTTATTAATCTTCTTTCTCAGTTTGCTGTGTGTGAACCATCCCATGATACCGTTGGGCTGGAAAAGAATCACAACAATAACGATCGCTGCGTAAACAACCAGATTCAGACCGGCAATCTGGGACAGCGCCGCGTTAAGCCACTCCGACAGCGGCGTCAGGATTCCCGCGCCGAGGAGCGGTCCGACGATGCTTCCGATACCGCCGATGATGGCCGGCATCACATAGTCGAGGCTGTTCGCGTTCTTGAAAATATCCGGATTGATATATCCGATATAATTTACATAGAATACTCCGACAACAGCGATCAGTCCCGCGCTTAAGAATGTGGCGATGAATTTATATTTGAAGGAATTGATTCCAACCGCATGGGCGGTATCTTCATCCTCACGGATCGTCTTGAACGCATATCCGAGCTTGGACCGGTCAATGATCCTGAGGATCAGATAAAATACGATCACCATGATCAGCGCGATATAATAATATGGTACTTTCGATATCCATCTCATAGAGAAAATGCTGTCATTGTCGATGGGGACAAGGATTCCCTGTCCGCTTCCGGCATATTCCCAGTTTGTAAACAGGTTTCTGAAGGCCTCTGTAAAAGCGATCGTAACCAGTGTAAAATACGGTCCTGTAAGGACGAAGCAGGGGGACAGCAGCACCGCCGTCAGAAGTCCTACGAACACGAAAGCTATAATCATGCTGATCCACGGAGAAATTCCCATGTTGTTCAGCAGGATGGCCGAGATATAGGATCCCAGTCCCATAAATCCTGCATGTCCGAGGGAGATCTGCCCCGTCAGACCGCCGAGGATGCTCCAGGCAAGAGTACAGCAGCCTACATAAAACGTCGTGACAAAAATTCCCATGACATATGTCGTCGTGACAAAGGCCGGCACAATGGCGAGCACAATGATCAGCAGAGCGATGAGGATATGCCTGATACTCAGATGTTTCATTTCAACTACCCCCTTTTCTTCCTGTTTATGTTTTCTTTCAGTACGAGAATCAAAATAAATACAAGGAATACCAGTGTATCCTTAAAAGCCGCTCCAACCAGTGTGGAACCCACCGTCTCCATGACTCCCAGTCCAAGGCCTCCCAGACATGCACCGATGGTGCTTCCCAGACCGCCCATTGTTACTACGATAAATGAACGTGTACCGTATGTATTTCCGACTGACGGGAACACATAATAGTAGGACATCAGACATGCTCCTGCGATACCTGCGATTGCAGCGCCGATTCCATATGTGTACGCATATACGACCTTTGTCTTAATACCTGTAACCTGAGCACCGATCGCATTCTGAGATGTTGCGCGGATATGTTTTCCAAGCTTTGTATACTTCAGCATAAGGAATACAAGCGCTGTGGCAACACACAGAATGAAAAATCCAACCAGTCTCGGAACACTGATGTTCATGCCCGCTACTGTGACGACCTGATTCGCGAACATGCTGTCTGCCGTTTTATAATCAGATGTAAAGAGCATCAGTGCCACGTTTGAAAGGAAGATACCGAGACAGCATGTAAGGAACAGCACGTTCTGATCTCCGTCTTCCTTGATCGATCTGGTGATCAGTGTTGTCTGTATGAGCGCTCCGAAGAGGAACATTACCACAGCTACGATCGGAATCGCAATAAACGGGTCAAGCCCCAGATACTCATACAGCAGATACGTTACATACATACTGACCATCAGCATTTCGCCCTGGCAGAAGTTTACGATCTTCATAACGCCGAAGATCATATTCAGGCTCATTCCCACAAGAGCGTAAATTCCGCCGACCATAATACCGTTAATAATCGCTTGAATCAAAAATCCCGAAATCATTCTTCATTTCCCTCCTTTTCATATAACATCCGTTTTCAGAATTTCCGCCGATATTTATCCTTCACCCTCTTTCCGTCTGCGTATATCGCGGTTCTTTTCTTTGTCTGTATTTCACTGCTGTTTTTTCTTCACCCTCTTTCCATTTGTGCATATTGTGAGTTTTTTCTTTTTCCCAAGCACAATTATTGTACATTTTTACTTCTTGCTGTGAATTATAAGAAAACTCGACATTTTTTACAACGTTCTAAAGGACAAAGCCCTTTCTCAAAAATCGTTACCGGAAACAAGTTTCAACCGGCTTTCTCACTCTGCAAGTTCTTCGAGCAGCACGGCGACCACAAGAGGCACTGCTTCCCGAAGCACTCTCGGATCATAGCCTGTGAGAGTTTTCATTTTCGTAAGACGGTACTGCAGGGTGTTTTTATGTACAAACAGCTCTTCAGACACCTTTGATATGGAACCGTTATTTTCAATATAACTTTTCAGACACTGTATCATTTCTTTTTTCTGATGTTCATCGCAGTTCTGGAAAATCCCATTTACAAAAGCCTCGCGCTTTTTATATGGGATGTCCATCAGCAGCAGGGGCAGATCCGCTCCGTTATACACCCTCACAGGATCCTTTTTCTGCACTTTCGCCATGGTACATGCCTGATCCGCCTCCCTGTAAGATCTGCGGATCCCGTTTCGTTCCGTCCCCGGACCTCCGATTCCGCAGCAGAGACGGCAGCCGTCCTGCTGTCCCACATTCTTCACCACCGTACTCATGACATTTACAATATTCTCGGACTGTTCTTCATCAAACACACTGATGATGCGCTCGCCGACCCTGGCCGATATATGATTGTTCATCTTCTCCATTTCCTTCCGGATCTTCGAGACGGTATTTTCGATCATCTCCCGGCGTTCTTCCGATTCCCCCGGCTTTGCATCTATCTCCAGAACTGTGAGGATCTTCGGTCTCTTGATATCAATCTTGAGCATCTCGCTCTCAACTTCCAGCTTGCCCTCATCCTCGCCGAACAGAAGTTCCAGCACAAACCCTCTCCGGAGTTCCTCCAGAGCCTGCTTCTGACTTCTCCTGTAACGGTCCAGAATCAGGATCTCTGTCATCTTCTTTATCACATTGCCCAGGACGCGCACTTCCCCGACCGGTCCTGTTATTCCGACAACTCCGATGACTCTGTCTTCTATTATCAGAGGAAGGTTGACTCCGCTGTAAACTCCGTGGCCTTCTTTCTCCACGATAAATTCAGGAAGATTCTTCCGCAGAAGTTCCTCCGCTCCCGCATGCACGGTTCCTATTCTCTTTCTGTCCGTACTTGCTATGATGATCCCCTGCTCATCCATGATATTGACATTTCTGTGTATCATGGCTCCTACTTCCTCGGCAATTTTCTGCATCTGCTTCTTCGGTATTATCATGCCATCACTCTTCTTCCCGATTTTTGTAAATAATATCATATTTACTTTCACTTTTCAATCGAATTATGTAATATTTACGTACACATTTTGTTGTCAATTTCCATTTTATTCATTAATTTTCATAATTTTTGTACGGATAACAGGCTTTTTTGTGTATTTTTGTTATAAGTATAGTTGACTTTTTCCAGCTTTCGTTATATTATCCAGTCATAAGAAACGTAAATTTACTTATTTACATTTAAGAACGGAGAAAACACTATGAAAATACCGGAAAACACAATCATTAACGGAGATATTTTCTGGGACAGCAGTGTGCTGAAATCTTTGAAAGCCGCGCCGGCCGGAGGCGACATACAGGAGTTGTACGGGGACGCCCCCGGATCTTTTTATGACTCGCTGGTGCGGAGCGCGGAAAAGTATCCGGACAGGATATGCATTACAGACAATGCAGGGACGTCTTATACTTACAGCCGTCTTCTCGAAATGACCGACGATTTTTCCAGAGTTCTGTTCCACAGATACGGCGTCCGCCCGGGAATGCGAATCGGTCTGCTCCTCTACAACTGCATTGGTTTCTGCGTGTCATTCTACGCGATCAGCAGACTGAACGCCGCATCCGTGCCCCTCTCGACCAAGTACCGGAAAGCAGAAGTCCTTTCCCTGATCGAGAAGGCGTCTCTGAGCGGACTGATACGGGATGAAGTATTCGCCGGCTGGTTTGAAGACGGTTCCGCAGCGGGCTGCGGTTTCATTCTGGAACTCAGCGATTCGGTTCCCGGCAGCCGGCTCCCCTCCGGGGAAGCCTGTCCGGACGTGCCTTCCTTCCGTCCGGCTCCTGCGGATACGGCGATCATCATGTTTACATCCGGCACCACATCCTGCAGCAAAGGTGTGATCATGTCCAACTACAACACCATGCACGCCGTAACCGTATACCGGAAAATATTCCGGATCACCGAAAAAGACGTCACTGTGATCCCGGTCCCGATCTATCATGTAACCGGGCTGATCGGGCTGCTCGCACTGTTTATAGATTCGGGCGGGCATGTGATCCTTCACAAATTCTTCGACGCACAGAGGGTATTGAGCGATGCCGTCCGGTACAGCGTGACTTTTATCCACGCAGCCCCAACGGTATTCTCACTGCTTCTGGAACGCCGCGCAGAATTTCCTTCTCTCCCGGCGCTTCGGCTTATGGCCTGCGGAAGCAGCAATATGCCGGGGAAGAAGATTCTGGAACTGAAAGAATGGCTTCCGGATGCAGAGTTCCGTACGGTCTACGGACTGACAGAGACATCCTCACCCGCGTCCATCTTCCCGTGCGACGCTTCGCAGAGCCCTTACATGGGTTCTTCCGGGCATCCGGTTCCGGGAACTCTTTTTAAGATCTGCTCGGACAGCGGATCGATCCTTCCGCCCGGCAGAGTCGGATCCATATGGATCAAGGGTTCTGTCGTCACGCCCGGATATTTTATCAACGCTCCCGTTCCTCTTGAGGACGGCTGGCTTGATACCGGAGATCTGGGATATTTTAATGAGGAAGGATATCTGTACATCGTAGACCGCAAGAAAGACATGATAAACCGGGGCGGCGAAAAAGTCTGCAGCATCGATGTGGAAAACGCGCTGTACAACATCCCCGGCATAGCCGAGGCTGCCGTAGTCGGAATCGCGGATGAGAAATACGGCGAGGTGCCCGCGGCCATGATAACCCTGCAGCCCGGGGCGGAGCTTACGCCCGAGAAGCTTCACGACGATCTGAAGAAGGTTCTCGCCGGTTTCCAGATCCCCGCCAGATTCCTTATCGCGGACAGCATTCCTCTGACCGCGAATTCAAAGGTAGACAAAAAGAAAATCCGACAGTTACTGTCACAGAATTTATAAACGGAGGTGTCAAATGAAAAAGCCACAATTTCTGACCGGAAGCGAAGCGGCCATGATGATCAGCGACAGCAGCACCGTCGCCACCATCGGAATGACGCTGGTATCTGCTTCCGAAACGATCCTGAAAGCGATTGAAAACCGCTTTCTCACAGAGGGCCATCCGAACGGGCTCACCCTCGTCCACTCCTGCGGACAGAGCGACCGGGACAGAGGTATCCAGCACTTTGCACACGAAGGGATGCTCCGCCGCATCATCGGGGGACACTGGGGCCTGCAGCCGAAGATGATGGAACTCATTTCTCAGAACAAGATTCTTGCATACTGCATCCCTCAGGGACAGTTCGCCCAGCTCTACCGCTCCATGGCAGGCGGCGAGCCCGGCAAAATCACCAAAGTCGGTCTGGGAACATTCATCGATCCCAGGATCGACGGCGGCAAAATGAACGAGGTCACAAGATCAGCTCCCGATATCGTAGATATCGTAACGATCGACGGGGAAGAATATATGCGGTATAAACCGATCCCCCTGGACTACGTGATCATACGCGGTACATATGTGGACGAGATGGGAAATCTCACCACCGATGAGGAGGCAATGCAGCTGGAAGTTTTCTCCGCCGTCATGGCATGCAAGAAATTCGGCGGAAAGGTGATCGCCCAGGCCAAGTACAAGGTCAAGAGCGGGCAGCTTCACTGCAAGCGCGTTGTGGTGCCGGGCATCTTCATTGACGCGGTCGTCATGTGTCCGGATCCGGAGAACGATCACCGGCAGACACACAGCTTTGCATTCGATCCCGCCTACTGCGGCGATATCAAAGTGCCGGTTTCCGGCTCTGACATCCTGCCTCTCACCCCCCGCAAACTGATCGGACGGCGCGCACTTATGGAACTGTCCATGGACGACGTCCTGAATGTGGGCACCGGCATACCAAACGACGTAGTCGGACCGATTATCGCGGAGGAAGGCATTGACGACGACGTCACAGTCACGGTAGAATCCGGAATCTACGGCGGCATCCCCATGGGCGGCATAGACTTCGGCATCGCAAAGAATAACTTCGCTCTCGTCCGGCATGACGATCAGTTTGATTACTACAATGGCGCCGGAGTTGATGTTACATACATGGGCGCCGGCCAGATCGATCCGGAAGGAAACGTCAACGCGACAAAACTCGGTCCTCTCCCCACCGGAGCAGGCGGCTTCATCGATATCACGACCAACGCCAAACACGTTGTCTTCTGCTCCACTTTCACCGGGAAGGGACTGGAGTGCAGTTTCGAGGGCGACAGGCTGCATATCGTACACGAAGGAAGCCTGATCAAATTCGTGAAGAAAGTAACACAGATTTCATACAACGGAAAGATTGCAAGAGAGAAAGGCCAGAAGATGCACTACGTCACCGAGCGTGCCGTATTCGAGCTCCGGCCCGAAGGCGTGGTTCTCACAGAAATCGCGCCGGGAATCGATCTTCAGACTCAGGTACTTGATCTGATGGAGTTCACCCCCATCATCAGCCCCGATCTTAAGACAATGAATCCCGATTTATTCCGTGTATCCGGGCCATTCGGCCTGAAAGATATTATAAGAAACAAATAAAAAGGAGGAAACGAACATGAGACTTAAAGACAAAGTTGCCATCGTCACAGGCGCAGCCCGCGGCCTTGGGAAAGGTATTGCAAAAAAGCTGGCTGAAGAAGGGGCCAAGGTAGTCATCGCCGATATGGCCGGCGCAGAGGAAGCCGCTGCAGAGATCAATCAGGAAGGCGGAACCGCAAGCGCGTTCCAGGTCAACGTCTCCAAACAGAGCGAAATGCAGGCTCTCGTTCAGTATGCAGTGGATACATACGGCACACTGGATATCATGGTAAACAACGCCGGCATCAACCGCGACGGCATGCTTCACAAAATGCCGGCCGAGAACTGGGATACCGTCATCGCAGTGGACCTGACAGGCGCATTCTACGGAACCCAGGAAGCGATCAAATATATGAGACCGAAGGGATACGGACGTATCATTAACATCTCTTCCGGAAGCTGGCTGGGCAATATCGGACAGGCAAACTATGCCGCAGCCAAAGCCGGCGTGGTAGGTCTGACCAAGACCGCTGCACGTGAAAATGCGCGGAAGGGCATCACATGCAACGTCATCTGCCCCGGATTCATCGAGACAGATATGACGCTCAAGCTCAAAGAAGTCAACGACGGGGCTGCCTGGGACAGTATGATGCAGAGAATCCCCATGGGTTATGCCGGCAAGCCGTCCGACGTAGGAAACATGGTCGCTTTTCTCGCTTCCGATGAAGCCGCATACATCACTTCCGAGATCATCAATGTGGGCGGCGGAATGATCGTTTAGTTCCGGGACAACTGATTCCCATGCTCCGGCATGGATAAGAAATATGGAGGATAAAACAATGAGTGAATTTAAAGACGTTGTAATCGTAAGCGGCGTCCGCCTGCCGGTAGGCTCATTCGGCGGCAGCCTGAAAACTGTTTCCGCAATCGACATGGGCGCAATGGTTGTAAAGGAAGCCGTAAACCGCGCCGGCATCCAGCCCTCAGATGTAAATGAGGTGATTGTAGGACAGGTAGGAGAGATCGCCCAGGACGGATTCGTCGCACGCGCAGTCAGCCTGAAGGCCGGCATGCCCAAGGAGTGCACCGCTTACTCCGTAAACCGCCAGTGCGGATCCAGTCTGCAGGCCATCGCAGACGCTGTTATGGAAATCCAGACCGGTTTTGCAGACGTTGTGGTCGCTGCCGGTACAGAGAACATTTCCCAGCTTCCCTACTATGTAAAGGATGCCCGCTGGGGAGCAAGGATGGGACACAAGACCTTTGAAGACGGGGTCATCGATATCCTCACCTGGCCTCTGGACGGAAACCACAATGGCGTAACCGCTGAAAATGTCGCTGCAAAATATCACGTTTCCCGCGAGGAGCAGGACGCTTTCGCACTGCAGTCTCATCAGCGCGCATGCGCGGCGATCAAAGCCGGCAAGTTCAAAGACGAGATCCTTCCGGTAGAGCTTAAGGACCGCAAAGGCAATGTCACCATCTTCGACACCGACGAAGGCCCGAGAGAAGGCCAGACCATCGAGAAACTGGCAAGACTCCGCCCCTGCTTTGTAAAGGACGGCACTGTTACCGCCGGGAACTCTTCCAGCTTAAACGACGGAGCGGCCGCCGTTGTCGTAATGTCAAGGGAGAAGGCCGAAGAACTGGGAGTTGCTCCGAAGCTGAAGATAGAAGGATATACTGTTGCCGGATTCGACGCAGAACTTATGGGGTATTCCCCGAAATTCTCCAGCGAGCAGCTGGCGGCCAAGCTGGGAATCAACTTAAAAGACATCGACATGTTCGAGATCAACGAGGCGTTTGCAAGCCAGGCCGTAGCCGTGAGCAGAGATCTCGGACTGGATATGGATAAAGTAAACATTTACGGAGGAGGTATCTCCATCGGCCATCCGATCGGCGCCACAGGCTGCATCCTTACCGTCAAAGTCCTCTATGAATTAATGCGGACCGACAAGAAAGACGCCATGATCTCCATGTGCATCGGAGGCGGACAGGGAATCTCCATGTATTTCACAAAATGCTGATAATCGTCAGATAACAACAGTTTTACTGCCATGTAAGCAGCCGGAGCGCAGAGAACCGCGATCCGGCTGCTTTTGTAATAATGATCATTTTCCATTTTATGGAAAAAATATGTTATAATTGTATCATACTTGACTTGTTTATGCTTTCTCGGAACAAATATATCTGTTGATCAGATTCAGCAATGGAGTACTATTTATGAAAAGAAAAGAATATACCATCACAGACATCGCCAGAACGCTTCAGGTGTCGACCGCCTCTGTTTCGCGGGCACTCTCTGGCGCCCCCGGAGTCAGTCAGAAATTAAGGGAGAGGATTACCAGCTTCTGTGATGAGATCGGTTACCTCCCCGCTTCCGTTTCCCGAAATGCACATGCAGAAAAGCCAAATATAATCGCTCTGATCCTGGGGGATGTCCGAAACCCCTTTTATGCCAATCTGGCATTCGCCATACAGAAACGTCTTATGAACAGTAAATACATGACGGTAGTCTTCAACAGTGAATATAATGAAGTCAAAGAACTGGAATTTATAGATATCGCCGAGCAGTTCGGTTTTTCCGGTCTCATGCTTATCACCGCTCAGAGCGAGGCCATATCGCAGAAGCTGTCGGAAACCAGACTTCCCAAAGTTCTGGTCAACCGGATTCTCCCGCATTATAACGGCGATTCCGTACTGACAGACAACTTTCAGGCCGGCTACGAAGCCGCCCTCCACCTGATCACCCTCGGGCATGAGCGGATCGGTTTCATTGCGGGCCCGGAGAACTCCTCCGCCTCGGCGCAGCGTTTTGACGGCTTCCGCCAGGCCATGCGGAACTACAGCCTTCCCGTGCGCAGAGAATTCATCTGGCACAGTGATCTCAAGCTGGAAACCGGACAGAAGCTGGCCCGTAATTTTCTCGCTCTGTCGGAACGCCCTTCGGGCATCGTATCCGTGAACGACATGACGTCCCTGGGATTTATCGACGGATGCAAAAAGGCCGGTCTCTCGATTCCGGAAGACCTGTCTCTTATAAGTTTTGATGATATTCCCATCGCTTCACTATATGATATCCAGCTGACAACAATCAGCCAGCACGGAGAAGAAATGGGACTCACGGCCGCCGACCTCATGCTCAGAAGACTGGAACATCCGGACCGTGAACCGGAGCGGGTGATCATGAAGCCCAGGCTTATCGTCCGCAGCACAACCGGACCATGCAGCCAGCAGCAGAACATGCCGGCCCGCTTCACCACCCAGTCTTTCGGAGTTTAGGCCGGAAAAGCCTCCCGGCGCGCGCCGCATCCGGATTATACCGGACGCATATGCGCGCCGGGAGGCTTTTTTCAGTATTATTATCAGCAGGTTGCTCCGCCTTTAAGGTGCTTCTGCGCCTTGATGTTTTCTTCCTTTCTTGCCAGAAGGTCATCCGCCAGAAGCTGTTCCTGAACATTTTCAAATCCGATGCGGGCTACTGTATCCGCAAAACGTTCCCCTGTGATTCCCTGCTCCCGGAACAGAAGGATCGCCTTCTCCACAATCGCAAGCACCTCGTCCTTGTCTGTAAATACCTTGTCCAGATATCTGCCCTGGGCCACTTTCTTGCCCCAGCGTCCTCCGATGTAGATCCGGTATCCGTTGGTGTAGTTCTCGACCGCATGGAACGGACATTTCCCTACGCAGCGTCCGCAATGATTGCATGCGCTGTCGTCGATGGTAATCTTTCCGTCAACCAGCTTCGCCACCTTGATCGGACAGTTGTTCTCCACCTGGCATACCTTGCAGCCGCGGCATTTTTCCAGATCAATCTGAGGCACTCTCTGCCCGATGATGCCCAGATCATTCAGATCCGGCTTCACGCAGTTGTTGGGACATCCGCCCACCGCGATCTTGAACTTGTGCGGCAGTTTCACCTCGCGGTATCCATGGTAGAATCTCTCGTGGATTTCCTCGGACAGAGCGAACGTATCGATCAGTCCGTACTGACATGTGGTTCCTTTGCAGGAAACGACCGGACGCACTTTGGAGCCCGTGCCGCCTGTCTCAAGCCCGGCCTGCATCAGGTACTCTCTCAGCGGTTCAATATTGTCGAACGGCACTCCCTGGATCTCCATCGTCAGACGGGATGTCATTGTCACTTCGCCGCTTCCGAACTTCTCCGCCGCCTCGGCGATCACCCTCGCCTCATCGGATGTGATCTTTCCGTTCCTGGTGATCACACGGCCGTTGAATCTGTCGGGAGTTCTTTTGTCTTTCAGGAAACCGAGGGCTTTCACTCTCGTCTCCTCTTCCTTGGAGACTGCCCCTTCCGCATTTTTCACCCTTACATCATTAAAGAACGTCGCCCCTTCCAGCACAACGGTATTTTTATATCCGTAGTAGCGCATCCGGTTCTGCAGGAAATATGCTCTTTTTCCCTTCGCGCAGACAAGCAGGAGCTTCTCGTCTTTACCGAGTCCTTCGATCTCGCCGTTTACCTGGGCAAGATTTACATAGTGCGCTCCACGGATCGTCGGTTCCGGCGCCACATCCACAACCTTGTAGTCTTCCGCCGCTCCCGCCGCATATTCAGCCGGCGTCATGCTGACAATCGTTCCGTCAATCTTGTTCATAAGCACATAGACCGCCTGCACAAACGGATGGATCGCCGTAGAAAACGGCGGCGCATAAGCGAAATCCGCATTTTCAAAATCATCCAGAACAGCGCCCATGTTGATCGCCATAACAGCGATATCCACCATCTTGTCCACTTCGCCCGGTCCGAATACCTGAACGCCCAGAAGTTTTCTGGTAGTCCGGTCCGCGATCAGCTTGGTGATGAAGAACGCCGCATCCGGATAGTAGTGCGCCTTGTCGTCTGTCGGCGCCAGCACGGTAACCACATCATAACCGGCCTCTTTCGCCTGTGCCTCTGTGAGTCCGGTCCGTCCGATATTCAACCCCGGAAGTTTGACCACGCCGGTTCCGAGAACGCCCGGGTAGGTCTTCGCTGATCCTGTCAGAATCTGAGCCAGCGTCCGGCCTTCCATGTTTGCGGAAGACCCCATGGGCGACCACTGACGCGCCCCTGTAATCCGGTTGGTCACCATCACGCAGTCGCCCGCCGCATACACATCGTCCAGGCTTGTCTTCATTGTGTTGTCCACAAGGATTGTTCCCTTGAACATCTCAATTCCGGTATCTTTCAGGAAATCGGTATTCGGCCGGATTCCCGCAGCCATGATAAGCATTTCGCAGGGCAGTGTTCCGGCGGAAGTCCTCACTCCGGTCACTTTATCCGTTCCCAGAATCTCCTGCGCGCTCGTGCCCGTGATGACGCGGATTCCCGCATTGATCAGGTGTTTCTTCGCATATGCCGCCATCTCGGGATCAAGGATATTGGGAAGAATCTGCGGCGCGAAATCAATAACCGTCACATTGATCCCCTTCGCTTTCAGATTCTCAGCCGCCTCAAGACCGATAAATCCGGCGCCGATGACGACCGCTTTCTTCACGTTGTTTGCTTCGGCATATGTACGGATTCCCTCCGCGTCATCCGGAGTTCTCATTGTAAATACGCCCGGCAGTTCTTTTCCTTCAATGGGGAGCTCTGCCGGAGATGCGCCTACGGCGATCACCAGTTTATCATAGGAACAGACCTCCTCTGCACCTGTGGCGGTATCCCTTACAGTAACTTCCTTTTTCTCTGCGTTCAGCGCAACCGCTTCTTTTCCCGTTCTAACTTCCACGCCCGTCAGTCCGGAATATTTCTGCGGTGTGTTCACGATCAGTTCGTCTCTGCCTTCAATCAGCCCTCCCACGTAATAAGGAAGTCCGCATCCCGCGTAAGAAATATCCTGATCTTTCGTAATAACTGTAACTTCCGCACTTCTGTCCTCTCGCTTAAGTTTCGCGGCAGTCTTTGTTCCGGCGGCAACCCCGCCGATGATCAATACTTTCATATTCTTACCTCTTTTCTTTCCCTCTCTGCCTGCTGCCGGCATCTCTGTCCTCCGGCGCCGCTGTTTCCGTTTCCCGCCACCCGAACCGCAGCCCCTTTTGCCTGTGGCAGCAATGCTCTTCACCGGCGCACTCCGGCCTCATCTCCGTACAGACGGTCACATCTCCGCCGCCGATCGTGAGCTCCTTCCCGTTTATGAGCATGTCCGCCATCTTCCGCCGCGCCTCATTATAGATCCGGGTCACGGTAGTCCGGGAAATATCCATTCTTCCGGCACACTCCTCCTGAGTCATCTGAAGATAATCCAGCAGACGGATCACCTCGTATTCATCATACGTCAGGTTCACACTGTCCCGCGCCTCACATCCCTGCGGTAAAAAACCCGTAACTTCCGGCACAGAACAGATACATCTCCGCTTCTGCGGTCTCGCCATGGTATCCCTCCTTTCCTCTGCACTGTAAGGCGGCAGAAACCCTGATTTAAGTATACTCCATTATGAACATATGTCAATAATCCGGCAGAAATTGTCAGAAAACGGTGAGCATGGGGGTCAGGCCCCTTTGCTCACCGTTTTCTGACAATTTAAAAAGCTGACCCCGGAATATTGAATATTCCTGAAGTCAGCTCTGTATCTTTGATTAATCCTGAACGTACGGCATAAGAGAAATATGTCTTGCTCTCTTGATCGCTACTGTAAGAGCTCTCTGATGCTTTGCACAGTTTCCTGTAATTCTTCTCGGGAGGATCTTGCCTCTCTCGGAAACATATTTCTTTAACTTTGCAACGTCTTTGTAATCGATCTCGTTGTTTTCTTTACCACAGAATACGCACACTTTTTTTCTTCTGCGTGCCGGGCCTCTTCTCTTGAAGCCGCCTTCCGGTCTGCTTCCCTTCTCGTAAGCCATGATGGTCTCTCCTTTCTAATTGAACGGTAACTCCTCATCAATGCCATCCGGGATATTCATAAATCCGTCGCCTGCGTCAACGCTGGGTGACGGAGCAGTCTGCTGACGGTTGTAGGAAGCTCTGTTCGCTTCACTCTCAGCCCTGCTCTCTGCGAATTCCTGCTCTTCCACGATCACTTCCGTCGTATATACTTTCACGCCGTCCCTGTTCGTGTAGCTTCCGGTCTGAATCCGTCCGGAAACGGAAACCCGCATTCCCTGGCGGAAATACTTCTCCGCGAATTCTGCGGAACGTCCGA
>CAKNHF010000031.1 GCA_930972465.1 uncultured Lachnospiraceae bacterium
GAGCACACGGTTCATACCCGTGGTGTCGCTGGTTCAAATCCAGTTTCCGCTACTTGAGACCTCTGCAGAGCGCAGAGGTCTTTTTTTACAAAAAGATAGAACTGGCAGATTATTTATGCTAGAATGAGGAAGAATACTTTCGGAGGAAATAGTGAATGAACAAAAAGATCGGGGACATTATAAGACTCGTGCTGGGATGTTATCTTGCGTTTCTGGGTATACGAATTCTGATGCAGGCTGTTGAGCAGGAGCCAACTAATAAGACGTTTCTTACGCTGGCGGCATCTGTGTTTGTGATCGTTGGAGCGGTATATGCTCTTTATTCATTGAAAAATATACTTGGAATCACGTTTGAGAAAAGAAGCAGGCCGGATAAGAAAAAGACAGAAAGTATGGAGAGTAATGAGGATGGTAAAGCTTCGAAACGGCCCTCCTCATCATCCAAAGGACGAAAAGGTCATGTGAAACTTCAGAGTGTCGGACCCGTATCGGAAAATAAAGCTGAAACAGGGGAGGAGACTGAGAAGATTCAGCCGGAGAAATCTGAAAAAGAAGACCTTGAAAACGAAAATGCGGCAGAAGATTCGCCTGCTGAGATTGGCGGCACGGAGAATTCCGGGGAAGATACAGTGAAGCAGATGGAAGAAGGAGCTGCATCTGAAGACAGACAGGAGGATTCGTCAGGAACGGCAGAAGAAGAGAACCGGGAGAGTCCCGTGGAGGAGATAATGAAAAAGCCGGAGGACAATCGAACAGAGACAGTTCAAGATGAGGTTCGTGGTGATTCTGAACAGGAAAACGATTCTGAACAGGAAAAGACAAAATCTGAGGAGTCGACAGAGCCGGAAACGGAACACCGGGAAAATGATTATGAGGAGAGATGAATATGCGCATTGGCATGGGATATGATGTACACAGACTGACTGAGGGCCGTAAACTGATCATCGGCGGTGTGGAAATCCCTTATGAAAAGGGACTTCTCGGACATTCGGACGCAGATGTTCTTATACATGCTGTGATGGACGCACTTCTGGGAGCGGCGGCACTTGGTGATATAGGGAAGCATTTCCCGGATACTGATCCTCAGTATGAAGGGGCATCCAGCATGGTTCTGCTGGAAAATGTGGGGAGACTCCTTGAAAATAATGGATATATTATCGAAAACATTGATGCGACAATCATTGCGCAGAGGCCGAAAATGCGGCCGTATATCGATCTGATGAGAAAAAATATGGCCGAGGCGCTTGGCATTGAAGAAGAACAGGTCAGTGTGAAGGCTACAACTGAGGAGGGTCTTGGATTTACCGGATGCGGAGACGGGATTTCTTCACATGCGGTCTGCCTGATTGAAAAGTATATGAATTACAGCAGTTATGACGCGGCATGCGGAACTACGGCATGTGGAGGGTGTTGCAGCAGGATGCAGGAGGAAGAAAAAGCATGATTCTGCGAAAACTGGAGCCACAGGAGCGCGCGGAAACAAGAAAACTATGGGAAGAGGTTTTTCCGGAGGATACAAAAGAATTTCTGGATTACTATTATTTCGTAAAAACAGGTATCAATGAGATCTATGTGATCGAGGCGGATGGAGAGATCCGGTCCATGATTCAGCTTAATCCATATAAGATACAGATTATGGATAGAGAGTGTGCTTCCCATTATATTATTGCTGTGTCCACACAGAAAGAATACAGAGGAAGAGGGTTCATGCGGAGTCTGCTGATAAAATCTATGGAAGAGATGTACGGCAGCAAAGAACCGTTCACCTTTCTTATGCCGGCCTCAGAAAAAATCTATACTCCGTATGATTTCAGATATATCTATCAACAGCACTGCGGAGTAATAGACGAGGAATATAAGACGGATGCAGAGGAAAACGGCAAAGAGACAGTCTGTTCAGACGCAGGTGTTTTTGAGGCGGGAGAGCTGGCCGAGTTCTTTCACCGTCATTTTTCCGGAATCTGGAATGTATATGCGCTGAGGGATGAAACGTATTACAGGACGATGATTCTGGAACAGCAGAGCGAACACGGAGGAGTCCGTGTACTGCGGTGCGGCGGTGAGATCATCGGAATATTTGCCTATGCCCGCGAAGAAGAGCTGGAAATCCGGGAGCCTTTGATCCTTCCGGGATATGAAAGGGAATTCGAAAAAGCGGTTTCTGAGCTTGCAGCGTCCGGAGAGAAGGTAAAGGTCTATGGATGTCCGGAACGAGATGGAATCGAAAATTGCAGCCGGAGACCGATCATAATGGCCAGGATTCTGTATCTCCCTGCGTTGATGGAATCCATGAAGACGGCTGCTGACATAAACATGGACTGTTCTTTTGCAGTGATTGATCCGATTCTCAGGAAGAACAGTACTTCATGGCATATATGGAGCTGTGAGGGAGAGGAAGAGGTTCACATGAAAGAGGCGGAAGATTCAGAAGGTGTTTTCCCGATAGCGGAGCTTACCGAATTCTTATTCGGGGTAAAAACAGCAGATGAATTAAAAGACTCGGAGGGAGTTATTCTCACAGAACGGCTGGAGCATGAGCTGGGTAAGCTGAGAAAGCTGAACCGGGTTTTTCTTAACGAAGTCGTATGACCGGACTGAAACTTCTGAAAAGAGTTGACAAACCGGAGAAAGTTGCATAATATAAAATAGTCTGAAAATATGAAAAGGCTGAGAACGGAAAGAGTAACTGATTCGAAACCATCAGAGAGGGAATGCCGGCGGCTGAGAGCATACCCGGGCAGAGGAACTGTGAAGTGCATCCGGGAGCTGATCCTGTGAAAAGAGTAGCAGGATACGTTCTGCATACGTTACATGCAGTGAGTGAAATAAGCAATTATTTAATTAGAGTGGAACCGCGGATAAACTTCGTCTCTTGCCTGAGACGGAGTTTTTTATTCTGTATGGAAGTTACCGGGATTCTTCTGCAGGATAAAAAACCGTCCGGCAGGGCGCGGGATGTCCACTTTGTTCTTCTGCAAGGAGTGGAGAATGGGTATAATATCTTACATTAAAGAAGAAATTCAGGTGATCAGAGAGAGGGATCCTGCGATCAAGTCAAATATGGAGGTGTTTCTGTATCCGAGCTTCAAAGTAATGCTTCGCTATCGTCTGGCACACAGGCTCTATCTTAAGAAGCATTATTTCCTGGCAAGATGGATTTCGCAGAGAGCAGCCAGAAAGACCGGGATTGAGATTCATCCCGGCGCAACCATAGGAAAAGGACTTTTTATCGATCATGGCAGCGGAGTCATCATAGGCGAGACAACGATCATTGGTGACAATGTTACGCTGTATCAGGGAGTGACCCTTGGAGGAACCGGAAAAGAGCAGGGAAAAAGGCATCCGACGCTGGAGGATAATGTCATGGTGAGCGCGGGAGCCAAGATTCTGGGATCGTTTACGATAGGTGAAAATTCCAAGATAGGAGCGGGCTCTGTGGTTCTGGAAGAAGTTCCTCCGAACTGCACAGTGGTTGGAGTTCCGGGGCGTGTTGTCCGTATGGGAAATAAGAAGGTGCCAAGAAGCGATATGGATCAGATACATCTTCCGGATCCTGTACTCAGCGATATCCGCAGCCTTCAGGAAGAGAATATCAGGCTCCACGGCGAGCTTAAGCGTATGATGAGACATATGAAGTGTCTTGAGAGAGAAAGGAGAGCAGACAATGAAAGTCTATAATACACTGTCAAGAAAAAAAGAAGAGTTTATTCCTCTTAAAGAGGGAGAAGTGAAGATGTATGTGTGCGGACCGACAGTATATAATTTTATTCATATCGGAAATGCCCGTCCGATGATAGTTTTCGATACGGTAAGAAGATATTTCGAGTACAAAGGATATGATGTGAATTTTGTATCCAACTTTACTGATGTCGATGACAAGATCATCAGGAAAGCGAACGAAGAGGGTGTGACCGCAGAGGAGATTTCCAAAAGATACATCGAAGAGTGCAAAAAAGATATGGACGGTATGAATATAGAGCCTGCCACAAAGAATCCGCTTGCAACAGAAGAGATCGGCGGGATGATAGAGATGATCCGGACTCTTATCGAAAAAGGATACGCGTATGAAAAGAATGGCACGGTCTATTACCGTACAAGAAAATTCAAAGATTACGGAAAGCTTTCTCATAAAAACCTGGATGACCTGCAGTCCGGCGGACGGGCTCTTCTGGTGACCGGAGAGGACGAGAAAGAAGATCCGCTGGATTTTGTCCTCTGGAAACCAAAAAAAGAAGGAGAGCCGGCATGGCAGTCGCCATGGGGAGAGGGACGTCCCGGATGGCATATCGAGTGCTCGGAAATGTCGAAAAAATATCTGGGAGAGCAGATAGATATTCATGCAGGCGGTGAGGACCTGATTTTCCCGCACCATGAAAATGAGATTGCACAGAGTGAGGCCGCAAACGGTAAAGAGTTCGCAAGATACTGGATGCACAACGGGTTCCTTAATATTGATAACCGCAAGATGTCAAAGTCTCTTGGAAATTTCTTTACAGTCCGTGAAATCAGTGAGAAGTATGATCTTCAGGTTCTTCGTTTCTTCATGCTCAGCGCACATTACAGAAGTCCGCTGAATTTCAGCGCAGAGCTGATGGAGGCTGCGAAAAGCGGTCTGGAGAGAATTGTGAACTCTGCATCGAACCTGAAATTTCTTGTACAGAACAGCTCTGCAGAAAAGATGACCGAAGAAGAAAACAGAATGTTTGAAGAAACTTCCGAGTATGTGAAAGATTTTGAGCGTGCCATGGACGATGATTTCAATACGGCGGATGCTATTGCTGCGATTTTTGATCTGGTGAAATATATCAATACTCATACAGATGAAAACAGCTCAAAGGAATACCTGGAAAAACTTCACAAACGTCTGTCTGATCTGGCAGATGTTCTCGGCGTCATCGTGGACAAAGACGAGGAGATTTTGGATGAGGATATTGAAGCGCTGATCCGGGAGCGACAGGATGCAAGAAAAGAGAAAAATTTTGCAAGAGCTGATCAGATCAGAGATGAACTTCTTTCAAAAGGGATTATTCTGGAGGATACGCGAGAAGGAGTAAAATGGAGAAGAGCATAGAGTTCGGACTGGAACATTATATTCACAGTATACCCGGTGTGCAGGAGATCGATCCGCACATGTGCTCGCCGCTTGTCCTTGCCTATATCGGTGACTGTGTTTTTGACCTGATCATAAAGACCATGGTCGTCGGAAGAGGAAACAGGCCTGTACACAGACTGCATGAAGAGACAAGTCATTACGTCCAGGCTTCCGCACAGTCATTTATGATGCGCACCATACAGGGACATCTTACGGAAGAGGAACACGGCGTGTATCGGAGAGGGAGAAATACCCGTTCTGTATCGCCGGCCAAAAATCAGTCTATTACGGATTACAGGAGAGCTACCGGTTTTGAAGCGCTGGTGGGCTATCTGTATCTGAACCGGAGATATGAAAGGCTTGCGGAAATCGTGACAATCGGACTGGACAGTATGAAGGAAAAGGAGCAGGGCACAGAGGAGTAGAAGTATGCAGGAAAACAGAAATGAAGAGATGAATAACGAACATACGCTCGTTATAGAAGGCAGGAATGCCGTACTTGAAGCGTTTCGTTCCGGAAGAACGATCGACAGACTGTTCGTACTGGACGGGTGTCAGGACGGACCGGTGCGCACCATTGTAAGAGAAGCAAAAAAGCACGATGTCCTGATCAGCTTTGTGGACAGAGAGCGCCTGAGACATTTATCGCAGACAGGGAAACATCAGGGAGTGATTGCCTATGCCGCGGCTTACGAGTACAGTCAGGTGGAGGATATGCTCCGTCTGGCTCAGGAGAGAGGAGAAGATCCTTTCCTGATCCTGCTTGACAATATAGAAGATCCCCACAATCTTGGAGCAATCATACGGACGGCAAATCTGGCCGGGGCTCACGGGGTCATCATTCCGAAAAGAAGAGCCGTAGGACTTACGGCAACCGTGGCGAAAACATCTGCCGGGGCACTGAATTACACACCGGTTGCCAAAGTGACGAATCTGGTCAGAACGATGGAAGAACTCAAGAAAAAAGGGCTCTGGTTCGTCTGTGCGGATATGGACGGGGAGATGATGTATGAGCTGAATCTGAAGGGACCGATCGGGCTTGTGATCGGAAGTGAAGGACAGGGCGTGGGGAGACTGGTAAAGGAAAACTGTGATCTTACAGCCGGAATTCCCATGCGGGGAGAAATCAGTTCGCTGAATGCCTCCGTGGCGGCGGGAATCCTTGCATATGAAGTTGTCCGGCAGAGGATCACCGGAAAATAGCAGTGCGGGAAGAATGTATTACTGCATTAAAAATGTACACCGGAAAGGTGGCTGTTACCATGAATAAATATGAGACAATGACGGATGAGCAGCTTATCCGGGCTCTGAGAGACGGGGAACGGGGAGTTATGGACTTTATTATGGTGAAATATAAATCCATGGTAAGGAAAAAGGCAAGAGCCATGTTTCTTCTTGGAGGAGAGAATGAAGATCTCATCCAGGAAGGGATGATCGGCCTGATCAAAGCCGTCAGAGACTATGATGCGACGCAGGGGACTTCCTTCGCAAGTTTTGCCGAACTTTGTGTATCAAGACAGATGTATTCGGCAATCGAAGCATCCAGGAGAAAAAAGCACCTTCCTCTTAACTCTTATATTTCATTGTATGAAGAGGGTGAGACAGAGGATGACGGGCGGAATGTTCCGCTGATCGATACGATTGAATCAGAGGGGGAAAGCGATCCGGAAGCGATATATTTCGGAAAAGAGTACACTGAAGCATTTGTCGAGCAGCTTAAGGAAAGGCTGAGTCCGCTGGAAAAGCATGTTCTCTATCTGCATCTCATGGGAACGGACTACAGAACGATAGCAGAGCTGCTGGACAAAAGTCCAAAGTCTGTTGACAACGCTCTGCAGAGGATAAAAAGCAAGGCGGAAAAAATGTTGAACAGCACGGACTGAGTACAGAACAGGAGAATAAAAATGAAAAAATACGGAAATTATCTGCTTGCTGTCCTTGTATTTGCGGTTGTGATGCTGATATTTAACGGATGGAGTATTGTTCTGTCGCTGGCAGCCGCTCTCTGCGGTGCGCTGATGCGCGGGGCGGCAGGAGTAATGGACGCGGCCCATTTTTTGCTGGATCATCTGAATTTCTTTTCCTTCCTTGTTTACTTTACCGCCTTCTGCGTATTCGCACTGTGGCATTATTTTGCGTCATCGGTGAAGGAGACGAGTCTGGAACAAACCGGAAGGAGAAAGCTTTTAAGAGATCCGTCCGGACTGATATGGATTGCAGCGCTGGCTCTTGCAGTACAGCATCTGACCTCGATTGTTTTTGGAATAATCAGTGTCGTGGCACCGGAACTGATGGAAGCCTACACCCGGATGATGGAGACATCAGGAGTAACGGAATATTCTGTCATGTGGTGCGTGAGCACGCTGATCCTTCCTCCTCTGACGGAAGAGATCATCTTCCGGGGGCTGATCACGCAGTATGTCTGCCGTGGAGGAGCGCCTTTTGCCGTGGCAAACATCATTCAGGCGGTCTTCTTCGGAATCTTTCATCAGAATATAGTTCAGGGAGTCTATGCGGCTCTGCTTGGAATGATTCTGGGATATCTGGCGAGAAGATTCGGAACGCTTGCAGCTCCGATGTTCATGCATTTATGCTTTAATCTTTTCGGAACAGTCCTTGTGGATCTGGAAAATGCGTTTCTTCCGGATACTGTTCAGGTTGTTCTGGTTATTATAAGCCTTCCGTTGACGGTGTTTTTACTCATTATGATACATCTTCATACCGGTGAAAGGCACAGCAAAAGAGAGAGGCAGGGAGAAGAGATATGAAATTCGTAATACAAAGGGTGAAGGAAGCGTCCGTCAGTGTGGATGGAGATAGGATCGGCCGGATCGGAAAAGGGTTTCTTGTTCTGATAGGAATAGCGGGATCAGATGATCAGACGGTGGCTGACAGAATGATTAAGAAGATGATCGGCCTGCGTATCTTTGAAGATGCACAGGGAAAAACCAATCTTTCGCTGAAGGATGTAGCGGGAGAGCTGCTGCTTGTATCACAGTTTACCCTTTACGCCAACTGCCGTAAAGGAAACCGCCCCAGCTTCACGGAAGCGGGAGATCCGGAAACGGCCGTCAGGCTCTATGAGTATATCATAAAAGAGTGCAGAAAATCCGTGCCGGTGGTACAGACCGGAAGATTCGGAGCGGAGATGGAGGTAGGGCTGATCAATGACGGCCCGTTCACCATTATTCTTGACTCAGAGAAGCTGATGAGTAATTCGTGAAGCATATAAAAGGAGAGTTCCCGTACAGAGAGCGGGGCAATCAATACAGCAGGATAAAAAAATCCCCGGAGCATTGCGTTCCGGGGAAAAATATTGTATTATTTCAATGTTGATTCTGACATGAAAAAAAGCTGTCTAGGGGACTTGAACCCCCGACCTCCGCCTTACCAAGGCGACGCGCTACCGACTGCGCCAAGACAGCTTATGCGTTTAATTCACACGCAAGAATTAATATACACCTCGAAAGCCGGATTGTCAAGAAGAAATGTGCTACGTTTTCGGACATTTGCCCCTTTATTGTTTCCTGCGTGTTATACTGGAGAATACTATAGTCTGCCCGGAACAGGTTAGAAAGGAATCAGGCATGATAAAAAGCAAAAAGGAACTGAGGGAACTGAGAAACGAGCTGGAACTTCTTACAGATTTTATCAGAAAAATGGAGAGAAGGGAACTTCCGTATTTTTATCGGTACTTTGATACCATGAAGAATAATATTGAGATTTTTCTCTGCATCGGATGTGATGATATCGATGATATTGTGCTCGTGCTCGAGAGAGACTGGGAGGCATCCCATACGGTGATCCTGGGTGTCCAGGATTATGACCCTCATGAGAACAATCCGGATATTGATCCTCAGCTTTGCCTCTGCTTTTTCCGTCTGATCCGGAAGGTGGGGGAATACTTTGACAACAGAACAGAATACTATGCCTGAAATATCACAAATTGAAAGAGGAGAAAATACTATGCCGTCTTTTTTAAATGATGTGTCTGCCTTTTACGGAACGGGAGAACGGAACAGGGCAGGACAGACGCTTGAAGAATTTCTTGAATCATACGATCCGTACAAATACAAAAACCCCAGCTGTACCACGGATGCAGTGGTGTTCTCCGCAAACGGGAAAGTGAATGAGGAACTTACGGGACTTAAGATTCTGCTTGTTAAAAGGAGCAATCACCCGAGTATCGGATTCTGGGCTCTTCCGGGAGGATTTGTCGAACTGAGGGAGAATCTTGAGGATACGGCGAGAAGAGAACTGGAAGAGGAAACAGGAGTGAAAGGCCTGCCGGTGGAACAGTTCGCGTGCTTCGGGGATTATGACAGAGACCCGAGAGCCAGAGTGATCACTGCAGCGTATATGTCGCTGGTGGATGAAGGCAGCGTGCGGGTATGTGCCGGAGACGACGCTGCAGATGCGGCCTGGTTTGAAACAGAGCTGTCAATGTCAGATAATACGGCGGATGAAGAATGGAATGTGACAGAATACCGGCTGCAGATCAGGAATGAAGAGATTGGTGTTTTCACGGAGGCTTTGGTTGAAAAGCGGGAGAGGAAAGGACTTGTCAGAGAGCGTAAATATATTGTAAGAGAACGGGGGATGATCGCAGTGGACCATGCGGCGATTATCGTCCAGGCCATGGAAATCCTGAAAAGACGTGTGCGGCACTCCGGAATGTAATGATATCCGGCGTGAATACTGTACTTGTGGTTGAAGGTGTTTTGTGTTAAGATAATTGGCATGAAATGTTATATCATATGAGGAGGAGAGCATGGAAAACGAGACTGTTTCAAAAAATTTTATAGAACAGGAAATAGATAAAGATCTGGCGGAAGGAGTATACGATCACGTCTGCACGCGTTTCCCTCCGGAGCCGAACGGATACCTTCATATCGGACATGCCAAGTCAATCCTTTTGAATTACGGACTGGCACAGGAGTATGGCGGAACATTCCATATGAGATTTGATGACACGAACCCGACAAAAGAGAAGACGGAGTTTGTTGACTCGATTCTGGAAGACATCAGATGGCTGGGCGCTGACTGGAAGGATCATCTCTATTTTGCGTCAGATTACTTTGATCAGATGTATGAGTGTGCTGTAAAGCTGATCAAAAAGGGAAAGGCTTTCGTCTGCGATCTGTCGCCGGAAGAGATAAGAGAATATCGCGGAACACTGACCGAACCGGGAAAGGACAGCCCTTACAGGAACAGATCCGTGGAGGAAAATCTCAGGCTGTTTGAAGAGATGAGGGCCGGAAAATACAGAGACGGGGAGAAGGTTCTCCGCGCCAAGATCGATATGGCATCACCGAATATCAACATGAGGGACCCGATTATCTATCGTGTGGCGCATATGACGCATCACAATACAGGGGACAAATGGTGTATCTACCCGATGTATGATTTTGCTCATCCGATTGAAGATGCCATCGAGGGGATCACACACTCTATCTGTACTCTGGAGTTTGAGGACCACAGACCGCTGTACGACTGGGTTGTAAGAGAATGTGAATTCCCGAATCCTCCCAGACAGATCGAATTTGCAAAGCTGTATCTGACCAATGTCGTTACAGGGAAGAGATATATCAAGAAACTGGTCGAAGACGGAATTGTGGACGGCTGGGATGACCCGCGGCTTGTTTCTATTGCTGCTCTCAGAAGAAGAGGTTTTACTCCGGAGTCCATCAAAATGTTCATTGACATGTGCGGTGTGTCAAAAAGTCAGAGCTCTGTGGATTATGCTATGCTTGAATACTGTATCCGGGAAGACCTTAAGATGAAGCGTCCGAGAATGATGGCGGTACTCGATCCGATCAAACTTGTAATTGACAACTATCCTGAGGGCCAGGTGGAATATCTGGATGTTGCGAATAATCTTGAGAATGAGGAGCTCGGTTCCCGAAAGGTACCGTTCTGCCGTGAACTTTACATTGAGAGAGAAGATTTCATGGAAGAACCTCCCAAGAAATATTTCCGGCTCTTCCCGGGAAATGAAGTCCGGCTGATGCACGCTTATTTTGTGAAATGCGAGAGTTTTGTCAAGGATGAAAACGGCAATGTCACGGAGGTGCACTGTACCTATGATCCGGAGACGAAGGCGGGAAGTGGATTTACAGGAAGAAAAGTGAAGGGAACAATCCACTGGGTTCCTGCGCCTTTTGCGCAGACCGCCGAGGTCAGGCTGTATGAGAATCTGATTGATGAAGAAAAAGGCGTATACAATAAAGAAGACGGGTCATTAAATCTGAATCCGAATTCTCTGAAGATAATAAAAAATGCATATGTGGAGCCGAGCTTTGAAGGGACGGGAGCGTATGACAGTTTCCAGTTTGTGAGAAACGGATATTTCTGCATTGATGCGAAGGATTCGTCGCCGGAACATCTGGTGTTTAACCGTATTGTTTCGCTTAAGAGTTCCTTCAAGCTTCCGAAAAAGTAACAGCAGACATATGTATGAACTTACGATTAATCTGCAGCCTGGGACAAAGGTCCCTCTGTACGAGCAGATTTATAATTATATCAAGCAGGATATTCAGGCAGGGCGTATGAAAAGCGGAGAACGGCTTCCGTCTACGAGAGCGCTCTGCCGGCACCTTGAAGTGAGCAGAAGCACAGTGGAACTGGCCTATGAACAGCTTCTGTCGGAAGGATATGTGGAAGCGGAGCCGTGCAGAGGATATTTTGTGGCTCAGATTGAAGGCCTGTATCAGTTTGACAGAAAAGAAAACTGCAGAAAGCCTGAGAATGTCCGCCGGGAAAAAAAATACCGATATGATTTTTCACCGTTTGGTGTGGATTTGAAGAGTTTTCCGTACAATGCATGGCGCAGGCTTTCCAGAGAATGTCTTACGGATGACAGGACGGAGCTGTTCCGGCTTGGCGATCCCCAGGGAGAGTACGGGCTGCGCAGCGCCATCTGCAGCTACCTGCATCAGGCAAGGGGCGTCAACTGCAGACCGGATCAGGTGATTGTCGGCGCGGGAAGCGACTATCTGCGTATGCTCCTTATCATGATTATCGGCAACCATCACCGGGTTGCGCTTGAGAATCCCACATACCGTCAGGCATACCTTATGTTTGAGAATCTGGAATGTGAAGTATGCACAGTAGATATGGACAGCCGGGGAATGAGTGTGGAGAAACTCAGAGAATCAAGGTCTGACATTGCGTTTGTTATGCCCTCCCATCAATATCCTCTCGGAATTGTGATGCCGATCAGGAGGCGGATGGAACTTCTGAAATGGGCGGATGAAGCGCCGGGAAGATACATCATTGAGGATGATTATGACAGCGAGTTCCGTTATAAGGGCAAACCCATCCCCGCACTGCAGGGATATGATACGCATGGAAAGGTGATCTACATGGGAACCTTTTCAAAATCCATTGCGCCTGCGATCCGTATGAGTTATATGGTACTTCCGGATTCTGTGCTGGAGAAATACAGAGAACGATGCGGTTTTATCAGTTCCACGGTCTCCAGAGTAGATCAGCTGATACTTCAGAAATTTATTGAAGAAGGCTACTATGAACGTCATCTTAATAAAACCAGGGCGCTTTATAAAAGCCGGCACGATACACTGCTGGGATGCCTTAAGGAGATCAGAGGAGATTTTGAAATATCCGGAGAGAATGCAGGAGTGCATCTGCTTCTGAGATTTTATGGAGGGTATTCCGAGGAAGAACTGATACGCAGGGCGGCCGGGAAGGATGTAAAAGTATACGGACTTTCCGGTTATTATGTAGGAGAACAGAAGATGCCGGAAAAGGACGGTGCGGTGATACTTCTGGGATATGCGAATATGAGTGAGGACAGGATCCGTGAGGCGGCGGCTCTTCTGGAAGAGGCGTGGCGGAACAAATAATATGTAATAGAAAGCGGGAGATGCACAGGCATCTCCCGCTGTTTTGCTTATACAGATCTTATTCCTCTTCCTCCGCTGTTTTTCCCGCGGAAGCTGCGTCCTCTTCTTCTGCGGAAGCTGCAGTCTCTCCGTCCCTGTGGAGCGAAACATATCCTCTCTCGGAAGCGGGCTTCAGATCCATGTCAAGATCGAAATCTTCCTCTTCAGTAAGGCTGCCGGCGTTTTCTCCGGATTCTTCGGAACCGCTCTTGCAGAAATATGCGATCACAAGCCCGATCGCAGCACCGGCCGAAGCAAGGAAAAAGAACCATTTCAGGAATTTTTTCACTATCAATGTCTCCTTTCTGTAAGTTGATATTTCCCCCGATATAGAAAAGAGGATCTCTTTAACATGTTTCCTATTGTAATACTTTTTTCTTTCAAATACAATACCTGAACAGAAGACATGAAAATAATATTTTACATAACCGGCAAATTATAGTATAATGCAATCGGCGGCTGTTTATACGGCGCATTCTGCGTCCGGGAATATCCGTCCGTAAATATTTTGAAGCACGATACGCAGGAGGGTTTGAAATGGTAAAAGCAGTAGTAGGTGCAAACTGGGGCGATGAGGGAAAAGGCAAGATTACAGATATGCTGGCAAAGGAATCTGACATCATCGTCCGCTTTCAGGGTGGTGCAAACGCAGGTCACACAATCGTGAACGATTATGGAAAATTTGCGCTTCATACACTGCCGTCCGGAGTATTTTACAGCCATACGACGAGCATTATAGGAAACGGGGTAGCGCTGGATATTCCGGTCCTTTTCAAGGAAATACAGTCTATTGTTGACCGGGGAGTTCCGAAGCCGAAGATTCTTGTATCAAACAGAGCCCAGATCGTGATGTCTTATCACAAGAATTTTGACGCTTATGAGGAGGAAAGACTCGGAGGAAAATCTTTCGGATCAACGAAGTCGGGTATTGCTCCGTTCTATTCAGATAAATATGCAAAGATCGGTTTTCAGGTGAGCGAGCTTTTTGATGACGATCTTCTGAAAGAGAAAGTTGTGCGGGTTGCTGAGCAGAAGAATGTTCTCCTTGAGCATCTTTATCACAAACCGCTGATCGATCCGGATGAATTATACAGAGAACTCCAGGAATATAAAGAGATGATCGAGCCTTATGTGTGCGATGTATCGCTTTTCCTTCACAATGCTCTGAAAGAAGGCAAAAATATTCTTCTTGAGGGGCAGCTCGGTTCCCTCAAGGATCCGGACCACGGCATCTATCCGATGGTTACATCTTCTTCCACTCTGGCGGCTTACGGCGCTATTGGAGCGGGAATCCCGCCTTATGAGATCAGACAGATCATCACAGTCTGCAAGGCTTATTCAAGTGCGGTCGGAGCAGGTGCGTTTGTAAGTGAGATCTTCGGAGAGGAAGCGGATGAGCTGAGAAAACGCGGCGGTGACGGCGGAGAATTCGGCGCGACAACGGGACGTCCGAGAAGAATGGGATGGTTTGACTGTGTCGCATCGAAATATGGATGCCGTATGCAGGGAACGACAGACGTCGCTTTCACTGTCCTTGACGTTCTGGGATACCTTGACGAGATTCCTGTATGCGTGGGATATGAGATCAACGGAGAGGTGACGACAGAATTTCCGGTGACTCCTCTCCTCGAAAAGGCGAAACCGGTGTTAAAGATTCTGCCGGGATGGAAAACTGATATCCGTGGAATCAGAAATTATGATGATCTTCCGGAGAACTGCCGGAAATACATTGAATTCATTGAGGAGCAGATCGGCTATCCGATCACAATGATCAGCAACGGACCGGGAAGAGATGACATTATCTACCGCAACCGTTAAGAAAAGCAGTCAGAACTGAAATAAGCAGTTATACGTGCCGCAGGGCCGGTTCCCGTGAGAAGGGAACCGGCCCTGCGCGCCTGTATCGGGGAAAATACGCCGGGTTTTGCCTGCATGTTCTGATATGATATATTTCTGACGCAGATTTTATAAAATCCAAACAAAGATTTCACATTTGAGGAATATAATAAAAAATAAAAAAGAACGGACATATTTTCAGATTGCGGTGAATATAATATAAAGCTGGGATTTGAAGAAAAGGAGGTATTTTATGCGTCAGAACAGCAACGGTAAAACCAGAGACATAATATCGATGGAAGAATACCTGAAAAAGAGACAAGCGATAAAAAGGAAAGAAAATGCCGGCAGAGCGGATCTGAATACAGGACTCATGACCGCTCTGAAACTGGCGGAGCTGCTATATGTCTGATTATTCGTCGCCATCGTTCCGGTTTAAAAGGCGGGCAACGAGAATAAAGGCATAGAGCAGAACAGGCACCAGTATTGTGGCTGCCACAGCGGCTTTCAGAAGACCCGATGCTGCGGGGGAGTCCATGAGGGCGAACACAAGCGTTGCGGCGTATAGACAGACAAGAAGTATTGCTCCGGTAAGGGCGAGAATGCGTTTTGCTTTTTTCATAATAGCTCCTTTCTCATGCACTGCTGCTTTTCTACAGATCAGTATACCGAAAATAACAGTTTACGGCAATCATATTTTGTTATATAATAAATTGGCGATTGAAACAACATTTTTAGACAAAGGAGCAGTATACAATGAGTGAAAAATGTCTGTTGGACCAGTGGAGAGACAGGGCATATGACAGAAGTCTGTCCAAAGACCAGCTGGAAAAATTCTGGGGAACATATTTTAATATCGAGAAAGGGATCTATGAGCAGCTTCTGGAGGATCCGGATGTTGAAGTGAAGGGAACAGTGAAGGAACTGGCTCAGAAATATGGACAGGATGTCATGACCATGGTCGGATTTCTCGACGGGATCAATGACAGCCTTAAAGTGCCTAATCCCATCGAGACGATGACGGAGGATACGGAAGTTAATCTGATCTTCGATAAAGAGAAACTCTATAAGAATATGGTAGACGCGAGGGCCGACTGGCTCTATGAGCTTCCCCAGTGGGAGAAGATCTTTGACGAAGAGACAAGAAAGCGTCTGTATCTTGAGCAGAAACAGTCCGGAACAATCCGTAAAGGCAAGAAAATCGGAAGAAATGATCCGTGTCCGTGCGGAAGCGGGAAAAAGTACAAAAAGTGCTGTGGAAGAAATGTATAAATGAAGTATTATTTTCTTATCGTCGGAGTTTTATGTGTCCTGTATTATCTGCTGCTCGCGTGGTATTCGCGGCGGCTGTCTTCAACATTTGCAGGTTTCTGGCTGATAACAGGCGGCGTACATCTGATTCTCGGATGTGCGCCGTTTCCTGTTTCGGCGTATCGGATCCTAAAATACGCGGCAGCGGCTGTCTGGATTGTGTTTGCGGCGGTTCAGCTGCGGATTCTTGCGGCCATGATACCGGATAAAAGCTGCGAAGCAGACTGCATTATTGTTCTGGGAGCGCAGGTCAGGGGACGCAGGATCACAAATTCTCTGAAAAGACGGCTGGACGCCGCGCTTGAGTATCTTGGAGAGCATCCACATGCGCGGGTGATCGTATCCGGCGGTCAGGGAAAAGGAGAGGATATCCCGGAGGCGGAGGCGATGGCAGAATACCTGATCTCAAATGGCGTGGATCCGTGCAGGATTATCCGTGAGGATCAGTCCACCTCCACGCGAGAAAACTTCCGCTTCAGCAGGAAGTTCCTCGATGCGGAAAATGCAGTGACCGGGATTGTGACCAATGATTTCCATATCTGCCGGGCAGAGATGATTGCCAGAAGAGAAGGCTACCGAAGAATCATAAGGATTCCGGCGTCGTCGAATCCGGTATTTCAGCTCAATTATCTGGTGCGTGAATTTTTTGCGATTGTCGCAATGCTGGTACGGGGACGCGGAAAATGACAGCAAAGGGTTACCATGTCAGAAAGATATAGAAGAAAGAGCCTGTGAAAGGAGAAGGAAATGGGAAAAGAAGAGTTTACTTTGTCAAACGGGATAAAGATCCCGGCGGCAGCGTTTGGAACCTATAAGGCGGCGGACGGAAAAAGCGCCGAAGTGATAGGCATGGCGATCCGGGCTGGATACCGGTATTTTGACACGGCTTCTTTCTATGGAACAGAAGAATATCTCGCGCAGGCGATCGAAGAGAGCGGCATTCCCCGGAACAGTTTTTTCATCACATCAAAGCTCTGGAAGGAAGAAATGGGATATGAGAATGCAAAGGCTGCTTTTCAGCGTTCCCTTGAGCGACTGAAGACAGATTATCTTGATATGTACCTGATCCACTGGCCTCTGCCGGATCCGGCATACAGTAACTGGAAAGAACTTGATGCAGAGACATGGAGGGCGTTGGAGGAACTTTACCGGGCTGGAAAAGTCCGCGCCATCGGACTGAGTAATTTCCTGCCCCATCACGTCGACAATATCCTTGCGAACTGCGAAGTGCCGCCTACGGTGGATCAGATTGAATACCACCCCGGATACAGCCAGGAAGCTGCGGTGAGATACTGCCGGGATAAAGGAATACTGGTTCAGGCATGGAGCCCTCTTGGACGAACGAGGGTGCTGCAGGATCCGCTGATCCTTTCCATGGCGGAGAAATACGGGGTTACTCCGGCAAAGATCTGTCTTGCCTTTGCCGTGCAGAGAGGAGTGCAGCCCCTTCCGAAAGCGTCTTCACCGGAAAGAATGAAAGAGAATCTGGACCTGTTTTCTTTTGAACTGGAACAGGAGGATATCTGGCGTCTTGCCACGATGCCCCAGACCGGGTGGTCGGGAGAACATCCGGACCGGGTGCGGGTCAGATATGAGGATATGAAATAAAAAAGAATAGGATTCGCGCAGACCGGGCATAATGATACTGATTCTGTAAAAAGAGGAGGTAACATCATGCCAGAATTAAAATGTACGGTACAGACCTGTGTACACAACAATCAGTTCCTGTGTGCCCTTGACCAGATCCAGGTTGGAGGGGATACGGCGAAAACAGCACAGGAGACCTGCTGTGACAGTTTTCAGGAGAGAAAAGAAGGAAGCTACAACAATGCGATGGAAATGGCTTCCGACCGTGCTTCGGTGGACTGCAAAGCGACAAAATGTATGTATAATGACAACTGTCAGTGCCACGCAGGAAAGATCAGTGTGGAGGGCGGAGACGCCCGTCAGAGCAGCGGTACAGAATGCGCGACGTTCAAGTGCTGCTGTTAACGGAAAACTTAACATTGATGATAACAGGAAAGATCCGGGATTCATTTCCCGGATTTTTCTTCTGTTGACGCGCCCCTTGTTCCGGCGTTATAATCATATAGTCTGCACAAAAGAGGTCAGAGTTCTGTCCTCTGGAAAAATGTGTGTATATGTACGAGAAAATACTACAGAGAAGAAAAGGAGTGGGGAATATGCCGATTCGGGTACAGAACGATCTTCCGGTGAAAGAGATACTGGAACAGGAAAATATATTTGTGATGGACGAATACCGCGCCGCGCATCAGGATATCCGTCCGATCAGCATAGGGCTTCTCAACCTGATGCCCCTCAAAGAAGACACAGAACTTCAGATACTGCGGTCTCTGTCGAATACACCGCTGCAGGTGGACGTGACATTTGTCCGTATGACAAGTCATGTGTCGAAAAATACATCTACCAGCCATATTTATAAGTTCTATGAGGCGTTCGAGAGTATCCGGGAGAAAAAGTTTGATGGATTTATCATCACCGGAGCTCCGGTGGAACTGCTGCCGTTTGAGGACGTGGACTACTGGGAAGAGTTAAAGGAAATCATGGAGTGGACAAAGACCAATGTAACTTCCACTCTTCATCTGTGCTGGGGAGCACAGGCCGGAATCTACTATCACTACGGGATCGATAAGGTGAAGCTTCCGAGGAAGCTTTCCGGTATTTACCGGCACCGCGTGAGAAACCGCAAGATCCCGCTTGTGAGAGGCTTTGACGATGTGTTCATGGCGCCTCACTCCAGATATACGGAGATCCCTCAGGATCTTCTGGAGGCAGACGAGCGGATTACGATTCTTGCGGATTCTCTTCAGGCAGGCGTGTTCCTGTGCATGGCGGAAGAAGGCAGGCAGATCTTTGTCATGGGACATCCGGAGTATGACAGGATGACGCTGGATTCGGAATATAAGAGAGATATGGGAAAGGGACTGAATCCCCAGATCCCGCTGAACTATTACCCGGATGACGATCCGGAGAACAAGCCGGCTCTGACCTGGAGATCTCATGCAAACAATCTCTATACGAACTGGCTGAATTATTATGTATATCAGGTGACGCCGTATGATCTGTACGGGACGCCGTCGTTTTAAAAAGAGGAGGAGATCTGAAATGGATATACATTTTTCAGATATGGTGAACAATATTCAGCCCGGTATCTTCGGCGCGCTGAATGAGAAGAAGGAGGAACTGCTCCGTGCGGGCAGAAAAGTATACAATCTCTCTGTCGGGACGCCGGACTTTAAACCTGCGTCTCATGTGATGAAGGCGATGCAGGACGCCTGCGGAAAAGCGGAGAATTATAAGTATTCTCTTGCTGATCTTCCGGAGCTCCTGAGAGCGGTGCAGTACCGCTATGAGAAGCGGTTCGGCGTACATGTGGAGACGGATGAGATTATGTCGGTCTACGGCTCACAGGAAGCGATGGCCCATATCGGTCTGACTCTCTGCAACCCCGGAGATCTGATCCTTGTTCCGAATCCGGGTTATCCTATGTTCGAGATGAGCGGAATTATGGCTCATGCCGAGATCGGGTATTATACGATTGAGGAGAAGAACGGATATCTTCCGGACCTGGACAGTATCCCGAAGGAAACACTCAATAGGGCAAAATATATGATCGTATCTTATCCGCTGAATCCGGTCTGTGTCTGCGCGCCGGATGACTTTTATGAGAGACTGATTCGATTTGCGAAGGAAAACGATATTGTGATCCTCCACGATAATGCCTATTCGGATATCACTTTTACGGAAAAGCCGGGAAGATCGTTTCTTTCCTTTGAGGGGGCGAAGGAGGTTGGCGTAGAGTTTTATTCCCTGTCAAAGTCTTATAATCTGACCGGGGCAAGAATTTCTTTTGTTGTCGGGAATAAGGAGATTGTCAGCAAATTCCGGCTGCTCCGGTCACAGATCGACTATGGCATTTTCTATCCGGTGCAGCTTGCCGCGATCGCAGCACTCACAGGCCCGGATGATTTTATCGAGGAGCAGAGACAGGAATATGGGGTCCGCAACCGTGCGCTGTGCGGCGGACTGCGCAGGATCGGGTGGAACGTGCCGGACAGCCAGGGAACCATGTTTGTCTGGGCAAAGATCCCGGAAGGATATGAATCATCTGCTGATTTCTGTATGAAACTGATGGAGCGGACCGGCGTGATCGTGACTCCGGGCAGTGCTTTCGGAAGCAATGGCGAAGGCTATGTCAGGATGGCTCTGGTGGTGGATGAAGAGATGATCAGTGAAATCCTTCAGGTCCTGGATGAGTCGGGGATCTTTCGGAAGTGAACGGATTCTGCCGCAGCAGAAGAAGTGAGCTGTCTGCTTTAATTTCATTACGCGGAAAATATTTGCAAGAGAGGGTTTACATATGGATTATCAGGAAGTGATCAGAAACGCAAGGGGCAATATCGGGCCTTACTGCAAGGCCTGTCCGGTCTGCAACGGTATCGCCTGCGGCAGCACCATGCCGGGACCGGGAGCAAAAGGAACCGGGAAGCTGGCCATGCGCAACTATGAGAAGTGGCAGGAGATACGCATCAATATGGATACGATCTGTGAACAGAGACCGATCTGCACTCAGACAGAATTATTCGGAAAAACGTTTTCGTATCCGTTTTTTGCAGGACCGGTAGGAGCTGTAAAGCTTCACTATGGGGAAAAGTATACGGATCAGGAGTATAATGAGATCCTTCTCCGGGGATGCGCGGAGAAAGGAATTGCCGCGTTCACAGGGGACGGTACAGACTACAATGTGATGATCGAGGCAACAGACGCTATCGGAAAGCTGGGGGGAATGGGGATCCCTACGGTAAAGCCATGGGATATGGATACGATCCGGGAGAAGATGGAGCTGGTGAAGAAGTCGGGAGCTTTTGCGGTAGCTATGGATATCGATGCCGCAGGGCTTCCTTTTCTCCAGAACCTGAACCCGCCTGCCGGAAGCAAATCGGTGGAGGAACTCCGTGAGATTGTGAAGATGGCGGAGATCCCCTTCATCCTGAAAGGAATCATGACTCCGAGAGGAGCAGAAAAAGCATTGAAAGCCGGTGTGCAGGGGATTGTTGTGTCCAATCACGGAGGCCGTGTTCTGGATCAGTGTCCTGCGTCTGCAGAAGTTCTGCCTTCCATCGTAAAGGCGGTAAGAGGACAGATGAAAGTGTTTGTGGACGGCGGAATCCGGACAGGGATCGATGTGTTCAAGGCGCTTGCAATGGGGGCAGATGCGGTCCTTATCGCCAGACCGTTTGTGACAGCGGTTTACGGCGGACAGGAAGAAGGCGTGGCAGCTTATGTGGATAAGATCGGCGCGGAGCTGAAAGACACGATGATGATGTGCGGAGCGTCGTCCGTGGAGGAGATCACGGATGAGATGATTTGGAAGGAGCGGACAATATGAACAGGATTGCAAAATTTGAAAAAGTAAGTCTGGAGCAGTTCCGGGAAGGCTGGACAGACACCTTCGGTCCGGCTGATGAGGGCGTGATAGAGGGCATCTACGGGCAGATCCGCCTTCCGGAGAGAGCGACGGCGGGAAGCGCAGGGTATGATTTTTTTGCTCCGGCAGACTTCGTGCTGGAGCCGGGAGAAACAGTGAAAATTCCGACCGGCATCCGGGTCTGGATGGAACCGGAGTGGGTGCTGAAATGCTATCCGAGGAGCGGACTCGGGTTCAAGTACAGACTTCAGCTCAACAATACGGTGGGGATTATCGACAGCGATTACTATTATTCTGACAATGAAGGACATATCTTCGCCAAGCTGACGAATGATACAAAGGAAGGAAAGACTGTGGAGATCGCCGCCGGATCCGGTTTCATGCAGGGAATCTTCGTGGAGTACGGAATCACTCTGGATGACGATGCAACGGAGATACGCAACGGGGGCTTCGGAAGCACCACCAAATAGAAGCCTTACAAAAACGTAAGCGTATTTAAGAAAAACGTAAGGAAATAATATGGAAGAATACAGATACGTTTTCTATACTGTAGATGGAAGGCGGGAGTATACCGGCTCCCGGAAACGACTGTCGGATAAAATGCGAAAGGCAGGGTGAAACAGTATGAAATGGATAAAACGGCTGTGTTCTTTCATTTTTTTATGCGTTCTGATCGCAGGAGGAATTCTGACGTATCAGGGGTACAAAGGCTATCGGGAGGCACTTGCAGAAAAAAGTGTGGAAGAGATGACTGCGGAAATTGAATCTATCGACAACTATACCACGCTGGACCAGCTTCCCCGGACCTATATCGATGCGGTTCTTGCCGTGGAAGACAAACGGTTCTATCGGCATCCCGGCATCGATCCTGCTGCCATAGGAAGAGCGCTGGTCAACGATATCCGTGCAGGGGCCTATGTGGAAGGCGGGAGCACGATTACACAGCAGCTTGCGAAGAATCAGTTCTTTACACAGGATAAGAAGATCGTGCGGAAGATCTCGGAGATGTTCATGGCGTTTCGGATTGAGTCCGTCCTGGATAAGGATAAGATTCTGGAGCTCTATGTGAACTCTATTTTCTTTGGAAACGGATACTACTGCGTGGCAGATGCTTCGGAGGGATATTTCGGAAAAAAGCCATCGGAGATGGATTTTGACGAATGCACCCTTCTCGCGGGAATCCCCAACGCACCAAGCAATTATAATCCGGAGGCCAGCCCGGAGCTGGCGAGACAGCGGCAGGCCCAGGTGCTGGAGAAAATGAAAAGAGCAGGATATCTGAAGTGAAGACAGAGCGGATCCGAATAATACCGAAGGATATTTTAGCCGTCCGGGATACATATTTTCACGATCAGAGGGGAACATAACCATAGAACTGCATTGACAGGCCATCATGCCCTTGCGGCGGAAAAGGGGAACAGATTCTATGGTAGAAAAAAATGAAAAAAAGATCAGTGCTTCTTTTGAAGAAAATATCACATATATGAACCAGATCCTTCCGGTGAAGGAAAGCTTTGACATCATACGGAGAGAGATCGAGATCGGAGGAAAGGAATCCGTGTTCTATTACATTGACGGCTTTATCAAGGACGAGGCAATGCTGAAGATCATGGATTCCTTTCTGTCGGTCACCGAAGAGGATATGCCGGAAGACGCGGATGGGTTTGCAAAAAAACATGTGCCCTATGTGGAGGTAGATATTCTTGAGAATTTTGACCAGGTGCTCAGAAATGTACTGTCCGGAACTGCAGTCCTGTTTATAGACGGATACAGCGACTGTATCTCAATCGACTGCAGAACCTATCCGGCGAGAAGCGTGGATGAACCGGATAAAGACAAATCGCTTCGAGGCTCAAGGGATGGGTTTGTGGAGACCATTGTGTTCAATACTGCACTGATCCGGCGGAGAATCCGGGACCCACATCTTGTCATGGAGATGACCGAGGCGGGCCAGGCATCCCGGACGGATATCGCACTGTGCTATATGAGCGACCGTGTAGACCGGGAACTGCTGGATAATCTGAAGAAACGGATCGAGAGCCTGAATATCGGGGATCTGCGGATGAACCAGCAGAGTCTGGCAGAAGCTCTGTTCAAAAGAAAATGGTTCAATCCTTTTCCGAAATTCAAATATACGGAGCGCCCAGACACCGCGGCCGCCTGTGTGCTGGAGGGAAAAGTGATCATACTGGTGGACAACTCCCCCTCTGCCATGATTCTGCCCACTTCGATACTGGATATGATTGAGGAGGCAAACGACTATTATTTTCCTACGCTCACGGGAGTTTATCTGAAAGTCACACGAACCCTGATTACCATTGCCACTGTATTTTTTACTCCGCTGTACCTGCTTTTTATGCAGAACCAGCAGTGGCTTCCGGAGGCGTTTGAGTTTGTCGCAGTGCGGGATACGGTGAATATCCCCCTGATTTTCCAGTTTCTTCTTCTTGAGCTTTCCATCGACGGACTGAGGCTGGCGGCCATGAACACCCCCACCATGCTGAGCACACCGCTCAGTGTGATCGCAGGTATTGTCATGGGTGAGTTTTCTGTTCAGTCAGGGTGGTTCAATTCAGAGGTCATGCTGTACATGGCGTTTGTAGCAGTGGCAAACTATACGCAGCCGAACTTTGAACTTGGCTATGCGCTGAAATTCATGCGTCTGATGCTCCTTATCCTGACAGCGGCATTCAATCTGTACGGATTTATTATCGGATGCATCCTTGTTCTGTGTTTCCTTATATTTAACAAGACTCTTTCGGGCAGAAACTATCTGAATATAAAGCTCAATTAAAACAGTGAAAATATTTTGATTAAAAGAACAAAAAATGGTATGATAGACGAAGATAAAGTTCGTCGTTGCTAAGCGGACAAATACAGATCCAGGAGGATACAGAAGAATGAGAGATTTTGTAATCACAGTGAACAGTACGGTGGATCTTCCCAGAGAGTGGCTGGAGGAACGCCATGTTCCCGTATTTCCGTTAAAATATACAATTGACGGGGAAACGTACACTGATATGTACGGTCTGTCGGCAAAGGAATTCTTTGACAAACTGAGAGAGGGGCATATGTCTGTCACTTCTCAGATCAATCCGGAAGAAGCGGTGCAGATGATGGAGCCCTATGTAAAGGAAGGGAAGGATATTCTCCATCTTGGATTTTCCTCGGGCCTGAGCGGAACGCTGAACAGCATGAGGCTGGCGGCGGAAGAACTGTCGGAGAAATATCCGGAGGCCAAGATTATTGTTATCGATACCCTCTGTGCATGCCTGGGCGAAGGACTCCTCCTCTACAAGACTCTCCAGCTTAAGGAACAGGGAAAGACGATTGATGAGATCGCAGCCTGGGCAGAGGAGAACAAACTTCATATCTGTCATGACGTTACAGTGGACGATCTGAACCACCTCCACAGAGGAGGACGTGTATCCAAGACAACGGCAGTCCTGGGCACGCTGGTTCAGATCAAGCCGATCATACATATGGACGACAATGGGAAACTCCAGGTGATCGGAAAAGAGCGGGGGCGCAAAAAATCCCTGAACAGGATCGTCGACATGGCGGTGGAACAGTCAAAGGGCTGGGATAACGACATTATCATGATCACGCACGGCGATTGTATTGAGGATGCAGAATATGTGGCAAAACTGGTACGGGAGAAGATGGGGATAGACAATATCCTTATCAATAATATCGGGACTGTGATCGGAAGCCATACGGGACCGGGAGTCGTGGCCGTATTCTGTATGGGAAATAAAAGGTAAAGAAAAGTGTTGACACGGGAGAGTGGATGTGGTAGATTAATACTTGCGTTAAGCAAAAAACAAAGTAGAGTATCCACTCTCACCGCAGCACGATCGGGTGACTGTCGGTCTGATATTGATTTGTAAGCTTCCTTTGTAAGCGGGAAGGCTTTATTGATTGTCGGGTGGATATGATATTCACTCGTTTTTTTGTGTTTTCGCGGGGAAGAACCTGAATGGAAATTCATTTGACGGAGGTATACGACAATTAGCGATTTAATGATTAACGAGCAGATCAGAGACAGAGAAGTTCGTCTGATCAGCCAGAATGGAGAACAGTTGGGAATCATGTCGGCGAGGGAAGCCATGAAGATCGCCATGGAGGCAGAACTTGACCTGGTCAAGATCGCGCCTGGTGCCAAGCCGCCGGTCTGCAAGATCATTGACTACGGAAAGTATAAGTATGAGCAGACACGGAAGGAAAAAGAGGCAAAGAAGAAACAGCGGACAGTTGAGATCAAAGAGGTTCGTCTGTCGCCGAACATTGATACAAACGACCTGAACACGAAAGTGAACAATGCCAGGAAGTTTATCTCAAAAGGAAACAAGGTGAAAGTGACTCTTCGTTTCCGCGGAAGGGAGATGGCCCATGTTCAGCAGAGCAGGCATATCCTTGACGATTTTGCAGAACTGCTTTCCGATATCGCGTCGGTCGAGAAAGCGCCGAAGCTCGAAGGCAGAAATATGAGCATGGTTTTAACTGAAAAACGTTAAATATGTAATCCGGGATGAATGTCCTGAAAGGCAGCACAATAAAGGAGGAAATTATCATGCCAAAAATCAAAACAAATAGAGCGGCAGCAAAGCGTTTCAAGAAAACAGGTACAGGAAAACTGAAAAGAAATAAAGCTTACAAGAGCCATATCTTAACAAAGAAGTCTACGAAGAGAAAAAGAAATCTCAGACAGGCTACAATCACTGATGCAACTAATGTAAAGAACATGAAAAAGGTATTACCGTATCTGTAATATCTGGAAGTTGATGAAGGAGGAGTAAGAAATGGCAAGAATCAAAGGCGGAATGAACGCTAAGAAGAAACATAACAGAACACTGAAACTGGCAAAAGGATACAGAGGAGCACGTTCCAAACAGTACAGAGTTGCAAAACAGTCTGTAATGAGAGCTCTTACATCAGCTTACGCAGGAAGAAAACAGCGCAAGCGCCAGATGAGACAGCTCTGGATTGCACGTATCAATGCGGCAGCAAGAATGAACGGACTTTCCTACAGCAAGTTCATGCATGGCCTGAAGCTGGCTAATGTTGATATGAACAGAAAGATGCTGGCTGAGCTGGCAGTAAGTGATAAAGAAGGATTTGCAACACTCGCAGCTCTTGCAAAAGAGAAGATCGCGTAGTAAAATAAGTCCATGGAGCCCGGTCCCGGTTGGGATTCGGGCAGTTTCTTTTTTCAGGGGAGTGTGACAGGATGAGAAATCATGAAGTGACAGAACGGCAGCCTCTTCTCGGTGAGGATGGAAAGATTACGGAGCCGGGCTGGTCCAGGCGGGCTGTGTGGGAATATGACAGGAACAGGATTGCTTCTCCGGCGTTTCGAATCAAGGAGTGGGACTACTATCTGGTGATGAATGAGGATTACGGCGCGGCATTTACGATTTCCGATGATGGCTATGTCGGACTGCAGTCGGTGTCTCTTCTCAATTTTAAGGAGAAATGGGAACACACGGAGACGGTCCTCACGGCTCTTCCGATGGGAAGGATGAAGATGCCGGCCTCATCGGAAGAGGGCCGTACGGAATTTCGGAACAAGAGACTGAGAATGGAATTCCGTACGGAGAGCGGGAGAAGAACAATATCCTGTGATTTCAGGGATTTTTATCAGGGAAAGCCATTCTACTGCGAAATATCACTGGATGAGCCGCATATGGATTCTATCGTGACGGCAACACCGTGGCAAAAGAAAAAGGCATTTTATTATAACCGGAAGATTAACTGCATGCCTGCGGAAGGATATATGGTCTGGGATGACGTGACGTACTGGTTTGCCCCGCAGAAAGATTACGGGACTCTGGACTGGGGACGTGGAGTATGGACTTATGACAATACATGGTACTGGGGATCCGGAAATGGAACCGTCGGAGGAAAACCTTTCGGGTTTAATATCGGATACGGGTTCGGAGACACCTCCGCCGCAACGGAGAATGTGATCTTTTATGGCGGAAGGGCGCATAAGCTGGATGACGTAAAGTTTCATATCCCGGAAGAGGACTATATGAAACCCTGGAAGTTTACATCCAGTGACGGACGCTTTGAAATGCAATTTGAACCTGTCCTGGATCGCGCGGCTAAGCTTTCCGCGGGGATTATCGCTTCGGACCAGCATCAGGTGTTCGGAAGGATGTCCGGAAGGGCAGTCCTGGATGACGGAAGGTTCATAGAACTGAAGGATTTTATGTGCTTTGCAGAAAAGGTGCATAACAGATATTGACTTTTAAGTTTCTCCATGATAAAGTTTTACTAAACTGTTGAAGAAGAGCAAGTAACTTCGTGGATTCGCTTTACAGAGAGCTGCGGGCGGTGTGATCGCGGCATGACGGACATGAGGTGAATGGGCTTCGGAGGGCGAGCTGAACGATGCGTGTTGCAGGATTTATCCTGGGCGCAGGCAGTAGGTGAGACGGAGAATAAACTCCGTTAACAAAAGGAGCATATGTTTGTATGCAATGAGTGGATGTGCGAACATCAAGCCGGGTGGCACCGCAGGAGTCTGGATATCAGCTCTTGTCCCTGCAATATTTCAGTTGTATGGGGCAGGAGCTTTTTGTTTTTCCTGATCACGTGTTTCTGTCTGAGAAACGCCCGGTCGAAGAAAACTCTGTGTCCCGGAAAAGAAAGGAGTAAAAAAATGAGTGAAAAGAAAATCCCTTACAAAATTTATCTCGAAGAGAGTGAGATGCCGAAAGAATGGTATAATGTCCGCGCGGATATGAAGAACAAACCGGCACCTCTCTTAAATCCGGCGACATTGAAGCCTATGACAGCAGAAGAGCTGGGGGCTGTGTTCTGTGAAGAGCTGGTAAAGCAGGAACTGGACGATGAAAACAGGTATATTGAGATTCCGGAGAAGATCAGGGATTTCTATAAAATGTACCGTCCGGCCCCTCTGGTAAGAGCGTACTGCCTGGAAGAGAAACTTCAGACCCCGGCAAAGATTTATTATAAATTCGAAGGAAACAATACAAGCGGAAGCCATAAACTGAATTCAGCCATTGCACAGGCCTATTATGCAAAAGAGCAGGGGCTGAAAGGTGTGACTACGGAGACGGGAGCCGGACAGTGGGGAACTGCCCTGTCCATGGCGTGCGCTTATCTTGATCTGGACTGCAAGGTGTATATGGTAAAATGCTCCTATGAGCAGAAGCCGTTCCGCCGTGAAGTGATGCGGACATACGGAGCCAGCGTGACTCCGTCTCCTTCAGATACGACAGAAGTGGGAAGGAAGATCCTCGCAGAGCATCCGGGGACTACGGGGAGTCTTGGATGCGCTATTTCGGAAGCTGTAGAAGTTGCAACTCACACAGAGGGCTACAGATATGTTCTCGGAAGTGTGCTGAACCAGGTGCTGCTGCATCAGTCTGTGATCGGTGTGGAGACAAAGATCGCCATGGATAAATATGGTATCAAACCGGATATCATTATCGGATGCGCGGGTGGCGGATCCAACCTTGGCGGACTGATTTCTCCGTTTATGGGAGAAAAACTGAGGGGAGAGGCTGACTATCAGTTTATCGCGGTTGAGCCGGCTTCCTGTCCGAGTCTGACCCGGGGGGTATTCGCCTATGACTTCTGCGATACCGGTATGGTGTGTCCGCTGGCGAAGATGTATACTCTGGGCAGCGGCTTCATCCCGTCCGCAAACCATGCAGGAGGACTCAGATATCATGGCATGAGTTCTGTACTTTCTCAGCTTTACCATGACGGATACATGGAGGCGCGTTCCGTGGAGCAGACTTCCGTATTTGAGGCGGCAGAACAGTTCGCGAGAGTGGAGGGAATCCTCCCTGCTCCGGAAAGCAGCCATGCGATCAAAGTCGCTATCGATGAAGCGATGAAGTGCAGGGAGACGGGCGAGGAGAAGACAATCCTCTTCGGACTTACCGGAACAGGATACTTTGATATGGTCGCTTATGAGAAGTTCAACAACGGAGAGATGACAGATTACATTCCGACCGATGAGGACCTGAAAGTCGGGTTTGACGGAATTCCGAGATTTCCGGGAAATATGGAATAAATGTAATCTCTGCGGGAAAACGCCTCATGGTATGACGGCGCCGGAAAATAATATATAATGAGATGCTGGAAAACTGGCGGCGGGGCAAAAAGACCCGCCGCCGGTTTTCGATATATGGAGTGTATATAACGGGAAGCGAAAAATAAGAAAAAAAGATTGACATTCGTGTAAAATTATAGTAATATTTATTTTACGGTCAGTTGTTTGAAAGAAGAACAGAGGCCGGTAAATACAGAAATGCGGAAGTGTCGGAACTGGCAGACGAGCAAGACTAAGGATCTTGTGACATTCGTGTCGTGTGGGTTCAAGTCCCATCTTCCGCATCATATTATGACGTCACACTGATAGCGGTGCGGCGTGAGAAAAGCCTCCGATTTCTCGGGGGTTTTTCTTTATTTTGCACCAATTTTGACTTCTTTGATAGACTTTTTCAGCTTACAGAGCCACTCATTTTTTGTCACGAGTAGGTAACATTTTATTTTTGCACCAGTTTTTAAAATTACATTAGCGTGGAAAAATTAAAAATTGGTGCAAACAAGCATAAGCCACACGGCTTCAAAAACGCTCTAAATATATCAGTTATACGAGTTGTTTTTACTGTATGAAATAAAATCGCTCAAAGGTCGGTCTGATGCTGTTCTCCAATACGTTTTTCCGTTACATGCCCCACCGCGAATAAAGTTCGCGGCTCCGGATGGCGTATTGAATATAATGTCTCGAATAACGACCATTCCGTCTTCGCTCAACGAATCAGCATGTTCTTTTCTTGACTTTCGGATACTACTTTCGTTTGATGTGATTTTAGGATCTAATATAGCCCCCTCAAGAACAACATATTCGCATCCATTTTGAACTCTCATTTTGCCCTTCGCGACCCCATTTGAAAGATAGAATATCTCATTGGTCTCTACGGTATAATCGCCCAGGTGAGTATAGCTTTTTGAATGAACGGGGTTGCCCTCACTAGAGTTTGATTCATCTTCTGGAGCATTAATTTCAGCATTTTTGTCCATCTTGGCAATTAGCTTTAAATAGCGAAAAGCTTCTTCTGGTTTTATATTGAAAAATTCACGGTTTTTACGAATGCGCTTATCTGCTAAATCTGTAAGAATTTCATGGAGACTAGATTCAATGTAGGAATACTCGCTGCTCTTTACCGTGGCATAGATTTCAAACGGTAGCGGCACGGCAGTATTATCTAGCTCCTTTGAGCGAACATCTACGGGTCTGGAGCTTTTCCCGATTTTAACCCAGTCCTCGCGGAAGCTAGGGTTCGTTAAAATATATACATATCCCTTTTCTTGCATATTCTATTTCCCTCTCGTTTTGCGGTAAGGTATCGAATGATAGGTTTATTGTATCACGGGCAGAACTCAATGAAAAAGAGCGGTCATTGCTGGCCGCTCATATTTTTGGTATATAGTTTTCACTCCGATGTTAGATCTTAATCTTTATCTTTTCACCATTCTTAAACTCAAAGATGAGATTACTCGGATTCACAAGAACTCGCTCAACAAGGGAATTCCATGTTACCGAATCAAATATAGGCTCCAAATCGAAGGATTCAAGCGTCTCAATAAAGCGTAATAGTTTTTCGCGGATGCCTATGAGACTAAGCTCCTGCTCCTGCAGATTTGCGATATCGGATTTTTGTTGTTCTATCTGCTTTGACATCTCTTCGAATCGCTGGCGGTAAACCTGTTGATCTTGAGAGATGTAGGCGTTTTCGCGCACGAGGGCTTGGATTTTAGCCATGTCCTTCGCTAGTACTGCTTCCGCCTTCTCACGCTTAGACCGCGTTTTTCCAAGAGCATCCGCTTCGTCGATCTGCGTTCTACATGCTGAGATATACTTATCCTTGTCTGCTAAAATCTCAGATAATGCTTGAAGGTAATATCTAACCAGATCGTCCTCAGAAAGAATCGGCGTGGAACAGTTGTTGCTTCCCTGGTATCGTCGATTGCAATACCACACATCCTTACTATGCTTTTCTTTGGCGTGGTAGATTTTATGCCCATAAAATGAGCCGCAATCTCCGCAGACCAATTTTGTGCAGAATGGACTGCTATTTCTAAGGCCTCGGCGGATTTTAGAGCGTCGTTGTAATTCAACCTGTACCAGATTGAAAACATCTTCATCGATGATTGCTTCGTGCGAATTAGTGACGTAATATTGCTTAACTTCACCATTGTTTTTCTTGACTGTTTTTGAGAGATAGTCGAGAGTGTAGGTTTTCTGAAGCAATGCATCGCCCTTGTATTTCTCATTGGAAAGAATGCTCCTGATTGTGCTGACAGACCACACATCCTTACCGCCGGGAGTTTTAATTCCACGCTCAGTAAGTTCTTTTGCAATATTACGGATGGTCATGCCGTCAAGAAACATACGGTAAATATCCCGAACAATCTTGGCCTCTTCCGGCACAACCTCCGGTCGTCCATCCTTGCCTTTGCGGTAGCCGAGAAAATGGCGGTATCCAAACGACACATTGCCGTCTTGCATACTTTTTTGCTTTCCCCAGCGCACGTTTTCAGAAATAGATCGGCTTTCCTCCTGGGCGAGTGAAGACATGATGGTAAGCATGACTTCACACTGTTTATCCAAGGTACGGATGCCCTCTTTTTCAAAGTAAACTTCGACCTTCAATGCCGAAAGTTCACGGATCGTCTGCAACGCATCAACCGTATTGCGGGCAAAACGCGAGATTGACTTGGTTAGAATCAGATCAATCTTTCCAGCCTTTGCGTCAGCTATCATGCGGTTGAAGCCATCACGCTTTTTGGTATTTGTCCCGGTGATACCCTCATCGGCGTAAATGCCGACAAATTCCCACGCAGGATTATTTCTGATATATTGATTGTAGTAATTTACCTGGGCTTCATAGCTGGATTGCTGTTCATCCTGCTCCGTCGATACACGGGCGTAGGCTGCAACTTTCAGCTTGGGTGCTTCGGTACCATAATCTATATCTGTGATGATGTAGATACACCATGATTCTTTATCGTCTCCATAATCGAAAAATACGAATTCGTAGGTCATGATGTCATCTATGTCTCGGTACTTCAGCCTTACGTGCTCTCCATACATTCTTTACACCTTCTTTCGGTTGAAGAGTGCGAAGAGCCCGAAGGCTCCTCGCTAAGAGATGTAAAACTAAGAGTTTCTGAACGTACCCGGTGGCAGAGAACGCGTAAAATCAGTATCCTGATTTTCGTTGCTACCACCTTTGGATCCGGCATTAACTCTAGAGATGATGTCATCTCTCGGTTCCATAGGTTTTCCCTCCTTTCTTTGTGGATTGAAGAAAAGCGAGAAATGTTTTATAATGTGAGAAGTATTTGCTCTTGCTTTTCTTGTTGATTTCATTATAGATACAAAAACCTATTCCCGATATTGTGGGAAAGTAGTGATATTGTCGTGAAAAAATATGCCTGTCTGCTGAAATCGCAAACAGGCATATATGAAGAATGGGGGAGACTTCTATGGATAAGATTCCTTTTTGCTTTCCAGTGTTTTACCACGGGTTAATTGCTGGTCATATACACTATAATCAAGCGGATGCGCTTAATATATTAATTTACGGAACACCTGAAGACGAAGAGAACACTTGGCGATCCAAGAACCGTCAAGCGTCCAACAAATATATTAGCGGAGCAGAATGTATTCCGCTTGAATGCCGTAAAGAAATATTTGAATTGCCAGACAAGGATCTCCTTGCTCGTATCCAGAAACTGAAAATACAAAACATTAAAACCACTGTATCTGCTTTTCATGAGTTTCTAAAAAATAGAACTCAGGCTAGCGAAGAAACAATCTATTCCTTGGAGAGTAGTGTGCGAGAATCAGAAGATCCATGCCAGTATTATGTAGTTGCCCTGCGAGAGGCATTATCTTTTACGAAAGCTTCAAAAGAATATATTACTACACAGCTTAAGAACGAATTACATAACCTGCATAAAAATAGTGACGTACCGAATTTATTCCAGTTACAGAAAGAAGCCCTTAAGCGAATCCCAACATCAATTTCCATGACGCCCGATAAGACCTTCTTAAGTAGGATAATTGGACGTGATGAGCTTGTGCAGAGTATCTGCGACAAGCTAAAAAAGGAGCGGAAACACATACAGCTACGTGGTATGGGCGGTATCGGAAAATCTGAAATCCTTCGCAAAGTTTATAGTTGGTTTCTCGAAAACCCCGGAGAGCACTTTTACGCCCACATAGCGTACCTTTACTACTCGGGAAAATTCAAATCAGACCTCGATAGCGCAATTGACTACCCTGGGAAAGAAACCAGCGCCAATCCCATTGAATATCTGAAACATTTGGCTAACACATCTAAAGTTCTGCTGTTTATCGACGATGTCCGAAATCAGGAACCGGATAAAAGTGAAATCTATGAGGAAGACGCTTCATTTGAAGAAATAGTTGGATCGAATATTTCCATCTTATTTGCCTCGCGAATTATGCGCATGGATTTTTCGCTTATAAGCGTAAAGCCTCTTCCCATAGAATCATGCATTGATATTTTCTTGCGGGAATACAATGCCAATATTGATGACGATGTCATGACAGCAGTTGATACTGAATGTTGTGTTGCCGAAGCCTTAACCGCAGAGGACAAAGAGCGACTCGTTCAAATAATTGATGGACGCGCCGGACGCAATACGCTGGTTATTAACCGCTTGGGCGCATTGGCGCGAGACTACGGTTGGACAATTACGCAATTAGAAAAAGAGCTCATTGATAGAAACTTTAATATTCGACAAGGCCTGTATGAGAACAACGCAGAGTATATTGATGAGCAAACATTGCAAGATGAGCTAAATAAACTCTATGATTATAACGAGATTAAAGATGCCGCAGAGCGCAGTATCTTAGAGGGCTTCACGCTATTAGCGGATGTTCCTACGGATATCGCTACCTGCGCCAAATGGTTTAGCCGAGATGCCGAAATTGACGAGGATCGCTGTCGCATTGCGCTAATGCGCTTAATGCGCCGTAGTTGGTTACTGAGCGCAAAATCAAAACAGAATGAAGTCGTCATTGATAATTATTCTATGCATAACATTGTACGTGCGGCCATAAAAGCCCAAGTTGAAGTAGATAGAGAGGAGCATCAGGATTTAGTGATGAAAGTTTGGACGAATTTGACAATGGAAGTACGGAAGAAAGATGA
>CAKNHF010000032.1 GCA_930972465.1 uncultured Lachnospiraceae bacterium
GTCGGGCTCATAACCCGAAGGTCGCAGGTTCAAATCCTGCTCCCGCAACTTACACGTTTTATACGTGTTAAATGCCCAGATAGCTCAGTTGGTAGAGCAGAGGACTGAAAATCCTCGTGTCACTGGTTCGATTCCGGTTCTGGGCATTTTTCTCTGCTAAAAAATATTTTACAGGGAATAATAATTGAATAAGGGCGTGTAGCTCAGGTGGTAGAGCACTTGACTTTTAATCAAGTTGTCCGGGGTTCGAATCCCCGCACGCTCATACATTAAGATATCCGGGAATTTTCCCGGATATTTTTAAATAGGAGATAATGTTTGAGTTATTCTCCGCCGGGGCCATCACGCCGGGGAACTTCATCAGGAATAGCATTGGATGCGTTTGTCGGCTGTGGGAGGACAATTTCAGGTACCATTGTATCCTTATAGTCTTTGTCCCCTTTTTTGTCCGGTCGATATTCCGGCGGACAGTATTTATTGTTTTTCATATAAGCACTCTCCTTTCGGAAATAGTGTTTGCAGGAAATCTGGCAGATATGCAAAAAAAGCCGGGACTGTGAAGTGCCGGCTGAGAAAAAGGAAAATGTATATTGAAAAAGCGCATCCGCTTTATTGATTGATACTATAATCTGAAAATGTGAGAAATATGTGATAACTATATAAAAAACAGGTTAATATTTATGAAGTATGTGGGTATTCCATTTGAAAAGCGTATACCTGATATACTGAAATTCATGAAAAGCTGCTGTGGTGAATTGAAATGAAATATTTATACAGTCAACTTAAAACATATGAAAAGTCGGATTTTTACCCTTTTCATATGCCGGGACACAAGAGGAATCCGAATGTTACAGGTGCGGATCTTCCATATGGAATAGATATTACCGAGATCGAAGGCTTTGATGATCTTCATCATGCGGACGGCATTCTGCTGGAAGCAGAGAAACGTGCGGCCCGGGTTTATTCTGCGGAAGAGACGCATTATCTTGTAAACGGAAGTACTGCCGGCCTGCTGAGCGCCGTTATGGGGTGTACAGCACGCGGGGGTAAAATACTTATGGCAAGAAACTGCCATAAGTCAGTATATAATGCGGTATATATGAAGGAGCTTTATCCGATATATATTTATCCGGAATTTGATCCGGAGACGGAACTGAACGGGGAGATACGTCCTGAGAAAGTAAGACTTCTTCTTGAAGAGAATAAAGATGTACAGGCGGTTGTCATTACTTCGCCTACCTATGACGGAGCAGTATCAGATACGGAGGAAATTGCCGGAATCGCACATGAGCGGGGGATTCCGCTTATTGTGGATGAGGCACATGGAGCACATTTTGGGTTTCATCCGTATTTTCCTGATAATTCCAATGCAAAAGGGGCGGATGTTGTAATTCACAGCTTTCATAAGACAATGCCGTCTCTTACGCAGACTGCCCTGATTCATATGAATGGAAAACTGGCGGACAGGAAAAAGATAAGGAAATATCTGCATATAATTCAGACAAGCAGTCCGTCGTACGTGCTGATGTCTGCCATAGACGAATGCATACGCCTTCTGGAGGAAAATAAGGACAGAATGTTCGAAAACTATACGGGCCTTCTCAGAGAAATCCGGAATGAGCTGTCATTGCTGAAAAATATGAGACTTGTGCAGAGCAGAATATTTGACAGATCAAAACTGACAATCTCGGTAAAAGATACTTTTCTTAAAAGCAGAAGCACTGAAAAGATAATTCCGTTTACCGGAAGAGATCTGTATATCAGACTGCTGAAAGAATATCATCTTCAGGCCGAAATGGCCGCCGGGTCATATGTGATAGCAATGACAGCGCCTGGAGACACCCGAGAGGGCATGAAGCGCCTGGCTGAGGCGCTGACAGAGACGGACAGAATCCTTTGCAGAAGAGATCCGGGACCATGTGTGAAGGACAGGGAATTTGGCAGAAATGAGCAGGTATACACAGTGTGGGAAGCGGAAAATATGAGAGATTCCGGCAAAGTGTGCACAGAACATACAGTCTGGAACAAAGCGGCCGGAAAGACTGCGCTTGAGTATGCTTATCTGTATCCCCCGGGAATCCCTCTTGTTGTTCCGGGAGAGCGGATATCCGAAGATACTGCAGAACAGATCCGGAAGTACAGAGAAGCGGGGTTCAGGATAGAGGGAACAGAAAAAAGAGAGGAAATCGAGGTGCTGAAGGATGGGTAGGATTTTTTACATCATGGGGAAAAGCTCCTCAGGGAAAGATACGATATATAAAAGGCTGAGTGAACGGCGCCCTGACATGAAAAGGATAATCCCGTATACAACACGGCCTGTCCGAGAAGGGGAGACAGATGGCGTCGAGTATTTTTTTGTGGATCAGAAGCGCCTGAATGACCTGATGGATGAAGGCAGGGTCATAGAAGTGAGATCGTATGATACAAAATGCGGCATCTGGACATATTTTACTGCAGACGACGGACAGATTAATCTGGACAGGCATGATTATCTGGTGATTGGCACCCTGGTATCGTATCGTGCGCTGAGAGACTATTTCGGCAGCGACAAGCTTGTGCCGATCTATATTGAAGTGGAAGACGGGCTTCGTCTGTACAGAGCCCTGCAGCGTGAGAGAAAAGAAAAAGCACCGAAATACGCCGAGATGTGCAGGAGATTTCTGGCGGATTCGGAAGATTTCTCAGAAGATAATCTCAGAAAGGCAGGAATAGAGAGAAGATTTGAGAATCTGGATCTGGACGCCTGTCTGGAAGAAATCAACAGGTATATAGAGGATTTTAGGGTATAACTTGCGGACAGATTGTGCTATACTTAAGAAGTACACCTTTACGAAGGAAATAATGCACGGCAGGTGATAAAGATGAGTGGTTTTAAAGACGTAGTTGGTCACAAGAACATTATTAAATATATTGAGAGCGCGGTGAGTGCGGATGCAGTCTCTCATGCTTATATTCTTAATGGAGAGAGAGGTTCGGGGAAAAAGATGCTGGCGAACCTGTTTTCCATGAGCCTGCAGTGCCAGAATCGAGAAGAAAACGGTGAGGCATGCGGAAAGTGCCAGTCCTGCAAGCAGGCCGTGAACGGCAACCAGCCTGATATCATCAGAGTTACACATGAAAAACCGAATACGATCAGTGTAGATGATATCAGAGAACAGGTGAATAACGATATTGTAATCAAACCGTACAGCAGCAGATACAAGATCTATATTATTCCGGAAGCGGATCTGATGACAGTACAGGCTCAGAATGCGCTTCTGAAAACGATCGAGGAGCCGCCGGAGTATGCGGTGATCATGCTTCTGACAGAGAATGCGGAGACGCTTCTCCCGACCATACGCTCAAGATGTGTTATGATGAAGCTCCGCAATATCAAGGATCAGCTGGTTAAGAAATATCTGATGGAACAGATGCAGATACCGGATTATAAAGCCGATGTATGTGTTGCGTTCGCCCAGGGGAACATGGGAAAAGCCATTATGCTTGCGACTTCCGATTATTTCAACGAGATTAAGGAAGAAGCTGTGCATCTTCTGCGCAACATTGATGAGATGGATGTTTCGGAATTGATGGAAGCGGTCAAGAAATGTATGACATACAAGCTTGAGATCAATGATTATCTGGACATCATTGCGATATGGTACAGGGATGTGCTCATATATAAGGCGACAAAAAGCGTAGACAGGGTGGTTTTCTCTGATCAGCTCAGATATATCAGAGCCCGGGCAAGCAAGAGTTCCTATGAAGGGATTGAGAACATACTTGACGCTCTGGAAAAAGCAAAAGCCAGAATGAAGGCAAATGTCAACTTTGAGCTGACGATGGAACTGCTCTTACTGACAATAAAGGAGAACTGACAGGCATGACAAAGGTGATCGGAGTAAGATTCAGGACAGCGGGTAAGATTTACTTTTTCGCTCCGGGAAAACTGGATATAAAGAGGGGCGACCACGTCATTGTGGAAACGGCGAGAGGCATAGAATACGGGCGCGTTGTGAGCGGGCCGAGAGAAGTGAACGATGATGAAGTAGTGCAGCCGCTGAAATCAGTAATAAGAATTGCCACTGAACAGGATAAGAAGACAGTGGAGAAGAATCATCAGAAAGAGAAGGAAGCATTCAGGATCTGCCTTGAGAAGATAAGAAAGCATGGGCTGGAAATGAAGCTGATTGACGCAGAATATACGTTTGACAACAATAAGGTGCTTTTTTATTTTACAGCTGACGGGAGGGTTGACTTCAGGGAACTTGTAAAAGACCTGGCTGCCGTATTTCGGACAAGGATAGAGCTCCGACAGATCGGAGTGCGGGACGAGACAAAAATACGCGGCGGCATCGGCATATGCGGAAGGCCGCTGTGCTGCAGTACTTATCTTACAGAATTTGCCGCGGTATCCATTAAAATGGCAAAAGAGCAGAATCTTTCTCTTAATCCGACAAAGATATCGGGAGTGTGCGGACGGCTTATGTGCTGTCTGACCAATGAAGAGGAGACATATGAGGAGCTCAACAGCCAGCTTCCGTCTGTAGGGGATACGGTGACGACAAATGACGGACTTACCGGAGTCGTCCATTCTCTGAGTATTCTCCGCAGACAGGTCAAGGTCGTGGTCAATCTGGAGGATGATGAGAAAGAGATACGTGAATACAAAGCGGATGAACTGAAGTTCAAGCCAAGGAAGAAGAAGCATAAAGCATCCAGGGAGGAAACAAAGAAGTCCGCGCCATCTGAGAAGAAAGAGGGAGCGTCAAAAGCCCATGGAAAGTGATATCAGACCTGGAGAACGCCTCGATGACCTTCAGCTCAATGGATTAGAGCTGATACAGGATCCGGAAAAGTTCTGTTTCGGGGTCGATGCGGTTCTTCTGTCGGATTTTGTGAAGGTCAGGCCGGGAGAAAATGTGCTTGACCTTGGGACGGGAAACGGAATAATTCCTCTGCTTCTGTCAGCGAAGACACAGGCAGCTCATATTACCGGACTGGAGATCCAGGAGGATATAGTTGAGATGGCCCGCAGAAGTGTTTCTCACAACGGGCTTAATGACAGGATTGATATAGTGGAAGGCGATATCAAAGAGGCGGCAGATATATTTAAGCCGGCCTTTTTTGATGTTATTACAACGAATCCTCCTTATATGCTTGCAGAACACGGACTGCGAAATCCGGATGATTCCCGCGCAATCGCGCGGCATGAGGTGCTGTGTTCGCTGGACGATATCCTGAGAGAGAGTATGAAGCTGATGCAGGATAAGAGCAGATTTTATATGATACACAGACCCTTTCGTCTGACAGAGATCATGATCAAGATGAATTATTATAAAATTGAACCAAAACGGATCCGGTTTGTGCATCCGTACATAGATAAGGAACCGACGATGGTTCTTATCGAAGGCGTGCGGGGAGCAAGACCGCGTGTGACTGTGGAGCCTCCTGTTGTGCTGCATACCAGAGAGACGGTGTGACCGGCCATCTGAAAGGGAATCTTTTTCAAAACAAACGACATGGCAGGCAGATGAATATGCGACAGAAGCAGGAGGAGAAAAATGTCAGGAATCTTATATCTGTGTGCAACTCCGATCGGCAATCTGGAAGATATGACTTTTCGTGCTGTGAGAGTGCTGAAAGAAGTGGATCTGATTGCAGCGGAAGACACAAGAAACAGTATTAAGCTGTTAAACCATTTCGGGATTCATACTGAGATGACCAGCTATCATGAATATAATAAATATGATAAAGGGAGAAGGCTGGTGGAAAAGCTTCAGGAGGGGCAGAGCATTGCGCTGATTACAGACGCCGGCACCCCTGGAATTTCGGATCCGGGGGAAGAGCTTGTAAGGATGTGCCATGAACAGGGGATCCAGGTGACCGCGGTGCCGGGCCCGGCCGCATGTGTGGCAGCGCTGACTGTTTCGGGAATGTCCACAAGGAGATTTGCATTTGAGGCATTCCTGCCTTCCGAGAAAAAAGAACTGGGAAGAGTACTGGATGAACTGGAGAATGAGACACGCACTGTTATTATCTATGAAGCGCCCCACCGCCTGACACGGACACTGAAGCTTCTCGCAGATCGACTTGGAGCGAGACGGGTGGCGGTGTGCAGGGAACTGACAAAAAAGCATGAAACGGTATTTCGCTCCACACTTCCGGAGGCGGTATCCTACTATGAGACCAATGTTCCCAGGGGGGAATGTGTTCTTGTTATTGAGGGGAGGAGCCGGGACGAGATCGAGAGAGAAGAACAGGCCAGATGGTCGGAGATGAGCATTGAGGATCATGTGCAGTATTATCTCTCCCAGGGAGCAGATCGGAAAGAAGCCATGAAAAGAACTGCCAAAGACAGAGGAGTTCAGAAAAGAGAAATATATAACTATCTTGAAAAACTGAAAAATGACAAGTGAAAAAATTGTAGACTGCTGAATATCTCAGCAGTCTACAATTTTTCCGTCTTTCATATATACAATGCGTTTATTCAGTGAAAGGGCCTCTTCCAGATCATTTGTAACATAAAGGACAGTGATTCCCAGTTCGCTGTTGATGCGGAGAATATCGTGGAGCATTTCCTTTCTCCGGTCTTCATTCTGGCGGGCAAAATCTTCATCGACAAGAAGGACTTTAGGCTGGCATACGATAGCGCGGCCGAGCGCCACACGCTGACGTTCCGCATCGGTAATGGCCCTCAGTTTGCGTGAAAGTATATCTGAAATACCGAGAAATGAAGATGCGGATCTGACCCTTGAATCTATAACGGTTCTCGGAAGATCACGCAGACGCAGCCCCAGGGCGATATTTTCATATACATTCATATGCTTGTACAAAGTATAATTCTGAAAGGCCATGGCCAGGCGGCGGTCGCGGGGGAGAACATCGTTGAGAAGTTCTTTCCCCAGATAAATCTCGCCGGAAGTTATGTCCTCCAGTCCTCCGATCATGCGCAGGATCGTTGATTTTCCGCACCCGCTGGGACCGTGGAAGATTACGAATTCCCCGTCTTCAATATGGAGATTCACATCGTTTACCGAGATAAAGCCGTTAGGGTATGTTTTAGTTAAGTGTTCAAATGTCACGCTGGCCATAAGTACACCTCCGATTGTCAGTTTTTCTTACAATATTTTATCACAAAGTATCTTTCCGTACAATCCTTACCTGGCGTGCGCCTAACCGGATACAAGCAGTACGCTTGCAGCCAGTCCGGCGAATGTCGCAATAAGCGCTCCGGCAAGCGTATAGCGTGATTTGCGGATCCCGGCGGTCATGAAATATACGCTCATGGTATAGAAGATCGTTTCCGTGCAGCACATGGATACTGACGCAATAAGGCCGATTCTGGAGTCTGTCCCGTAATTCTCATAGATATCGAGAAGAAGCCCGGTAGCAGCAGATGAAGAAAACATTCTGACAATGGTCAGAGGAACAAGTTCTCCGGGAAATCCTGCTAGGGAAGAAAACTGGCCGATGAAATCTGCAAGAAGATCCAGAAAACCGGATGCGCGCAGTATGCCGGTGGCTGCCATAAGACCGATCAGGGTAGGCATGAGGCGAATGACTGTGAGAAAACCGCTTCGTGCCCCCTGGATGAAGGTATCATAGACATTGATTCCGGAAAGAAGTCCGTAGATCACAATGGAAAGGATGATGAACGGCACGATAAAATCTGAGATATAAATGAGCAGATTCAATTCAAAGCTCCTGTCTGGTATATGCACTTAATAGATTATATGCAGAAAAGCGGACAGAGATTCGGCATTCAGAAGTGGCGGGCATATTGTTTTCTAAGGTATCATAAGATACTGTAAATGGTATTCCGGAGTTTTCATGTCAATTTCTACATTTCAAAAAATAAGATCCTTTTCGAAAAAATTCAAGCGGCATAAATATACTTGTGCGTCATGTGCTGTCTGCCTGGCGGTTCCTTTCATACTGGGAGGCTGCGGAACCGGAGGAGCGGACGAGAACGTCCGGTTTCAAGAGTATACAGAGGCGCTTTTCTGCAGTGAAGTATCCTCCAGTGCGGTCAGCCTTCACTATACGCTTAAGGAACCGGAAAAATACGGAATCAGCAGCGCACGGGCTTCGTTCGGAAGCTTCAGTACGGACCCGGCGCCTCTCAGAGCCGCGTCGGAAAACATGCAGCAGGCACTGCTTCAGTTCTCATATGACAAACTGAGTACGGAAAACAGGCTGACCTACGATATACTCTGCGCATGGATAAGGGATGCGGAAGAGAGGTCAGAATACCTGCTGTATGATGAACCGATGGGACTGGTAAGCGGAGTTCAGACACAGCTTCCGGTCATTTTGTCTGAATATCAGTTTTATGATGTGGAAGATGTGGAGACCTATCTGGATCTCATGGAAAGTGTCCCGGATTATTTTGAGAGTCTGACAGAGTTTGAGAGGAAAAAGGCGGAGTCGGGTTTGTTTATGGCTGATTATGCTGCGGATACGGTGATTGAACAGTGCAGTGCATTTCTTGGAATGGGAGATGGAAATTATCTGTATTCCACCTTTACAGATCGCATAAATGAAATGGATAATCTGACAGAGAAGGAAAAAAGTGACTATATACAGGAAAATGCACGCATGATGGAAGATTACATATATCCTGCATACCAGAATCTGACGGAAGCCGTGAACGGGCTGAAAGGAGCAGGCGAGAATGAGTACGGACTCTGTTTTCTCCCGAAGGGACAGGAATATTATGAGATGGTTGTGAGACAGTCCACAGGAACCGACAAGTCGGTGAGGGAACTGGAAGATCTGACGCGGAGACAGATTGTTGAGGACCTGGAAGCCATGGAAAAGGTGGTTGGAATCACAAGAGAAGAGGCGCAGGAAACAGCCGCTTCCGTGGTACAGAGCGATGCAGAGCTTATATTGAATGAACTTGCAGAAGGAATCGGAAAGGCGTTCCCGGAATATCCGGCGACCAGTCTTGAAGTAAAATATGTTCCTGAGGAGATGGAGGAACACCTCAGTCCGGCTTTCTATATGATACCGGCTATTGACAATACGGAGGAAAACGTGATTTATATCAACCGGTCCCGGATGGGAGATGATCTGACCCTGTTTACTACGCTGGCGCATGAGGGATATCCGGGGCATCTGTATCAGACGGTCTTTTTTGAAAGTACTGATCCGGATCCGATCCGGAGCATATTTGATTTCGGCGGATATGTAGAAGGATGGGCGACCTATGCGGAGATGTGCAGTTATTATCTTACGCCGCTGTCAAAAGAGCAGGAAATTCTTCTTCAGAAAAACAGTTCCATCATACTCGGCCTTTACGCGCTGGCTGATATGGGAATTCATTATGAGGGGTGGGACAGAATGGATACAGTGGAATTCTTCAGCAGATACGGGATAACAAATGCAGACACGGTGGAGCAGATCTATGAACTGATCATAGGCTCTCCCGGTAATTATCTCAAATATTATATCGGATATGCAGAATTTCTGGAACTTAAAAAAGACTGGATGGAGAAGAAAGGGGAAGAAAGCACACAGAAAGATTTCCATGAGGCTGTTCTGACGGTAGGACCGGCTCCGTTTGACCTTGTTGAGAAATATATGTGGGAGATCACGGAGCAGGAGTAAAGGGAGAGGAGAACGGCGGATGCTTAATTATCTTTGGGCGGGAATGATTCTTGTCGGAGTCGTGTACGGGGCATTCAGCGGAAGGATGCCGGATATTACAAATGCCGCTTTGGATTCTGCAAAAGATGCGGTGTCGTTGTGTATTACAATGATCGGGGTGATGTCATTCTGGACAGGAATTATGGAAATTGCATCCCGGGCAGGAATCATTGAGACGGCGGCAAAAAAGATGAAGCCTTTGATCCGGTTTCTTTTTCCGGAAATACCGGAAGGACACAAAGCAGGTGAACATATAACAACAAATTTTATCGCGAACTTTCTCGGGCTGGGCTGGGCAGCGACACCAGCCGGGCTGAAGGCAATGGAGGAACTTGGAAAACTTGAAGATGATAGAAGAAAGGGAAAAGTTTCAGGGCCGGTGAGAAAAAAGGGAATAGCGGGAAATGAGATGTGTACATTTCTGATTATAAATATCTCATCCCTGCAGCTCATACCGGTGAATGTGATCGCCTACCGGAGTCAGTACGGGAGTGCGAATCCGGCCGCAATTACCGGGGCGGGAATACTCGCCACAGCCGTGAGCACCGGGGTCGCGATAATATTCTGTAAGATTATGGATCGGAAGCAGAGAGGGTAGCCGCTCCCTGCTTCCGGTCAATTATTTGCGGATTCTCCGTTAATTTGGTACAATAGATCAGACGGATATGGTCGGACTAACAAAGATTTAGGAGAGTTTCAGCATGCAGTTACGTTTTGAAATTCCGGACACTTTCTGGAGTCTGTTTCGGTCTGTAAACAGAGAGATTTACATGGAGGCCCTGTTATGTATCAATCAGGAATATGAATACAGCAATTATTTTCTGACCAGAGAACTCTGCCTTCAGGTGCTGGCCGATATGAATGCCCGGAACAGGATCCGGCTGCAGCGGGAGGAATCAGAGACTGATTATGACATGCTTGAGACGCCTGCTTCCAGGGTGCTGAACTGGCTGATACACAGCGGGTGGCTGAAACAGATTGATGACTTTTCATCCATGACGACAAATATTGTGATACCGGATTATTCGGCCGTGATGATTCGTGCGTTTGAGCGTCTGACTTCAGAGGACATGGAGGAGACGGAGATATATATACAGAATGTTTATGCAACACTTTATTCGTTCCGGAATGATCCGCGTGCAAACCTGAACATGCTTCGTACGGCGCTTGTAAATACAAGGAGACTTAATAAGGCGCTTCAGGATATGCTTCACAATATGGACAGATTTTTCGGGAGACTTCTGGAGAAAGAATCATATGGTGAGCTTCTTCAGGAACATCTTGAGGGATATGTGGAAGGCGCTGTGAGCAGAAAATATCATATCCTGAAAACATCAGACAATTTCTATATCTATAAGACGGATATAAAAAAATGTCTCAGTGATATGAGGGAGGATGATGAATGGATTGAAAAAATACAGGAGCGCTCTGAGGCGGCGGGAGATAACAGAGAAGATGTCCTTGAACTGCTTGATCTGATCGAGAGGGGATTTGATGACATAGAACACCGCATTGCCAATATAGATAAGGAACATTCAAAATATATCAGGGCGACCGTGACCAGACTGAATTATCTTCTGAATGGAGAAAATGACACAAAAGGACTCATTGTACAGCTCCTGAATCTTATGTCAGCCGCAGACAGTGACAGGCGGGCAGAGATGATAAAAGCAGCCGGAACAAAGCTGAATCTGTCTCATCTGGAGATACTTTCGGAAAAATCACTGTATAAGAGGCGCAGGAGCCGCAGAGATTTTATCAGCCGGATGGAAGCTGAAAGGGAGACGGAAGATCTGGGCAGAGAGGAAGTGCTTAAGATGAACCGTATTCAGGTAAAATACAGCAGGGCGGAGATTGAGGAATTCATACAGTCTCACATGGTGGGGGATGTGATGGATGCGGGAAAACTCGAAGATATGAGCGAGGACGATTTTGAGAAGCTGATCCTTGCCTATGATTACAGCACCCGCAGAAACAGCCGGTATGCGGCTGTTGAAGAGGAGTCTGAGATGGTGGAGAACGGGAGATTCCGGTATCCGGATCTGAGATTTATACAGAGGAGGCCGGAATGACAGAATATTACGATACATTGACAGATGAAGAGAAGGATGAGATAAGGGATATCATACAGATGCTGTTCAGACAGACTTTTCTGCTCGAGAGAAAGTATGACAGGAGAGCAGGCCGTATGACCATAGTGCGGGAATACCGGACGGCGGACAGGCATCTGGAATTTCTGAAAGAATATTTTGCAGTGGCGGGAATCGCGCTGAGGCAGAATGTCCATATGGGAGTGATTTATATTCAGGAGGAAGCACTCTGGGGAGAGAAGCTGCCCAGACTGGCGACAATCTATCTTCTAGTGCTGAAGCTGCTCTATGATGAGCAGATGGCATCCGCCTCCTCCAGCAGTCACGCGGCGGTGACCATGGGAATGCTTAACGGAAAGGCGGGAGAGTTTCATGTGCTCGGATCCATTCCTTCACCCACGGAAATGAGACGGACGATCGCGCTTCTGAAGAAATACCAGATTATAGAACCTCTGGACATTCTGGAGGAACTCGATGAGAATACAAGACTTATAATTTACCCGTGCATCAATGCCGTGCTGGCGGGAGATGACATCATGGGACTGTTAAATACATTCAGCGAGGAGGAGTACAGTGGAGAAGAAACAGCCGTTCAGGGCACTATCGAAGATATGTCTGAATAACTGGCATTATATAGACAGAAAAATACTTACATTCAGTCAGGGAATTAATTTTTTTACCGGACATTCCGGAAGTGGAAAATCCACAGTGATCGATGCGCTCCAGATTGTGCTCTATGCAAATACGGACGGCCGGGCGTTTTTCAACAAAGCGGCGGCAGATGATTCGGACCGATCGTTGATCGAGTACCTCCGAGGAATGGTAAATATCGGGGAGAATAATGAGTTTCAGTATCTCAGAAATAAAAATTTCTCCAGTACGATCGTACTGGAATTTGAACAGACTGACACAAAAAAGAAGCAGTGTGTGGGTGTGGTATTTGATGTGGACACCGCAACCAATGAAGTCGGAAGACTTTTTTTCTGGCATACGGGAGGGCTTCTGGAAAATCAGTACCGGGCGGATCGGCGCTGTCTTACTACCGCGGAGGTAAGAGAGTATCTGCAGCGGTCATTTTCGCCGGATGAATACTATTGCGGTCCCAGCAATGAGAGGTTTCGCCGACAGCTGTATGATATTTATCTGGGTGGACTGGACATGGAAAAGTTTCCAAGGTTATTTAAACGTGCCATTCCATTCCGGATGAACATAAAACTGGAGGATTTTGTAAAAGAGTATATCTGCATGGAACAGGATATCCATATTGAGGATCTTCAGGAAAGTGTCATGCAGTACGGCCGCCTGAGAAGCAGGATAGAGGAGACAATAGCAGAAGTGCACTGCCTGCAGGAGATACGGGAGAAATATGAGGCTTATGAAAAAAACTGTGCCGATGTGGAAGCCTGTGATTATCAGATCAGACAGCTGGAGATTCTCCAGCTTCGCGGAAAGGCACAGGAGCTTTCAGACCGCATCAGCACCGGCAAGGAAGAACTGATCCGTCTGACGGATATGAAGACCTCACTGGAAGAGAGACAGGAAAATCTCCGGAAAGAGTATGAGGGGGTATTACTGAGAATAGCGGACAGCGGATACTCAGCTCTGGAGAAGGAGCTTTCCTCTGTCAACGAAGTCCTGGAGCGGCTTCAGGGCAGCAGGGCGAGATGGCAGCAGACAGCCGCCGGACTTGCTATGTGGAAACAGAAGGATGTCGTATCCAGCCGGACTCTGCAGGATATAGAAAGCTTTGAGTCCGGGAATATAGACGATAAGGCGCTGGGACGTCTCAAAGACAGTCTGGCGTCTGTCAGGGAAGGGCTTGAAGAGGAACTTAAGGATACCGAAGCCGGACTGCGGGAGATAAAGAGGGAAGAGAAAGGGACAAGGGAAGAACTCAGGGACCTGAAGCTCGGAAAGAAGGCATATCCCCGGGAACTGGAGGAAGCCAGATATGAACTGAGAAACCGGCTTCAGGAAAAATGCGGAAAGATTGTGCGGGTGCAGATTCTGGCGGATATGCTGGACGTGCGCAGTGATACATGGCATAACGCCGTGGAAGGGTATCTGGGAAACAATAAGCTTCTCCTGGTTGTTGAACCGGGGTATGTGAAGGATGCTCTGGAAATATATCGGGATATGGACAGAAAATATTATCGCACAGCCGTTCTGGACACTGAAAAAGTACTGGAGTACAGCAGGCAGAAAGGTGAGGCCAGGGAGGGATCTCTGGCGGAAGAGGTGACGTCGGCAGAGCCCTGTGTGAAAGCATATATTGATTTCCTTCTCGGAAATGTGATAAAGTGCGGCAGTGCAGAAGAACTGCGGCAGCAGAAGATCGGGATCACCGCGGACTGCATTCTGTATCAGGGATTCAGGATGCAGCACATTAATCCTGACAACTATACGAGACGTGCCTACATCGGGGAGACGAGCATGAGGCAGAGGATCAGAAGACTTGAGAAAAGAAGTCAGGAACTTCAGGAAAGGCGTCTTCCTCTGCAGGCTGAAAAAGAAGAGCTGCAGGAAACGATCCGGATCGAGTGGCTTTCGCGCCCGGAAGATGAATACCGTCAGTGGAAAGAAGATATTCTTGAGATAGATATAAAAGAAAAAAGAAAACAAAATATATTGAAAGAAATGGAAAAATTGCAATCCGGAGTTCTCTCTGCCTGGGAGGAAAAAAAGAAAAGTCTTCTGAGCAAGCAGGAAGAAGTGACGGATTCCCTGCAAAAACTGCAGGAAAATCTCTGGAAGATCCAGAATGACGGGGATCGTCTGAAAAGAGCTGCAATTGAAGTCAATGAAGAACTTGCACTGAAAGAAAAAGAAGTTATCAGAAATGAAAAACATGAAAAAGAATTTAAAAAATTTCTGGAAGAAAGACGGACTTCTAACTATGAATACCTCAAATCCCAGCGTATAAATGCCAGATCAGTCCTGGAAAATGCAAGAAATATTTCATTTTCCGGACTTGTTGAGGCAAGGGCCGCCTATCTGAAAACATATCCGAACCGCTCCTTTTCTGCCACTTTGACGGACAATGCGCCGTACGATCGACTTCTGTCCTCACTGCAGTGCGATGAACTTGAGGAGTACAGAAGCGCGGCCAAAGAACAGGCGCAGACAGCAGTAGAACACTTTAAGGAAGATTTTGTCTATAAGATCCGGAGTGCGATCCGGGAGGCATATCAGAGAAGGGATGAGCTGAATCGGATTATCAGCAGGCTCGATTTCGGAAAGGATAAGTATCAGTTTGTCATTACAAAAAACAAAGGGCCCGACGGCAGATACTATAAAATGTTCATGGATGATTCTCTGAGCATACATCCGTCCCAGCTTTCAGAAAACATGGAGAATCAGCTGGATCTTTTTACCATGGAGCATGAAGAAGAATATGGAGATATGATGAATGAACTGATCAGCATATTCATTCCGCCTGAGAATGCAACCAGGGAAGAGCTGGAAGAAGCCCGGAAGAATATGGAAAAATATGCGGACTACCGGACCTATCTTTCCTTTGACATGCAGCAGATCGTACACGGTGAGAAAGAGATGCGGATCGGGCTGAGCCGTATGATCAAGAAAAACTCCGGCGGAGAGGGACAGAATCCCCTTTATATTGCGCTGCTTGCCAGCTTTGCGCAGATTTACCGGATCAATACACCTTCCAGAATACGCCGTACTCCGACAATCCGGCTGGTTGTTCTGGATGAGGCCTTTTCCAAGATGGACGCGGAAAAGGTGGCGAGCTGTATTTCTCTGATCCGGGGACTCGGTTTTCAGGCAATCATCAGCGCTACGAATGACAAGATCCAGAATTATCTTGAAAATGTAGATAAGACGTTCGTGTATGCGAATCCGAATAAAAGACACATTTCTATCCAGGAATTCGAACGGACGGAGTATGATCAGCTGCGCGGAGATGATTAAAAGGGGTCAGGCCCCTTTGCGAAGCGTTTACAGAATATTCTGACAAAAGAAGGGAGAAAGAATATGAAACTTATGATTGCATCAGACATCCATGGGTCTGCGACGTACTGTGAGAGGATGCTGGACGCATACAGAAGAGAAGAGGCGGAAAGACTTCTTCTCCTGGGCGATATCCTGTATCACGGACCGCGGAATGATCTGCCGGAGGGCTATGCGCCGAAAGAGGTTATCGCCATGCTTAACCCTGTGAAGCGGGACATTCTCTGTGTAAGAGGAAACTGTGACGCGGAGGTGGATCAGATGGTGCTGGAATTTCCGATCCTGGCGGATTACTGCCTTCTGGAAATGGAGGGGGTGACAATGTTCGCCACCCACGGGCATGTGTACAATCCGCAGAATCTTCCGCCTCTGAAGGAAGGGGATATCCTGCTGAACGGTCATACGCATATCCCGGCCTGCGTGGGGATAGCTGACGGAAACGGAGCGGATATCCGCTATATGAACCCGGGCTCGGTTTCCATACCGAAAGAGGGATCGGCTCACAGCTACATGATCTGTGAAAACGGAACATTTATATGGAAGAATCTTGAAGGGGAGGAATATATGGCATGGAAGACCGATTCGCGCTTCTGATCGATGCAGACAATGTCTCGGCAAAATATATCAAGCCGATACTGGACGAGCTCTCAAAATACGGAAATGTTACCTATAAAAGAATATACGGCGACTGGACGAAGACAAATAATGCCAGCTGGAAAGAAGAGCTTCTCCAGAATTCCATCACTCCGATCCAGCAGTTCAGCTATACTCACGGAAAAAATGCGACAGACTCGGCCATGATTATCGATGCGATGGACATGCTGTATACAAGTGAGCTGGAAGGCTTCTGTCTGGTGTCCAGTGACAGTGATTTCACAAAGCTTGCGAGCAGGCTCAGAGAGAGCGGAAAGACTGTTATAGGCATGGGAGAGGACAAGACCCCGTCTCCGTTCAGGAAAGCCTGTGATATTTTCACGGTGCTGGAGCTGCTTCTGGAAGACAACACGATGGAAAAGGATGAACATCCGGTGTCGCAGCATCCGCACGGGAAGGAAAACAGGAAAGAGACGGCGGCCACAAGAGATCAGATCGAGGAGGCTGTTGTAAAGATCATAACGGAGAACCAGAATGACGATCGCGAGACGGGCCTTGGAGAGGTCGGAAGCCGTCTTGTCAAGCTGTATCCGGATTTTGACGTCAGGCGGTACGGATACAGCCTCCTGTCAAAATTTCTGGAAACATTTCCGAAGCTGAAGCTGATTCAGGAAGGCACCAAAGTGTCGGTTACACTTTACGAGGATAAGAGCAAGAAAGAGATGCTGGAAGAGTATATTATTCAGCAGATCAAAAGCAGCGGCCGCTATGGGATTTCGCTGGGATCCCTTGGAAACCGCATTCGCCTGAAGTTTGGCGATTTTAAAGTAAGAGATTATGGTTTTTCTCAGTTTAAGCAGTATATTCAGAGCTTTCCGCAGGTAGAGCTTGTGGACGACGGGGAGAGGACCAGGGCTGTTTATGCGGGAGGCAGGTAACAGGCGGCTTTGCAGCGCCGGAAAGGACGGGAAACCGTCCTTTTTTGTTGAAGTAAACACTTTATTTTCCGGGAAATTGAACAAAATGTCAAAAATAAAACAGCTGCCTGTAAAATTTTTGTAAATTCAGGTGTCTTGTCACATGTAAATTACAGTGGTATACTGTCACAGGAATGGCAGAGAAGAGATGCCAGAATGAAAAGAAGAGGTATGCGGTATGACAGTCAGAGAAGAAATAGAACAGTTGAAACAGGAGAAAAATGCAGTGATCCTGGCGCATTATTATGTCAGGCCGGAGGTGCAGGAGATCGCGGACTACATAGGAGATTCATTTTATCTCAGCAAGATTGCGGCAGGGCTGAAGGAACAGACCATAGTGTTCTGCGGGGTATCATTTATGGGTGAAAGCGCGAAGGTCCTGAGTCCCGGGAAAACCGTGCTGATGCCGGATGCGTCGGCGGACTGTGCAATGGCACATATGGCAGACGCGGAGACAATACGCAGAATGCGTGAAAAATACGATGATCTGGCTGTCGTGTGCTACATCAATTCCACGGCAGAACTGAAACGTCACTCAGATGTGTGCGTGACATCGGCTAATGCGGTGAAGATTGTGAAAGCGCTTCCCAACAGGAACATATTTTTTATTCCGGACAGGAATCTTGCACATTTCGTGTCTCAGATGGTGCCGGAAAAGAATTTTGTTTACAATGAAGGATACTGCCCGGTTCATGAGAAGATGAGCAGAGAGGAGATACTGAGGGCAAAAGAAGCCCACCCGGATGCTGAAGTACTGACTCATCCGGAATGTCCTGAAGCTGTGTGCGAAATTTCGGATTATATCGGCAGCACTTCCGGGATCATACACTATGCAGAGGAGAGCAGCGCCGGAGAATTTATTGTCTGTACAGAGAGCGGTGTGAGACATGAGCTGGAAAAACGCTGTCCTGATAAGAAATTTTATTTTACCGAGACAGAACCGCTGTGTATGGATATGAAGACGATAACACCGGAAAAGATACTTCATGTGCTGAAGACCGGGGACAATGAGGTATGCCTGGATGAAGTGCTCCGGGAACAATCAAAGAAACCGCTGGAAAAAATGCTGGAACTGGCAGAGTGAAAGGAAGAGAGTTATTATGGATATGCATACAGATGTAGTGATCGCGGGAACCGGAGTGGGCGGGCTGTTCAGCGCGCTGAGCCTGTCGAGGGACAGAAAGATTATCATGATTACAAAATCAGATCTGGAGAGCAGCGATTCGTTTCTTGCGCAGGGCGGGATCTGTGTTCTGAGAAATGACGACGATTATGACAGTTATTTTGAAGACACTATGAGAGCCGGGCATTATGAGAATCGGAAAGAGTCTGTGGATATCATGATACGGAGTTCTCAGGATATCATCCACGATCTGATCGGGTATGGCGTTGAATTTCAGAAAGCGCCGGAAGGTGAAGGCGATCAGGACAAGGCGGATCTTCTGAAGGGATATGCCTTTACCAGAGAAGGGGCGCACTCCAGACCGAGAATTCTTTTTCATGAAGATATTACGGGAAAGGAAATTACAAGTAAACTGCTGGCACAGGTGAAGAAGCTTGACAACGTTGACATATATGAGTACACTACAATGACCGATATTATCGAGAAGGACGGACGCTGCCGGGGAATCCTGGCTGAGGGACCGAAGGGGGAGAAAATCCGGATCCATGCGGACCATACCATCTTTGCCAGCGGCGGAATCGGGGGCAGATACAGACATTCCACCAATTTCCCTCATCTTACGGGAGATGCCATTGAAATATCGAAAAAACACAATATTCGTCTGGAACATCTGGATTATGTCCAGATCCATCCGACAACGCTGTACTCTGAAAAGCCCGGACGGAGATTCCTTATCTCAGAGTCTGTGCGGGGAGAAGGCGCGGTGCTTCTGGATAAAAATATGAACCGGTTCGTCAATGAACTTCTTCCGCGTGATGTGGTCACAAAGGCCATAAATGAGCAGATGGAGAAAGACGGTACCAGCCATGTGTGGCTGTCAATGAAAAATATCGGCAACGAAACGATAATGAAGCATTTCCCGAACATATATCAGCACTGTCTGGAAGAAGGGTATGATGTGACCAAGGAATGTATCCCGGTTGTTCCGGCCCAGCATTATTTTATGGGCGGAATCTGGGTGGATTCCGACAGCCGGACTTCTATGGAAAATCTATTCGCTGTAGGGGAGACCAGCTGTAACGGTGTGCATGGGGCGAACCGTCTGGCCAGCAATTCACTTCTGGAAAGCCTTGTATTTGCGAAGAGAGCCGCGCGGAAGATAGAGGAAGAATATGCGCTTGAAGGAAAGAACCGGGAGACATTTGGCGGACGGGAAAGAACGGCGTAATGAGCCTTCTGACGAGGAGCAGATGTGAACCGAACCCCGGAGCGGCAATCCGGCATGATATGACTGACTGCGGTAATAGTAAAATATATAACGGGAAAAGAGAGGAACATAAACCATGAATAAGATCACAATGACACTTCAGGCAGACCACCTGATCAGGGAAGCGCTGAAGGAAGACATTTCGAGCGAAGATGTGAGCACCAATGCCGTGATGAAAGAATACGTGAAAGGCCAGGTGGATCTGATCTGCAAACAGGACGGCATTATTGCCGGACTCGATGTGTTCCGCAGAGTGTTTGAGATTCTGGATGAGGAAACAGAGACTGAATTTTTCTGCGGAGACGGGGACGAAGTGAAGAACGGACAGCTTATGGGAAGGGTGACGGGTGATATCCGCGTCCTGCTTTCGGGAGAAAGGGTTGCTCTGAATTATCTGCAGAGAATGAGCGGAATCGCTACTTACACGCATTCTGTGGCTGAGCTTCTGAAGGGCAGCCGGACAAAACTTCTTGATACGAGAAAGACTACTCCAAATATGAGAATATTCGAGAAATATGCGGTACGTGTCGGCGGCGGATATAACCACAGATACAATCTGTCGGACGGAGTGCTTCTGAAGGACAATCATATCGGAGCGGCCGGAAGCGTTTCAAAGGCTGTTGAGATGGCGAAAGAATACGCGCCTTTTGTGAGAAAGATCGAGATAGAGGTGGAAAATCTTGATATGGTAAAAGAAGCGGTTGAAGCGGGAGCCGATATTATCATGCTGGATAACATGAAGCCGGAAGAAATGGAAGAGGCTGTTCGACTCATCGACGGAAGAGCTGAGACAGAGTGCTCGGGAAATGTAACGAAAGAGAACATCGCACGTCTGACAAGCATAGGCGTAGACTATATTTCCAGCGGAGCACTGACACATTCTGCGCCGATACTTGACATTTCCATGAAAAACCTTCATGCTATAGAGTAGAGCAGCGTCAGAGAAAGGATGAGGCGGATGACCGGATCAGAGAGAAGAGAGGCCATTCTCAACAGGATAAAAAGCAGTGAGAGACCTGTGGCGGGGAGAGCGCTTGCCGCGTCATATGATGTCAGCCGTCAGGTAATCGTACAGGATATCGCGCTTATCCGCGCGTCAGGATATAATATCATCTCTACGAACAGAGGATACATACTGAGTGAGCCCTCCACCGTCAGCCGGACATTCAAGGTACGGCATACGGACGAACAGCTGGAAGAGGAACTCTATTCTATTGTGGACCTGGGGGGATGTGTGAGAAACGTCATGGTGAACCATAAAGTCTACGGACAGATGGAAGCGCCTCTGAATATTACGTCGCGGAGGAAGGCGGCGGAATTCATAGCCGATATCCGAAGCGGGAAATCCAGTCCTCTGAAGAACATTACTTCAGACTATCATTATCACGTGGTCGAAGCAGACAGCGAGGAGACCCTGGATATGATCGAGAAGATGCTGGATCAGAAAGGATTTCTGATAAAGAAAATGTAAAAAGATTACGGGGGACCGTTTTGGCAGCAGGAACTGTTTCAGAAGAATTTCCGGCGCCGGAGCGGTCCCCTTATGTCTTGCTTTGACCGGAGTTTTGCTTTACAATGAAGACTGAAACAAAATGCAGTAAGGGGTGTTCTGGACAGAAATGGAAGAAATGATGAACGTGCTGGAGAGCACACTGAATATAGATTTTATACGCGGGACTATAAGCGGACCGAGAAAAAAAGAGGGAATAATAAAGGTAAGAATACGACCGCTGGAAAAAAGAGGAAAGCTGTATTTTCAGCTGGAAGCACTCACAAAAACACAGGCCTTTCACGAAAATCTCAGCCCGGAAGAATCAAAAAAACGTATCGCGTCGTACATGGAAGAATTCCGGCAGATACAGATAGAGACGGTCTCGGAAGATGTGACAATACTGATGAGCAGAAAAGGAAAAAGTTCGGTCAGGAGGAAGAAAAAGCAGGAAAATATGCAGAAGGCGGATCTTTCGCATAATCGTAAGAAACACTATATTCTTGAAGAAGGGATACCGGTTCCGTTTCTGGTGGATCTGGGCGTAATGACCGGAGAAGGAAAGATTGTCAGGACAAAGACCGACAAGTTCCGTCAGATCAACAGATTTCTGGAATTCATAGAAGATATCCTCCCACAGCTGGACCGCGGAAGAGAACTGACAATACTTGATTTCGGATGCGGAAAGTCATATCTTACATTTGCCATGTATTATTATCTGCATGAACTGAAAAACTATGACATACGTATTATAGGGCTTGACCTGAAAAAGGACGTGATCGTTCACTGCAGCGAACTGGCAGAAAAATACGGATATGAGAAACTGTCATTTCTGGAAGGGGATATCGCGCACTATGACGGAGTGGACAGGGTGGATATGGTAGTGACTCTTCATGCATGTGATACAGCTACGGATTATGCTCTCGCCAAGGCGGCAGGTTGGAAAGCGAAGGTCATACTCTCTGTTCCGTGCTGTCAGCATGAGCTGAACGGCCAGATTGAAAATGATATACTTGCTCCGGTTATGGACTACGGATTACTCAAAGAGCGGTTTGCGGCTCTTGTGACGGACGGGCTCCGTGCAAAATATCTGGAGAGAGAAGGGTATGAGACCCAGGTTCTGGAATTTATCGATATGGAACATACGCCGAAGAATATTCTGCTGAGAGCAGTGAAGAAAAAGGAAAGAAATGAAAATATTACTCAAGAAATTGAAAGATGTGAAGAGCTTCTGCATTTACGGCCGACAATAGGGGAGCTTCTGGCTGATATAAGGGAGAAGGATAGATAATGAAAAAAAGGGTTATAAAAATCGGGGTTCTGATAATTGTCTTTGCGGCGGCGCTTGTCATCAGCAGTCTGGTGATCAACCGGGGGTCGGATGATGAGATTGTCGATATGGGGGCGCCTGTTCTGCCGCGGATTTCGTTTACGGTTGACAACCGGCAGGTGAATATTCTGTCGGGGTATGTCGGAGATATGGAGATCACTGCAATGCGGGATACGATTACGCCTCTGGAAAGTGACGGAACACTGCAGATGAACCTTGAGGCTGACGGAAATGAGATCAGCAGTATAAAATATGAGGTGTATTCTCTGGATGGAGGAGAAACATACAAAACAGGTGAGCTGGAGAATGTCACGCCTGAGGAGCCTATGGCGCTGGAGCTGAATGACGCACTCGGCGAGTCTGTGCAGGAAGCGGTTCTTAAAGTTATCCTGACTGTGGGAGAAGAGGATATCAGCTACTATACAAGGATTGAACGCCCGGATGAGATTACCGCCGCCGGAGCGCTTGAGTTTGCACAGGATTTCCATACTAAAGCACTGGAGAAGAGTGCCGCCGAAGAACTGGCTGTCTATCTGGAACCGGGGGAGGAAAGTGACAACAGTACGTATCAGACTGTAAATATCCATTCGGATATCACGCATATTCAGTGGGGAGACCTGAATCCTGAGGTACAGGGGGAAGTACGGTGGAGCATTAAAGAGAGCAACAGCGTGTATACGTCTCTTCTGGCCAAATATCAGGTGAGCTGCGAAGACGACAATGGAGAGACTCAGATGTATGATATCAAAGAATTTTTCCGTGTACGTCTCAGTGGAGATACCGTCTATCTGCTGGATTATAACAGAGATATGCAGCAGGTGTTCAATGCAAATCTTACTGTTCTTGACGAGGATGGAATACAGTTTGGCATAGCATCGAACGATATTCAGTATATGACAAGTGATGATGATACGATCGTGGCATTTGTGAGAGAGCGGGATCTGTGGCTCTATGATCAGGATACGGACGAACTGTCCCAGGTATTCAGTTTTTCGAATCAGGAAGGACAGGATGAGAGAAGCCGGAATGATCAGCATGCAGTTCGGATTATCAGCCTGGATGACAGCGGGAATATGGCTTTTGCTGTTTATGGATATATGAATCGCGGCATACATGAAGGTGAGGTTGGCGTAGGAATTTATTATTTTAATATAGACAGTAATGCGATAGAAGAGAAAGCGTTTATTCCAAGTACAAAGTCATTCGCCATTGCGGAAGATGAACTCGGAAAGATGGTATATTACAACCATGAACAGGAAATGCTCTATGTTCTTGCGGATGGAACGCTCTATCAGATCAACCTTAAGAATGACGACCAGACCGTGCTGGCTGAAGATCTGGAAGACGGGCAGTATGCCGTGTCCGATGACGGGCATCTTATGGCATATCAGACCGGCGGATCGCTTTATACGGCGTCAGAAGTTACTGTGATGAATCTGGAGAACGGTGATCAGAACACAATTCAGGCTTCCGAAGGAGATGCAGTGAGGCCGCTGGGATTTGTAAACGGAGATTTTATATACGGTAAGATCAGTTCCGATGATGCCGGAACCATGGTATCCGGGGAAGAGATCACTCCGATGTATGAAATTGAGATCCGGAATTCGAATAATGAAGCCATGGCCAGCTATTCATTCACTGACAGCGGGATCTACATTACGGATATCCTCGTGGAGGGCAATATGGTGACGCTCAACCGGGTAAAAAAGAGCGGAAATGTATATCAGTCTACGGACCAGGAGTTTATCACCAATAATGAGGAACGTTCGGACAGTACAATCGCACTGGAATCTTATACGACAGAGCGTATGCAGAGCCAGATGAGACTGACATTTGAAAACGGGATCAAAGACACAGAGCCGAAAGTGCTCCGTCCTAATGAGCTGGTGTCGGGCGAACCGCTTACGATCACGCTTGGCGGGGGCAGCGAAGGCGTCAAATATTACGTGTATGGCATGGGCGAGCTGGAAGGCATCTATGACAGAGCCGGTTATGCGATTCAGGAGGCGGAAGAGATATCGGGTGTCGTTATTTCTTCGGACCAGGCTTATATATGGGAAAAAGGAAACCGGGATCTTGCATACTCTACGGAAGCAGAAACGTTCAGGAGACAGGAAGGTGAGTCGTCTCTGGAAGCGTGTGAACGCTACATGGAACAGTACAACGCACATCAGGTGGATCTGACAGGATGTACTCTGGACCAGGTTCTTTATGTGATCAACAAAGGCTGTCCGATGATTGCGCTGACAAATGCGGATCATGCGATTCTTCTGACAGGATATACAAGAACAGATATCACTTATATCGATCCGGATACGGGAGAAGAACAGACGGTAGGCGTCGGTGAGATGGAAAAGATGGTGCAGGGAAGCGGAAATACTTTTATCGGATATATTCAGTAGAAAATGGCATGGAAAAAACCTGCTGTTTCACTGTTACAGGTGAAGCAGCAGGCTTTTTATAACACTCTTATTTTTCAGAATGCCTTTCTGAAGATCACATTCCTGTACCTGTTCAATGCTGTATAAAGAATCATACCCAGTACTCCGCAGGAGATCACTTCTCCGATTCCTACTGTCAGCATCATAAACGGTATCGGCAGCGGTACCTGATATCCGTATCTGAGTACGAACGGCACAACGATCACGTTTGCGATGATCGGCGGCAGGGGCGCCAGAAACCGGTTATTATTACGGAGCATCCAGGTAAAGATCGCGCCAATCAGTGTGGCAAGGCTTCCGAAGATAATGTCCGGCAGGATGCATCCGCCCAGAATATTGCTGAGAAGACAGCCGATGAATAATCCTGGGATTGCAGCAGGGGTAAATACCGGAAGAATGGTTAGTGCCTCGGAAATACGGACCTGAACTTCTCCGTAGCTGAAAGATGCGCCGAGCAGAGTCAGCACGACATAGATTGCGGCAACCATGGCCGCCTGCGCCATGAACAGCACAGGATTCTGTTTGATGTTTTTCATTTTTCTTTCTCCTTTAGTTTTGTTTTACGAGTGGAAGGTCTCGAACACTCGATTCATTTAACGCCGGGAATCGGCGGCAAGCCCGATAGACCTTGGTTTTTATGCGGGTCTGCAACGAGGGATAGTATAGCATGATAAGAGTATGAAATCAACCTTTACGCCAAAATTACATTTGAGCAAAATTTTATTCCCTCTTTTCCGGCGGCGAGTCGGGCGAGGGGGATATTTATCATTAGGTTTTAATTTCTCCAAACGCTCAATATTATCCATTGATAATTTAGTTATTTTTGATGCAGATCCAACAGTTTTTCTTAAAATATCTATATCATTTTCCCCAGTAAGATAAGTAATATCGCATTCAAGAATAGTAGCTATTTGAGAGACGATTTCTAAATTGGGTACACGTACATTGACAGTACACGCAGATTCATAACTTTGTAAGGTTCTAGGCGTTATTCCTAATTTTTCCGCAAGTTGTTCTTGTGTTATACCTCTTTTTTCTCTTGCATGTTTCAAGCGTTCTGCAAATATGTTGGAAAATTCATTGGAACACTTACTCTTATTTCCTTTTTTATTTGTGACTGTATTTGCGCGTGTTTTCAAATATAAAACCTCCAAATACTTGCTTTATATAACCGTGTACGTTCGTCTGGTTATCGTGTGCCATATAAACAGAGACAAGGCAATGCGCAATGTACTTGACGAAACATTAAAAACTGGAAGGAGATTATTTGATGAATTTTACCACAAAAAGCAAATTTACAGATCAGAATTTGTTGGTCAATACTGAAAATTTACAGAAACTATTACAGTGTGGAAGAGTAACAGCCATTGAGATAGGTACGGGGACTGAAGCGAGAGTTCAGATTGGTAGGCGCGTTCTTTGGAATGTTGACAAAGTGAGAAAGTATCTTGAACACATTTCGGAGTAAATTATGCAAGAGGATTTTGAGAATATAGGAATAAACGTAAAGATAGAAGATGTTGCCTTCTTTAACAATGTTGTTGTTCAAGATAAATCAAGCTGAGTGAGACAACCGGATTTGTATGCGGCTTATATAGATTATTGCAAGCAAGAAGAACGGATTTCTCTAGGGAAAACAGCATTTTTCAATCGCAGAGCAGGCGACAGAGATAGACACAAAACAATTACTGGATAAACTTCCAGATTGATATGTTTGGCTGATAATTTGGCTAAGAGCAAAAACAATGTTTAACAAACGCTGTATTTTCGGGGAGTGTGGAAGAAATCCACCTAAATATATTGTAAAGGTGACAGCAGAACCGTCGGATTTCCAAACGGTGGCGGGGGGGGTTCGTGCGACTCCGCAAACAGATAGTGACGTTCAGAAGTACCCTGGAAAATAAAAAAATTTTATCAAAAAAGGAGAATTAAAGAAATGACAGAAACAGTTTTCAAAACCGCAAAAAGCAGTATTGCAGTTTTTCGCCAGATGATTGACCAAGCGAACAAGGAACATGAAACTGTACTGAAAAATTTGAAAAATAATTACATCGGGGATATGTTTGTTAAGATGAAAGACAACGAGAACTCCGAACACAGGCAGAGGACGGACACTTTAAGAAATGCCGCTTATAATGAGATTTGCGGCAATATAAAGGCAGTCCGTGAGCAGATTTCTGCCAAAGCTAAAAAAAGAGAGTTTAAAGCACTTGACGAACTTTCTTCTTTATCTGTCCTTAAACTGTCACAGTCTGAATTTGATTTGATTGTGGAAATGTACGCAAATAACAATTACTGGAATATGAAAAAGTTGCAGGAGATTGCAACGGAGCAGGGATTGAACACAAGTTTTGAGTTTGCGCCAATGGATCAGCAGTTGAGCGCACTTGATGAACTGTAAGAACATTGTCGGTTATTTATCTTTGGTACAGATACGGAAGCCGGAGAAACCTATAATAAATGGGGGCATAATCAGCAGTCTTCTGGCTATGGCGATACATCTAAGGGGAACAGCTACGAGCAACTTCTTTTAACGTCTGATGCTGAGTTTGAGCGTCTCGAAAATGAGTATATGGCGAAAAATCCGCTTTTCTCTGAGGATGATTTTGTGGCTGATACTATCCGGGGCATGAGTTCCATAGAGGGAACAATGAAACAGCTTCACTATTTGAATAATAAAATGAAGAACATGACAGCGGAGCAGAAAAGCGAGATTGTCAACCGCTTATCTATGAGCAAGTTGGAAGATATGCGGCTTGTAGGACAGTTGTGCGATTATGAAAGTATAAAAACCATTGAAAACGGGGAGGAAAATTAAATGGGTGTATTGGTCTTAAAAATTATCGGGAAAAATGAATATTGTGAGTGAGCAGAAACGGAAAGCCTTATCAATTAGTGACTCTTGAACTGGATTTTGAGGGAACAAAGGTAAAAATAAAGACTTTTGAAAAAGATGCAGAGGTGGGCGATTTCGCACAGGTTTCTATTGGAACAAGAAAAAATGTTTATGGGGCGGAATTGGCAGTTGTTGTTGATAAAATAATTCCGGCCAACGAGATTGAGGATAACTGGAAATAATTAAATTGCCTGCCTTAGCCAGATGTGCTATACTATCTGCACGGAAAGTCAGAGCACATAAAGGCGGCCTACCCTCCAGTTGGAGGGGCTAACCCTCCAGACGAAAGAAAGGAGGGCGATGCCGATGAACGTTACATACTCGGATTTAATCCAGTTGATGATATTCATTGTCGCTCTTGTTGGTCTTTGTTATGAGATCTTCAAGGGAAAGAAGTAGCCGCCCACTACTGCCAATAGTGAACGGCTGTGTAAAACAGTTATCGTAATTATTTGGGGGTAGGCCGTGTGTTTCCGGCTTTCCCTTTTTCTAGTATCAATATAGCATATCCCGAATCGGCTTTCAAGACTTATCTTCCTTATCAGGCACATATTCCAAAATATCGGAAATAGTACAGTTAAAAACTTTACACAAGTTATTAAGCATATCCTTGTCAAGCCTCTGGATGCTTTCATCATACAAAGCACCAACAGTATTAGGGCGAATGTGGGCAGCTTCAGCAAGTTGTTTTTTATTCATTTTATGTTTTCCGAGTAAATCAGACACCTTAATTTTTATCAATTGTTATACCTCCTAATTAACAAATGCTATACGGTTAGAGAAATTAAAAGTCAATTAGAAATAGATAATATCTTTAAACGATATTAACAAATAACTTTAAACAATGTAAAATAACTATAAACGACTATGGATTCGGGGAACGGTATAATCAGATTGACCAGCGGGGCAATGTGGTGGACGTGTATGTGTATAACCAGTATAAGGACCAGGGGATCCGGACCTATATTCCCATGCCGTATTTCTTAAGCTCCGGCGGATACGGAGTCTGGCTGTATACAGACCGCTACACAGAGTTTGACATGTGCAGCGGCGGCAGGACATACTGGCAGGCGGAAGTACAGGCGGAGGAGTTGTCCTGGTACTGCTTTGCCGGAACGCCAAAAGAGATGATCAGCCAGTTCACCGCGGTTTCCGGAAGACCGGCGATGCTGCCGGAGTGGGCGTTCGGACCCTGGATGTCCAGCAACAACTGGGACAGTGAGGCGGAAGTGAGGAAGCAGGTAGAACTGACGAAGAAGTATGATATCCCGTCAACGGTCCTTGTGATCGAAGCCTGGAGCGATGAGGCGACGTACTATATCTTTAACGACGCAGTGTATAAGGAAAACAGCGGAGAAAAAGGATTCTCCTATGACGAGTTCGATTTCCCTGAATGGGGCAGATGGCCGGACCCGAAAGGGATGGTGGAATACCTCCATGAAAACGGGCTGAAATGCATCCTGTGGCAGATTCCGATCGTCAAGTATATCAATTCTCTCCATCATCTTCAGAAAGACCGGGACGAGGAGTATGCGCTGGAACATGGATTCTGCGCGAAGAAGAAAGACGGGACTCCCTACCGTATGCCGGAGGGATGGTTCACGGACAGTCTTCTCGTGGACTTCACGGACAGGGGCGCAGCGGACTGGTATATGGACAAGCGGAAATACCTGGTGGAGGATGTGAAGATCGACGGGTTCAAGACCGACGGCGGAGAGTTTGTCTTCGGGGACGATGTACAGTTTTCAGACGGGCGCACCGGCAGGGAGATGCGCAATGCATATCCCAATCTCTATATAGGCGAGCACTACCGCTATATTCACGAAAAGAGAGACGGGATCGTGTTCAGCCGGGCTGGATATACCGGAGCGGCAGCCATGCCGGCACACTGGGCCGGCGACGAGAGGTCAACATTTTCAGCATTCAAAAGAAATCTGTGTGCAGGGCTGAACGCCGGGATCTCGGGTATTCCATTCTGGGGATGGGACCTTGCCGGATTCAGCGGAGAGATTCCCAGCGCGGAACTGTATGCGCGGTCAGCTTCCATGGCGGCATTCTGCCCGATCATGCAGTACCATGCGGAGAGTAAGGCGGAGTTCAACCAGGACAGGACGCCGTGGAATATAGCAGAGAGAAGAAACGCTCCCTGGGTGATCGACGTGTATCGGTATTATGCGAAACTCCGCATGGCGATGCTCCCGTATATTACAGAACAGGCAGAGAAATGTGTGGAGACCGGCGTTCCCATGATGCGCGCCCTGTGGGTGGAATTCCCGGAGGACAGAAAAGCGGGAGAGATCTTTGACCAGTATATGTTCGGCGATGACCTGATGGCGGCGCCTGTCGTAGAAGAGGGCAGGACAGAACGAGAAGTCTATGTTCCCGAGGGAGAGTGGAGAAATATTTTTACAGGAGAAGTCTTCTGTGGAGGGAAAACTTACACAATGAAAGCGGATGTGGGTGAGATCATCGTACTGCAGCGGAGCGGATCTGACTGGAAGATCAGGACGGAAGGCGAATTCCTCTTTGAGAAGACAGCTGAGAGTGCATAGAGAAATCTGTTTTGCAGGTGAAGAGGAACGGGCAGAAAGCTCTGGTTCAGAAAAGAAAAAGACAGTGAGATAAGGAGGAAATACAGATGGAATGGTGGAAAAAAGCGGTGGTTTATCAGATCTATCCGATGAGCTTTAAGGACAGTAACCACGATGGGATGGGTGACCTGGGCGGAATCCTGGAGAAAGTGGATTACCTGAAAGAGCTTGGCGTTGACATTGTGTGGATGACGCCGGTCTATGAGTCGCCGATGGACGACAACGGATATGATATCAGTGATTATTATAAGATCAATCCCCTGTTTGGAACCATGGAGCAGTTTGACGAACTTCTGGAGGCTCTCCACCAGAGGGGAATCCGTCTGATCATGGATCTGGTGGTCAACCATACCAGCGATGAACATGAGTGGTTCAGGCAGGCGAGAAAAGATAAAAACAGCAGATATCATGATTTCTATATCTGGAAAGATAGGCCGATCACGGATCAGCAGTCCATATTCAGCGGATCCGTCTGGGAGTACAATGAGGTAACAGACGAATATTATTACCATCTGTTCAGCCGCAGACAGCCGGATCTGAACTGGGATAATCCGGAGGTGCGAAAGGAAGTATACCGTCTGATCAACTGGTGGCTGGACAAAGGGATTGACGGATTCCGGATGGATGTGATCGACCTGATCGGAAAGATTCCGGAGGAGAGCATCCTGACCAGTGATAAGAGTCATAAATATCTGCAGGAGATGTACCGGGAGTGCTTCGAGGGAAGGGAAGTCTTTACGGTAGGAGAGACTTCTTATGCAACTCCGGTGAGCGCGCCGCTCTATTCCGCGCCGGAGCGCAAAGAGCTGACCATGGTATTCGGATTTGAGCACCTGGGACTGGAAGAGGTGAAAGGAAATGGAAAATGGGATCTGAAGAAGCTGGATGTCAACGAACTGAAGCAGGTGTTCGCAGTCTGGCAGTATGCTCTTCATGAAAAAGGCTGGAACAGCCTGTTCTGGTCCAACCACGACCAGCCCCGCATCGTTTCCAGAATGGGAGACGACGGGAAATACAGGAAAGAAAGCGCCAAGATGCTCGGCATGATCCTTCATGGGATGCAGGGAACGCCGTATATCTATCAGGGGGAAGAGATCGGGATGACAAATGTGAAATTCCCTCTGGAGGATTACAAGGATGTAGAGACCATCAATATGGTGAAAGAGAAACAGGAAGCAGGATGGTCCATGGATAAGATCATGCAGGGAATCTATGCGAAAGGGCGGGATAACGCCCGCACGCCCATGCAGTGGTCCGCTCAGGAATACGGCGGATTTTCAGATCATGAGCCGTGGATCCGGATGAATCCGAATTACGAGACCATCAATGTAGAGGAGTCCGAGGCGGATAAAGATTCTATCTTCCATTTCTATCAGAAACTGATCCGTCTCCGCAAAGAGTGGGAGATCATCAGCACCGGAGATTTCACTCTGCTGTTTGAGGATGACAGGAACCTGTTTGCCTATAAGAGGGAGGCGGACGGGGAACGCCTGACCGTGATCGCCAACTTTACCGGGGAGGACGTGCAGTGCGGGCTGCCCGATGAGATAAAGCCGGGAAGAGGGCAGATCCTCCTCTCAAATTATGACAGGGATTCGGTGGAAAAGAAAATGACGCTCAGACCTTATGAGAGCTTTATGTATTACGAGAAAACAGAGAAGTGATGAATAACGGGAAAGCAATAAAAGAGGAGCTGCAGTTCCTCTTTTATGATTTCCTACAGCTTCAATTCCCCTGTCGACGCCCGGAACTTCAGCGTGGTCCGGACGTGCATGATGCGGTACGGCGTATCCGGCTCCTTGATCCGGGAGAGCAGAAGATCCGCGGCGATATATCCCATCTTGGAGCTGGGGATATCAACGGTGGTCAGGTGCGGGTCGATGATTCTTGACTCAGTAGAATTATCGAATCCGGTGACAAGGACATCCTTGGGCACCCGGATTCCATGTTTCTTCAGTGCGCGGATCAGGTCGATGGCAACGAAATCATTGGCGCAGACAAAGACGTCCGGAAGCTGTATCATCCGGTTGACAGCCTCTTCGAGATCCCGGGGAGTATCGAAAACGGTTCTGCCGGTAAACTGTGAGGTTGAGGGAGTAAGCCTGTTGACGCTGAGGGCATGCATGAATCCCTGATATCGTTCGTTAAATGAGCGGCAGTGTTCCGGCTCACCTGCAAATGCAAGATTCCGGTAACCGTTCTGAATCAGCGTATCTGTCAGGTTAAACACGCTCAGATGATTTTCCATAAGGAGAAAATCTGCCCGGATCCGGGTCATGTCTGTGTCGGCAGCGGTATCGATAAAAAGGAGCGGGATGCCCAGCGTATCCAGCATCTCAATATATTCCGGATCGAACATTTCCAGGCAGAGGATGCCTGCTGTCTTTTCCTTATTAAATCCCATGGGAAGCTGAAGGGAGGATATCTCAGTATCTCTTACCGGAAACATGGAAAGCCGGTAATTGTTCCGGCTGATCTTTTCCTGAAAGGTATTCAGCGCATAGGTTCCGAAGTGAGAGCCGTAGGGCATGTTCTGCGTGATCAGCGCCAGTTCTTGTATCTCAGTATTCTCACCGGCGGAAGAGGAGGGCTGCGAAAGATAGATGAAACGACGGTATCCCATCTCGGCGGCTTTCTCAAGAATTTTCTGACGTGTTTCCTCCGCCAGGACCCCTGTGTTGTTCAGTGCTTTTGATACTGTATTTCTGGAAAGTCCTAATGCGTCTGCAATATCCTGGATTGTAACTTTCTTTTCCATATAATAGTACCTCTCTCAGATTAATAATGTTACATTTAATGTAAATGATTTGTGCGTATTTGTCAAATGTAAAAGCGGCGTAACTATTAGAATGAAAAGAAAAAGCCGCATATTGTACGAAAGTCAAAAAGAATGATGCAAATGTAACATGAAAATATGATACAAATGTAAAAATAATGTTGACACTATGCACAAACGGTGTTACTATTACCTTAACCTTTAAAACAGCTATGCATAAAAAGATCGATCGAAAAATGCAGATGGTGCAAATGTAAAATAGGAGGGGTAAGAAAAATGAGAGCTTTCCGTAAGAAAAGTACGGCAGTCGCGAAGCAGACGCCGCGGGAAAAACTGAAGTATGTGAAAAAGAACTGGCAGTTGTATGTGTTCTTCCTTCTGCCGGGGCTGCTGCTTACGCTGATTTTCAAGTACGGCCCCATGGGCGGGATCCTGATCGCTTTTGAGGACTACAATGTCATTGAAGGCGTTCTCGGAAGCCCATGGGTCGGACTGGAGTATTTCCGGCGTTTCCTTTCATCGCCGGATTTTATGAACTATCTGATGAACACGTTGAAGCTGAGTGTGTTCGGACTGTTGTGGGGATTCCCGATTCCGATCATCCTGGCGCTTCTTCTGAACCAGATCCGCAGGACCGGGATCCGGAAGAAGATACAGCTTCTGATCTATGCGCCGAACTTTATCTCGGTCATCGTACTCTGTGGTATGGTCCGTATGTTCCTGTCCCCGGTGGGACCGATCAATTCTCTGCTGGGGATCGACACAAACTGGATGACCATGCCGGAAGCGTTCCGTACGATCTATATTGCCAGCGGAATCTGGCAGACGGCAGGATGGTCCTCCATCATGTACACGGCGGCCCTTTCCAATGCCAGCAAGGATCTGGAGGAAGCGGCGATCGTGGACGGAGCTAATATCCTTCAGCAGATCCGGTATGTTCAGCTGCCTGCGATCAAGAATATCATTGTGATCCAGTTTATCCTACAGGCAGGTAACATTATGAGTATCGGTTTCGAGAAAGCCTATGCGCTGCAGACAGATATGAACCTTCCTGCTTCCGAGATCCTTTCTACATATGTGTACAGGCTCGGTCTTCTGAACGGTGACTACGGATATTCAACGGCGGTCGGCCTATTCAACTCAGTAATCAATGTGATCCTTCTTATCTTTGTAAACTGGGTTGTGAAGAAATTAAACGACGGCGAAGGATTATAAAAGGGGGATTTGATGATGGAAACGAGAAGAAAAATGAAACTCGGAACATCCGACAAGGTTATTCTCGGCGTCGGATATACGCTGCTCGGACTGTTTGTACTGGCAGTATTTGTTCCCCTGGTATACGTGGTGCTGGCTTCTTTCATGGATCCGAATGTGCTGAACAATCAGGGGCTCAGCTTTAACTTTAAAGACTGGACGCTGGATGCCT
>CAKNHF010000033.1 GCA_930972465.1 uncultured Lachnospiraceae bacterium
TTGGTACTTTGAGAAGACATATCTATCTTTTCAATGCAGTTTGCGGAAACTCAAGCAAGAATACGTCTGCCTGTCCTGAACATGCAGCGTACCATATCATATGCACACACCGTAGCGTCCCTTCTGCAGCAGATGAACTATGTAGAAAGTTCAAGACTGATCCGGATAGCCTCATTTACTTTCTTCATCATGGAAGCATCTATATGACATACAAACTCTTTCAGCCGCTGTTTATCGATTGTTCGTATCTGTTCAAGCAAAATAACCGAATTTTTCACAATTTTATAATCCTGAGCGCTGAGCTCTATATGAGTAGGCAGTTTTGCCTTGTTCATTTTTGAAGTAATGGCTGCGCAGATGATCGTAGGGCTATGGCGGTTGCCGACATTGTTCTGTATCACAAGAACAGGCCGGATTCCTCCCTGTTCCGATCCCACCACAGGGCTTAAATCAGCATAATATATATCTCCGCGTCTGATCATCAATTTTCTCACACTCCGATTTCCGATACAGTTGTCAGCCTGACGGCTGCGATACTTCAGTATTTCCAGTTTTATCAGAAGTATTCAGCCATAACCGCATTCAGATGCGCAGTGTTCTTCTATTTCCATATATTTTACGAATAATAATCAACCTGGCGGACGATCCGGCCGCCTTTCCGATATACACGCGGAATTCTCCTGCCCAGACAGCATACAAATTCATAGTTGAATCTTCCGCTCAGATCGGAAAGTTCCTCCACCGTGATCTCATCGCTGCCGTCCTTTCCGATCAGCGTGACCTCATCCATGAATTCCGTTTCCGGTATTCCCGTAACATCTGCCATAAACTGATCCATACAAACTCTTCCAAGTATCTTTGCACGTTTTCCATGGATCAGCACGCTGCCCTTATTGGAGAGGGATCGGGGATACCCGTCCCCATATCCGACCGGAATTGTGGCAACTTTCATCTTCTCCGGTGCAACAAATGTACCGCCGTAACTGATGGAAGTCCCGGGCTCAACCTCTTTGACAAAGCTTACATGACTGGTCAGCCTGAGCGCAGGCTTCAGATCAACCGCACTCTTATTCACTTCATCTGACGGATACATACCATATGTGGAGATCCCCGCCCTTGCCAGATCATGCTTCATATCCGGAAAATCAATAATGCCCGCACTGTTATCACAGTCAAAATACGAAATGGATATGTTCCTCTTTTCCATTTCCGCTTTCATCCACATGAACTTTTCATGCTGCTGCAATGTATACGTCTTGTCTTTCTCATCCGCCTTTGCAAAATGAGTAAACATTCCTTCAATGCATACATTCGGAAGGCGGCTGATCCTCTCTATGACGTCCGCGCTCTCTTCATTGACCTGAAAGCCGATCCTGCCCATTCCCGTATCGACCTTTATATGAAAATAAGCCTTTTTTCCCATCCTGACAGCTGTTTCAGACATCGCTTCCGCCATTTGTTCCGTATAGACAGCTGCGCGGATATCATACTCTATCATAGTCTCATATTCATCCGGGAAAACACATCCAAGGATAAGAATCGGTTTCTTTATGCCGTTTTTCCGCAACACGACCGCTTCACCGATACATGCCACTGCGTATCCCCACACGTAATCCATCTCTTCAAACATCTCGGCTATGGGGACCGCTCCATGGCCGTAACCATCCGTTTTGATCACACCGATCAGGCGGGCATTGTCTCCGATCCTTTTTTTCATCTGTTCCATATTATATGCGACTGCGTCCAGATCGATTTCCGCACACACTCTGTTATACTGTTTCATCATTTTCTGTACTCCTCTGCCTCTTTAATACATTTTTGAATACCGGTGATAAGATCACGGGCGAGAACACTGTATTCCCCCATTGCATCCCTTGCCCTGTCGCCTCCGCATGCATGAACCCATACACCGAGCGCAGCTCCCTGGAAAAGCTCCATCTTCTGTCCCAGAAATCCGGCGATCACGCCTGCCAGCACATCTCCCGAACCGGCCTTCGCCATGGCGCTGTTTCCCGCCAGATTGAGGAATTTCTGTTTTCCTCTGCAAGCTACTGCAGTCCTGCTGTCCTTCAGTACACAGACTGCCGGATAGCGCTCAGTAAACCGGTCAAGGGTCTTCATCCTGTCTTCGGAGATCGACTCTACACTCCTGCCCGTCAGACGGGACATTTCTTTCATGTGAGGTGTTAAGACAAAGCGGTTATTTTCACACTGTTCAAGCAGGTCCATATGTCTGCTGAGCAGATTCAGCCCATCTGCGTCGATTACACAGGGAACCCTTACATTTTTCATGGTATGGACAAATATTTTTTCAGACAGGCTGCTCTGTCCAAGGCCACAGCCTATGCACACGACATCCGCCCACTCAAGGAGTTCATCAAGTCTGTCTGCGTCAAATTCCGTATAAGTTGACATGACAGCTTCCGGAAGGAGCTGCTGAAGAACAGGCCGGTTAGCCTCCGATGTGTAAATCTGAACCAGCCCTGCTCCAACGGAATAAGCTGCACAGGCGGACAGGAAAGACGCGCCCGCCATCCCATTGCTTCCCGTTATCATAAGAATCCGCCCGTAACTTCCCTTATGGGAATCTTCCTTCCTCGCAGGGAGAAGAGCCGGAAGCTCTCCCATATTGTAGGTAAAACATATATCATTCATATCAGACAGTACACTCTTGTCAATTCCGATCGGAACAACTATGGTTCTGCCCGCGTAATTCTTTCCCGGAAACAGAGCACAGCCCAGCTTCTCGCATTCGACAGCCACTGTGATCTGCGCCCTGAACGCATTTCCGAGAACTCTCCCTGTGCAGGAACAGATTCCCGACGGGATATCGATTGCGACCTTCTGTCCCTTCCGTTCGTTCATCCACCGGATCACCTTATCATAATGCCCGGTGATTTCACGGCTCAGGCCCACCCCGAACACGGCATCCACTATAACACTATATTCCTTTTCCGGGAATCCCGTGAGCACTTCAATGCCTGAATTCCGCACAATATCTCTCTGCAGTCTGCACTCTTGGCTCATAGATTCCTCTCTGCCGACAAACAGTGCAGACACATCACAGTCCTTCTCCCGCAGAAGCCTTGCGGCAGCAAAGCCATCTCCGCCGTTGTTTCCGCTTCCACATACGATGAGCGGCCTGCTCAGGTCGATTCCGGCATTCTCCATAGCCTCCACGACCTTCAGAGCCGCTCTCTCCATCAGGACAATGGATGGAATACCTATTGTCTGTATGGTATACTCATCCGCCTTCTTCATCTGAGTTCCATTCGGAAGATATCTCATTGCAGTCGTTCCTTTCTTTCCACTATTTTCAAATACCCCGCAGCGAACTGCGGGGTCTCTGTCTTTTGCTTTATTTTCTCTTTCCATCGTTTCTGCGGCTGATATTATAAGAAAGCTGCATCAGACTGTCGGACAGGTGTACGCTCTCCACAACCACATCTTTCGGCAACGTCAGATCTGTATGTGCAAAATTCCAGATGCCCTTGATGCCATTGGCCACCAGAATATCAGCGACCTCTATCGCCTTTGACTTCGGAATCGTCAGCGCGGCAATCTCAATATCATTATCGTGCAGGAAACCCTCGAGCTCATCCATCATTCTTACCGGGATTCCTCTTATAGAAACCCCCTCAAGACGGGGATTTACGTCAAACAGACTCTTCAGAATAAATCCGCTCCGTTCAAAAGCTGCATAATTTGCAAGCGCCTGTCCAAGATTGCCTGCTCCTATGATGATAAAATTATGGTTCTGGTCCAACCCGAGGATCTTCCCGATCTCTGTGTAAAGATATTTCACATTATAACCATATCCCTGCTGTCCAAATCCGCCAAAATTATTCAAATCCTGTCGTATCTGTGATGCGGTAACATGCATTTTCTTACTCAAGTCACTGGATGAAATCCTTTCTACGCCCATCTCCAGCAGGTCGCCCAGATATCTGTAATATCTTGGAAGCCTTGATATTACAGCACGGGATATTCCTCTATGCTCCAAACTTATCGCCCTCCATTTTTGATCTATGCTTATTATATAGAAGACTTTTTCTTCTGTCAAACTTTTCTTCATCTTGTATTTTCCGCCAATTACGTTATAATGGTAAACTGGGATTGTATCTGAGATACTTCTCAGACCTTTTCCGGCAAAGATTATATCAGGAGGAGTATCATGATACTCGCATGTCATAATATCAGCAAAGCATTCGGAGAACATATTATAGTTGAAAACGGCTCTTTTCATATTGAGGATCGCGAAAAAGCCGCCCTCGTCGGAGTAAACGGAGCGGGCAAGTCAACGATACTTAAGATGATCATGGGAGAGGAACCTCTGGACAAAGGAGATGTCACCCTCTCAAAGGGGCGTACGATCGGATATCTTGCCCAGCATCAGAATCTTCTTCCCGGGAGCACGATTTATGAAGAACTTAAAAGCGCTAAGGCTGATGTCATTTCACTTGAGCAGCAGCTGCGATCCATTGAGTCAGAGCTGAAATCGCTTTCCGGTGACGAACTGAAATCCCGGCTTGATACATACAACCGTCTTCAGTCCGAATTTGAATCCAGGAACGGCTATGCATGTGAAAGTGAGATCATCGGGGTTTTAAAGGGGCTGGGTTTTGAAGAAGAGGATTTTTCCAAAAAGACAGATACGCTCTCGGGAGGACAGAAAACCCGGGTATCTCTCGGAAAACTTCTGCTCACCAGACCGGATATTCTGCTTCTGGATGAGCCTACCAACCACCTGGATCTGAATTCCGTGTCCTGGCTGGAAACATTTCTCATGAATTATCCCGGCGCGGTATTCATTGTATCTCACGACAGATACTTTTTGAATCGTGTCGTAACCAAAGTCATTGAGATAGAAAACGGGGAACTGCGGACCTATATGGGAAACTATAAGGCATATTCTGAAAAGAAGCAGCAGATCCGAGATGCCAGGCTCAAAGAATATCTGAATCAGCAGCGTGAAATCCGCCATCAGCAGGCCGTGATAGAGAAACTGCGGTCCTTTAACCGGGAAAAATCCATACGAAGAGCTGAAAGCAGGGAAAAGATGCTTGAAAAAATGACTCCCGTTGACAAACCGGCCGAAACAGTGCGCGAGATGCACCTCACTCTTGAGCCTTCCTGCATAAGCGGCAATGATGTTCTGACTGTGGAGCATCTCTCCAAACGCTTTGACGATCAGATTCTGTTTCAGGATGTTAATTTTGAAATAAAACGTGGTGAGCACGTTGCCATAATCGGGGACAACGGCACCGGAAAAACCACGCTTCTCAAGATACTTAATCAGGTTATCCTGGCTGACAGCGGCTCCTTTACCCTGGGGGCGAAAGTCTCTGTTGGATACTATGACCAGGAGCATCACGTCCTGCATGATGATAAAACAATTTTTGATGAAATCTCAGATGACTATCCTTCGCTGAACAACACGCAGATACGAAGTACTCTCGCTGCCTTTCAGTTTACCGGAGATGATGTATTTAAGGAGATACGTTCCCTGAGCGGCGGAGAGAAAGGCAGGGTTTCTCTGGCAAAGCTCATGCTCTCAGAGGCCAATTTTCTCATCCTGGATGAGCCTACCAACCACCTGGACATCACATCCAAGGAGATTCTGGAAGAGGCGCTGAACAGTTACAGCGGAACCGTGCTCTATGTCTCTCACGACCGTTATTTCATCAATCAGACTGCATCAAGGATACTGGAACTTGTCAATCAGACATTTATAAACTATATCGGGAACTATGATTACTATCTTGAGAAAAAAGATGAGCTGACACAGGCGTATTCTTCCGCAGCCGGAGAGAACACAACTCCATCCGCCTCTGCCGTATCAGATTCGAAACTCAGCTGGCAGGAACAGAAAGAACAGCAGGCAAGGGAGCGTAAACGGAAAAATGATCTGAAAAAGACTGAGGAAGAAATCAGCCGCCTGGAAGAACGCAACAGCGAAATTGATCACGAGATGACTCTGGAAGAGGTCTACTCCAACTCCGTAAAATGTCAGCAGCTGGCCGAAGAACACAGTGCCAATGAAAGCCGTCTGGAAGAGCTCTATGAACTGTGGGAAGAACTTGCCGAATAAAAGGAGCGGTGTCATACAACACCGCTCCTTTTTCAATCAACACCGTCCGGCAGATGTAATTACAGTCTCTTTGCGATCGCTTTGATAAATCCTTCGCTGTTGAGCACAGTCGGATTTTCAATCGTTGTGATCAGAGCCAGATCTTTTGTCATCTCACCAGCCTCAATCGTATCGATGGTCGCTTTCTCCAGTCTGTCGGCAAATTCCATAAGATCTTTGTTGCCATCCAGTTCGCCTCTCTTGCGTAGTGCTCCGGTCCATGCAAAGATCGTTGCCACAGAGTTTGTTGATGTCTCCTCGCCTTTCAGATGCTTATAGTAATGACGCTGTACCGTACCATGCGCAGCCTCATACTCATAATATCCTTCCGGAGATACAAGTACGGAAGTCATCATGGCGAGTGAGCCAAACGCAGAAGATACCATGTCGCTCATAACGTCTCCGTCATAGTTCTTGCATGCCCAGATATATCCTCCCTCGGACTTCATCACACGGGCAACGGCATCATCAATCAATGTATAGAAGTATTCAATGCCCGCCTCTCTGAACTTCTCATCATACTCCGCATCATAAATTTCCTGGAAGATATCCTTGAATGTATGATCATATTTTTTGGAAATCGTATCCTTGGTTGCGAACCACAGATCCTGTTTCGTATCAAGCGCGTAGGAGAAACAGCTTCTCGCAAAACTCTCAATGGATTTGTTCAGATTGTGCATTCCCTGTACGATACCCGGTCCGTCAAATTCATGTACAAGTTCCTTGGTCTGCGTTCCGTCTTCCGCAGTGTAAACCAGTTCAACTTTTCCGGCGCCCGGGATCTTCATCTCGCTTCCCTTGTATACGTCGCCGTACGCATGTCTGGCGATAGTAATCGGTTTCTTCCAGTTCTTAACACACGGTTCAATTCCTTTTACAACGATCGGAGCGCGGAAAACAGTTCCGTCCAGTATCGCACGAATCGTACCGTTCGGGCTCTTCCACATTTCTTTCAGATCATATTCATCCATACGTGCGGCATTCGGAGTAATTGTCGCACATTTTACCGCAACTTTATATTTCTTTGTAGCAAGAGCCGAATCTACGGTCACCTGATCATTTGTCTCGTTTCTGTGTTCCAGTCCGAGATCATAGTACTCTGTCTTAAGATCTATGTAGGGCTCAAGAAGCTCTTCCTTAATCATTTTCCACAAGATTCTTGTCATTTCATCCCCGTCCATCTCTACAAGCGGGGTTGTCATTTTGATTTTTTCCATCTCTGCTGTCTCCTTCTGAATATTTTTGCTGCAGGCCGCATAAGCCTGTTTTACATCTTGTCATATCCCTGCTTCTTCAGATTCTGAATTACATGAAGGATATGCTCATTCGCAAGCTGTTCTGCGAGCTCTTCGTCTCCGTCCCTGATGGCACGGAGAATCTGTTTGTGTTCCCTGATGGATTTTCGTGCTCTTTCTTCTGACACTATGGAAGATTTTCTGGCTGCACGCACATAGTTGTGAAAATCACTCAGAAGATGTCCCAGGATCCGGCTGCCCGACGCTTCATAGAGTATTGTATGAAACCGGCCGTCAAGAACCGTAATCTGTTCTGTACTGAATCCGCTCCCTTTTTTCATCTGGAATTCTGAAAGGAGTATCGTTTCTTCAAGTTCATCCAGCTGTTCTTCGCTGATATGCTGAGCGGCCCAGCGTGCGCACAGTCCTTCCAGCATGGAACGGATTACATAGATATCCCGGATATCCTTTTGGGAAATCCCCGTCACATATGCCCCTTTATTCGGTATAATCGTGACAAGGCCCTCCAGCTCAAGCTGTCTTAACGCTTCGCGAACCGGCGTGCGGCTCACCCCCAGCTCTTTGCCCAGCGTAGTTTCTCTCAGCTCATCATGTTCTTTATATTTGCCCCTGAGTATATCTTCGCGTATCTTCTGAAACACGCGTCCTCCGAGAGAATGTTCCTGATATTCTTCCATCTGAAGTCCTCCTGGTTACAGTGTAATATGCAGTTCATCACATACACTGTTTATTTTGTCAACTAATTCTTCATCTGTCAAGACCGTAACTCTCCCATCTTCATATTCTTTGTCCACCCACTCTTTCATTTTCACTACCAGTGGAGAACTTTTATCTACCCGGCGTTCCTCCGGAAGCTTATACCACGCATTGATCCAGTATGCGATCCCGGCCGCTCCGGAAGTGTTGGAAACCGCCACAAGCGCCGGCCGTCCAAGAAACTTCTCCGTATCGAAAATATTATAGATCTCTTCATTCTTCATCATTCCATCCGCATGGATCCCTGCTCTTGTGACGTTAAAGTTCCTGCCTACAAATGGTGTGGAAGGCGGAATATGGTAACCGATTTCCTTCTCATAATATTCGGCCAGTTCAGTAATCACCCTGGTATCCATGCCGTCAAGCGTTCCTCTCAGCTGCGCATATTCAAATACCATCGCCTCAAGCGGAGTATTTCCGGTCCTTTCGCCGATGCCGAACAGAGAGCAGTTCACTCCGCACGCCCCGTAAAGCCAGGCTGCGGTGGAATTGTTCACCGCTTTATAAAAATCATTATGTCCGTGGAATTCAATCAGCTCGCTCGGAACACCTGCATGCGTCATGATACCGTAAATAATCCCCGGAACAGAGCGGGGGATTACGGCTCCCGGGTAATTCACCCCATATCCCATTGTATCACACACTCTGATCTTGATCGGTATCTTATACTCATCCATCAGTTTCATCAGCTCAAGGCAGAACGGAATAACAAAGCCATAGATATCAGAACGGGTAATGTCCTCAAGATGGCATCTCGGGCGGATTCCCACTTCCAGACATTCCCTAATAACGGACAGATAGTGCTCCAGCGCCTGTCTTCTTGTCATTTTCAGTTTATAGAAAATATGATAATCCGAACAGCTGACCAGAATCCCGGTCTCTTTCAGTCCGATTTCACGAACCAGTTCAAAATCTTTTCTGCTGGCCCGTATCCAGCTTGTAACCTCAGGAAAATCATAACCTTTTTCAAGGCAGCGGTATACTGCGTCCCTGTCTTTTTTACTGTAGAGGAAAAACTCACTCTGACGAATCTTCCCTTTCGGTCCCCCGAGCCGATGAAGATAATCATAAATCGTCACGATCTGATCCGTCGTATAGGGCGCCCTTGACTGCTGTCCGTCGCGAAAAGTAGTATCTGTGATCCATATCTCATCCGGCATGTTATGCGGGACAATTCTGTCATTAAACGCTATCTTCGGTATCTCGTCATACCGGAACAGGTTCCGGAAGACGTTCGGGGTCTCCACATCTACAAGCGGGTACATATGTTCTTCCAGCTCCAGAAGATTGGTGTGCCTGTTTAAAAAAACTTTTCTGTCCTCCATCTGATATCGTCTCCTCCTTCTGTAACAAACAATCGTATTCTTGTATGATTGTATACATATATACAGTTTTTGTCAATAAATTCTTCCCAAAAGACTCTAATTTCATCGAAAATACACATAAAAGAAAAAACTGCAGGGAAGCCGATTTTCAGATTCTGCCTCCCTGCAGTTTTTTCTTTTATCCGTTTAACTATTTTATAACGCGCACCTTGAGAACTCCGTCGATCGCTTTGAGTTTCTCCACAACTGTATCGTCAACTTTCTTGTCAACGTCCATTACGGTATATGCATATTCTTTTCTGCTCTTGTTTGTCATCAGAAGAATGTTCATATCTTCCTGCGCAAGCAGAGATGTAAACTGTCCGAGCATATTCGGAATATTATGATGGAATACAGTGATTCTGTCCTCCTCACCTTTTGCACCCAGAGTGCAGTCCGGATAGTTTACAGAGTGTGAAATATTGCCGTTCTCAATAAAATCTCTGATCTCATCAACAGCCATTTTCGCGCAGTTGTCTTCCGATTCTTCGGTAGATGCTCCAAGATGAGGAATCACAATAGCGCCTTTTACCCCTGCGATTTCCGGCGTGGGGAAATCTGTCACATAGCACTTTACAGCTCCGGATACAAGCGCATCCACCATATCCTCGCTGTTTACAAGTGTATCTCTTGCAAAATTCAGAACGACAACATTTTTCTTCATCAGGCTGATTGCATTTTTGTCAATCATGCCCTTTGTATCTTCAAGGGCCGGCACATGAATGGTAATATAGTCACATTCTTTGTAGAGCTCATCCACAGTATTCGCATGGTGGATGTTACGGGACAGCTTCCAGGCTGACTCCACAGACAGATACGGATCATATCCGTATACGTCCATTCCGAGATTTGTTGCTGCGTTTGCAACAAGAACTCCGATCGCACCCAGTCCGATAACGCCGAGTTTTTTCCCCTGAAGTTCCGTCCCGGCAAATGCCTTTTTCTTCTTCTCTGTGACTTTGGCGATATCCCCGTCTTCTTCGTGTTCCTGTACCCAGTTTATGCCTCCGATAATATCGCGCGCCGCCAGAAGCATACCGGCAATAACAAGCTCTTTTACACCGTTTGCATTGGCCCCCGGAGTATTGAATACTACGATTCCATCCTCCGCGCATCTGTCAAGAGGAATATTATTCACCCCGGCACCGGCACGGGCGATTGCCTTCAGATTCGGTCCGAATTCCATATCGTGCATCTTGGCGCTGCGCACAAGAATAATATCCGCATCTCCGGCATCCTCTGTCTTCACATAATTTTCATCCAAACGCTCCAGTCCGACATGGGAGATTGGATTCAGGCAATGATATTTATACATTTTACAGATTCTCCTCTTCAAATTTCTTCATGAATTCCACGAGCGCCACAACTCCTTCGTAGGGCATTGCATTATAAATGCTTGCTCGCATGCCTCCCACTGTCCTGTGTCCTTTCAGGTTCTCAAGCCCAGCTTCTTTCGCTTCCTTTACAAATTTCGCATCCAGGTCTGCATTCCCCGTAATGAAAGGCACATTCATAAGTGAGCGGTCCTCTTTTACTACAGTGCCTTTGAAAAGCCTGCTCTGATCAAGGAAATCGTAGAGAACTTTCGCTTTCTTCTCATTTCTCTCCTTCATGGCCTCCAGACCGCCCATTGATTTGATCCATTTGAATACCTTGCCGCAGATATAGATTCCGTATGCCGGCGGTGTATTGTAAAGTGATTTCGCATCCGCATGCGTTTTATATGTAAGCATGGTCGGTGTTCCCGGAAGGACATCTTCCGTGATCAGATCTTCCCGTATGATTACGATTACGACGCCGGCCGGACCGATGTTCTTCTGAACTCCGCCATAGATCACACCGTATTTTGCCACATCGACAGGCTCTGAAAGAAAACAGGAGGATACGTCGGCAACAAGTGTCTTTCCTTTTGTATTCGGAAGTTTTTTAAATTTCGTTCCATAGATCGTATTATTTTCACAGATATAGACATAATCCGCATCCTCTGAAACAGGCAGATCCGAGCAGTCCGGAATATACGAAAAGGTCTTGTCTTCCGAAGAAGCGATTCTGTTTACTTTTCCATATTTTTCAGCTTCTTTTGCAGCTTTTTTGGCCCACTGACCTGTGATGATATAGTCCGCGACACGATTTTTCATAAGGTTCATGGGGATCATTGCAAACTGCTGTGAAGCACCGCCCTGAAGAAAGAGCACCTTATAATTGTCAGGTATTCCCATCAGATCTCTGATATCCTGCTCCGCTTCGGTTATAATCTGCTCAAACGCTTTTGAGCGATGGCTCATCTCCATAACCGACATGCCGGTTCCGCGGTAATCCAGCATCTCATCCGCTGCCTCTCTCAGCACTTCTTCGGGCAGAACTGCCGGTCCTGCCGAAAAATTATACACTCTGCTCATTTTAGTTACCTCCCTTTTTCTTTTTCATGTCATCCTCATCAAACGCATCGCTGATCGCAGTTCCCGGTGCCACCATGGGCCATACTTTATCATCACTGTCAATCTGACAGTCAATAACAACCGGACGTCCCATGCCGAGAGCATCTGCGAATGCTTTTCTGAACTGTTCCTGTGTCTCTGCACGTATTCCGACTGCGCCCATAGACTCGGCAAGCTTCACGAAATCCACTGCGTCTCTGAGAACAGTAGCTGAATATCTTTCATCGTAGAACAGATCCTGCCACTGACGTACCATTCCGAGCACATGGTTATTGACTACCACTTCTATGATCGGAATATTGTGACGGACTGCTGTCGCAATCTCGTTCATGTTCATACGGAAGCAGCCATCCCCCGCAATATTGACAACCGTTTTGTCCGGGCATCCTGTCTTTGCTCCAAGAGCCGCCCCCAGTCCGTATCCCATCGTTCCCAGTCCGCCTGAGGTAAGCAGAGTCCTGGGTTTTGTATATTTGTAGTACTGCGCCGCCCACATCTGATGCTGACCGACTTCCGTCACAATCAGAGCGTCTCCCTGTGTCTGGCGGTAGATCTCTTCTACAATAAACGGTCCTGTCAGAGCGTCCGGATGATATTTCAGAGGGTATTTTTTCTTATACTCTCCCACTTTTTCCAGCCATTCGTGATGATCCTGCCTTGTAAGCCTGCTGTTTACCTTTTTCAGTGCAGCTTTGAGATCACCGACAACCTGTGCATCGATTATTACATTTTTATTGATCTCCGCCGGATCGATATCAAACTGAAGAATCTTCGCATTTTTGGCAAAAGTCTCCGTATTTCCCGTCACTCTGTCGCTGAACCTTGCCCCGAAAACAATCAGGAGATCGCATTCGCTGACTCCGTAGTTGGAGGCTTTGGTTCCATGCATCCCAAGCATGCCCGTATAACGTGGATCCGTGCCCGGGAAAGCTCCTTTTCCCATCAGAGAATCCGTAACCGGAGCATCAACGAGATCGACAAAACGCATCAGGTCTTCGTTCGCTCCCGAGAGTACCGCACCACCTCCTACAAAAACAAAAGGCTTTCTGGCTTTCTCTATAAGCTCCACAGCACGGCTAATCTCCTCTTCACTGATAAAAGAGTCCGGTTCGGCCTGCTTTCCCGGTTCCTCGGGAATATACTCTGTGACGTTTGAAGTGACATCCTTCGGTATATCGATCAAAACCGGGCCGGGCCTTCCGCTTTTTGCAATACGGAAAGCCTTGCGGATCGTATCAGCCAGCTTTTTTACATCTTTTACAATAAAACTATATTTCGTAATCGGCATTGTAATGCCCGTAATGTCAATTTCCTGGAAACTGTCTTTTCCCAGAAGCGGCACTCCTACATTGCAGGTAATAGCCACAATGGGAATTGAATCCATATATGCCGTTGCGATTCCGGTCACAAGATTTGTAGCTCCCGGTCCGCTCGTAGCCAGGCATACTCCTACTTTTCCGGTGGCGCGGGCATAACCGTCCGCCGCATGAGATGCCCCCTGTTCATGGGAAGTCAGAATATGACGGATCTCACTGCGGTGTTTGTACAATTCATCATATACATTCAGAATCGCTCCGCCCGGATATCCGAAAACTGTATCAACCCCCTGTTCTTTCAAGCACTCTATTACAATCTCCGCTCCATTTAACTGCATGGCGCATTCCTCCTGGTTATTTACTGGTTATTCTTTGGTATCTCAAGAATCGCACCACGGTTTCCCGAAGTCACCATGGCTGCGTATCTTGCCAGATATCCGGTCTTTACTTTCGGTTCTCTTGGCTGCCATTTTGCTTTTCTCTCAGCCATTTCCTCATCAGATATATCCAATTCCAGTTTCAGTTCCGGAATATTGATCTTGATGATATCCCCCTCTTCAACAAGAGCAATGGGGCCTCCCACAGCTGCTTCCGGAGACACATGTCCTATTGAGGCTCCCCTTGAGGCGCCGCTGAATCTTCCATCGGTAATAAGCGCGACCGAAGATCCGAGCCCATATCCGGCAATAGCCGAGGTGGGATTCAGCATTTCTCTCATTCCGGGGCCGCCTTTCGGTCCCTCGTAACGGATAACGATCACATCGCCGGGATTGATTTTCCCGCTCTTGATCGCTTCCGTCGCTTCCTCGTCGCTCTCAAAGATGCGTGCAGGTCCTTCATGTACAAGCATCTCGTCACATACCGCAGAACGTTTCACAACACTGCCGTCCGGAGCAAGATTTCCTTTCAGTACCGCCAGTCCTCCTGTTTCAGAGTACGGATTATCGATCGGACGGATTACCTCAGGATTCTTGTTCTCACATCCGGCTATGTTCTCACCGATCGTCTTTCCGGTAACCGTCATGCAGTCTGTATGAAGAAGTCCCTTCTTGTTCAGCTCATTCATCACCGCGTAAACACCGCCGGCTTCATTCAGATCTTCAATATAAGTATGACCAGCCGGAGCAAGGTGACAGAGATTCGGGGTTTTCTCACTGATTGTATTTGCAAAATCTATTTCAAAATCCATTCCTATCTCATGGGCAATAGCCGGGAGATGAAGCATACTGTTCGTTGAACAGCCGAGAGCCATATCCACAGTCAAAGCATTGAGTATCGCATCTTCCGTCATAATATCCCTTGGGCGGATATTCTTTCTCACAAGTTCCATAACCTGCATTCCGGCATGCTTTGCGAGCTGGATTCTTGCAGAATATACCGCAGGAATGGTCCCGTTTCCTCTGAGTCCCATTCCCAGCGCCTCTGTCAGACAGTTCATGCTGTTTGCCGTATACATACCCGAACAGGATCCGCATGTGGGGCATGCCTTGCTCTCAAATTCGCAGAGATCTTCATCGGTAATTTTTCCCGCAGCGTGAGCTCCAACGGCCTCAAACATGCTGGAGAGACTGGTCTTGTCTCCTTTTACATGCCCGGCCAGCATCGGACCTCCGCTGACAAATATTGTCGGAATATTCACTCTTGCCGCCGCCATCAGAAGTCCAGGTACATTTTTATCGCAATTCGGTATCATAACAAGTCCGTCAAACTGATGGGCCATTGCGAGAGCCTCTGTAGAATCCGCAATCAGATCCCTGGTCACAAGAGAATATTTCATACCGATATGTCCCATTGCAATTCCATCACATACCGCAATCGCCGGGACCACGATCGGTGTGCCGCCGGCCATGGCAACCCCCATCTTGACTGCCTCGGTAATTTTGTCCAGATTCATATGTCCGGGTACAATCTCATTGTAGGAACTGACTACTCCGATCAGAGGTCTGTCCAGCTCTTCCTCTGTCATTCCAAGAGCATTAAACAGGGAACGGTGGGGCGCCTGCTGTACTCCTTTTTTTACTGTATCACTTCTCATCCTTATCTCCTCACTTTCTGTCTGATCTACATTATATATGAACAGATCCTGTCCCCCATCTCCCTGGTACCGATCTGTCTTTTCCCTTCTGACATAATATCAATCGTGCGGTAACCGTCCCGAAGAACATCCGCAACTGCTTTCTCTATGGCATCCGCTTCCCTGTCAAGGTCAAAGGAGTATCTGAGCATCATCGCCGCTGACAGAATTGTCGCAATCGGATTTGCGATTCCCTTACCTGCGATATCCGGTGCAGAACCTCCGCTCGGTTCATACAGACCGAATTTTGTCTCATTCAGACTGGCGGAAGCAAGCATTCCGATTGACCCTGTAACCATGCTTGCTTCATCTGACAGAATATCTCCAAACATATTCTCTGTAAGAACAACGTCAAACTGAGCCGGATCTTTTACAAGCTGCATCGCACAGTTATCAACAAGCATATGCTCCAATTCAACTTCCGGATAATCTGCAGCAGTCTCTTCCACAATCTTTCTCCATAGTCTGGAAGAATCAAGCACATTCGCCTTATCAACGCTGGTAACCTTTTTTCTGCGCTTCATGGCGATATCAAACGCTCTTACTGCGATTCTCCGGATCTCATTTTCATTATATGTAAGTTCATCTTTCGCAGTAAGGACGCCGTCTATCATTTCGGTGCTTCTTGCGCCGAAGTAGAGTCCTCCCGTCAGTTCGCGCATGATCATCATATCAAAACCTCTGTCAGCGATCTCTTCTTTTAACGGGCAGGCTCCTTTCAGTTCCTCATAAAGGACAGCCGGTCTCAGATTTGCAAAAAGATTCAGGCCTTTTCTGAGAGCAAGCAGTCCGGCCTCCGGCCGTTTCGACGGCTCAAGCTGATACCAGGGGGAGGTTTTTGCATCTCCTCCGATAGATCCCATGAGTACGGCATCGCTTTCTTTCGCCAGTTTCAGAGTCTCGTCAGTAAGCGGGACTCCGTATTCGTCAATCGATGCGCCTCCCATCAGAAGCTGTGTATAGGAAAGGGAATGTCCGTATACTTCAGCGACCTTATTCAGAACTTTCAGTGCCTCATCAACGATCTCCGGTCCGATCCCATCCCCTTTTATAACTCCGATCTTCATCTCCATATCAATTCATCCTTCCAATGCAAAAATACTATTTTTAATCATACCTCATTTTATAGTATCTTTCAAGTAGTTAAGGCTAAAAAATAGAGGGCACTCTGATTCTTTGTTGTCCCGCTGAAGCTGAAAAACAAAACCGGAGGGATCCTTATCCCTCCGGTCCGAAATCGTCTGAAAAACTATTCTGCGTTCGGTTTTTCTATCTGTGCAATCGCTGATTTCTGCATCGGTATACGGCAGTTTTTATTATTGCCGAATTCAACGATCACATCGTCATCTGTAATATCAATGATAACACCGTAAAAACCGCTTGTCGTCAATGCCGTATCTCCCACTTCCATCGTCGCAAGCATGGCCTGCACTCTCTTCTGCTCCTTTTTCTGCGGGCGCATCAGCAGGAACCACATACCGCCGATAACAACGGCATAAAGCACGATTATGCCTATCATATCCATATTGTATATCCTCCTAACTCCTTATGTTACACAATAAGATTACTATACACAATATTTCCAGATACTTCAAGCCTTTTTGAAAATTTTAGCACTGTAAAAGCCGCTATTTTCCTGCGTGAACAATCTCTGTTACTTATTGTTCAGATGTGCATTGAGCCCTTCCAGCTTATGCTTTTTGTAGGCCTTGTATTCTCCCGCATCGATTGCATCCCGTATTTCTTCCATCATTGTATTGTAGAAATAGAGGTTATGCAGTACACAAAGACGCATTCCGAGCATTTCTTTCGCCTTCAGCAGATGTCTGATATACGCTCTGCTGTAGCTTCTGCACGCCGGACACCCGCAGTCCTCTTCGATCGGTCTGTCATCAAGCTCATATTTGGCATTGAACAGGTTCATTTTCCCATGATTGGTATATACATGTCCGTGCCTCCCGTTTCTCGATGGATAAACACAGTCAAAGAAATCCACTCCCCTGTCAACAGCTTCCAGTATATTAGCCGGTGTTCCCACTCCCATCAGATAGGTCGGCTTGTCCTGCGGGAGATATCCGGCTACAGCGTCCAGAATGCGATACATCTCCTCATGGCTTTCGCCAACAGCAAGACCGCCTATTGCATATCCGTCCAGGTTCAGTTCTGTAATCTGCTGCGCGTGTTCGATCCGGATATCTTCATACACGCCTCCCTGATTGATGCCGAAAAGCATCTGATGAGGATTGATTGTATCCGGAAGCGAATTCAGTCTTGCCATCTCATCCTTGCACCGTTTCAGCCATCGGGTTGTACGTGCCACCGAATCAGCCATATACTTCCTGTCGGCCACACTTGACGGACACTCATCAAAAGCCATCGCGATTGTGGAGGCCAGATTGGACTGTATCCGCATACTTTCCTCCGGTCCCATAAAAATCTTTCGTCCGTCTATATGAGAATAAAAATGCACGCCTTCCTCGCGGATTTTTCTGAGCGACGCCAGCGAAAACACCTGAAACCCGCCTGAATCCGTAAGTATCGGCCGGTCCCAGTTCATAAATCTGTGCAGTCCTCCGAGCTTTTTTATAACTTCATCGCCCGGGCGGACATGAAGATGATATGTATTCGAAAGCTCCACCTGCGTTTTGATCTCTCTCAAATCATCCGTGGAAACCGCTCCCTTGATCGCAGCCACAGTTCCCACATTCATAAATACCGGTGTTTCGACCGTTCCGTGAACAGTGTGAAAGCGTCCCCGCTTTGCCATTCCGTCTTTTTTCAGTAATTCATACATCTGTTATTTCCGTCTCTTTCATTGGCGTCATTAATAATGCATCACCACCGGGGTTCCTACGCTGAGCATATCATAGAGAGCCGCGGCCTGGTCATACGGCATATTGATACAGCCATGTGACCCGTTGGTCTGATAGCGGCTGCCGCCAAAGGCTGACTGCCATGTTGCGTCATGGAATCCGATTCCCGTCCATGTGACTCTCATCCAGTAAGCAACCGGTGTCTCGTAAATGGGCTGTCCGGTTGCCGGGTCAGTCTCGCCCACAAGTGTCTTGTCTCTCTTCATTTCAAGAATAGAATAAACTCCTGCCGGCGTCTCCCGTTCCGGCGTAGGAAGACCTGTGACCACATCTGTCTGCATGGCAACAGATCCATCCACGATATACCACATGTGCTGATCTGTCAGGTCTACTTCAACATAGGTATTTCCCCAGTCCTGTGCGCCGTGAGATGCGGCTTCCTGCACATATGATGGTGCTTTCTCGGTGACTTCTCCGTTTTTGATGCTTGCAATCAGAGTCTTTGTTTCCGAATCTTCGTCAACAGACCATCCGTATGTACCGCCGGAGACCTCCGCGGTCTTGCCATTGGGCGTTGTGATCGTCCTTGTGGTTCCCACTGTATCATATTTTTTGCCGAATTCCCTCATCCATTCTCTGACTGCATTCTCATCCAGGCTTACCTGCATATTATCGTCATATTTCAGCCACGTTGAGATCAGAGTCTTGTCGACAACCACATTCTCATCTTCCATCGTGTAAGTAATGCTTGCCTTGCAGTATTCATTCATGGTATCGCAGGCCGCCTGAACCTCCGGGGATTCCGACGTATATTTCGGCATTACATAGCACTCTTCATCCATCATGTTAAGTTCCGTCTTGAACTCGGTAATGTACTCTCTGATTTTTTCTGTGAGAACTTCCTTGTCCACAGCAGTGCCATAAACTTCAGGTTCTACCACAAAAGAATTCCCATCGAATTTCGGGTACGCTGAAACCGGCTGAGTCTGCTCCTGAGTAACTGCCTTGACGGACTCGATCTTTTCTGCCAGTGCATCCTCGTCATAGCCCACATCTATCGTTACGCTGGCTGAACTCTTTTCAAAAAAAGCCAGCGGCCAGAGAAGCGGATTCTGCGCGCTTAAAGCGTCTTCGATATCATTGTTCTCCTGGTATGTAAGAGAGATATCTGTTCCTTTGATGACATCTGTCTCATTATTCTGTTCTATGACAGTAAGTTCATAGTCCTGAACTTGATTTTTTATGTACTCCTCCACATCCGAAACCGTTTTCCCCGAAAAGCTCTGCCCGTTAATCTCAGTATTAATATAAAAGTGACTGATAAAAAATGCAGAAATTCCAAGATAGATCACGACAAGAGCTCCAACTATGCTCCCGGCAATGATCCATGGCTTCTTTCCCATTCCCGTCTTCCTTTTTCTGTGTTTTCTTTTCCTTCTCTTTGCTACATTGCTTACAGACATATCCTCAGATCCGTCCTCATCTTCTGGTATTTCTCCGTCATCGGACTCGTCGTCCATGACATCCTCATCTTCTGTATCTTCTTCCTCTGTTTCTCCGGCATCCTCATCCGGTATTCCGTCAGATTCGTCCTCTATCATCTCATTCTCTGCTTCAAAGGCATCATCCTTATCAGCCGATTCGGTCTGATCCTCAGGAGCAGCTGACATACTGTCGGTAGACTCTTCAGGAATAAGCGTGCCGAATCTTGTTCCTTCTTCCTTATTATTCATTGTCTCCCTCTCCTTTTTCAATATCCAGTCCTCATTATATTACGAAACATATCAATTGTACAGTTAATTCTTTCTTAAATTGCGGGAATACTGCGCATATAGAGGCCTTCTTCATATCCCCGTCCGGCGCCGGACACACCGGGACAGTTAAAAATGTACAGTATCGGCCTTGCACGGCCGGGTATCTTCATATATAATAACATAATATGTGTGTATAATTGGTGAAAGGAAGGTTATTTATGAGTGGTTCATCATTTGGCAAATTATTCCGCATTACAACATGGGGCGAATCTCACGGCCCCGCGGTTGGCGTAGTCATTGACGGCTGTCCGGCCGGAATTTCTCTTTCTGAGGAGGATATACAGGTTTTCCTGGATCGGCGGAGACCCGGACAGAGCAGATATACAACAAGACGAAACGAATCAGATACAGTAGAGATCCTCTCCGGTGTTTTTGATGGAAAGACTACAGGGACCCCGATCTCTCTCATGGTCCGCAATCAGGATCAGCGTTCAAAAGACTATGGCAATATTTCCGTCTCTTATCGCCCGGGTCATGCAGACTATCCTTTTAAAGAAAAATACGGTTTCCGGGATTACCGCGGAGGAGGGCGTTCTTCCGGCCGTGAAACCATCGGAAGAGTCGCGGCCGGCGCGGTTGCATCACGCTTTCTCAATGAACTGGGAATTTCTCTCCGCGCCTACACAAAGGCTGTCGGTCCTTTTACCGTGGACGAGTCTGAATATGACTATTCCCAGATCAACGAAAACAGTTTCTACATGCCCAGCAACGCCATCGCCGAAAAAGCCGGAGAATACGTCAGCACCCTTATGGCGGAGACAGATTCCTGCGGCGGCATTGTAGAATGTACTGCAGACGGTCTGCCCACAGGACTTGGAGAACCTGTTTTTGACAAGCTTGACGCACTTCTTGCGCAGGCTGTAATGTCTGTGGGAGCCGTCAAAGGTGTTGAGATCGGCGACGGATTCCGCGCGGCCGGTTCGGTCGGCAGTCAGAATAATGATCCTTTCTATATGAGGGACGGCAGGGTATGCAAAAAGACAAACCACTCCGGTGGAACTCTGGGGGGCATGAGCGACGGCTCCAGACTGATTCTCCGTGCAGCGATAAAGCCTACCTCCTCCATCGCCCGCCCTCAGCAGACGGTCAACGAGTCCGGGGAAGATATCGAAATTTCGATACGCGGGCGACATGATCCGGTCATTGTCCCCCGCGCAGTTGTAGTGATCGAGTCCATGACAGCTGTTACCATTGCAGATCTGCTTCTGCAGAACGCAGCTGCGAGAATAGATAATTTAAAAAAGATATATGCTGATAAATAAAGTTTCACACATTGAAGCATCCTCCGCCGATAAACTCTCTCAACAGGGAGTTTGTCGGCACATATTCGCTTCCAATTCCCACAAAATAGTCAAAAAATTTCAACAGCCTTTTGGCTTCGAGATATTCTTCGGAATCCCTGTCAACAGCAAAGAGCAGCGGCTCCACATACTGTTTAAGAACAGCCAGTTCGTACAGAAGAGACGAATTGAACATCACATCCGCCTGTTCCTGAAAAGGAAAGATGTTCTCCTCCTCCCCCCGTCTCACTGAGGGCCACATTGCGATCGTTCTTGAAGCAGAAGATCCCCGTGTTTTTGCATCTCTGACAAGTCTGCGGATCAGCCGTCCGTCTGTCGACGGAATCCTGTTGTGTTCATCAATATTAATCTGTGTCAGCGCACTGATGTAAATTCTGAATTTATTGGAGTCATTCAGCATTTCTGTCAGCTTTGGATTCAGGCAGTGAATTCCCTCGATAACAAGGATATCGTGTTTTCCCAGTTTCTTCGGTTTGCGTTCATAGTCACGTCTGCCGGTCTTAAAATTAAACACCGGAAGATACACCTCTTTTCCCGCCAGAAGATTTCCCATATCCTCATTGAACTTTTCTATATCAATGGCCTCAAGACATTCAAAATTATAATTTCCATCTTTGTCTCTGGGAGTGTGTTCCCTGTCCACAAAATAATTATCCACAGCAATAGGATGGGGCTTCAGTCCGTTCGCCCGAAGCTGAATCGACAGACGATGAGAAAATGTTGTTTTTCCCGAAGAAGACGGACCTGCAATCAGCACGAATTTTATATCCGGACGTGCTGCGATCTGAGAAGCGATCTCCCCGATCTTCCGCTCCTGATATGCTTCCTGGACAAGAACCACCTCACGCATGTCGTGCCGGGTAACCATGTCATTGAGCGCACCTACCGTATCGATCTCCTGAAGGTCTCCCCATGCAACGGATTCCTTCAATACCCGGAAAAGTTTGGGGCTCGGTTTGAAGTCCGGTATTTCCTCCGGCTTCTCTCTGGACGGCATCTGTATCACAAATCCCTCATCGTACGGGAAGAGTGAGAAATACTTCAGGCATCCTGCATCCGGAACCATATACCCGTAATAATAGTCTTCGAATTCATTCATACTGTATATATTCACTTTTGACACCCGTCTGTACATAAAGAGCCTTTCTTTATCATACATTCCATGTCTGTGAAAAAGTTCAATTGCCTCGTCCGTATGCACGGAGCGCTTATCTATCCTGATTTTTTCCGATGAGAGCTCTCGCATGCGGAGCTCGACTCTGTGCAGGAATTCTCTGTCAGGCTTAACATCCCCTTCAACAGTGCAATAATATCCTTTTCCCACAGAAAAGTGGACGCGGACCCTCTTTATTCTGTCATGCCCTGCCGTATCATGAATCGCTTTGACAAGAAGGAAGCACATACTCCGTCTGTATGTTTCGTGGCCGATTTCATCCGCAGTTGTAACAAAGTGCAGACTGCAGTCCTCTTTTACCCGCTTTCTCAGCTCCTGAAGCCTGAATCCATCTACAAAAGCCAGTACAATCTGATGGGGGTAGTTCTTCTGAAATTCTTCCGCAATCTCCCGGTATGTGGTCCCCGCTTCATAACTTACGGTCAGTCCGTCTACTGTCACGCTGCACATTCTTTTTGACATTCTTTTCCTCCTGTCTGATTGTCATATTACCTGGAAAGGATGAATGACGGGATCTGTTATGACATCAAGTACGGGCAGTTTATCGTTGAGAAAACGCTTCATATCATCGATAAAAATATATTCTGTCCCGTAATGTCCTGCGTCGATAACTGCGAGCCCCTGTTCAACCGCATCCAGTCCGTCATGATGTCCGATGTCTCCCGTCACAAGGACATCGGCCCCCTTCTGCAGAGCAGCCGCTATAGCGCTTTTTCCCGACCCCGGGGATACTGCCATCCGGCTTACATTCCGCCCCATGTCTCCAAAAACTTTCAGACTGCCCAGTTTCAGTCTGTGCTTCACATATACACAGCACTCTTCCAGAGTCATCGGCTTTTCAAGAGAGCCGATCCTGCCTATTCCTTCTGTTTTTCCGTTCTCATTCTCCATTGTCACATCCAGTACTTCCGTATCCTTTATTCCGAGTATTTTTTCCGAAAGCTCTGCCATGCCGAGCACATCATAATTGGTATGCATGGCATAATAAGAGATATCATTTCTGATCAGTTTAATGACGCGGCGGGTAATAAAGTCCTCATCCGTCACCTTCTTTACCGCAGAAAAAATAAGGGGATGATGAGTTATAAGCATACCCGCCCCCGCACGGATTGCCCGGTCAATCACCGCATCCGTCGCGTCCAGTGCAAGATAGACCCGCTCCACTTCTTTATCCGACCGGCCCGCAAGAAGCCCCACATTGTCAAAGTCCAGTGCTGCTTTCCTTGGATACGACGCCTCAATCACCTGCATAATCTCTCTGCATAACATAGTATTCCATCCCTTTCTCTGCATATTCCAGTTCTTTCATCAATTGTTGTTTTCGAAGAAGGACTCTGTCCGAATCCCGTTCTTCAATGGAAGACAGAATTTCTTTCTTTATTCTGATTTCCCTCTCCAGGAAACGTCGAAGCACCTGATTCCTGCTTTCCAGAAGCAGCCTTCCGTATCTGAGTTCAGTCTCATTCCACGGTCCTGCTTCCTTATGTTCCGGCACTTTTCCGCCCGTCACAGAGGATTTCGGAGGACGCACTTTCATCATGGGATAAAACTTGCCATCCTCCTCTACCATATTTTCTTCAATAAACAAAAAACCTTCCTCTAAAAGAAAGGTTCTGACTTTTTCAATCTCTGACTGAGGCTGCAGGATACACTCCCTCAATGAGCGGACAACTTCAGCGCCCTCACTGAGGATGCGCATCATCAGGCTGCCTCCCATCCCCGCGATTACTGCAGACTCTGCCTCTCCCGGCTTAAATGACACGAATCCGTCCGATATTCTCAGTTCAATCCAGTCTTCCAGCTCATTCTCTTTCACGTGCATACGCGCGCGCTCCAGAGGACCTTCATTCACATCAGCAGCTATGGCACAGGGAATTCTGCCGTTTTTCACAAGAAAAATCGGAATATATGCATGATCCGTCCCGATATCTGCCGCTTTATATCCGGCGGTCACAAGATCTGCGACCGCCTGTAATCTTCTTGATAATTCCATATACTGATCTCTTCGCCTTCCTAGTCGAGATAATCCCGGAGCTTTCTGCTTCTGCTGGGATGACGGAGCTTTCTGAGCGCTTTTGCCTCGATCTGTCTGATACGCTCCCTCGTAACGTCAAACTCTTTTCCGACTTCCTCAAGAGTGCGCGCGCGCCCGTCATTCATTCCAAACCGCAGTCTCAGGACTTTCTGTTCCCTCTCTGTCAGCGTATTCAGGACCTCATCCAGCTGTTCTTTCAGAAGCGTCTGTGCCGCAGCCTCAGCCGGTACCGGCACATTATCATCCTGAATAAAATCTCCAAGATGGCTGTCCTCTTCTTCACCGATCGGAGTCTCCAGCGAAACCGGTTCCTGAGATATTTTCAGAATCTCTCTCACGCGCTCAACGGGCATGTCCAGTTCCTTGGCGATCTCCTCCGGGAGAGGCTCCCTCCCCAGTTCCTGGAGAAGCTGTCTGGAAACACGGATCAGCTTATTGATCGTCTCAACCATATGCACCGGAATACGGATTGTTCTGGCCTGATCGGCGATGGCCCTTGTGATGGCCTGCCTGATCCACCACGTAGCATAAGTACTGAACTTATACCCTTTGTGATAATCGAACTTCTCAACCGCCTTGATGAGTCCGAGATTTCCTTCCTGTATGAGATCCAGGAAGAGCATCCCTCTGCCCACATATCTTTTTGCGATACTGACGACAAGACGCAGATTCGCTTCCGCAAGCTCTTTCTTTGCGTCCTCATCGCCCTCCTCCATCCTCTTAGCCAGCTCAATCTCACGCTCCGCACTCAGAAGAGGCACCTTGCCGATTTCCTTCAGATACATGCGGACGGGATCTTCAATGCTGACTCCTTCGGGAACAGACAGATCGATATTCTCCATGTCGACCTCATCTTCATCCGAGATGATAACATCAATATCCATATCCACATCGTCATCTGTATCGCCGCTGATACGCAGTACGTCGATATTGTTGGACTCCAGATAATCAAACACTTTTTCCATCTGATCTGCATTCAGTTCCATATCATTGAAAAAGTCATTGATCTCCTGAATATCCAGTATGCTTTTCTTCTTTTTTCCCAGCGCGACCAGTTCTTTCAGTCTTTCCAGAAATTTCTGTGTGATATCTTCCATGTGTCCATCCTTCCTTTGCCGGCGTGCGAACGCAGGCTATCTTGTTTTATTTTATCCTTAATCAAAAGAAATATGCAGTTTCCTTAGGTCCTCGAGCCTGCGCTTTTCCCCCATCAGACGCTGCAGCCCGGCCATATCCGTCGGATCGAGATGCAAAGTCTGATAGTCAATACTGTAGGCCTTGACCCGTAGTATCGTTTCCTTGAGAGCCTGTTCTCTCTCTTCCTTTGTCTTGAGTTCTCTTATCCTTGTATTAAACAGCGCCGCAGCTTTCCTGTGTTCCTCTTCTTCTGTGAAATGATCCAGAATTCTGGCCGGATCGAGCTTTCCGCCCTCTCTGTACTGCTCAAAAAGAAGCCGAGCCACTGTCCTGTAAAGCTCTTCCGTAAAGTCATCCGGCGTGATAAAGCTGCTGATCTTCTCATAAATCCGGACATCATCGATCATCCAGGTAAGCAGCACTTTCTGAGAGGTGAGAATCCCGTCCTCTTTCCCTTTTTCACGGCCTTCCGCCTTCTTCGGACGCTCCACCGGCTTTGCCATGCCGGAACTCACAGCGGTTTTTGCAACGAGCTTTTCCAGGCTCTCACGGCTCACCTTATATGCGGATGCAACGGCGTCAATGTAATTTTCCCGTTCAAGCTCGTCTTCGAACTCCATGAGCCTTCTTGCTGCTTCTCTGAAAAATGCAGTCTTTCCTTCCGGCGAATTCATATCATATCCTCTCGCGAGGACTTCCAGAGTAAACATAAATCCGTTTCGGGCCTCTCTGATCCGCTTTTCGTACTCCTCAGCCCCCAGATTCTTAATAAATTCATCCGGATCCTTGTAGGGATCCATCCGTATGACTTTTGCCGAGATTCCGGCCTCTCTCAGAATGGGAACAGCCCGCAGGGCCGCCCTCGTACCCGCATCGTCGCTGTCGTATGTAAGATATACTTCCTGTACATATCTTCTGATAAGAGAAGCATGTCCCGGAGTCAGCGCAGTTCCGAGCGATGCCACCGCGTTGGTGAATCCCGCCTGATGGAGCGCTATCACATCCATATATCCCTCACAGAGAAGGAAATAAGGTTTTCGTGACGTCCTGGCCCGATTCAATCCGTACAGATTCCGGCTCTTGTCAAACACCGGTGTCTCGGGCGAATTCAGATATTTCGGCTTAGCGTCACCCATGACACGGCCTCCGAATCCGATCACCCTGCTGTTTACATCCATAATCGGAAACATCACTCTGTTCCAGAACTTATCATATACCCCATGCCGTTCATCCGTACTTATCAATCCTGCCTGACGAATCAGCTCTTCGCTGTATCCCTTTGATCTCAGATATTTATAGAGATCGTCACTGAACTTGTTGGAATATCCAAGTCCGAATGCCGTGATCGTTTTGTCTGAGAGCTGTCTGTCTTTCAGATATGTATAAGCCGCATTTCCCCGTTCAGACTTGAGCTGAACATAAAAGTACTTTGCGGCCAGTTTGTTTATCTCCAGAATCGATGCCTTCAGGTCTGCTTTCTCTTTTGCTTCCTTCGAGTATTCCATTTCCGGGAGTTCAACCCCCGCTCTGTCTGCGAGATACTTTACTGCCTCAACGAATGAAAAATTCTCGTACTCCATAAGAAATGTAAACACATTACCGCCTGCCCCGCATCCGAAACAGTAATACATCTGTTTCTGTCTGCTGACAGAAAAAGACGGTGATTTTTCATTGTGAAAAGGACAGAGCCCGAAATATGAGCTGCCTTTTTTCTGCAGTTTTACATAGCCGGAAATCACATCTACTATATCATTTCTTGTCCTTACTTCTTCAATCAGTTCTTCTGAATAGTACACGTCCTGCCTCCCAAAAAAGAATGCCCTATCTTATATATTCGACAAAAGTTTTTACTTTCCTTTAATTTTTCAAATTTTCCATGATTCCGGGACAAAATATTCTTCGAACTTCTTTACTGCATATGAATCGGTCATTCCGGCGATATAGTCGCATACAATCTGTTCTCTGCTGTTGTCGGGAACCGACAGGGCGTTCAGATACTGCTGCGGCAGAACTTCAAGATGTTTTACATAATACTCAAAAAGCTGTTCAATCATATGTACTGCCTTATCCTCTTCCCCTTTCGCTTTCGGATTCAGATAAACATTCTCAAACATGAATTTTCGGAGATCTGACATGGCTTTTCCGACCGGTTCTGACATTCGGATCTCAGGCCGGTCCATACTCTGAGTGATCACATCATGAACCATGGTGTTTAGCCTTTCCTTGCAGGAATTTCCAAGCACTTCACGGATCTCAGAGGGAATATCCTCTTCCGTCAGTATTCCGCCCCTGATGGCATCATCCATATCATGATTGATGTAGGCAATCTTGTCCGAAAGACGGAGCACCTGCCCTTCAAGCGTATGAGGGTGTCCGGAAGTCTTATGATTCAATATTCCGTCTCTCACTTCCCATGTCAGATTCAGACCTCTCCCCTGCTTCTCAATACATTCCACTACCCTCAGACTCTGTCTGTGATGTGAAAAATGATATACATGGTTCAGCGCTTTTTCTCCGGCATGTCCAAAAGGAGTGTGGCCGAGGTCATGTCCGAGAGCGATCGCTTCCACAAGATCTTCATTCAGTCTGAGTGCCTTTGCTATGGTACGGGCATTCTGCGAAACTTCCAGCGTATGTGTCAGTCTCGTCCTGTAATGATCTCCTTTCGGCAGGAGAAACACCTGTGTTTTCTGCTTCAGTCTCCGGAATGCTTTGCAATGAAGTATCCTGTCTCTGTCTCTCTGGAAGACAGGGCGGATATCGCACTGTTCTTCATCCCGCTCACGCCCGCGCGAATTTCGGCTCAGTGTGGCATACGGACTTAAGTACTCTTCCTCTCTTGCTTCAAGCTGTTCTCTTATCGTCATCGGCGGCACACTCCTTATACTTTCAACTTTGTCTGTTATTTTTCCTTTATCCTTGCTTCAATCGCTTTGACCGCAGTCTCAAGCACCTTGACTCTCGCATAATATTTACTGTTTCCTTCTACCACAACCCATGGAGCATAGTCTGTTGATGTTCTGAGAAGCATTTCATTGACAGCATCTTCATACTGATCCCATTTTTCTCTGTTTCTCCAGTCCTCGTCCGTGATCTTCCACTGTTTCTCAGGGTTTTCCTGTCTCTCGCGGAATCTTCTCTCCTGTTCATCCTTATCAATATGCATCCAGAATTTAATAACGACAGCGCCTGCATCATAGAGATCCTTCTCCATATCATTGATTTCTTTATACGCTCTCTGCCATTCTTCCTTTGTACAAAAGCCTTCAATCCGCTCAACCATTACACGCCCGTACCATGTTCTGTCAAAGATTGCCACGTGGCCGGCCTTCGGCATAGCTCTCCAGAAACGCCACAGATAATGATGCGCCTTTTCAATATCATTCGGAGATGCCGTCGGATTCACAGCATATCCGCGGGGATCCATGCGCTCTGTAAGCCGCTTGATCGCCCCTCCCTTTCCTCCGGCGTCCCATCCCTCAAATCCAAGAACAACAGGGATCCTTCTCCGGTAAAGCTCGCCATGCAGTTTCTCCAGCTTCTTCTGCAGTTTCTCCAGTTTTTCCCTGTACTCTTCTCTTGTATAGGAAAGGGAAAGATCGGCCTTTGAAAGTATGGAGACCTGAAGCGCTTTCATTTCTCTGTCCGCTTCACGAGCGACCTCGGCCGCCTCCATAATTCCTTCCGAAGGCTGCTCCGCAGCTTCCGCTTTTGCTTTTGCCTTCTGAACTTTTTCAATCTGGTCGGCCAGAGCTTTTACTACAGTGGTATATATTTTCACTGTAGCGAACCTGCGGTCCATGGATTCGATGATTGTCCAGGGAGCGTAGTCTTTATCCGTCTTAAAGAGCATATCCTCCATCATGGCCGCGTACTCGTCATAGTGGGCGTTGCGCTCAATGTCGCCCTGGGTCACACGCCATACCGTCTCCTTGTTCTTCTGCAGTTTTTCAAACCTCTTTTTCTGCTCTTTTTTATCAATGTCTAGGAAAAGTTTAATGATCACATTACCGTCATCCGCAAGCTGTTCTTCAAAAGCATTAATTGAATGAAAAGCTGCCGGAAGATCCTTTTCCTTTGTGCGCTTTTCAAACCTGTCAATCAGCACGCGCCGATACCAGCTGCCGTCAAATATGGCAATCCTTCCCCTCTCCGGCGTCTTGGTCCAGAATCTCCAGAGGAACGGATGCATGCGCTCCTCCTCAGTCTCATTTTTAATCGGATATACCTGAAATCCTCTCGGATCCATACTCTGAATAAGACGTCCGATCTGCAGACCCTTTCCAGATGCGCCAAACCCCTCGAACACAATGATGACAGGAATCTTAAGTTCCTTGCATTGTCTCTGGAGCTGTCCGATACGCACTTCAAGACGCTCCATTTTATTTTTATACTCCTCCTTTGATAATTTCTTCGTTAAATCCACTTTTTCTAACATAACTTTTCCTCCGGTTCATTATTCAGATATTATTGACGGGTTTCTATAAATTATTGTAATTATATCATACAAATTAAAGTAAAAAAGGAAAAATCTCCATAAGATTCTTCCTTTTTCGAAATAATTTGTATTATTCAGTTATTTTCTGCCTTTTTCATCATCCAGTTGTTCCATAAGTCTGCAGATCAGTTCCTGATTGATCCTGTCAAGTCTTTCAAACCGACGGCAGAAATCTATATTCCGCTCTGTCATACCCTCCACTTCAATCCGGTACTCCTCTGTCATTCTGACATCAGACAGTTTCAGTATATAATCCGCTGACACATGGAAAAATTTTGAAAGATGTACCAGTATATCTGCCGGAAGGGAATTGTTCCCGCTTTCAATTCTGCTGATTGTCTGCTGAGAAACGCTGATCTTTGCTGCAAGTTCACTCTGCTTCAGCCCTCTCTCTTTCCGCAGTTCTCTTACCCGGTTATCCAACACATTCACGCCCCTTAATATTCTATACTCTATTTTACCTAATCCCAAAGGCTGTGCTATCCATATTCCGGGTATGTGTGAACTCATATTTTCAGTATCAGCTTTCTGTGTCGGATATGGATGATAAAATGTAGAGGGTGATCAAAATGCTGTCCAATACGATCGGGAACAATATAAAAAGACTCAGGATAAAATATCGGATGAATCAGGAACTTCTCGCAGAAAGACTCAACATACGCCGACAGACTATTTCTTCATACGAACGCGGAAACAGTGTACCGGATATTTATACGCTGATCCGGATTGCTGATATATTTAATGTAACACTTGACGAACTTGCAGGAAGAGAACCGAACGGAGAGAACTGTAAAAAGAAAAAGCTCTGAAAATCAGAGCTTTTTACTAATGCGGAAGATGGGACTTGAACCCACACAGCTCGAAAGCTACAAGATCCTTAGTCTTGCTCGTCTGCCAGTTCCGACACTTCCGCATTCCATATAATCCATGGTCATCAGTTTTCTTTTCTGCTGACCACAGGTGATATAATACTATTTTACCCAGGAAATGTCAACCGGATTTCAGAAAAAAGATAAAGTTCGAAAGTTGTTGTATTTTTTGCAAAATTACCGAAAATTCCGACATTTTTTCTTTTAACATTTTTCACCAGTATATTTCTTGTCTGACTATCCTTCTGTATTAAAAAAAGTCCTGTGTAATCGGGACTTTTCTGTGTTAGGACGTCACACTGATAGCGGAACGTGCATTTCTCACGGCTTTACTTTACGGTTACGCTTAGAGCAAAAGCCGTGAGAAAATGAGAATTTGCACCAGTTTATAATTTTGGCTTTAAACACTACTGTTAATTGGAAAAAAGAAAATATATTCTTTGTAATGGTTGTTATGCAGCAGTTTTGCTTTTACGATAAGCTTCTCGTATGTCCGCAATGGATTTTGGACTACCATCTCGAATTACATACCAATAGTCGAAACCATTTAATCGACTTGCTTTAACCCCTTTCATTTTGGCTGCGCATGAATGCATATCGATAATCTCACCATTACATTTCAACTTTCCATCTGCAAGCAGTTTCGCGACGGGTTGTCCATCTTTAAAACAAAAATTTTCACCCTCAATAAAGAATTTTTCTGATATCATTTCCTTCATGCTTACTTTTAAAGGTTTTTCATCGTATTCAGCACGAGCAATTGGTGAATCTTCGAATTTGGTATTTTCTAGGCGTATTTTGCCATAATAGCAATATTTTTCTTCTTTTTCTATCATCACATATTTACGTCCATACTTTTTAGCAACGGCACCTGTAGTCATAGTTCCAGCAAAGGGATCTAAAACAATATCTCCCTGTCTGGAAGAAATTAGAATGATTCTTTTTATCAGTTCTTCGGGTTTTTGCGTATTATGTAGCTTATTTCCGGCATCATCCTTCAGGCGCTCACTTCCAGTACATAGACTAATATTCCATACGGATCCCAGTTGTTTTCTTCTTCCTTGTTCAAAATCATCCACGGAAATTGTATCTGTATTAAGTTCTTTAGCGGTTTTATAGTTAAATGTGAATTTTGAACTTTTACTTTTTGTTGCCCAAATGAGAGTTTCATGGCTATTATTAAGGCGTGTCCCCATAAAATTCGGTGCTGGGTTTCTCTTGTGCCAAATCACATCGTTGACAAACCAATAATCCAAACAAGAAAAATCTTCACTGGCGGCGACGCCCCGCAAGATTTTCTGATGGAAATCAGTTTTACTCATTGGGTTAATCTGCTCAATACATTTTTCGACATTGATTACGCTTTTTTCCATCAATCTAATCTCTCCTCCAAGTTAATACTTCGGCAGAATCAACCGCTTTTCTACCACCTCAGCTACTAACTGCAAGGTGTTCTGGTAGCCCGTTTTCTGCAATATATTCTTGATGTGGTACTTGACGGTATTTGGCGTAATATCCAAATCCGCTGCGATCTCCTCGTATTTTCTCCCTTGCGCCAGCTCCCGGATGATATCAAATTCCCGACCGGTAAACTCGGTACTGTTGCTGTATCCAATGCGGATCACCGGCGTATCCTCGGGATAAACATATTCGCCGTTCATCACCCGGTCGCAGACCTCCATCAAAGCAGCACTGCCATATTCCTTGTACCAAAAGCCGTTACAACCGCATGTTTTCGCCTTTTGAATAAAGGAATGCTCCGGCATGGAGGTCATGATGATGATTTTGATTTTGGGGTTGTACTGCTTGATTTTTGCCGCAGCTTTCAGTCCTGATTCTTCATCGGCAGTGCAGACATCCATCAGGATCAAATCGACACTTCCAC
>CAKNHF010000034.1 GCA_930972465.1 uncultured Lachnospiraceae bacterium
CAGTGACTTGTCGCCAGTTTCCTAACTTGACATTCGCTCCACGGAAAACCTGCCTCAGTTTATGTTTTTGCCGGGCAGCAACCTCGCGCTTCACAGCTATCATGTCACAGCCCTATTAGTATATCGAATAGGAAATCAGATTTCAAGAGGTTTTTTTGAAATATTGTATTTTTTTTCGTACAATCGTTTCCTCTTGACATCATCACTTTAAAGTGATATATTATACATGATTTATAAAAGGTGACCAAGGGCGGTCTTTCCACAGGGGGAGGCTGCTTTTTCCTTTTTATGAATCAGATTTGCCGCTGTACGATATGCCGGAGCCGGATGTTTCCCCAAGGCATCCCTGCCGAGGCGGACGTCCCGGGAATGCATCCCTCTTTGCAGGATATTCCCCAATATGCATTTCCGGGGAAGTATGGATGGCAGAGAGAATCCTCTCAATTACATACCAGAGAAAAGCCGCAGACCGAATTTTCGGTCTGCGGCTTTTCTTTCTTATTTATATATGGCTCCGGCTCATCTCCGACTCTGGTCAAGAAGTGCGGAAATTTCCGGAAAGACTTCCACGCTCCGTTTCAGAATGCCTTTTACATAGGCAATCAGAATTCCGTAATTCGTCATCGGCACATCCTGATCCTGCGCGCAGCTTAGGCGGTATTTCATCTCCCTCTCATTCAACATGCACCCGCCGCAGTGAATCACCATCCTGTATCTGCTCAGGTCATCCGGGAATTCCGTACCCGACGTGGTCTCAAACTGCACTTTCTTCCCCGTATACTCTCTGATCCACCGGGGAATCTTCACGGTTCCTATGTCATCGCACTGCCGGTGATGAGTACATCCTTCACTGATCAGCACCACATCTCCGTCACGCAGACCGTCTACAGCGGTTACTCCCCTCACTGCCGTTTCCAGATTTCCCTTATACCTGGCAAAAAGGATTGAGAATGATGTAAGCAGAATATCGTCCGGCGTGTCCGCAGATACTTTTGAAAATGCCTGACTGTCAGTAATAACAAGTTTCGGCTTCTTGCCCAGTTTCTGCAATGTCTCCTTCAGCTCGCAGTCTTTCACCACGATCGAAACCGCATCTCCGTCCAGAATATCCCGGATAGTCTGCTGCTGCGGAAGGATCAGCCTGCCCTTTGGCGCAGCCTTATCGATCGGCACAACGAGAACGACGAAATCTGACGGCAAAATAATATCTCTCACAATATACTTCTGCGTCTCCTCCGTGCGGGCCGTCCGCGCGATCCTTTCTTTCAGCTCATTGATTCCGGTGCCGTCAGAGGCGCTGACCGCGACAATCTGACTGTCATCCAGGCCAAGCTCCTCCCGTACTCTGTGCACGGCGCCTTCCGGAGCAATATCTCTTTTATTCACCGCCACAAGGAATGGAATCTTCTTCCTTCGGATTCTCGCCACAAGCTCCGAATCCTCTTTCGAGACACCCTCGGCTCCGTCTATGACAAGCACCGCCGCATCGGTCTTGTTCAGAACCTGATAACTCTTTCTTACCCTGAGCGCCCCCAATTCTCCTTCATCATCGATTCCCGGCGTATCCATCATGATGACCGGACCCAGAGGAAGAAGCTCCATGGACTTGTAGACAGGATCCGTCGTCGTCCCTCTTACGTCAGAGACAACAGCAATCTCCTGTCCTGTCACCGCATTCATAACACTGGATTTTCCCGCGTTTCTCTTTCCAAAAAAGCCGATGTGAACACGTTCTGACATCGGCGTCTGATTCATACTCATATTACTAATACCTCCGTCTGTCCCCAAGGGTGTTTTCCTGTCCTGCAGCCCGACATAATTCCCCGGCAGATAGATCAGAATTCTCTCTGGCGGGAGCATGTGGGAATCGAACCCACCCGGGACGCCTTATACGCCCCACACAGGTTTTGAAGACCCGGAAGCACACCAGTTGCTTTTCTGCCCCCATATTACATATCCGTCAAAATGGAAGAGACTGTAATTCTACAGTCTCTCGCTGTTCTCGTTCATAAACTTATATTCTGCCACAGAGCGGTCAAACCCTTTGATATGTCTGTAGAGCCACTCGATGACATTTCTGTTCACCTGTTCCACAAATGCCGCAGACGGTCCTTCTTCCTCCTCCAGCATTTCGTAAAGTTCCTTCACCACCTGGCGGAGCTTCTCATGTTCCTTTTTGTGCTCGGCAAGCCCCGGATAATTGATGGATTCCTGAAGCTTCTCCTCCTCGCCAAAATGGAATTCTGTATAGTCAGCAAGATAGTCCAGCGTTTTCACTGCCACCAGTTTGTCTCTGCTCGTCTCACAGCTGTCGAGAAGGTTATTGATCTTTCCGATCAGTTCCTTATGCTGTCCGTCGATCATTTCATTGCCCGTCACAAGGCTGTCGTCAAATTCTGCTCTCATAGTCCGTTACCTCCTGTACTTCTCCGTTTTTAAATCTCATGATCATTTCATTTGTCAGACTTTCATTTGATGTTACCTCCGGAATGTCTTCCCGCTCAAACCATTCCGCAAAAGCAAGTTCATTCCTGTCCAGAGTGATTGTTCCGTCCCCGTCCAGCTCACAGTAGAATCCCATCAGCAGTGTGTCACTGAATGACCACGGCTGCGATTTATAATACCGGATATTCTTCACCTTAAGCCCGACCTCTTCCATGACTTCACGCTTCACGGTTTCTTCTGCCGTCTCTCCGATCTCAGTAAAGCCGGCAAGGAGCGCATATTTTTTATATGCCCTTCCTGCATATTTAGACATAAGAATCCTGTTTCCGTCAGTCACCCCTATGATGACCGCCGGACAGATCTTCGGGAATTCCATATTCCGGCACTTTTCACAGTACAGCATACGCTCCTTCCCGTCACGTTTCATCATGGAACCGCACCGGCCACAGTATTTATGATTCCGATACCAGTTATAGAGCTGATATCCTGTGATTCCGGCGAAAGCCTGATACCTCGGCGCCGCCTCCCGGAATATCTCCGTATTTTCCATTGTAAACACAGACAACGGCTCCCGGCTGAGTTCCTGTACCAGATAATAGCGATCCTCATCGATGGTAAACAGATATATGCAGTCTTCATATATCTCCTCGTTCAGCCTTTCCAGCTCTCTGAATCTTGGAAATGCAATTCCATCTGCCGTTCTTCTCATCAGCGCCGCATGATCTTCATAATACAGCGCATAGCTCTCCGGATCCGGAGGCACCGCTCTGTACTGATTGTCATAATGGTGCGGCTGTATATCCTGTATCATTTCCTGTCTCTCCCGTCTGACTTAAGCTCCTGTATATAATACCACACTTGCGCGCAGTGTAAAAGGGGTCAGGCCCCTTTGCACACCGTTTTCAGAATATTCTGTCATTTTTTCTGTATCCGGTATACATATTCAGGAAGCAGCTCCTTTTGCTCTACTGTATTTGAAAGAAACTTTATGTCGTCATCCCCTTCAAACCGCACGGTAAGCTTATGTGTGAGAAACGCATCATCTCCTGTGCTCTCGCACACTGCGTCCAGGGTAAGGGTCACCGTTCCGTCCCCATTGTCCTGCATGTCAACAACCTCCGGAAGGCAGGATACCAGAACTCCCAGAGTCCGGTTCCCCACTCCCAGCCTGATCCAGTCATAAGTGTTCCGCTCTGCGTCGTATGAAGCATACTCTCTGACCTGTTCCGCCTCCACCGGAAGATACCTGGTCATCAGCTTTTCAAACTCCTCTCCGGGGATTCCGTCCGCATACCGGGATGTATCGGGTGTCCGCCCGTACTCCAGCTCATACAGATACTCGAACAGTCCGTTATAGTCCAGATCTTCCATATGCTCTGCATCCCAATCGGAACACAACAGATTATTTCCGTTATATCCGATGGATTTCAGCCATTTTCTCGCTGTCTCGGCATATTCTTCATCGCACGGGAGCACCCGGAGCATGGCTCTGGAATAAATGGGTTCTGTCACCTCCGGATACTCCGGCGCACACAGTTCATAGAAGAACCAGCCCTTCCTCGTATAGGTCCACTCTCTGATCCGGGTATAGGTGATCTCTCCCAGCACCGCTGCGTCGTCTTTCCAGGAAGCTGACGCAGCCAGGAGATACATGTCTGTTCCGTCAAATATAAACTTCTTTCTGACAATTCCTCCATCCTCGGACAACTCATATTCTGTTATACATCCTTCTCGCCCTTGTCCGCAGTCCTGAAGAAATCTGTCCATCTTTTCGTAATTCTTCATATTATAATAGATGTCAAATCCGGCTATGGGATCTCCGGATTCCGCCATATTCTCCGTAATCCCAACAGCCTTCTCACCCGCGAGCACCGTGCCGCTCCGCGCGATCTCCGGATCCGCAGACAGCACTTTCTCCAGCATCTTCCCGCAATCTGCCTCAGCTTCTTCCCTCTCTTCCGAATCAACCGGAAGATCATATCCCTTTTCCTCATCCCCCTTCACGATGCTCATATCCTTCTCTTCCTCCCGGCTTACGGAACATCCGCACAGAAGACATACCGCAAGCGCCATAGCCGCATATTTCCCAAGACGTCTGTATTTGCACATAGCTTTCTCCTCACATCTTACAATTGTAAGATTATTCTAGTACAGCATCTGAGATCTGTCAACCATCCGGAACTTTCCGATATCCTGTGTTTTTCGCTCACTTCGCATTCCCCGACGCACAGAAGAGCCGCCGGTCCGACCGTAACCGGCAGCTCTTCTGTATTACTGCATATCTTTATTCTGTATTTTTTGTTTTCTCTCTGTCTTTCCGGAAGAAAACAGTGATGCCGCCAGCGCCGCTGCGCCTCCGGCGGCCAGGAAAAAGTCTCCCAGGTTATATGTTATTGAGGAAACTTTATTATTCTTACTCCTGAACCCCACATAGTCAACCACATGCCCCCTGGTCCATCGGTCAAATGTATTGCTCCAGGCCCCTGCTGCCATAAGGGCAAATCCTTTCTTTTTCCAGAATCCGCCCGCCGGAGCCAGCACAATCGCATAAATGACCGTGAGTACTGCCGCCGAAAACAGAGACAGATATTTCACCAGTCCCGGCTCTCCGTCCAGCAGATTAAGACACATCCCCTTATTGTGAACGCGGCGCAGTACAATTCTGTCAGTGAGATTTTTTTCTTCACCTTTGTCCATGTTCTGTTCCACATAGGTTTTCATGAGCTGATCCGCCGCAAACAGAACTGTACTTCCGCCAAGAAACCATAATCTTTTCATATTGATATCCGTCCTTGCAGTATAGGCTGTTTCTCACTGTTCTTTGTCTGAAGAATCCGAAGCACTGTCGGCCGTTTCACTCAGCTTCTCCGCTGCTTCTCCGACTTTTTCTGCCGCCTTCTGCGCCATATCCGCAGTCTTCTGCGCGGCCTTCTCCGCCGCGTCCCCGACTTTCTGCGCAGCTTCATCCGCCTTCTCCGCTGCGGTCTCCGCCACATCCGCAGCCTTCTTCTTCATGGCGTCCGCATAAGTTTCTCCTGCTTCTTCCCTGGCAGATGCTTCCTCCTCTTCCTCATCTTCAAATGCCGATGTATCAATCTTCTCTCCGCAGTAAGGACAGAAAGCCATGTCTCTGGCAACCATTCTGCCGCAGTGGCCGCACTCGGATGCTCCTTTGATCTTCGCGATCTTCTTTTCGTATTTTCCGATGCTCTCTTCTCTTTCCCGGATTGCAGCGCAAAGACCTTCCGCCGCCTCCTCAACTTCTTCGCCGTCCTTATAACGGTCATAAATCATCCGGCCCAGTTCCATCAGATCAACCGCATTCCCTCTTGCAAGATTTCTCATCTGGCTCTTCATCCTCTGAATCTCTATCGCCTCACCCGCTTTGTTTGTCACAGTCTCCGCCGTCTCTTCAAGACGCTTTCCCAAATCTTCAAAAAAATCTTTCATCCTGTCGTTCTCCCTTCTTCTCCGGCAATTTTTCAAGACTCGCTCTGCGAGTCCTGGCGCGGGATTCGGGTCGGCATCAGCCGACATAATACTTCTCCGAATTCCTGCGCTCTTCGTTCCACTACGGTCGGCGCTAAGCGTACGTCCACTGGCCGTTCAGCGCCCTCGCGGAGCGTTTATCAGATGGGGAATTGACGCCCGCCACTGATGCAAGTCTGTTACCCGCCGCCTGTAGAGGCGGGAATCTTCCCCATCTGATAAACTATACTCATTATACCCTATTATCTGACAACTTCAACAGAACAGCCGGTTAATTTATACTTTTTTAACCCGTCCGAAAATAACTTCCGCCATAAAAATGCATACATTTGCTGTCTGTTTCATATTATTATCTGAACATCCACCTGCGAGGTGACTGGCATGACTGATCTCGAAACATGCCGAGAACATATTCTCTCGGAGGATTACCGTGATTTCATCGGAAATCATGTAAGAACTCCTTTCTTTGACAGCATCATGCGTGATAACCAGTGCGAGCAGGATGCCGGCTTCGACTATAAATGCATCTATCTTCCGAAGGAAGATGCCGAGCCCGTCACACTGTCAAGATTTTCCTATAACTCTATTCCCAGATGCTACGCGCCGCTGAGCATGGAGACACTGAATCAGACCGGAATACTGCCCATTCAGAACTACCCCACTCTTCAGCTGAAAGGCGAAGGGGTTCTCATCGGTTTTCTCGACAGCGGAATTGATTATGAAAATGAAGTTTTCCGCAATATTGATGGGACCACGCGCATCGCCGCAATCTGGGATCAGACTGTCCAGACCGGAACGCCGCCGGAAGGTTTTGCCTACGGAAGCGAATACACAAGGGAGGATATTGATGCCGCACTGACCGGCGAAGATCCGGGTTCTATCGTTCCTTCCCGGGACGAGACCGGACACGGTACATACGCCGCCAGTCTTGCGGCAGGCGGCGCGAACGCTCAGGAACAGTTTCTCGGAGCGGCCCCCGAAGCCTCCATCGCCATGGTCAAGCTGAAACAGGCAAAAGAATATCTGCGCGATTATTATTTCATTCCCCGGGACGTGGTCTGCTATCAGGAGACAGATCTGATGCTTGGCCTGAAATATCTGAACGATCTGGCCGACAGACTGGAGCTTCCTCTCGTTATCTGCATTACGTCCGGCACAAGTATGGGCGGTCATGCCGGAACACTGCCCTTTCCTTTTCTTATAGAAGGCTACAGCACCCGGGCAAATCGTATCACAGTCATCGGAACCGGCAACGAAGCAGATAAGCGCCATCACTACTCCAGCACACTGTCGGGGACTTCGGACACAAGAACCGTAGAACTCAGAGTGGGAGAAAATGTAACCGGTTTCTCCCTTGAGCTCTGGACTGAGATTCCCAACATCCTGTCAATCTCTGTCATTTCCCCTTCCGGGGAGAATACCTCGAGAATCCCCTTCCGCGTGGGCGCCAGCGCAGAGATCGATTTTCTCTTTGAACAGACAAAGGTCTCCGTGGATTACCGCCTTCTGGTAGAGAAAACAACCTCCGAGCTGGTGTTCTTCCGCTTTGCCGCGCCTGCTCCGGGCATCTGGAAGATTATCGTGGAGCCTCTGACCGTCATCGACGGGAACTTTCATATGTGGCTTCCGCTCACAGAGTTTCTGAACGGGGAAGTCTATTTTCTGGAATCGAACCCCTACTATACACTGACCAGTCCGGCCAATACAGACAGTCCCGTAATCGTTTCCTGGTATAACGGCGGCACCGACGCCGTATCTCAGGCTTCCGGGCGGGGCTATATCCGTACCATGCGCATGAACCCGGACATTACAGCTCCGGGAGTCAATGTAAAAGGAGCGCTTCCCGGCGGGCGTTTTTCCTCCCGTTCCGGTTCCTGCGTCTCTGCGGCCGTCACGGCGGGAGCCGTGGCTCTCATGCTGGAATGGCTCATCTACACCCGGGAAGTTCCCGGCATTGATTCCTATCAGGTCAAAAGTCTCCTTATACTCGGCGCGGTCCGCCCCCGCACCATGGAATATCCCAACCGGGAATGGGGATACGGACAGCTCAATCTGTATAATACATTTGAAACCATGCGTCAGCTCTGACCCTGATATCACAACAGGTGCCGCACTCTTTTCAGAAAAGCGTGCGGCACCTGTCCTGGTACGTATTTATCCCAGCCTCGGAACCTCCTGTCCCCGAAGCTGTATAATCGGACCTCCTGTCCCTTCTATGTATTCTCTTGTAATAGTGACCTGTCCGATGCTGTCGTCCTTCGGAATCTCATACATGATATCCAGCATGAATTCTTCAATGATAGCTCTCAGAGCGCGCGCCCCGGTATCCTTCTCCATAGCTTTCTCCGCGATGGCCTCGAGCGCACCGTCGTCAAATTCCAGTTTCACCTCATCCAGAGCAAGCAGTTTCTGATACTGCTTCAGGATAGCATTTTTCGGTTCTTTAAGGATCTTGACAAGCATATCCTTATCCAGCCCTTTCAGCGTGAAGATGATCGGAAGACGTCCCAGGAACTCGGGAATCATACCGAATTTTCTGAGATCTTCTACCGTTACTTTGGAGAGCAGATCCCTGTCATGCTCATATTTGTCCTTCAGTTCCGCATTGAATCCCATGGAAGTCTTCTTCTGGAGACGTTCCCTGATGATATCCTCAAGATCCGGGAATGCTCCTCCGCAGATGAAAAGAATATTCTTTGTATTCACAGTGGTCAGCGGTACCATGGCATTTTTACTGTTGGCCCCCACAGGCACTTCCACCTCACTGCCCTCAAGAAGTTTCAGCATTCCCTGCTGAACGGACTCGCCGCTCACATCCCTCTGATTGGAATTTCTTTTCTTCGCGATCTTGTCGATCTCATCAATAAAGATAATCCCCTGTTCGGCGCGCTCCACATCATTGTCGGCCGCGGCAAGAAGTTTTGATACGACGCTCTCAATGTCGTCCCCTATGTATCCCGCTTCCGTAAGAGACGTTGCATCCGTAATAGCAAGAGGCACATCCAGCAGCCTCGCCAGCGTCTTCACAAGATAGGTTTTCCCGCTTCCGGTAGGCCCGATCATAAGCATATTGGACTTCTCGATCTCGATATCATCCATTGTATCGGTCGCCACACGCTTATAGTGATTATATACCGCCACAGACATGGCCTTCTTCGCATACTCCTGTCCGACAACATACTCGTCAAGACGGGCCTTGATCTTATGCGGAGCCGGAATATCCTTGATATTGAGCTGATGGAACTCCTTCGGCTTTTCCTTTTTCTTCTTGATTTTCTGAGGTTTCGGCTGAAGGTTCTCCAGATCCGACATATTCAGGAACTGAACCCCCGGCATGTTCATCAGACGGCTGATATCTATGGAACCGTTATTCATGGCATCAAAACTTCTCTGCATGCAGTCCGGACATACCGTGATGTTGTTCGGCAGTTCGATCATCTTTCCCGTCACACTCTCCGGGCGATGACAGATGAAGCAGATCTTCTCATATCCGTCATTCTCCTCATCCTTTTTCCTGTGTTCTGACGTGGGAACCCCTTTCTTTTCCTCCTGTTCCGCAGGCGTATCTTTCTCAGATCCACCCTCGTCCATTATGATAAAATCGTTATCTGACATAATCTTTCCCTTTCTGTCAATTATTACTCTCCCATTATAGTACACCTGGCACGGTTATACAAATGAACTTTTTCTAAAGCCGGTCTCCCCCGAAAAACCGGCATTGCCGTTTCTGCCTGAAAGCGGCAGATTCTTTTACTGGATTTCCTGGAGACGAAGCCCCGCCGTGTCAGTTACAGGAAGGGAAAACACCACCGATCTTGCTCTGCTCTCCAGTCCGGCATTTTCCATGATCGATTTCATAATCTTGTTTTTCTGCTCCGACTTAGCTACGATAAAAATCATTTCTTTCTCGTCTGCAATAGAAACGCCGAGAAACTTCTCCGCTTTCTCAAGTCCTGTTCCTCTGGCATGGATAACCGTTCCGCCGCCTGCTCCCTCGGCCCGTGCGGCATCCATCACATCTTCACTGTATCCGTGGTTGGCAATTACGATGATAAGTTCATACTTTGTGTTCTTCATCACACTCTCCTCTTCTTTTTCATAGATCTGCCCGTCTGTCAGAAAGCGGAATGCCTTCTTGCCCCCCACACTGGAGAGAGGCACAAGAAAAGCGATTCCTGTTCCGGGCACGTCGATCTGGAACCGGTCTTCCAGCTCCCTTCTGATCTGTTTCCATGTATCGTCCGAAACCACTGCCATTGCAACCATCTTTTCCGTCACTTCCAGGCCGAAGTAATTCAGAGTCTCACTTGTGGCTGTGCCCTGCGCCAGTGTACAGAGTACCGACGCAACATGGTTCTCTTCATAGCATGCGATCAGTTTCTTTCCCATTGATCTCTTCGTGATCGTCATCATCAAATATAATTCACTCATATATTATGCACCTCATATTAACGTATTTCACAGCCATGCCGCCGCAGCTGTCCCTGCTGTCCCATACACATCTGTGAACCGCATTTTAAAGTTCTATGATCTCATTGTCCGGAAGCTGTTCGAAATCGGCCGCGGCCTTCGCCGTCTCCAGTTTCTCAAGACGTCTGGAGTTAAGCTCATACACCAGTCCCAGTATCTGTATTGTGATCAGCGGTGTCATGGCCACCATGGCGACCACGCCAAAAGCATCCGTCACGATGTCCCCGCCCACGCTCACGCACGCTCCCATGGCAAAGGGCAGGAGAAATGTTGCCGTCATCGGTCCGGAAGCCACGCCGCCCGAGTCAAAAGCAATCGCGGTAAATATTTTCGGCACAAAAAATGAAAGAATCAGCGCCAGCGCATATCCAGGGATAACGAACCAGAAAATGGATATGCCGGTCAGCACACGGATCATCGCCAGCCCCAGAGATACCGCCACGCCGATGGACAGACTCATCCCCATGGCACCGGATGTGATCGTCCCCGATGTGATATCCTCCACCTGTCTGGTAAGCACGAACACAGCCGGTTCGGCCCGAACGATAAAATATCCGATAATCATGCCGATCGGTACAATAACCCACTTATAAGGATTATCCGCAAGAACCTGCCCGAGATAATTGCCCGCAGGCATAAACCCCACGTTGACGCCTGTGAGAAAGAGCACAAGACCCGCGTAGGTATACACCATACCGACCGCAACTCTGATGAGCATCCTCTTCTGCATCCGCCGGAAAACAATCTGAAAGATCACAAAGAATACAATAATCGGAAGCAGAGACACCGCCATCTCTCCCATATATTCCGGGAGCTCTTCGGCAAATATCCTCCACAGTTCCACCGAGTCGCTGATATCCGGTATGCTGTCGGGACTGTACTCTACACTTTCCGGATGATAGATCAGACTGAGCACAAGAACGGAAAGAATCGGACCGACAGAAGACAGCGCAACCAGGCCGAAGCTGTCGTCCTCCGCCCTTTCGTCGCTTCGTATCGCAGAAATACCGATACCCAGAGACATGATAAAAGGAACGGTCATCGGTCCCGTTGTCACCCCGCCTGCGTCGAACGCTACGGCAATGAAATCCCCCGGCGCAAGAAATGCCAGAGCAAATACGATAATGTACAGTACGATCAGCATATGCGCAAGTGTAATATTAAACAGCATACGCAGAAGTGATGCCACAAGAAAAAGTCCCACTCCCACTGCCACCGACAGCACGAGGACCATATTCGGCACTGAAGGGACCTGCTCTGCAAGGACCTGCAGATCAGGCTCAGAAATGGTTACGATAAATCCGAGGATAAAGCTTAAAAGAACCATCAGCCACAGTTTCTTCGTCTGTGTCATACAGGTTCCCACGCTCTCGCCGATTGGCGTCATGGACATATCCACTCCCAGCGTAAAGAACATCATCCCCGCGATCAGGAGCACTGCTCCCAGAAGAAATGCAAGCAGTATTCCCGGCTCGATCGGAGCGATCGTAAAACAGAGAACCATTACGATCGCGATGATCGGGAGTACCGCCTTTAATGTTTCATTGAGTTTTTCCTGTAATTTTTCTTTTAATTTGGCTGTTTTGAAATTCACGCCATCCCTGCCTTTCCTGGTGTGGCTTTTTTTGTTTCCCTGCCCCCCCTGCATCCCGCACTCTCATGCCGCTTTGAAATTCCCGCGGTCAGCTGAGCATTTTCATAAACTCCTCCTCTGATATGATCGGAACGCCAAGTTCCCTGGCCTTCCGGTTTTTTGACGAAGTCGAATTGACGTCATTGTTGATGAGATAATTTGTCTTTGAAGTCACGCTGCCGGTTACTTTACCTCCTCTCTTCTCAATCTCTTCCTTCACTTCTCCGCGGTTGGCAAAATGCTCCACACTGCCTGTAATTACAAAATTAATGCCTGTCAGATCGCGTCCTCCTGCCGGCTCCTCTTCTTCCGGTATCTCAACCTCATCAAGAAGTCTCCTGAAAAGATCGCGGTGCTCCCCGTCCGCAAAATATTCTGCGAATGTCCCGGCGATCACTTCTCCCACTCCCTGGATCTCATCCAGTTCTTCCTCTGTGGCGCTCATGATCCGCTGCGGATCATTGTCCAGGGCACGGCATATCATTCTTGCATTGGATATTCCGATATTCGGTATCCCCAGACTATATACAAGTCTTGGCAGCGTGGTCGTCCTCGCGTTCTGAATACTGGACTGAAGGTTCAGATATGATTTCTCCCCGAAGCCTTCCATATTTTTGATTTCTTCCTCGTGGCGGTCAAGGTGAAAAATATCTGTAAAATCCTTAATAAAACCGTTCATGATAAACTTCTCAAGCGTCGCCTCGGAAAGTCCCTCTATATTCATGGCATCCCTGCTCACAAACAGCGCGAAAGCCTTTATATGCTTTGCCTGGCATTTCGGATTGGTACACATAAGAGTCTTTGTCTCATTCTCCATGGAAATGCGTGCAGGCCCGCCGCAGACCGGACAGACCTTGGGAATATCCTTTACTCCGCTCCGCGTCAGGTTATCTGCGATCTGAGGAATGATCATATTTGCCTTGTACACCTGGATTGTATCTCCGATTCCAAGCTCCAGCTCCTCCATAATACTGATATTGTGTACGCTGGCCCGGCTCACCGTTGTCCCCTCCAGCTCCACCGGTTCGAACACGGCAACCGGATTGATCAGTCCCGTCCGTGAAGGGCTCCATTCAATCTCAAGAAGTGTTGTCTCCCGGATCTCGTCCGCCCACTTGAACGCAAAGGAATCTCTCGGGAATTTTGCCGTTGATCCCAGGGACTCTCCATAGGCGATGTCGTCATACACAAGAACCAGGCCGTCGGACGGCACATCATTCTCCGCAATATGATCTGCGAACCACTTTACCTCTCCGTCAATGGTTTCCCGTGTTACAGCATGGTGCTCCACCACTTCAAACCCCTGCCCGGCAAGCCATTCCATCTGATAAAGCCTGGAATTACGGAAGTCCACTCCGTCTGCCCTCACCAGTGTGAAAGCATAAAATCTGACGTTCCGTTTCGCGGTGATCTCATTGTTGAGCTGTCTTACTGATCCGCTGCAGAGATTACGGGGATTCTTGTACTTTGCGTCCGCATCTCCGATCTCTTCGTTAATCCTTTCAAAATCTCTGTATCCGATAACCGCCTCTCCGCGGAGCACCAGCTCCCCTTCATAGGGAATACGGAGCGGAATATTCCGGAATACTCTCGCATTGTTGGTGATCACTTCCCCCACCTCCCCGTTTCCTCGGGTGACGGCCTTCTCAAGAGTTCCTCCACGGTAAGTCAGAACAATGGTCAGCCCGTCCAGTTTCCATGAGATCATCGCTTTCTGATCTCCCAGAAATTCTCTGAGGCGTTCCACATCCTTCGTCTTGTCAAGAGAGAGCATCGGACGCTCATGGCGTTCCTTGGGCAGCTCGCTCAGCACTTCATATCCCACATTAACGGTAGGGCTGGAAGCAAGAGTTGTGTTCAGCTCCTGTTCCAGTCCCTGAAGTTCATCATATAGTCTGTCGTATTCATAGTTGCTCATGATCTCCTTGTCTTCCTGCTCGTAGGCGCGGCGCGCCCTGTTGAGGAGATCGACAAGCTCTCTCATACGCTTTTTCTTATCTTCCATATTTACCTCCCGCCGCATTGGATGAATCTTCTATCATACTGTACAGTTCTTCAAGTTCTTCATCCGTCAGTTTTCTGTATTGGCCTTCCTTCAGATTTCCCAATCTGATATTCATGACTCTGACGCGCACCAGATCCCTGACCGCATAACCGAGTGTTTCGCACATTCTCCGTATCTGACGGTTCAGCCCCTGAGTCAGGATAATAGAAAACGTATACTTTCCTATCTGCCGGACTCTGCATGGACGTGTCACCGTATCCAGAATGGGAACGCCTGACGACATCCGGCTCAGGAAATCTTCCGTGATCTCTTTATCCACTGTCACCCTGTATTCCTTTTCATGCCGGTTGGAGGAACGCATCATTTTATTGATGATATCCCCGTTGTTGGTCATTAGAAGCAGTCCTCTGGAGTCCTTGTCCAGGCGGCCCACATATGTGACCCGAATGGGATAATTGAGAAACCGGACGATGCTGTCTCTTTCTCTGCGCTCCTCGGTACAGACAATTCCCCGCGGCTTGTTTACGGCCAGCACCACCATCTCATCCTGCCTGGAGACAACTCTGCGCCCCACTTTCACTGTCTGTCCCGGCTGAACCCGCATGCCTGTATGCGCCGTTTTGCCGTCTACGGTAACTTTTCCGCTCTCAATCAGCCTGTCCGCCTCACGCCTTGAGCAGACTCCCGATTCACTCAGATATTTGTTCAGCCGTACCGGCTCTTTCTTCTGTAAAAATTCTTCTCTTATCCGATTACTCACTGTCAAACACTCCGCTTATACTGTTATCTGTAAAGAATGTATTCCCGCTGTAGAGAAAGAGCACATCCGTGATACGATAGGAATCCATAATGTCTTCAATCGTTCCGCTGTAATATCTCGGATCCACCACCACGATTTCCCGGTAATAAGGCGCAAGAAGAGGAATGAAGCAGTTGGCAAAAGAGTCTTTCACCACAAGTATGCGGTCCCGGCTGGTAGATACCGTCTGAATGTCCAGCAGAGACGTATTTCCGCCCAGATACACGCCATACTGGTCTTTCGTCTCGAGTTTGGAAGAATCATACAGAGATGTCGTTCTCTTAGCCTCGTCCACATAGTTGACAATCACGTCATCATCCACAGCTGTGGGAGCATAGATATCAATGGTTTCCCGTTCTCCGAGCCCGACCCCGCTGACCGAGGCAAGTGCGCCGTTGAAACTGTCGGATACCGTATAGGAGACATATTTGTCTGACACATCTTCTCCGATGCCGAGATCCGGAGCAGCCGCCTGGAATACATAAAACGCCCCCAGCGCGGTCCAGTGGTGATCCGTCTTATAATATATCTTCTCACCTTTATGCTTGTTCAATACAGATACCGCGTCGATCCAGTTCACAGAGTCTCCCAGCTGTCTCTGGACCATGCTGATCATCTGCGTCTGATCCTCCACGGAAGCCAGCGCCGGAAGCCTGTCGCTCAGCACACATGCAGCGTCAGGCACCAGAATCATGCTGACCGGGATATCGGAATAGGAGGACGCAAAACTGCTGATTGCCTCCAGATTGGCAGACAGGTGTTCCTGATCCGGAAGTTCAATATCTTCCATCAGCTGACCGTCCGATCCGATATAGACTCCGTTTTCCATCCTGCTCCCGCCGATCCGGTCCAGCAGCACCTTGACTCTTCTGAACATGTCGCGCCCGGCAAACTGATCGCTCATGTAGCTCTCAAACTGATCCATATAATCTCCGTTCAGAACCGATCCGCCGCTCAGTTCCGGCGCGGAAGTGAGCATACGGTTCTCCTCATCCGAACTTTCCCTGTCGGGCACGATAAAATTTATAATCATTACTGCAAGAAGACAAAGTATGAATATTCTCCCGACCAGACCTTCCGTCCTGATCTTCTTTCTCTTTCTCCTGTCCATAATATCACCTAAAATCTAAAATACAGAAACGGATTAAAAGTATCCGTCACAAGGAATGCCACCGCAATAAAAAACATGCCGAAATATACTATAATCGTGGAAACGCTGACCCGTCCCCGTGCGGATGATCCTGTCACTGCTCTGAGCAGGGCATATCCCGCTTTTGTAGATCCGAGCACTGCAAGCAGATAGAGCAGCCAGTGAGACAGAATAATAAACCAGGTTCCGCTGTCCGCGAGCCCCGCTCCCCCGCCGAACATCGCGGCGAGATAGCGGAGTGCATACCCGATGCTGGGGCTGAAAAAGAATACCCAGCCGATCATCACAAGAACCAGCGCATAGATATGCCGCACCGCCTTCGGAAGCCGGTCGACAGCCGCTCCCCACACATACTTCTCCATCACCAGAAGGACGCCGTAATAAAGCCCCCATGCGATAAAGTTCCAGGCCGCGCCGTGCCACATGCCGGTCAGTGTCCAGACGATCATCAGATTGATAATGTTCCTTGCCGCCGAGCAGCGGTTGCCGCCCAGAGGAATGTAAACATATTCCCGGAACCATGTGCTCAGGGAGATATGCCATCTTCTCCAGAATTCACTGATACTCTGAGAGATATACGGATAGTCAAAATTCTTTCTGAACTCAAATCCGAACATCTTCCCCAGCCCCACTGCCATATCTGAGTAGCCGCTGAAGTCAAAATATATCTGAAATGCATAGGAGATACATCCCAGCCACGCCGCAACAACCGAAAGCCGGCTGGCCGATACTGCCGAGATCTGTTCAAATATCTCTCCCGTCATATTGGCGAGAATCACCTTCTTTGCCAGTCCCCGGATGAAGATCATGGCTCCCTGCCCCAGTCTGACAGCCGAGATCCGTCTCTTGACCAGCTGTTCTTCTATGTCAATGTAACGGACAATAGGACCGGCGATGAGCTGCGGGAACATTGAGATATAAAGGGCAAAATAAAGGATATTATTCTGCGGCTTCACATTTTTCCGATAGATGTCCACTATGTAGGACAGACTCTGGAATGTATAGAAAGAGATTCCGATCGGAAGAGGAAGCTCACGATAAGGAATGTCCGACGGCAGAACCGAATTCAGAGTATCCAGAAGAAATCCGTAATATTTAAAAAATCCAAGGATCAGAACATTCACGGCAACGGCAAAAATCATGCTCCGCTTTGCCTTTGCCGGATCGTCCGCTTTCTGATCGATATCCCTTCCGCAGAAATAGTTCAGGATTATGGAAAGGATCATAAGCACAACATATACCGGCTCCCCCCACGCATAGAACAGAATGCTGGCAGCCAGAAGCACAGGATTCTTGCCCTTGTCCGGAACGATATAGTATACTGCCAGCACAACCGGCAGAAACAGAAACAAAAACGTAACACTGCTGAATAACATCTTCTCTTATCCTCTCCCCTATAAACTTCTGTCAAAAGCAGCCCTGTAGTCCTCTGCCTGCGATGAAACCGCAAAAAATATAAATTCTCCGCGTACACTCTGATTCGCGTTTTCGAGTTTCTTCGCTTCCTCCGGCGCATATCCCTCAAATGCGTCCAGCCTTGTCTCGATTCGTTCATTGAGCGCGTCCGTGACCTCCTGGACCTGGTCGTCACTTTTCACTTTAATGAGGAGCACCTCCTCAGCAGACATACTGGACTCTGCCGCATAATAAAGCACGCCGTCATAATCCGCGCTGTTCAGACCGAAATTTCGTTTCAGCGCCTGATCATTCATCTCCGTAAGCGTCTCTGTGTCCAGCGCTCCCCTAACACTGTCCGCCACCTCGTCAAAGGACCTGCTGCTGCCGCTCGTAAACATCAGCAGCAGTACGACATAACCTATGATGACTGCAAAGATCACATATTTCATAACTTCGGCTACGCCGACTCTTCTTTCTGTCATAACGCAGCCACCTCCGCCATTCTGTCTGCCCAGACCGGATAGAACTCAGCCTTGAAATGGATCCCGTCCTCCTCATAGTACTGTTCTTCCACAATCTCCGTATTGTCTATGTAACCGATCTGCAGGTCGCTGCACATGGTCTTGAGAACTTCGTTATAGGATGCAATGTCCGCAAGTTCAGGTTCTTCTGTCAGAGCTTTCTCCTGTACGGGAAACACAGAGTTCACAAAGATATGCGCATCCGGTATCTCCTCCTGAATCTGCTTCACGACAGCCTCATATTCTTTCCGGAACATATCCGTATCCCCCTCTGTGGCTGTCACGTCATTCATTCCGTAGGAAAGGAAGATAATCTGCGGATTCAGCTCTTTCGCCCGCTGGATCTGATCATCCAGTTCTGTGAGATGAACTCCGATCTTTGACACCACGCTGGATGCGTTGAGCACGTCATACTCCGTAAATCCCTCGGTAATAGAATCCCCCATCACGACCGATCCGGTGAACTTCTCTTTATTGCTGCGCGTATCCCCTTCCTGGCTGTCCTGGCTCTCAAGCTGCGCGATCTTCTGCTCGATTATCGCAGTATCCTCGGACTCTGCCGCTTTTATGTACTGGATTCCCTGCTCCGTGTCAACCCTCGGCGACGTGAGATGATGCACCCCCCGCACAGTCAGTATGACCAGTACGAGAAGGAGCAGAACACCGCCGGAAATAATCAGGAGTCTCTTTCTTTTTCTGCTTAATTTTTTCATAAATCTATCTCGAACTTTCTTCTGATATTATCTGTCTGCAGATACTCAAAAGTGCATGGATATAATGCACCATAATACCTTATAATAATACTTTTTTTGCCTGCAAAAGTCAATGGCGCAGGAATTTAAGATCCCGCCCATAATTCATCTGCACCACCCGGCATTTCTGTGTTATTATGAAAATATCTGATCCGGCGCTTCTGGAACAGCCGCCGGTATTCTTGAATCTTGGAGGAAATATAGAATGACAGCACTGACTATGACCGGGATAAAGGATTTTACATCCCATCTGTTTCTGAAGGACACCTTCGATTCTTTCTGTTTTATCGAAGGCGAGATTATAACATTCAACACATTCCGCATTGACGGATATATACAGAAAGATTTTTTTGACACAGACGCGCAGCTTCCGGAATACTCTTTCTGGAAAAATCTCCGGGAATACTGTTTCACTCTGATCAGAGGGAAACGCACGCCGCTGGGCTTCCGCTTTGTCTTCAGTCTGTCTCACGGCAATATCGCCCGGCTCATTGAACAGAATGGTCTGGGCCTTCGTCCCGAGGAGGTACAGGGGCTGTATATGAACATCCGGTACAACGGAAGTGTTCTGACCTGTGTCACAGGGACTTCGTTTAAGACATTTACCATGGACCGGACGCTGGAACATGCATGGGATGATATGGTAAAAAAATTTTTTCTGAGCAGGGAAATCTCATTCGAGGAAGAATAGAATGAAAAATCCGACCGAGAAAGATCGGATACTTCCTTCTCAGTCGGATAACGCTTCTGTTACTGCAATTCTTCATTTGCCGCCGCTTCCAGATCTGCAATCTCTCCCAGGTCGGGAATCCATATATCTGAAGCATCCACCCGGCTCCATGGATCAGCCTTCTGTCCACGAATCGTGGACGGGATTCTGCCTTCCAGCTGCCCTCTGACACTTTCCGCACGCAGCATACAGAATTTCATAATCGTATCTACGGCAGTCAGGTGATCCTCATAGGAGCAGAATGCCGTTGGATCCTGTTTTACGAAAGGCGCGATCATTTCCGCGGTCCGCGCCGCCTTCTTTTCAAACATACCGCTCTCAAAATACTCTCTTATAAAACGGTCAAAATACTCATGATATCTTGCAAAATATTCATCTTTTATCATCACATTATGATAGAGGGGACGGTTCAGCATAATTTCGCCTGACTCCGGCGTGTCTATAGGATAATTCACATACAGCAGGGAATCATTGACCGGATCAGGCATACCAAGAGAATATGTCACATAGGCCAGATTATAGTCCCATGGCAGTATGCTCAGTATACCGTCCTCTTCATACAGAAAATAGTTATGTCCTGTTCGCCCCAGGTAGCTGTCCAGATTTACGACAAACACCTGAACAGTAAAATATCTCAGCACCTGATCCACATTTACCGCAGCCTCAATATCTTCTCCATCGGACAGTATCTGAAGTGACCGGATCAGGCGTTCCTGGTCTTTTCTTCCGATATCTGTTTTTGCATTACGGAAGATATTATCATAATCTTCCGGATCTTCTGAAATATACTGGAGGGCCACGTCTCTGTTCTCCTCTTCCAGCGACCGGTAATCCGGTTTGTACAAGTTTCCATGATTCACCCCGTAATTTCTTCGCAGGAATGCATCCTCAGGCTCTTCTACAGCCAGAAACAGTCCCCACTCCTCCCCATTCACAGTGACCCACGCATAACTGCAAAGCGGTGACGGCACCTCCATATATTCCATCATGTCATAGGCGAGATAATTCTTTAAATAACTGTTATCCTGAAAAGATGCATCCAAGGACATCTTGTCAAGCCCGTAATATGTATTTCCTTCCTGAAAATGATCAAACTCTATCTTCAGGCTGTATCTTTTTAATCCGTATTCTTCCGTGAGATGAAGAGAATTATTTCCTTTTGCCCGGAGACCTACCGAAGAAAACAGCTCTCCGTCGATCTCCACATCACATTCCCTGTATATCTCTTCTGTTGCCTGTTCTGTAAACTCTTCCCAGTCTGCCATGCGGATGTCAACTGTATGAACCCTGCTGTCGTCGAACAGTCTCCCCGCATAGGCCGGTGAAACTGATAATGGCTGTATGCCCAGTTCTTCTGCCCGGAGAACTCCCGCCGTCAGAATACAGGCCAGAACCACTGCCGCGATACATATCCTGTCCGTCTGTCTGTGTTTCAGCATTCACATTACCCCATATAATCTCCGTTGTAGGAGACAAGCACTGTGTAAGTTACCCCGTCCATTCCTGAAAGCGCATTGACAAAGCCAGACTCTCCTTCCCGGAAGCGCACTTCATAGTTAAGCTCGATACAGCCGGGCTCTACGCTTTTGCTTTTGAGAGACATTCCTCTTACCTGTGACTTTACATACGCCCCGATTTCCTTTTCCTGTTCCTCTGTGCCGCACCGGACAACCAGTATATAGGGCCTCTCTATATTTTTTCTTCCTGAAAATATCAGGAGCACCAGACCGATAAATATGCTGCCGAATACAGCCAGGGGGATAAACCCTGCAGCCAGTACGATTCCCGCCGCTATGCTCCAGAACAGAAACGCAATATCCATCGGCTCCTTAATAGCTGTCCGAAAACGCACAATGGAAAGTGCTCCCACCATGCCGAGAGAGAGCACAATATTGCTGGTCACTGCAAGGATCAGGAGTGTCGTTATCAAAGTCAGCGCTACCAGAGTTGCCCCGAATGCCGCTGAATACATCAGTCCGCAATAGCTTTTCTTATATATATAAAATATAAACAATCCGAGTGCAAACGCAAGAACCAGAGCTATTGTCATATCCAAAACTGAAATTGCGTTTACATTTTCAAGAAATCCTGATTTAAATATATCCTGAAACGTCATAAGTCCGTCCACCTGTTCTTTTTGTAATCTTATCAGTCATATTTTCTGCACACAGCATACTTTGAATATGTACCGGTCTTTCTGTCAGGCATATGCACCGCCAGCCTGACCAGCTCCGGAAGGAAAGCATCATATTTGACTTCCAGAATATGATCGCCGCCGACCGGTATAAGAGTTGTCCGCGGCGAAAAGAAAACATTTGGCGACATGCCTGTTCGCAGTTTTCTGTCCAAAGTGACTCTCACATTACCCGGAGAATATACAAACGCCTCTCTCTCATAATTCACGACAGTCACAGGTCTCAATAATTCCCCCTTCATCTTACTGTACAGTTCGATCATCAGCGGATCCCCGCTGTCCGTCAGAAATCTTATCCTTCCGCCAAGCAGAAGTTCCACCTGTTCTGCAGTAAGACGGGTACTGCGTTTTGCACACAGTCCACCTTCTTTGATCTTCTTCTCCAATCTGATGAATGACAGATCCTCTCCATAGTATCTAATACGGAATTTTTCCCTTCTGCTCACCCCCGAGACCTTCTGTCTGAGAGCCTTATCATCAGGAGTATCAAAATACAGACTCGTCACCTGATAGCATCCTCCCGTTCCGGCATGGCTGTCATGACTGAACAGTCTGTCAAGTCTTCCCGAAAGTATTCTGTCCTCATGCAACGTTATCTGATGCTTCATCTCATGCCGGAAGGAAATCGGAGTCTTCTCAATCATCATATCCGGAATCTCCGTCATCGTATCCGGAGTTGCCGTCGTCATATCCGGAGTTGCCGTTGTCATATCCGGAGTTGCCGTCGTCATATCCGGAGTTGCCGTCATCATATCCGGAATTGCCATAGCCAGAATTTCCGTAGCCGGAATTTCCGGATGGAGCTGCCGGCTGAGTCGGCTGAGTTGTCTCCGGTTTGGACGGCTGAGTTGTTTCCGGCTTTGCCGGCTGAGTTGTCTCCGGCTTTGCCGGCTGAGTTGCTTCCGGTTTGGATGGCTGAGTTGTCTCCGGCTTTGCCGGACTCTGACTGCTGTAATTTGTATTTCCGTCATCATAATTTGTAGATCCGCTGACGCCGTAATCTGTATTGTCGTTGTCGTAATCTGTCACTCCATCGCTGTCCGCGCCATAATCTGTATTTCCGTAGTTTGTTGCGTTATTCTTGTTTGCGTTTCCGGAACTGCCGCCTGTGCTACCTTTATCTGAAGTCCCCTGATCGGCTGTCTGGGAATTCTTTTTATTATAATCCGTATCCCCGTCGCTTCCTGCTCCATAATCCGTGCTGCTGTAATCTGTCACTCCGTCATTATCCGGACCGTAATCGCTGTCCCCGTAGTTCGTCCAGCCGTAATTGCTCTCACCATTTACCTCTACCGGGGCATTCAGCTTCTGAGTCCCTGTGTATTCCTGAATTCCCGCCACAATACTGCTCAGGAAGTTCTCCTCAGGAAGTACAGATCCGGCTTCAATTTCAAGAGTGATCTGCTTTCCTTTTCCCTCTGCCTCCTCAACAAGATATCCCGCTTCGTTCATCTTGGCAACCAGGTTTCTGATCACCTGCTTGCATTCTTTTCCCTCAAAATCGCTAAAATCCGTCAGAATCTTCTTTCCTTCATCATTGCGTCCTTCGATCTTTGTAACCATACCATTTTCATCATAGAATACCGCAATTTCAGGATTTACCTTAATGGCAATTACACCTCCCTTTTCTTCATCTGCTTCCGTCTGCTGAACCCCTCCGGCTGCGCCTGCCGGTAAATTTCTGTTTCCGCACCCTGTCATCACTCCGGAAAAAAGAGAGACCGTTAATACCGCTGCTAATGTTGTGATTAAATGTTTCTTCGTCATAATTCATTCACTCCTTTATTTTGTTTGCGTTTTCAGCTTATGTTGAAGAATACGGATTCCGTTTTTTTAAAATGGGGTCGAAATTAAATTTTTTATGTCACTTTTTGTTCTGATAATTTCATATTAATAGGAAGATATCCTGTCATAATATCTATATTTTATTTTGTTTTTACTTAAAATTTATCTGAATTTAACAAGCCGGAAATATACTTAATGATATTTTTTATTACTGACCCCGATAATACGAAATATCCTTTCGTATTCTATTATCAGGAGGAATATGATTATGAGTGGTGGGCATGAACTTATAGAGCAGGTGTACGCGGCCAAAGAAGATTCTTCTGCTGCAGACGCACTTATACGACAATATATGGGATTCATCCGTGCCGAGGCGGCAAAATTTCTGCACAGAGCGCCTGTTGAAGGACAGGATGAAGAATTAAGCATAGTTCTGCTGGCATTTTACGAGGCGATTCTGGCATACGAGAAGCACAGAGGTGCATTTCTTGCTTTCGCGTCACGGGGAATACATAATCGTCTCATCGATCACTATAGAAGAGAAAAAAAGCATTTGAAGGTTGTTTCTCTTCATGAACCGATTCATGACGGCGAAGAGGACGCTATTAAGATTGACCATCTGGAAGATCCGCAAAATGCGATCGAAGCAACGCACCAACGCGCTGCAACCCGTGAAGAAATCCGGGAATTTCAGCGTAATCTCGGTAAATTTGATATTTCTTTTTCTGACGTAGCCGACAACTGCCCGCGTCAGGAACGGACACTCAAAGCCTGCCAAAAGGTTCTTGCAGCGGCACGCAGCAATCCGGAATGCCTGGATGAACTGCTCCGCACAAAGAAGCTTCCTGTTTCGATGCTTTCGTCCCTCTCCGGTGTGGATCGTAAAACGCTTGATCGACACAGGAAGTACCTGATCGCAGTCCTTCTTGCGTTTACAAACGGATACGAGATCATACGCGGACATCTCTATCACATTGCGGAAACTTCATAACATGATTTATTTTATTTAGGAGAAACGGAGCCAGATTATGAAAGAGAACACGACATATTTAGTAATGGAAATCCACAGTGCCTATGCCGTCCTTCTTGACAATGAAGGCCGTTTCGTCAAAGCCGCCAATATGGGGTATGAAAGTGGAGATGTGGTTCGGAATCCTGTGCTGTTAAAATATCCTCAGGATCACAGGAAACGTTTACACCGCATGATCCGGATCAGTGCGGGCATCGCAGCATGTATCTGTTTTGCCATATTTGGCATATATGAATATCAGTATATGTTCACTCCGTACGGCTCTGTACAGATGCAGATCAATCCGGAAGTACGGATCATTCTGAGCCATTCCGGAAGAGTTCTCGACCTTGTCGGCACAAATGAAGACGGACGCGTTCTTGTTGACGGCTACGACTATAAAGGCAAGGACAGGTATACTGTAACCGACGAACTGACAGACAGAGCGGTGAAAATGGGCTTCCTTAACGACGGCGGTCAGGTCGCCCTTCACGCCGATTCAAAAAATATTTCCTGGGCTCAGGCCCTGGAAACGGAGCTTGCAGATAAGCTGACCGAACATATCAAGGATTACGATATCACAATCAGTGTCAGCGTCGGAATCCTCAATTCAGAAGAACTGCTTAAGATCCTCGATGAACCTCAAAGTGTAACCATTACCCTTCCGGAACAGACTCCTGTTGAAAATACCGAGTCGGACCAGACTGTCGAAAATAATTCAGGCTACGGAGACAGCGCTTATTCGGATGAAACTCCTGCCGGCCCCGCTCCTTCTGACAGCGGCGGCTATAACAGCAATGTCGGAGAAGATCACTCTGACAGTGGTTATGGCGAAACCGGGGAAGGAAACAGCGGTTATGACGATGGTGGAAACAGCGGCTATGACAACGACGATGGAAACAGCGGCTATGACAACGACGATGGAAACAGCGGTTATGGCGACGATGGAAACAGCAGTTATGGCGACAATGATGACTAAGCCTGATATTTCACAGAAAAAGGGCAGGTACCGAAAAAAACTGATTCTTTCGGTGCCCGCCCTTTTATTTCAGACATTTAAATTTTATTTTGTCAGCAGCATCATAATCTCATTGCTCCGCTGTACAAATGCCGTCATCTCTTCCGGATTCAACGGCTTATGCGCCAGCATAGCCAGATCATAAAGCTGCCTGCAGATGATCGGAACATTCTTGCTCTTCTTATGTTCTACAAGGAATTTTACAAGCGGATGATTTGCATTCAGCACCAGCGTGGCCTGACTTCCGAACACAGACGGATCCATGCCGCCCATTCCGTACATCTTCATCATCTCCGCCATACGTCTCTCCTGCTCGGAAAGAACAGCCATGGAAGCGACCTTATCATCTTTCAGCTTCTCAACCTTTACATCAAGCTTGTCGTTGTTCAGCTCTTTCCTGAAGATTTCCACCAGACTGTCTGCCGTCTTCTGGAATTCTTCCTTCTCATCCTCAGCGACTTCATCCTTCAGAGAATCGTGCACATCCGCATCGATTCTCAGGAACTGCACGTCCTGATGCTTCTGCTCCAGATAGGTCACAAAAGCGGAATCAATATTGTGTGACAGGATGATGGCGTCCTGTCCCTGCGCCTTGAACATGTTGATGTACTGGCTCTGCTGCACCTCATCGGTGACATAATAGATTCTCGTCTTCTCTTCGTCTTTGTTTTCGTCTTCGGCGCCGCCTTCTTCTGTCTTGTCAGTCTCGGCGCCTTCCGTTTGTTCCTCCGCTGCCTGAGCTTCAGTTTCTCCGTCCTTATTCTCTTCCGCGTTATCCTGTCCGCCTCTGCTCTCTTTAATCACCTCTTCGAGAGTCAGATATTTATGATCCAGATTCTTATAGATCATGGAATCTTTCATCTTTTCTCCGAACTTCTCATCCTTCAGGCATCCGAACTTGATAAACGGACTGATGTCATCCCAGTATTTTTCGTAATTCTCACGGTCCGTCTTAAACATGCCGGTAAGCTTGTCCGCCACCTTCTTGGAAATGTAGTCCGCCACCTTATTTACAAATCCGTCATTCTGAAGAGCGCTTCTTGATACGTTCAACGGCAGATCCGGACAGTCGATGACGCCTTTCAGAACCATCAGGAATTCCGGAATCACTTCCTTGATATTGTCCGCGATAAACACCTGATTGTTGTACAGTTTGATCGTTCCTTCGATGGACTCATATTCCGTATTGATCTTCGGGAAATACAGGATGCCCTTTAAATTAAACGGATAATCCATGTTCAGATGGATCCAGAACAGGGGTTCCTTATAGTCCATAAATACTTTCCTGTAAAATGCAATGTACTCATCTTTTGTACATTCGCTCGGGTTCTTTCCCCACAGCGGGTGGGTATCGCTGATAGAGACCGGACGTTTCACAATCTTGACTTTCTTCTTCGGCTCGCCCTCTTCGCCTTCCTTCTTCTCTTCTTCAATATGCTCTACCACTTCGTCTGTATCCAGAAGGTCTTCCTCATCGATCGTCTCGTATTCCGGCTCGGCATTTGCCCTGGAAAGGAAGATCTCCACAGGCATGAAAGAACAGTATTTCTCCAGCACTTCTCTTGCTCTGTACTCGTTGGCAAACTCAAGGCTGTCCTCGTTCAGGAACAGCGTGATCTCCGAGCCTACTGTCGTCTTGTTTCCTTCCTGCATCTCATACTCTGTACCGCCCTGGCTTGCCCAATGTACCGGAACCGAGCCTTCTTTATAGGAAAGCGTATCGATCTGCACCTCATCCGCAACCATAAACGCAGAGTAGAATCCAAGTCCGAAGTGGCCGATCATATCGTCCTCCGTGGTCTTGTCCTTATATTTCTCGAGAAACTGTGTTGCTCCGGAAAACGCGATCTGTGTGATGTATTCTTCCACTTCGTCCGCAGTCATTCCAAGTCCGTTATCGATGAACTTCATCGTCTTCTCTTCCGGATTGACAATAACTTCTATCTTCGGTTTATACCCTTCTGGAAGCTCGTACTCGCCCATCATATCCAGCTTTTTCAGTTTCGTGATCGCATCGCATCCGTTGGATACCATCTCACGCACAAAAATATCATGGTCTGAATATACCCATTTTTTTATAATCGGAAATATATTCTCGCTGTCAATGGATAAGTTTCCTTTTTTTACTTCCATATCTAACACTCCTTTAAAATATTTTTAAATATTGTATCAGCTCTTTTCAGCAGCTGTTCAAGGCTGCATTCTATGCCTAAGTGACATTCTAGCTCAGAGAAATTTAAAAGTCAATAGGATTTTAGCACTCTTTGAAGCTGAGTGCTAATAATCTTATTAACAATATAAAATTTATATAAACAGCATTCCTCAAGAACGCCTTCTGCGGAATTCTCCAAATATTACATATCCGCTTTCATTTATGAATTTATTATGCACATAGTAAAAAAAGCTCTTATAATTATATTTACTGCCGGACTCTGTGGGATCTTCTCCGCAGAGTCCGGCCGCAGCATGCAGAAAAGGAGTGAAGATAATATGAAAAAAATACTGGTTCTGGCCTTGTGTGCAATGCTCGGACTGAGCGGATGCACTGTGCCGATTTCCAGCAGTCCTTCAGACAGTTCGGGAAGAGATGCTTCTTCCGATGATGAAAACAGTTCTGATCTGCAGGAATCAGATAATGCAGACGGAGAAACGGAAGCACCGGACGAAAGCAGTGAACCGGAAGTTCCGAAAACAGAAGGAAAGCTTGCCTCATTGGCCTCCTCATCAGCAGGAATGGTAGCCAATTCCGGTGAGATGAAGTATATTGCATACTATTGTCCTTCTTTTGATCCCGGCGCCGCCACACAGGTTCTGACGGTCTGTACACTGCAGTATTCTGAAGAATATTCCAGGGAGGGCAATCTCACCGCGGTTCTTGGTGCGGATGACAGGGTATTCTTTTCCATGGATGACTGCCTGTATTCCTATTCTTTTGACGACGGAGAGCAGCTTCTCGCATCCGGTCTCTCCTACCCGGAACTTGTCGGCCTTATCGATGGGCGGCTTTATTTCAAAGTTTACACGGATGATCCAAGCGTTGCTGAAGTGAGTCTGGGGGTATATGATCTGGACACAGGCGAACAGACAACCGTTCCACTCGAAAACGGCTGGGGAAACGTGGCCATGACAGCAGCCGGAGACCATCTCTTCTACATCGGCGGCCGCACAGACGTCAGCGCCACACCGCTGTATGAAGTCAACCTTGAGACATGGGAGATCGAACAGCTCGAGGCCCACACCGTCAGTATGGCATACGCCGAAAACGGCTCTCTCTACTACCTGTCTACGGATGCGAATGACACCATCAGCGGAACTCAGACACTGAAAAAACGGGATCTGCTCACAGGTGATGTCACAGATCTCTGCCAGGGGGCAGCCGACGAGTTCGGTGAGATGCTGATGGCCAACGGCTACGGTGCCTTTTTCCGCAATATCACAGAGTCCGGAAGCATCCGTCTCTCCCTCCGTGATGATGAAACCGGAGAAGAAACCGTCATCCAGAGCGGTGTCAGCACAAACTATGTCCCGGATGCCGAGGGCAACGCTTTTTACTACAGCCAGTGTCCGACAAACTCTGACGGAGAGGTCACAAGCAGTACAGTATATCAGTACAGCGAAGCTCCCGACGCGGAGAATCATGCAGATCTTGTTTCCAATCAGAGCGTTCACACCGGCAATATTCTGGGAGTGGGCAGCGGTTCTCTGATGGTCTATACACGGGAACATACTGACAGCGGAGATAGAGAAGGATATTATGTTGAACAGGCTACGATCGTAAGATACAGTGAGTAAGGCTGTTCTGACAAGGGACTGTCGCATCATGATTAGAAAATCATAGATGCGGCAGTATCTTTTTGCCATTTTTAAGCCGAAATATTCTCTGCAAAAAAGTGCTGCCGCACTAATTTAGTGCGACAGCCCCCTGTCACTCTTTAAACGGTCTCCGGTTCCCCGTAGTCTTCTCCAAACGTCTCCACAGTCACTTTCTTCATCATCTGTTTTTCCAGCGGACGGTCGCTGTAGTCCGTCGCGGTCTCCGCGATCCTGTCGACTACGTCCATTCCTTCGGTGATCCTTCCGAATGCGGCGTATGCGCCGTCAAGATGAGGTGCCTTCTTATGCATGATAAAGAACTGGCTTCCTGCAGAGTCCGGATGCATCGCGCGGGCCATGGAAAGTACCCCGGGATCATGTGCCAGATCGTTGGCGAAACCATTCTGTGCGAACTCGCCTTTGATCGTATACCCCGGGCCGCCCATTCCCGTTCCGTCCGGGCATCCGCCCTGAATCATAAATCCGCTGATCACCCTGTGGAAGATCAGTCCGTCATAAAATCCTTTATTGATCAGTGAAATAAAATTCTTCACTGTGTTCGGTGCAATATCCGGATAGAGCTCCGCCTTCATGATATCGCCGTTTTCCATCTCAAATGTAACAATCGGATTTGCCATAATGATTCTCCTCTTTCTTTCATATAATAAGTATTCCGGACACATTTCATGTTTCCTGACAACTCAGTGCTATTTTATCGGATTTCCCCTGTTTCGTCAATCGCGTACCCTGATCCCGATCAGCCCGCCTTTCTCCTCATAACCGGTATCCCAGAGGTCTTCAAGCAAAAAGACACTCTTTTCTCCGTAGGTCGCGACCGTGATCCACATCCCGTTCTCCCGCACCTCGTATCCGTAACACAGAAACCAGTGCCATACAAAATCCTTATAGCGTTCTTTTTTATGACGCAGCATCAGATAAGGAACCGGAAAACCGTCATCGATCCGCTGTCTGATAAACTCCGCCGCTCTGCCGCAGTCCTCTGTCCCCTGAAGTTCATCCAGACACAGATCGTATTCTCCTGCATCCGACAGATATTTTCCGAATCCTTCAGTGAACATATACAGCTTATTCACACCGTTCACACGGGGTCTCAGGTATGGTTTCATTTTCATGGAAAAATCCACGTATTCCCGCCGTGTCAGCGCATCCGCATCGTACGGATAAAGCCGTTTCATTCCTCTGTGCCTGGCCAGATAAATACAGCAGTCGCACGCTGTTGCAGCCGCACATCCTCCGATATACATCACTACATTTTTAAACCATTCCTGATTTCCTCCGACAGCACCTTCTATTGTAAAATAATCCAGAATCTTCTTCACAGATCCGCCTCTCCTTTCAGCGCTTTCCATTGTCCTGCATTATAATGGGAAAGCCGCTCTTAAAAGCCTTTTCCTGTATCATTATAATACGTATGGCTGAAATGTACATTTTTTTCTGCTTTTTTTGGTTACTCGTGATATTGTAGATTCTGCCTTTGCGGATTATACTTGATTTCAGAAACAGCGAAATACATATTTTAAGGAGGCTATTTGAAATGGCAAGTTTATCATTACAGGGAATCCAGAAAATCTATCCGAACGGATTTCATGCAGTAAAAGATTTCAACCTTGAGATCGAAGATAAAGAATTCATCATCTTCGTAGGACCTTCAGGATGTGGTAAATCTACTACACTTCGTATGGTTGCAGGTC
>CAKNHF010000035.1 GCA_930972465.1 uncultured Lachnospiraceae bacterium
TCATCAGCCTTGCAGTCTGCTCATCCAGCTTGACAATCTCCCGGTTGAGGCGCTTTCAGTGCTGCTACAACTATGCTAATTAACGTATTCATAAACGTTCTCCTCCTCTGATCTTACCGAAATTAATTTCGTTTATCCCTAACTTCCATAAATTTAACCATGAAATACCACTCAAATTAATCTCTCCTGCTAATCACCTGCAAAGGAGAGCCTGAAAAATGCCTTTTATTTCGTTTGATTTTGTTTACATACGGTTGATACCTGACCGGTAGAAAATCCTTGATTTCCTTGCATTTCTTTTACTTACTTTGATAGTGAAAGCAAGGATTCGAGTGAACTCCTAAGCGGAAGGCCGGCGGTTCGAATCCGCCCAGGAACGTAACCGAGAAGCCGAGAATTCCTTGAAAAATCAAGGTTTTCGGCTTCTTTCATTTTCAGAAAAAATCCGAACACTGAACCTAACGGCGATTAGCAGTTCACAATTTGCTAATCGGACTCTGAACTATTGCTGTAAAGGGAACAGAGAGGCATTGTTTTGGAACGGATGAAATGATAAAATCAAATTAAGCATAAGTCAATTTAAAGGCAGCAGAGAATACCTGTTAAGGCGGCAGTACTGATAATTATATATAAAGGGAAACGTCATATATCATGAGAAGAATGAAAAAGCGTTATATTATTGTTATTGCTTGTTTTGCTGAGCGGATTCACTTTATTTCTTAGGTATATAAACCAACCGAAAACAATTGAATATCAAATTAGTGATGAGATCGGCGTAGATGAGAAGTCCATTAAATTTTTTGACGAACAATACTTTGGATTGAAGAGGATCATAAAAGCTCATTTACAGTCGAGCATTATCCTTCTGTGATAAATATTGTTCATAATCCGGGCTATGCCGAATATTATCTGTTGGATAAAAACGGAAAGGAACTGCGGTGCATGCGCTGCAAAACAGAATATAAGTAATATCAGTACGAAGCAGACGCGTGTGCCGTATAGTAATATAGTCTGGAACAGAAAGATTTTTTCTGAGACAGTGAGGCGTTCGAAAGTTACCCCTGGGGTACGGCAGTTGTCGTATGGTAGCTTTACGGACGCCTTTTGATCTGTTTTTGGAGTTGAAAAACGTCGAAAGAAAGTGGAATGAAAAGGCAGAAAAAGGAGAAAAGGAATATGCAGAATAAAATGACCGAAGGAAATGTGACGCGGACGCTTGCCGCATTTACAGTTCCACTGATCTTAAGCGGGCTGTTTCAGCAGCTCTTTAACTGGGTAGATGCATTTATAGTGGGTAACATTGAGGGAGAGACTGCTCTTGCAGGGATCGGTGCGACAACATCTGTATATAACCTCTTTGTAACAGTGATCACAGGATTTACTTCGGGGCTGTCTGTGCTGGCGGCACAGCGGTACGGAATGGGAGAAAAAGATAAGATCAGAAAACTCCTGTCTTCATATACAGTGCTGTTTGCTCTTTTGTTTACCGTGATCTCTATTGCGGGGGCAGTGTTTACAGAAGAGATTCTGGCTGTTCTGGATACGCCGGAGACGATCTTTTCCAGTGCACAGAGTTATCTGAAGATTCTATTTGCCGGAATCCCTTTCCTTGCCGTTTATAATACATATTCTTCGGTGCTGAGGGGAATCGGCAACAGCAGGGCTCCGTTTTTCTCAGTACTGGTCTGTTCGGCAGTGAATGTGGCGCTTGATCTTCTTTTTGTTGCCGGCATGGGATATGGCGCGGCCGGGGCGGCTGCCGCGACCGCGATATCACAGGCCGCGATGGCGGTCTATATAATTGCATATACAGTAAGGAAATATCCATTCCTCAGGTTCTCGTTTTCGGGGAAATTGCCGGATAAAACAGTATGGAAGAGCGGGGCCGTCTACGGGCTGCCATCGGCGGTACAGTCTGGCGTGAGCTCAGTGGGAAATATCTATCTCCAGCAGTTCATGAACGGCTTCGGTGAACAGACGGTGGCGGCGATTACCACAGCTTACCGGGTTGATACCGTAATTTTTCTGCCGATCATCAATTTCGGTTCCGGGATTGCGACGGTCGTGGCACAGAATATTGGCGCGGGAAAGCCGGAGCGGGCAAAGCAGGTTTTCCGGACGGGTACCGTGATCATGACAGTCATATCCCTTGGACTGACTGCTCTTGTTCTGCTGCTCGGAGAAAAGCTGATCGCAGCTTTCGGGATTACGGCAGATACCGCAGCCATCGGGAAAGAGTTCTTCCATGCGATTTCCCGTTTTTACATCATATATGGGATTAGCATGGCAGTCCGGGGCTGTCTGGAAGGTCGGGGAGATATGCTTTTCTCCGGGATTACGGGGATCCTGTCCCTCGGGGTGAGAATCCTCTGCTCCTATGCGTTTAAACCGGTGTTCGGCAATATGGTAGTTGCCTATGCGGAAGCTTTTTCGTGGATATTTCTGCTGGCTCTTCTGCTGCTTCGGTATATAGGGCAGACGAGGAAAAGATGCAGGATTGCTTTGATGAAGTAACTGACGAAATGGAGGCTATTTTCCCGGGTCCAATCATAAAGAAGCGCGGATACACAATAAAATGGGTAGAGCTTCCTCAAAAAAACATGTTATAATATTCAGGATAAATATGAAACAGTCTTGTATGGCTGATAATGGGAGTTCATTTTATGTACAGCTGGTGTAATTATGCAGAATATGCAGGAAAGATCGGTCCGACTTTATTCGGCTATGAAGTTGGAATAGGAGATATAATCGATTCGATAATGGCATTTTTTACCCTCATATCTTTGATATTACTGTGGTATAGCATTGTCGAAATGAAACGTGACCGTGATGCTGCATACAGGCCTTCATTGCTGATGAATCCAATAGAATATACCATAACATGGAATGATAAGGGGGAAGAAGAATGGCTGTCTTCTTCAAAACCCCAGAAAGAGGGAAGCGTGAATATACTTGAGGATGGAAAAGTTCATGTCTCTTTGGAAATTCCGGTAATTTTATTCAGAGAAGACGGACTGGAAACAATAAGTATAGTAAATGTAGGAGTAGGAGCAGCTAAAAATATAGTATTTAGGTGGAACAGAAATAATATAGATTCATTGCAAAAGCAGCTGCTTGAAATAGATTCCTCCAGGAAAGATTTTTGCTCAGTAGATAAAAATATTACGTTTACCATCAATAAACATATTGTGGCTGCGGATATGCCAAAAGATTATCGGCTGATGTACATGCTTGCAGACGCAAAGCAGACATATACGATACCAATTCCTACGTCATATACCATTTTGATACATGAAATTTTTAAAGCAGCCAAGGAAAAGGAAAAAGATACGATAGCCCATTTTACTTTAGAGATTGAGTATACAGATGTTCAGGGAAAAAGATTTTCAGATACCTGCTTCATTTTTGCAAAAAAAGTATTTTCCAGGGATGATCTAAATAATAAAAATTGTGTTACATATCAGCTGTCTTCTTAATTGAAAAATTCGTTTCAGAAGATAAAATAAAAACAATTTTGGGGGTGAGAAAAAATATTATCTCTCACCCCCGTCTTCTGTCATATCATAGATGTCTCCTTCGATATCCAGCACACAGTCCATATCAATCTGAATGCCGTTCTCCATAATGATTCTGTGATTATATGTGTCCGTTTTCCTGATCCGTCCGGAAACTGTCCGGTATGTCCCACCGGATTTCTTCTGATCCGGAACAAAATATGTAATTGAAATCTCCGGCTTTTCACCGGAAATACTGCTGCAGGCCATCTTAAGTCTCCGGTCAAGCCCGGACTTTTCTTCATCTGTAAGCTCCGGTTTCTGTTCGGTGATCCGGGCAGTTTCACGGATTACATCTCCATATCCCGTCAGCGCTGCAAAAGGACTGAACTGGGCCGCGCGCTCGGCCATAGACATCCGGTGATGCCGGGAAGATACGTGATGAGGAAGATGGATAATATCATCGTAGTCGTTTTTTTGGTCTGTGGTCATATAAATTCTGCCTCCCTTTTGGCTTCTGACTATATCGTGAAATCACGTCGCTCAGGCTTTGTGGCCGCCGATCTGATTATTACGGTCTCTGGCTGTTGCGCCTTCCTGCAGGTTCATCCCTTTAAGAATCGCATTTTTCCCGAATTTCTTTTTAATCTCCAGCATGGTCTTCTGTATCTTTTTTTCCTTCTCAAGCTCTTCAGCTTCTTTTTCCTGCTGCTTCTGAAGGGCCGGGTAATCGGTAAAGAGATCAAGCTGTTCAAACTGAGGTTCCTCTTTCAGTTCGGTTTCAGGGATTACATGACCTGCGGACATGCTGATCCGGCGTACCAGAAGATTTCTGTCGGTAATCCGATCAAAGAGGTCCAGTACAGCCTTTGTGAGCAGTCTGGAAGAAGAGGTATATCTGTCCAGACCGGCTGTTCCGTGTGCGTGCTTTGGAATCTGTCGTCCGTAGCGGTCTGTTTTGATTTCACCGCGGTACTTTGATTTCAGAGACGGATTGCGCAGATTATCAATGTCGTATCCGACGGTCAGGACAATCTGATCGGTCACAAGGGTTTTGTCCGCAAGATCCAGTGCAAGCATGTCGATCATTTCATGGACTACAATTCTGGCTTTTTCAAACGGGTAAGGACACTGCAGGACCTGTCCGGATCCTACGCTTCTGTTTTCCGGTTTGTATGCTTTAATGTCGGCCATGGTGCAGGGCTCCCAGCCCCAGGCGTGATCGATCAGCAGTTCGGCGTTTACACCGAACAGACGGTACAGGAGATCCTCATTGTAGTATTCTTCCGGGCGTCCCAAAGAACACCGGGCGATGTCACCCATGGTGAATATACCCTGTTTTTCAAGCTTTCCGGCATAGCCTTTGCCGACACGCCAGAAGTCGGTAAGCGGGCGGTGAGACCAGAGAGCGCGCCTGTAGGACATCTCGTCGAGTTCCGCGATGCGAACGCCGTTTTCATCGGGCGGGATATGTTTGGCTTCAATATCCATGGCGGTTTTTGCAAGATAAAGATTGGTTCCAATGCCGGCAGTGGCTGTGATGCCGGTAGCGGAAAGTACATCCAGGATCATTTTCATGGCCAGTTCACGCGCAGTCATATTCCATGTGTTCAGATATCCTGTGGCATCGATGAATACTTCGTCTATGGAGTAAACGTGCATATCCTCCGGCGCAATGTATTTCAGATATACTTTATAGATCTCTGCGCTCAGTTCCATGTAATGGGCCATCTGGGGAGGAGCTGTAATGTAATCTGCCGCAAGAGACGGATTTTTTTTCAGTTCGGTATCCTGGCAGGAGGAGCCGCTGAGTTTTCTTCCGGGGGCATTCTGACGGCGCAGATTATTGACTTCCCTGACCTTCTGAACCACTTCGAACAGGCGGGGCCTTCCCGGAATCCCATAGGATTTGAGTGAAGGAGACACGGCAAGGCATATCGTTTTTTCCGTGCGGGAAGGATCCGCGACTACAAGATTTGTCGTCATCGGATCCAGTCCGCGTTCCATACATTCCACGGAGGCGTAGAATGATTTCAGGTCAATGGCAATATAAGTTTTTTCGGTCATTGTCCGGAGCCTCCTCTGCTTCATGAGTTTCATTTCTGATTTACTTCCGCGGACAACAGCGCGGGAGCTACATGATTTTAATCCGGCATATTTTCCGGATGCTTATCAAATTATAGCACAAATAAGGAATCATAAAATATGCAGATGAAGAGAAACCGGCATACATTTCTGTACTTATTGATATTTAAGATTTAAAAAAGACTTCGGTAAAAGGATATTGATTGCCGTTCCGCCGCAAACATGTTATAGTATCAGTAAGTGTTGTAATTTTTACACAAAGAATCTATAAAGAAAGTAGTAGGAGTGGTAAAAATGTATCAGGAAGAGTATAAGCGCTGGCTGGAAGCAGATCTTGAAGATCCGGATCTGAACCCTGAATTATCAAGGATCGAAGGAAAAGATGAAGAGATCAAAGACCGTTTTGCGGTTGCTCTGAAATTTGGGACGGCAGGTCTCCGCGGTGTGCTCGGAGCAGGAACAAACCGCATGAATATTTATGTTGTCCGCCAGGCAACCCAGGGACTTGCAAACTGGGTGAAGACACAGGGCGGCACGCAGACAGTGGCGATCAGCTATGACAGCCGCCTGAAGAGCGATGTTTTCGCAAAGACTGCGGCAGGCGTACTTGCGGCTAACGGGATCAAGGTAAGGATCTACGATGCACTGATGCCGGTACCGGCACTTTCATTTGCGACTCGTTATTATAACTGCAATGCGGGAATTATGGTGACGGCTTCCCACAATCCGGCGAAGTACAACGGATATAAGGCTTACGGACCGGACGGATGCCAGATGACAGACGATGCGGCTGCGATCGTATACGATGAGATCCAGAAGACAGATGTTCTGACAGGGGCAAAATATATGTCATTTGCACAGGGCGTTGAGGAAGGGCTGATCCGTTTCGTGGGAGATGACTGTAAGAGAGCTCTCTACGATGCGATTGAGTCCAGACAGGTTCGCCCGGGTCTTTGCAGGACCGCAGGTCTGAAACTGGTTTACAGCCCGCTGAACGGATCGGGACTTGTACCGGTTACACAGGTATTAAAGGACATCGGCATCACAGATATTACGATTGTTCCGGATCAGGAATATCCGAACGGTTACTTTACTACCTGCAGTTACCCGAACCCGGAGATCTTCGAGGCTCTGGAGCAGGGACTGAATCTTGCGAAGGAGACAGGGGCTGATCTGATGCTCGCCACAGATCCGGACGCGGACCGTGTGGGTATCGCGATGAAATGCCCGGACGGCTCCTATGAGCTTGTAAGCGGCAATGAAGTGGGCGTTCTGCTTCTGGATTATATCTGCGCGGGGCGTATCGAGAAAGGAACCATGCCGGAGAAGGCTGTTGCAGTGAAGTCTATTGTTTCCACACCGCTGGCCGACGCAGTTGCGGAGCATTACGGAGTAGAGCTCAGAAGTGTTCTGACAGGCTTCAAGTGGATTGGAGATCAGATTGCTCAGCTTGAGGAAGCAGGTGAGGTGGACCGCTTTATTTTCGGATTCGAGGAGAGCTACGGTTATCTGGCAGGACCGTATGTACGCGATAAAGACGCCGTGATCGGATCCATGCTTATCTGTGAGATGGCGGCTTACTACAGGAGCATCGGAAGTTCCCTGAAGCAGAGAATGGAAGAGATCTATGCGGAATACGGACGTTATCTCAATAAGGTTGACAGTTTTGAGTTCCCGGGCTTAAGCGGAATGGACAAGATGGCAGGCATTATGACGAATCTTCGTGAGAATCCGCTCACAGAGATTGCGGGATATAAGGTTGACAGTGTGACAGATTACACGAAACCGGAGGAGACAGGACTCCCGTCAGCGAATGTTCTGATCTACAAGCTGGAGAATAATGAGACTGTTATTGTTCGTCCTTCAGGAACAGAGCCGAAGATCAAGATATACTACACAACACTCGGCAAGGATCTTGCAGAAGCACAGGCTGAGAAGGACAAGCTGGCAGAGGCAATGAAGTCAGTTATGGCATAGGAAAATATGATTTTTAAGAGGCAGGGAGACCTGTCTCTTTTTATGCAATAAAGTGAGGGGAGTGATTGCGCGGGCTGTACACTGGTGATAAAATACAGGAAACAGGCTGCAGCAGGGGGTAATGTTGTATGACAATAAAGGAGATAGCACAGCTTGCCGGCGTTTCCAGTGCGGCTGTGTCCAGATATTTAAACGGCGGTTATGTGAGCGATGAGAAGAAAAAACAGATAAAGAGGGTGATCGAAGAGACCGGGTATCAGCCTTCTGCACAGGCCAGGATTCTGCGCACGAAGAAGGCATGTCTTGTGGGAGTCGTTGTGCCCAAGATAAATTCAGAATCTGTCAGCCGTGTAACTGCGGGGATCGAACAGGTACTGTCGAGACGCGGATATCAGATGCTCCTGGCCAGTACGGACAATGATCCGGCAAAGGAGATTACTTATCTCAAGATTTTTGAAAATTATCCGGTGGACGGCATTATTCTGATCGGAACGGTGATAACTGCAGAACACAGAAAATTCCTGAAGTATTCCAGAGTCCCGGTAGTGGTGGTAGGACAGTATACAAAGTATGCCAACTGTATTTATCATGACGATTACGGCGCGGGAAAGGCCATGGGAAAAGTTGTGGCCGGCGCACTCAAAGATGGCGGAAAAGTAGCGTATATCGGGGTCACAAAGGAGGATAAGGCGGTAGGAGTTGCAAGAGAGGAAGGATTCCGGGCCGGACTGAAATCCGCAGGAATGGAGCTGTCCTGTACGGGAAAAGCGGAGTTTACCATGGAATCAGGGTATCAGGCGGCTCTTGAGATTCTCGAGGAGAACAGGGAGATCCGTATCCTGTCCTGTGCCACGGATACAATAGCGGCAGGAGCTATTGAAGCTCTTCTTACCTACAGCAGGAAAAAAGTTCCGGAAGAGGCCAGGAGATCCGGCGGAAGGATGCGGTATATACTGGACAACTCCGGAATACGGGTCACGGGATTCGGAGACAATCAGTTTTTAAAGGCAGTGACCGGCGGGATCCCGACTGTGCATTTCGGGTACAAGACCAGCGGGATCCGGGGAGCGGAACTGCTTCTGGACGTGATCGAGCGGGGGGAGAAGATTCCCGTTGAAATGAAGCTGGGATTCCGGATGGTGAACGGACAGGAGGAAGAGGATGCGTCTTGAAGCACTGATCAATAAAAATTATGATCTGCTCACGGCAAATGACAGGGAGATCGCCAACACGATATTTCGGGAAAAGAAGGCGGTGCGGGAGATGAACAGTACCCAGCTTTCCTCTTTTCTCAATATATCCAGGACAACTCTGGTTCGTTTTATGAAAAAACTGGGAATCGCAACATTTGCCGAATTCCGGCTTCTGCTGGAGGAAGAGCAGGGGAGCAGGAATGTCATGTCGTTTGGCATGAGAGATATTTTGAACCATTACCACACCGTAATCGATGAACTGAAGAAACATGACTATTCTCAGGTATGCCGTATGATTGCAGGCGCCGATACGATCTATCTCTATGGTTCCGGGAACGAGCAGAAAGCGGTAGCGGAAGAATTCAAGCGGATATTCCTGATTTTCGGGAAGTACTGCGTGGATCTTTTTGATTTCGGGGAAGTAGAGTTTGCCAGGGAACGGTTCAGAGAGAATGATCTTTTTGTGGCGATTTCACTGTCGGGGGAGAGCAGCGAGGCGATCCGGGTGATGCGCTGTGTGCAGGGATCGGAGATCAGGACCCTTTCTCTTACAAGATGGGCGAACAATTCCCTGGCAAGGATGTGCCAGGAAAATCTGTATGTGGGGACTCGTACCGTTTATCAGACGGAGAGAGAGTCTTACGAGATGGTAGCGGCATTTTATATATTGCTGGATATTCTGACAGTCCGGTATCTGGAATACACAGAGCCGGCAGAAGCAGACACCGGAGCGACGGGAAAAGGAGCGGTCAGATCCGGAGGCAGGATAGAAGAACTTCTGAACAGCCGGTATGACAGCTTCAGCGAGAATGAGAAGTATATCTGCCATTACCTGACCGGACACTACAGAGAATGTGCGTTTCATACGATCGCCGAATTTGCGGAAGAGTGCAGTGTTTCCCAGACGATGCTGGTGAGATTCGCCAAGAAACTGGGGATGTCAGGATACGGCGAACTCAAAGCGCGCCTCAAGATCGATCTGGAAGAAAATCCGGTTTCATCGGAAGGACTGATGGAAAAGGTTACACAGAGTTACTACAAGATGATGGATGATCTTGTGAAGCGGGATATGACAGGGATTTTTGAAAATCTGGAACAGGCAGAGAGAGTATTTATCTACGGAAGCGGCTCTTCTCAGACAAGGGCGGCAAGTGAGATGAAAAGGATCTTTCTCCCTGTAAAAGAGATGGTGCATATCCACGGGCATGATATGTGCCGGGCATTGCAGAAGACTGCGGGAGACAAGGACCTGGTCATACTGATTTCCCTCTCGGGGGAATCCCAGGCGGTGGTGGAACTGGGGCGGGCTCTGCGGACGAACCATGTACCGGCAGTCTCCATCACACGATTGAAGAACAATACGCTGGCGTCTCTCTGCAGTGAAAATCTGTATATCAATTCTATACAGATGCCGGTGGAATATGATGTAGAATATGAGATCGCGACGCCCTATTTTATTCTGATTGAATTTCTCTATCTTTCTTACAGAAATTTCCTCTCACGGAAGTGAAGAAAAACGGGACACAGTGGAAATATATTTTGCTGAAAAAAGTGTACAAAAGTTTATAACATAAAAGTATGTACAAAAAGTGTACATAAAACTTAACGAGGACCATTCTATTGAATGGTCTTTTGTTTTCTGCTAGTATTGCTCGTGAAAGAAAACAAAGGGATGAAAAGAGGGATGACGGTGACAGACATCATTTATCTGGATATAGACGGAACCCTCCGGGACGAGCGCCGCGGCATCCCGGAGAGCGCGAAGAGAGCGGTACAAAAATGCATGGATAACGGAATCTTCATCGTGATCTGTACGGGAAGGAATCCGGGGAGTATCCAGGAAGACGTGAAGCTTCTGCGGACAGACGGCGTGATCTCAGGAGGAGGATGTTTCATTGAGTTCAGGGGAGAGATGCTGAAGAGGGAACACTTTCCGATGAGGATCCTGGGAGAGTTTCTGGAGGCGATCCGGAAACGGAAACTGGGGGCGTCTCTGGAGGCCGAAGAAGAGATTTATATGAATGAGGCCGCGGCGCGGTTTTACAGAGAAGATTTCCAGAGGAAGATCCCGGAGGGCACGGACAGGAAACGATTTCAGGAGGAAAATAAGATTTCCTATGAGGATAACTTTTCAGATTTGTGGAAAGCGCGTGGAAAGATACACAAGATATGTCTGATTGGAAAAGAAGAAGAAATCGACCGGGTCAGGGAACAGTTTCAAAAAGAGACGGAGACAGCGCAGAAAAAGGAATGGAACGGACAGTGGTACATTGAACTTCTCCCGAAGCACTGCGGAAAGGGAAACGCGGTGGAGATTCTGAACCGGTATCTGAAGATCAGAAGGGAGAGGAGCATGAGCTTCGGGGATGGAGACAACGACGTGGATATGCTGAAAGCTTCCGGAACAGGGATCGCCGTCCGCGGCGGGAGCCGGAAACTGAAAGAATGCGCCGACGCTGTGTGTGAAAGCCCGATGGATGACGGCATATACAGAGAACTGGAGAGAAGGGGGATTCTCTCCGGCGAGAATGGTACAGGAGAAAGAAGAGAGAAAAAAGCAGAGGAAAGAGAAAAGGAAATCTGCGCGGAGGAACATCATGTCGGCGACGCACTGCGCCACAAGGCTCAGACTGATTGTGAAAGACAAAGATAAGATCGATGAGAAGAAGCTGCGCAAAATCATGCCCAACGCATTGGATCTGATCATGACGCCCTTTGTGGTCATGCTGGTGACTTTCCTGATCGTGATCCTGGGAATCGGTCCGGTAATGCATGTGATCGGGCTGGGGCTTGTGGATATCGTGGAGAAGCTGGTACATCTGCCTCTGGGGATCGGGGGATTCATCATCGGAGCGACATATCCGCTGCTGGTCATCACAGGTCTGCATCACACATACACGATGATCGAGACTTTCCTTCTTGCAAATACTGGATTCAATCCGGTCATCACTCTCTGTGCGATGTACGGATTCGCGAATGTGGGAACCTGTCTCGCATTCTTTGTGAAATCCAGGAAGGAAAGCGTGCGCCAGACAAGCATCGGCGCCATGCTCTCTCAGTTGTTCGGAATCAGTGAGCCGGTGCTGTTCGGTATCCAGCTCAGATATAACTTAAAGCCTCTGATCATCATGCTGTGTACATCAGGGCTTGGCGCCGCGGTCCTCTCGATCCTGAACATCCGGTCCAACTCCTACGGGCTGGCGGTGCTTCCGTCCTATCTGATGTACATTTATGAGGGAAGGCAGTTGTTCTGGCATTTTGTCGTCTCCGTCTTCTCCGTAGCGTTCTGTTTCGCTATGACATGCATGTTCGGGATTCCAAAGGAAGTGACTGTTCCGGAGGATGAGGAAGAGGATGATGTCCCTTCTGTTCAGACGGAGAAATTACCGGGGTGATGGTGATCTTGACGTCCGGTCAGAAGGCGGAAGAAATCCGGACGGGAGAGACAGGAGCGTGCCGGGAGACGGTCTGCACTGCAAAGTAGAATAAGTGCCGGGAAAGCGGAAAATGATGAAATCTGCTTTCCCGGCATTTCTGATTTATGGAAAGGAGGATTCTTAGTCCGGAGGGTCAAAACAAGATAGATGTGATATCGTTTTCTTATTTTATAATATAGGAATGAACAGGCGCGAATATCGGAAAAACAGTGGAAGATAGTGCAAAATAGACAAAATAGGATAAAAATATCGGTAAAAATGCCCTCTTTACAAATACACTGTTTACGACTATTATTTAATTAGAAAATATGAAATCGATTACAGATTTCATAAGTTTATAAAAGGGAAGGAGAGTCACTATGGATTACAGAAAGACCGCACAGGAAATTCTGGACAAAGTCGGTGGAAGCAAGAATATCGTCTCCGCCGCACACTGCGCGACAAGGCTCCGTCTTGTCATCGCGGACAACAGCAAGGCTGATAAGACAGCCATTGAGAATGTGGATGGAGTCAAGGGCGTCTTTGAGGCGTCGGGACAGCTCCAGATCATTCTCGGAACAGGGACCGTCAATAAGGTTTTTGATGAGTTTATCTCGATCGCAGGCATCACTGCAAGCTCCAAGGCCGAGGCGAAAGAGGCGGCCGCTCAGAAACAGAACGTATTTATGAGGGCGATCAAGCTGCTTGGAGATATTTTTGTTCCCATCATCCCGGCCATCGTGGCCAGCGGTTTCCTCATGGGTATCATGAACTCGCTGGACTTCATGATCAACAATGGATTCCTTAACATGGACACGAGCAGTTCCATCTATGTGTTTGCAAATCTGTTCAGCAATACGGCATATACATTCCTGCAGATTCTGATTGCGTTTTCAGCGGCAAAGGCGTTCGGCGCCAACCCCTATCTGGGAGCGGTTATCGGTATGATCATGATCAACCCGTCACTGCAGAATGCATATACTGTGGCGACCGAAGGCGTACAGCAGACACAGTCGGTATTCTTCGGACTTTATGACATCGACATGGTGGGGTATCAGGGACATGTCATTCCGGTCGTTATCGCAGTATGGCTCCTGTCAGTAATTGAGAAAAAGCTGCACAAGATCGTGCCGGAGGTGCTGGATCTTTTCGTGACGCCTCTGGTGAGTGTCTTTGTCACAGGATATCTGACACTTTCCATCATCGGGCCTATTTTCGTATGGGCAGAGAATGCCATCCTCGGCGGAATCCAGTGGCTGCTGACGCTTCCTCTCGGACTTGGAAGTCTCGTTATGGGAGCTCTGTACGCGCCGACGGTCGTTACAGGTATCCATCAGATGTATACCGCGATCGATATAGGACAGATCGCACAGTATGGCGTTACATACTGGCTGCCGCTGGCAAGTGCGGCAAATATCGCTCAGGGAGCCGCGGCTCTTGCTGTTGCACTGAAGTCAAAAGACAAGAAGATCAAATCTCTGGCTCTTCCGTCCTCGTTAAGTGCTTTCATGGGAATTACGGAGCCGGCGATCTTCGGTGTGAACTTAAGATTCTTTAAACCGTTTATCGCAGGATGTATCGGAGGAGGATGCGGAGCACTGTATGCATCTATCGTACATCTTGGAGCAAAGGGAACAGGCGTTACGGGTATCTTCGGTATTCTGCTCTGCCTTGACACACCGGTTCAGTATCTGATCGAGATGGTTATCGCAGTGGGAGTTGCATTTGTGATTTCCTTCCTGCTCTATAAGGATCAGGCTCCCCAGACCGCAGCAGATGCAGCCGGCACACCGGCAGCAGTTCCCGGGAAGACAGACAGCATGGATGAGAAAGTAAAAGAGGAAGTAAAGGATGAGATTCTCGGAAGTCCGGTAAATGGAAAAGTCGTTCCGCTCTCTCAGGTGAGTGATCAGACATTTGCTTCAGAAATGCTGGGAACAACGGTTGCGATAGAACCTTCCGACGGAAAGATCGTGGCACCGTGCGACGGTGAAGTGATCAATATTTTTGAAACCGGTCATGCAGTATGTCTTACAACACAGGCAGGCGGTGAGCTGCTTATCCATATCGGCGTCGATACGGTGAAACTGGACGGAAAGGGATTTACAAAGAAAGTTTCCGACGGAGCGAAAGTGCATGCGGGTGATGTACTGATTGAGGCGGATATTGATACGATAAAGGCAGCAGGCTATCCTGCGACGACCATGTTTATTCTGACCAACGCAGACCAGTTCGGCAGAGTGGAAAAAGCAGAGCCTGGAGAGGTGAGCGAAGGCAGCAGGATCATGGAGATTTCAAAATAAATAAAATTTTTACGGCCCGGACAGTACCATCTGCCGGGCCGTAAAAGACAGGAGAGTGTGTTATGAGCGCATTGACGAATGATCTGAAAAAACTGACAGAGGCCGCGGAAAATACGGCCGCCGGAGAAGCAGGTTTCCGTCAGAAATTCCATCTGATGCCGCCGGTCGGATGGCTGAATGATCCCAACGGACTGTGCCAGATGAACGGCGTATTCCATGCATTCTTTCAGTATTCCCCGTTTAATCCCGAAGGCGGCGTCAAGCTCTGGGGACATTATATAAGCCGGAACATGACAGAGTGGGAATACAGAGGCGCGGTGCTGTATCCTGACCAGCCGTTTGACTGCAGCGGAGTTTACTCCGGCTGTGCATATATAGAGGACGGAGAGATGTATCTGTACTATACGGGCAATGTAAAGCTGGAGGACCGGGAGGATTATGACTATATCAATACCGGCCGGGAGGCAAATACGGTTCTTGTGACAAGCACAGACGGTGAACACTTCAGCCGGAAGAGACTGCTCATGAGAAACAGCGATTATCCTTCTGACCTCACGATGCATGTAAGGGATCCGAAGGTGTGGAAAAAGGACGGGATCTATTACATGCTTCAGGGGGCGCGCACGAAGAAAAATGCAGGGCAGGGAATTATCTTTCAGTCGGAAGATAAGCTGAACTGGACATTCAGAAGCCGTGTGGAGACGGAAGAACCCTTTGGGTATATGTGGGAGTGTCCGGATTATTTTGAATCGGATGGCATGAAAGTATTTTCCACATCTGTTCAGGGGCTGGAAGGAGAAGAGTGGAAAGACAGAAATGTATATCAGTCGGGATATTTTCTGGTAGACGGGGATATTCTGGGAGAATACAGCCTTTCGGAATATTATCTCTGGGATTATGGATTTGACTACTATGCGCCTCAGAGTTTTGAGACCGAAGACGGAAGAAGAATCCAGATCGGCTGGATGGGAATGCCGGACTGCGAGGAGTACACGAATCTTACGATAAAAGAAGGATGGCAGCATTGTTTTACATTTCCGAGAGAAGTGTTTGTGAAAGACGGAAGAGTGTGCCAGAGACCGGTTCGGGAGCTGGATGAGAAGAAACATCTTGCAGAAACGGCGTCCGGACATCTTGACAGGGACGGGGACCAGACTTATGAAGCTGACATTACGGGAATCTGTGGCAATGCATTCCGGGCTGTTCTGGGAGAAGAGCTGATCCTTGAATACAGGGACGGCAGGTTTGAGATGCGGTTTAAGAGCCGAGCGAAAGATTCGGTCTCTGCCGGGCGCGGTCTGAGATACAAAGAGATGTCTGAGCTTACTGATGTAAAAATCCTTGCGGATATCTCCTCAGTGGAAGTATTTCTCAACGGCGGAGAATATGTATTCACCACACGGTACTATCCGAAGAAGCAGGGAATCTGCGTGGATGCGCATGACGCAGAGATCAGATTCTGGGAAATATAGTATATAAAATATGTTAAAAACACCTCATATGTGCTATGATATCTAAAGGCCTTATGGGGTGTTTCTGTGTACATGCAGACCGGAAATGTTTTTCCGGCGTACATTCCCGGCTCATATTCGAAAAGTAAATATATGTGTAAAGGCGGAGGGGATATGAAAAAAAGAGGGAAAAGGATTGCTGCGGTTTTCCTGGCGGCAGCGATGACAATGCTGCCTGTGGGAACGGTTTATGGGGAAGAAATTCAGAACGGTGCCGAGCCTGCGACGGATGATCCGGCGGCAAGAAGAGAGCAGGAGAGGGAAGCGGGATATAAAATACCGGCAGATACGAACAGCCTGGAGGGCTGGCCGGAGGGACCGGCGGTCTATGCGGATTCTGCCGTTGTAATGGATATGAATACAGGAGCGGTGCTGTATGAGAAGCAGGCGGATGAGAAGCATTATCCTGCCAGTATTACAAAAGTGCTCTCTGTGCTGGTAGCACTGGAAAATTCAGAGCTTACAGATGAAGTGACGTTCTCGGAAGACAGCGTTGCATTTATGGAGCCGGGGGATGCGAGTATCGGCATGACGCCCGGAGAAGTACTCAGTATGGAGGATGCTCTGTATGCGATGCTCCTGGCCTCGGCAAATGAGGTCTCTTATGCGGTAGCGGAGAATGTCGGTCAGCTCATGGGAGGAGACTACAGCACATTTATCGAGAAGATGAATGAAAAGTCGCAGGAGCTGGGATGTACGAATTCTCACTGGATGAATGCAAACGGACTGCACGATGAACAGCATTATACGAGCGCCCGCGATATGGCAAAGATTGCTTCCGCGGTTTACCAGTATGATGAATTCCGGAAGATTACGCAGACGCTCAGCTATACGATAGGCCCCACAAATCTGGTGAAGGAGAACAGGGTCTTCCAGCAGAACCATAAGATGCTCTGGCCCGAGAATGAAAATTATTATGAATACTGTACAGGCGGAAAGACCGGGTACACGGATCAGGCAAGGACAACGCTTGTGACTTTTGCAGATAATGGGGAAACACAGCTTGTCGCGGTAGTTCTTTACGATTTCGGAAATGATGCGTATGTAGATACAAGGGCAATGTTCGACTATGCTTTCGATAATTTTGACAAGGTAATGCTTACCGATGAAAAGACGCCGGAAGAGATAGAGTCCTACCAGGATATGGAATCCTATGTGCTTCTCCCGTCAGGAGCGGATTTTTCAGACCTGGACAAAGAGATCGAGATTACGGACAGCCAGAGCCGGACAGGAACCGTTACATACACTTATCAGGGCCAGAATGTAGGAAGCGCGGATGTGGTGGTGACCCGGGAATATGTGGAAGCCGAGAATGAAGAAAGCGTATCTGTGACTGAGAAGGAGACAGAGACGATCCGAATTCCGCTGATCGTGAGAATCTTGATTGGCGCAGCGGCGGCTCTTGTTGTTGTATTTATTATACTGTGCTCTGTATTGAAATACCGGCAGATAAAGAGAAGAAAAGCACGGCGCAGAAGGAGGCAGCAGATGAGAAAGCGGCAGGAGATGCGAAAAAGGAGAAGTGACCGGAGCATGTGATTACTCACGTGTCAAAGTCTGATTTACAAGCATCTTCTTTCTGTAGTCTGTGGGAAGGATATTCATGACGTCCTTGAAGGCTTTGGAAAATTTGCTCTGGCTTTCGTATCCCACCGAGGCAGAGATAGAGGAAATGCTTTCATCTGTTTCACGAAGCATCTGTGCGGCGCGGCTGATCCGATAGTGCTTCATATATGATGCGATCGGAAGCCCGTAGACAGATTTGAACACAGCTTTAAGGGCAGCCGTATTGATCGTGTACTGCCTTGAAAGTTCGTCTATGGTATAACGGCGGCGGAGATCTTCTGTGATCCTGTCGTGAATTCTCCGGATAATCTCTGTCTGCCCGGAGTGATACGGATCAAGGGAACAGGTTTCCGCCGGTTCTGTCATTTCAAGAAAAAGAAGAAGTTCCTGACATTTTAACTTGAGATATGGAAGGATCATTTTTTCAGGAAGGTTATATACTTCGGAGAAGATATGCTCTATGTGGCTGCTCGCAGGAAGGGCGGCCACATTTTTCTTTCCGCAGAATTTCAGGCAGAGCTTTCTGATATCGATGCCTGCTTCCCGTATAAGTTCCGGTGAATGTTCTTCCAGAATATCCATATCCAGAGACAGGGAAAGCCCTTCGTAATAGCCCAGAGGGAGCGTGATTACAGAATCCGAGCATTTTGTGTTCATATGAAAAGAGAGATCCCCGCTTCCGAAGTACAGACTCAGTCCGTCACCCATTTCCCAGCCGATACGTCCGCGGCAGCAGTGATCAATGGCAAGCGCGGAGGTTCTGTGGCAGTGATGAAAATGAAATCTGTCCGCACTGAAATAGTTATAGGATATTTCTATGCCGGGGTAAAGCTCATATGTTATAATCTTTATCCGGGCATCAGATGGGAGATCCTGTTCCGTATATTCCGAGTCCGGCTCCCGGCGCCCGGCAGAATATCTGACCATGAGACATTTGCCCGGCATAACATCCGAAAGTTTTTGTGATATTTCCTGAATACTTTCCTTATCCATATATATAAATTCCTTAATTTCTGAATATTCTGAAAACGGTAAGCAAAGGGGCCTGACCCCTATGCTTCCGGGCAGGTGATTTTACCCAGACGCTCGATCGTGTGGTGAAGTACCTGAGCAAGTTCGGTATCCGCGGTGCGATAATACATCTCTTTGCCCTCCCTGCGGCTGACGATGAGGCCGCTGCTCTTCAGAAGGCGGAGATGATGAGATACTGCGGGACTGCTCATATTGACGATGGAAGCGATGTTGAGTACGCATTCTTCGCAGTGGCAGAGAAGCCAGAAGATGCGAAGCCGGCTGGGATCGCCGAGCTGCTTTAAGGCTTCTGAGACACCTGCGATCTCATTTTCGCCCGGCATATGTTCTCTTATTTTTTCTTCATTTTGGCCGTGATCGTGCGGCAGTTTTTTTTCTTCCATAGTGATTGCTCCAATCGGAAATTTTTTTCGCCCAAACGGGAGAATCGTCTGTATAACTCTTGACTTATTATATAATCTGAAGTACATTATAGTCAACAATTAAATAATTGTTTAATTAAAACAGAACGAGAATCTCTGCGGACGCCATGCAGCGGAAGGCAGAAGGAAATTTTAAAATCAAGGAGAGAGTGATATGAAAAAGACTTATAAGATCGATGTTGACTGTGCGAACTGTGCGAATAAGATGGAGCAGGCGGCAAAGAATACGACGGGAGTTAAGGATGCTGTTGTTAACTTTATGACTCTTAAGATGAATGTGGAATTTGAGGAGGGGCATGACGCGAAGGCAGTCATGAAAGAAGTACTTAAAAACTGCAAGAAAGTAGAGGATGACTGCGAGATCTTTATTTAAAAAAACAGAGAAACGGCCCCGGGATTACAGAAGAATGCCCGGGGTATAAAAATATCTTACAGATAAAAGATTAAGCATTTATTAAATTGTAAAAGGAGAAGGAAGCAACATGAATAAAAAGCAGAAAAAAATGCTGGTTAGGATTCTGGCTGCGGCAGCGCTGCTGATCGGATTTAACTTTCTGCCGTTTACCGGATATCTCAGGTTTCTGTTTTACCTGATACCATATCTGATTATCGGTTATGATATCCTGATCAAGGCATTCAAAGGAATCAAAAACAGACAGCCATTTGATGAGAGCCTGCTGATGGCTATCGCCACCATCGGTGCCGTAGCCATAGCTCTTTATGGTGACGGAGATTATACAGAAGCAATTGCGGTCATGCTGTTCTATCAGATCGGGGAGTGGTTCCAGAGTTATGCGGTCGGGAAGAGCCGGAGAAATATCAGTGATCTGATGGACATCCGCCCCGATTATGCAAATATCGAGAGAGACGGTAAGCTGGAGCAGGTGGATCCGGACGAGGTGGAAATCGGTTCGGTGATCGTCGTTCAGCCGGGAGAAAAGGTGCCGATCGACGGGATCGTGACAGAAGGATGTTCTACTCTGAATACAAGCGCCCTCACGGGAGAAAGTCTTCCGAGAGATGCGGCGGAAGGCGATGAGATCATCAGCGGATGTATTAATATGACCGGAGTTCTGAAGATAAAGACAACGAAAGAATTCGGAGAGTCCACGGTATCCAAGATTCTGGATCTGGTGGAAAATGCAAGCTCCCGCAAGTCGAAGTCCGAGGAGTTTATTACGAAATTCGCCAGGATCTATACGCCGGCTGTCGTGTACAGCGCCATCGCACTTGCTTTTCTGCCGCCGCTGGTGAGAATGCTTGCACTGGGGATTTCGGCAGATTGGGGAACCTGGATATACAGAGCTCTTACATTCCTTGTCATCAGCTGTCCGTGCGCTCTTGTGATCAGCATACCGCTGAGTTTCTTTGCAGGAATAGGCGGAGCAAGCAACGCGGGAGTTCTGGTCAAGGGCTCCAACTATCTGGAAACACTCTCCAGAACAAAATGTGTGGTTTTTGACAAGACCGGTACGCTGACCCGGGGTGTGTTCGAGGTAAATGAGGTTCATCATAATGAGATGGATCGTGAACAGCTTCTTGAGTATGCGGCGCTTGCGGAGAGCGCGTCTTCTCATCCCATCAGCCGGAGTCTTCAGCGCGCATACGGGAAAGAGATTGACCGGAGCCGGGTGAAGGATATCCGGGAGATCAGCGGAAACGGAGTCACTGCCACGGTGGACGGTATCGAAGTGGCAGCGGGAAATTCAAAGCTGATGGACAGACTGGGAGTCAAATGGATCGACTGCCATCAGGCCGGGACCATCATCCATATGGCAGTGGACGGCAGATACGCGGGACATATTGTAATATCAGATATTGAGAAACCTCACGCAAAGGAGGCAATCCGGGCGCTTCACGCTGCAGGAGTCGAGAAAACGGTCATGCTGACCGGTGATTCACGGAAAGTTGCAGAACATGTAGCGGCGGATCTGGGGATTGATGAAGTTCACGCAGAGCTCCTTCCGGCGGATAAGGTGTCAAAAGTGGAAGAGCTTCTTGCAGAGAAGCCGGCGAAAGGAAAGCTCGCATTTGTGGGGGACGGAATCAATGACGCGCCGGTCCTCTCAAGGGCGGATATCGGCATCGCCATGGGCGCGATGGGATCCGATGCGGCTATCGAGGCGGCGGATATCGTTCTTATGGATGACGATCCGCTGAAGATCGCAAAGGCAATCAGGATTTCAAGAAAGTGTCTGCGGATCGTATACGAGAATATCTGGTTTGCCATCGGAATCAAGCTGATCTGTCTTGTGCTCGGAGCGGTTGGAATCGCCAATATGTGGCTTGCCATCTTTGCGGACGTAGGAGTCATGATCATTGCAGTGCTTAACGCCATCAGGGCTTTGTTTGTAAAACGGCTTTAAAAATGAATATTGAGAGAGCAGAGAAAGAGGAGGCGCCGCCGGCGCCTCCTCTTTCCGTGATAACAGAAGCTGATCTCGGATCATAATTTCCGAAAAGAATACGAAATGGAAAACGATTCAGTACATTTCCTGTAATTTACGGTACAGATCCAGAATTCCTCTGTAATCTCCCCCGAAGAGAAAATAATAATCGATCTGACCGCTTCCTTCTGTGTACAGATAGGTGCCGTACATTGGAATATTGCAGCACATGGCCGTTTCTTCCGCGGCGATTCCGAGACCGTATCCGTATCCGGATACCAGCAGAGGCATGCGGAGACGTTTTCCGCCAAAGCTGATATATCGTGCTTTGGAGTTCAGACGCTCGAGATCTTCGGCGAGGATGCCTTTTGCGGACAGATTCTCATTTTTTGACCAGTCAAAGTATTCCCAGGTGCGTGTGGGGGTTCCGATTTCAATCTGCCTGGGAAGAGAGGTTTTCTCTGAAAGCAGACGACAGCCTTTTTTGTCAGAGAAACGGAGCGCGCCGCTTCTTCGGTCTATCTGGACCGTAAGCTTTCCGGTGGAAAGTTCGGCCAGAGACTTTCCTGCTCTGGCGGTCCAAGTGACATCCGGCTCCGGTCTGAAGTTCCACCATCCGGAAACGGACGGCCAAGTGCCCCTGCATATAAACTGAACCCGTATCACAGAGTCATTCACAGGAGTCAGCCGGAGCGTTCCGGCCGGACTGATCAGAGAAAGAGCCTTTTTTGTCCGCTTTATATCAAGGATCGAGAAGTCAGATGTACTGAGATCTTTCCTTCGCAGAATACGGCTGTCGGGAATCGTTCCAAACGGGTAGGGAGAAGGATTCAGGGGAAGTTCTCTTTTACTCCCGTGTTCTGAAAATGCGGTTTTCTGAACAGAAACTTCTTCTGCGGGTACTGTGAAGCCGGAAAGTCTGGAGCCGGCTTCCTCTTTTTCTATCAGCCGGAGATGCTTATCTTCAGGGACAGGTCCGGCGATCAGATCTGTCAGATCTCCCGAATGGATCACGGTCAGCTCGTGAAGAGCACGGGTCGCGGCCACATACAGGAGCTTTACGTACCTGTCTTCCGCGGGATAATTTTCCGAGGAAGGGTCAAAGAGTACTACAGCGTCGAACTCGAGACCTTTCGTATATTCTACAGGAAGGACCATGACTCCTTCTGTAAATTCGGCCGTCTCAGGATCACTGTCTGCAATGGGAAGGATACGGCCGAGATCTCTGCTTACTGCAGCGGAGGCCTGCTCATCCCGGCAGATTACGGCGATGGTCTCCCGTCCTTCTGCCTGCCATTTCCGGATGGCTCTCACGGTTTCACGGATCATGGATGTGCTGCCCTTGCACTCTTTTATGGAAACCGGAGTTCCATGCCGGTTGATGGGATCTGTGGGATAGACGGGAAAGCTTCCGTGTTTGAGGATCCGTACGGCAAAGTCGGAGATTTCCACTGTGTTCCGATAGCTTTTGCTCAGAACACAGAAGCTTCCGGATACTCCCCGAAGCAGCAGTTTTTTCAGGTCTTCCCAGTCGTTCAGTCCGTATCCGTAATGGATATTCTGCGAAACATCTCCCATGATGGTAAAGGTACAGCCGCGAAGACAGTAGGCGAGGGCACCGTATGCCATCATTCCGAAATCCTGAGCTTCATCAATGATCACGTGACTTGCTTCCCGTATGCCGTCAGTTTCCTTTATCCGCTTATAAATGTAGGCGAGCGCTGCCAGATCGTAGAGGTCAAAGTCATTTCCGGGAGAAGCAGCACACTTTCCGTTTTCTCTCTGTTTCTGAAGAAATTCTTCATAAACCTGGAAGACAGATCCTTTCCATATATCTCTGCCAAAATGCCGGCGGTATTTCCTGAACAGCTCTTTTCTGATGTCGGGAGGATAGGTGACAGATTTTCCGGTTACTTCATTTTCCAGTTTCGCATGAAGGGCGGCGTTCAGCATGCCGATCTTTCCCTGCATGGATACATCCGGATTATTCTCAAGACAGTTACGGATCGACGATTTGCTCAGAAGAAGAACGCCGTTTTCAAGGCAGATGTTTTCACATGGTATGCGCGCTGCCTCAAAGTCAGTGCAGAACTGTTCGAGATCATGAAACCATTCGTAGCTGCCCTTGATCCGGCAGGCCGGATCTTTCTGGCTGTCCTGCCGGATATGATGAAGTCCGGGATCCCAGTCTTCGTAGAGCAGACGGACGAAAAGCTGCTCCATCGTCATCTGAAAAGCTCCGTATACGTCCAGATCCGGAAGAACACCTGTGATATAATTCAGAAGAATCCGGTTACTTCCGATGATATAGAAATCTTCCGGCCGGAAATCATCCTCATAGTTATACAGGATATAGGAGATACGATGCATGGCCACCGTAGTCTTTCCGGATCCGGCGGACCCCTGTACAATCAGGTTCATTTTCGGAGATCTTCTGATAACCGCATTCTGCTCTTGCTGTATTGTTGCGATGATCTCTCCGAGAACTGCGTTTTTATTTCTTGCAAGATATATGGTCAGCAGTTCGTCGTTTGCGACTACGTCGGAGTCAAAGAAATCAATCAGGCGGTCATTTGCGATTTCATAAGTACGTTTGCGTTTCAGATCGATCTCACAGGTACCTTCCCCCTTTACGGTATAACTGCAGTGTCCCATATTGTTCTCATAGTAAACGGATGCAATGGGAGCTCTCCAGTCTATGACTATGGGGTCAGCCCCGTTTTCGGAAATTCCGACCCGGCCGACATAGTAGGATTCGGCACGGGGAATCCGGGGATCTTTAAAATCAATACGCCCGAAGTAAGGCTTTGTCCTGGCCTTCCGGCATCGAAAAAGCTCTCTCTGATTTTCCCGAAGCTGGGACTGAGTATTGTGAAAGAGGGAGAGCGCTTCCTTATCCCTGGTTCCATAGGTCTCCATCAGCTCATGCAGCTCATCGGAGAGCTGTTTCCCGGAGGCTTCGGCTTTTTCAAGATTTTCCTGTGCAATTCGAATGATTGCGGCCAGCTGTGCCTCCTCGGCTTCCCGGCTTAAACCCGGGACAGGGCGGAATTTATCCACGGTGTATGGTTTCATAAAAATCACCTGCCTTTGTCTGTGGGTATTACGTACTATAGCATCCGGTGAAATATACTGTCAAATGGAGAGCGGGTTTTTAAACAGAGTTCTGACAATGGAAAACTCTTGACTATTTCCAGAGACATCTATATAATTATCTTTGTATGAATTTCAAAATGAAAGGCTATGACGGAGACAGTAGGAGCAATTCGAACATCTCAGCGAACCGGAGAGGGTGAGAGACCGGTATCAGTAGAAAGTTTCCGAACATCACTCCAGAGCCGCAGCCCCCAAAACAGCTTCATCAGGGAGTAAGGGCTGACGCAGATCCCGCGTTAGAGGATACCATATACGAACTGAGAGTTTCTGAATGTAGAAAGAGTAAGCGGTATATAAGGAAAAAAGAAGTTCAAGTATGATGTAACAGGTGGTTGAAACGAGAGTATGGCTTTCGTCCTATTGCAGGACGGGAGCTTTTTTCATTCAGTCAGGAAAGTCCTTTGTACTCTTCTGCAGATTGAAGCGGGCCTGTCCGCTTTGTTCTCGGCTGCAACCCCCAATTTATGATTCAGGCTCCTGTTCCGGAACGATCCGGCAAAGCAATGTGCCGCTGAAGGATCGATAAGGAATACCGGAATGCCTGCGGAAAGGAAAAAATCAACATGTACAAGAAAGTATCCACGGATATGAATTTCGTCGGCCGTGAAAAAGAGGTTGAGAAATTCTGGGAAGAGAACCACATCTTCGAGAAGAGTATCGAAGAAAGAGAAGGATGTCCCGAGTACATTTTCTACGACGGACCTCCGACGGCAAACGGAAAGCCCCACATCGGACATGTGCTGACCCGTGTTATCAAGGATATGATCCCGAGATACCGTACGATGAAGGGCTATATGGTGCCGAGAAAAGCCGGATGGGACACACATGGACTTCCGGTCGAGCTGGAAGTTGAGAAAGAACTCGGCCTGGACGGAAAGGATCAGATCGAAAAATACGGTCTGGAACCGTTCATTAAAAAATGTAAGGAAAGCGTGTGGAAATACAAAGGGATGTGGGAGGATTTCTCCGCGACCGTCGGCTTCTGGGCTGATATGGAGCACCCCTATGTAACATACCACAACACATTCATCGAGTCCGAGTGGTGGGCGCTGAAGCAGATCTGGGAGAAAGGACTTCTCTACAAGGGCTTCAAGATCGTTCCCTACTGCCCGCGCTGCGGGACGCCGCTGTCCGCTCAGGAAGTGGCTCAGGGCTACAAGGATGTAAAAGAGCGCTCCGCAGTTGTAAGATTTAAGGTGAAAGACGAGGATGCATATATTCTGGCATGGACCACCACGCCCTGGACGCTGCCCTCAAACCTTGCGCTCTGTGTGAACCCGAACGAGGATTACGCAAAGGTAAAAGCAGCGGACGGATACACTTATTATATGGCATGCGCCCTTCTCGATACTGTTTTAGGGAAGCTGGGCGAGGAAGGAAAGCAGGCATACGAAGTTCTGGAGACATACAAAGGAACCGACCTGGAAGGCAAGGAGTACGAGCCTCTCTACCAGTGCGCCGCAGACGCAGCCGCAAAGCAGAACAAGAAAGCGTTCTATGTGACCTGCGACACCTATGTCACACTGACAGACGGTACAGGAGTCGTTCACATCGCGCCGGCATTCGGTGAAGACGATGCCAACGTGGGAAGAAAATACGGTCTCCCGTTTGTACAGCTTGTGGACGAGAAAGGAAACATGGCAGAATCCACGCCGTTCGCAGGATTATTCGTAAAGAAGGCAGATCCGGAAGTGCTGAAGGATCTGGATGCGAGAGGACTGCTCTTTGACGCGCCGAAATTTGAACACAGCTATCCCCACTGCTGGAGATGCGACACACCGCTGATCTACTATGCGCGGGAGTCCTGGTTCATCAAGATGACCGCAGTCAGAGACGATCTGATCGCAAACAACAACACAATCAACTGGATCCCGGAGAGCATCGGAAAAGGACGTTTCGGCGACTGGATCGAGAACGTTCAGGACTGGGGCATCAGCCGGAACCGTTACTGGGGAACACCCCTCAATATCTGGGAGTGCGAGTGCGGACACATGCACTCCATCGGAAGCATCGAGGAACTGAAAAGTATGTCCGACAACTGCCCGGACGACATCGAGCTTCACCGCCCGTACATCGACGCAGTGACTATCAAATGCCCGAAGTGCGGAAAAGAAATGCACAGAGTGCCGGAAGTCATCGACTGCTGGTTCGACAGCGGATCCATGCCTTTCGCGCAGCATCACTATCCCTTTGAGAACAAAGAACTGTTTGAAGAACAGTTCCCGGCGGACTTCATTTCAGAGGCGGTGGACCAGACAAGAGGATGGTTCTACTCCCTGCTGGCGATCTCCACGCTGATCTTCAACAAGGCTCCGTACAAGAA
>CAKNHF010000036.1 GCA_930972465.1 uncultured Lachnospiraceae bacterium
AGAAAAATATGCTATAATCTTTTGTAGTGCAATAAATATACCCGAACAGTCGTATGATGCACAATACAAGGCTGGAGGGGAGGTTAGGTGTGAGACTATGTCAAATGTAATCGTTAAAGAAAACGAGACGTTAGACAGCGCTTTACGCAGATTCAAAAGAAGCTGTGCTAAAGCTGGCATTCAGCAGGAGATCCGTAAAAGGGAACACTATGAGAAGCCAAGCGTAAGACGTAAAAAGAAATCTGAAGCTGCTAGAAAACGTAAATATAACTAATATGTGCACAGGAACAGGATACCGGAAGCGGTATCCTGTTTTTATCTTTATGGGAAATAATGGATGCCTTGCAGGGGCAGAGAACGCTTAATTGACTTATCCGGAAAAGATTCCTGCAAATTTATCAAGATGAAGTGATAAAACTGTAAAATAATGAATTTTTTCATTGACAATACTGCATTTTCCTTTTAAAATAAACGAGTAGACAATGGTGTCAGGTAAGCGGGTAGATTGTCTGCCCGCTTTTTTCATGAGAGCAGGCACTGTCCTGCCGCAGGAAAACGGCACTACTTTATATTTCAGGAGGTAATTGAGATGTCTTACGTTGATGAGGTAATTGATTTAGTCGTGAAGAAGAATCCGGCTGAGCCGGAGTTTCATCAGGCAGTCAAAGAAGTACTGGAGTCTCTTCGTCCGGTAATTGAAGCAAACGAGGAGAAATACCGCAAAGAAGCACTTCTTGAGAGACTGACAGAGCCTGAGAGACAGATTAAGTTCCGTGTTCCGTGGGTAGATGACAACGGACAGGCTCATGTGAACACAGGCTACCGCGTTCAGTTCAACAGTGCGATCGGACCTTACAAGGGAGGTCTTCGTCTTCACCCGTCAGTAAATCTTGGTATCATCAAATTCCTTGGATTTGAGCAGGTTTTCAAAAACTCACTGACAGGTCTTCCGATCGGCGGAGGAAAAGGTGGTTCTGATTTTGATCCGAAGGGCAAATCAGACAGAGAGATTATGGCATTCTGCCAGAGCTTCATGACAGAACTCTGCAAACATATCGGCGCAGACACAGATGTTCCGGCTGGGGATATCGGAACAGGAGCAAGAGAGATCGGTTATATGTTCGGTCAGTATAAGAGAATCCGCGGTCTGTATGAAGGCGTTCTTACAGGAAAAGGACTTTCCTATGGCGGATCTCTTGCGCGTACAGAAGCTACAGGATACGGACTGCTGTACTTCACAGACGAGATGATGAAACTCAACGGAATGGAACTTGCAGGAAAAACAGTTGCAGTATCCGGTTCCGGAAACGTGGCGATCTACGCTACAGAAAAAGCACAGCAGCTGGGCGCGAAAGTCGTTACGGTAAGTGATTCCAACGGCTGGGTATATGATCCGGAAGGAATCGACGTTGCTGCTCTTAAAGAGATCAAAGAAGTAAACCGCGCAAGACTGACAGAATACAAGAAATATCGTCCGAACTCAGAGTATCATGAGGGAAGAGGAGTATGGTCAGTTAAGGTTGACGTTGCTCTTCCGTGCGCAACTCAGAACGAGCTGCTTCTTGACGACGCAAAGATGCTTGTTGAGAACGGATGCAAAGTTGTAGCTGAGGGAGCAAACATGCCTACTACGATCGAGGCTACAGAGTATCTGCAGCAGAACGGAGTGCTGTTCGCACCTGGAAAGGCTGCAAATGCCGGCGGTGTTGCTACATCCGCACTTGAGATGTCACAGAACAGTGAGCGTCTGAGCTGGTCCTTCGAGGAAGTTGACGCAAAACTGAAAGACATCATGGTAAATATCTGCCACAACGCAGCAAACGCTGCAGAGAAATACGGCTTCAAAGGCAACTACGTAGTAGGAGCAAACATTGCAGGATTCGAGAAAGTTGTTGACGCAATGGAAGCACAGGGTATTGTATAGAAAGCATGAAAAGCATGGGCTGCCGCTTTTGCGGCAGCTCTTTTTGCGCCGTGCGAAGTGGAAGCGCCATTTTTTATTCAGCAGAAAATTCTGTACATATGACCCGGAAATATATCTGAAAACAGAATAGTACAGAGAAATCCGGCTATACTGTCAGTGGGCAATGAGAGGCACCGGATTCGTTAAAAAAGTGTGAAAAACATTGACATATCCAGGAAATTCGTTTATATTAAATTTCGGTAAAAGGGAGTAACTGGCACTCGTACAGGGTGTTTGCGATATCGTCAGTACGATGGTCATCCCATCCGTATCGCGATTAAATGGTGAGACTTTTATTGCATTAAAATAGTGTGCAATAATTGTCTCTTTTTTATTGCACAGAGAAAAAACGGAGGTCAGAGAAATGAAAAACTATTATCAGTTGTCTGCGGAAGAGACAATGAAAGAGCTTAACGGTTCTACTGAACCTCTCACCGATGAACAGGTGAAGGAACACAGGGAAAAATACGGGCCGAACGAGCTGGTTGAAGGAAAAAAGAAGACGGTTCTTCAGATCTTCCTCGAGCAGTATAAGGACTTTCTTGTCATTATCCTGATTATCGCGGCAATCGTATCCGGCTTTATGGGAGACGCAGAGAGCGCGATCGTCATCCTGATCGTTATCACGATGAATGCGATTCTCGGAACAGTGCAGACCGTAAAGGCAGAGCAGTCTCTAGCAAGTCTGAAGAAACTTTCCGGGCCGGAGGCAAAGGTGCTGCGCGGGGGAAATGTGGTACAGATTCCCTCGTCTGAAGTGACGGTGGGAGATATCGTCATGCTTGATGCAGGGGATTATATCCCGGCAGACGGTCGTATTATAGAATGTACAAGCCTGAAGGTGGATGAGAGTGCTCTGACAGGAGAGAGCCTCGGCGTTGAAAAGATGACTGATGTCATCGACAAAGACGAAGTCCCTCTGGGAGACCGGGTCAATATGGTTTACTCCGGAAGCTTTGTGACATATGGGCGGGGATCGTTTGTAGTGACAGGCATCGGCATGGAGACAGAGGTTGGAAAGATTGCAAGCCTTCTGAAGACAACTTCAGAGAAGAGAACACCGCTTCAGATAAATCTGGATCAGTTCGGACAGAAGCTGTCCATTCTGATTCTTGTGTTCTGCGGTATCCTTTTCGGCATCAGCATTTTCCGGGGAGATAATATCGGGGATGCGTTCCTGTTCGCGGTAGCGCTTGCAGTTGCAGCGATTCCGGAAGCTCTCAGTTCCATCGTCACGATCGTGCTTTCTTTCGGCACACAGAAGATGGCCAGGGAGCACGCTATCATGCGAAAGCTTCAGGCTGTGGAAGGCCTGGGAAGCGTATCCATCATCTGCTCGGATAAGACAGGAACACTTACGCAGAATAAGATGACGGTAGAAGATTATTATGTAGACGGACTGAGAATCAGTGCCGACGATGTGGATCTGAATGATCCTTCTCAGAGCAGACTCCTCATCAGCAGTATTCTGTGTAATGACTCTTCCAATACAGGGGGCGTTGAGATCGGAGATCCGACGGAGACTGCTCTCCTGAATCTCGCAACAAAACTGGGACTGAATCCGGATGATGTTAAGGCAAAATATCCGAGAGAGAGTGAGAATCCTTTCGACAGTGACCGTAAGCTTATGTCCACCAAACATACAATGGAAGGCATTCCGACTATGGTAGTGAAAGGCGCAGTGGATGTGCTCCTTGACAGAATGGAGAACATTCAGATCGGGAACGAAGTGCGTCCTATCACGCCGGAGGACAGAAAACAGATCGAAGAACAGAACCAGGAGTTCTCCAGATCCGGACTCCGTGTCCTTGCGTTTGCATACAAAGTTGTATCCGACGAGCTGGAGCTCAGTCTGGATGATGAGTATGACCTTACATTTCTCGGTCTGATTGCCATGATGGATCCGCCGAGAGTGGAATCCCAGGCTGCGGTGGCAGAATGCAAGCGCGCGGGAATCCGTCCGATCATGATCACGGGAGATCATAAGGTAACCGCTGCGGCTATCGCCAAGAGGATCGGGATCCTTCAGGACGAATCCGAGGCATGCGAGGGCGCTGTGATCGAGAATATGTCGGATGAAGAACTTCAGAATTTTGTGGAGGGAATCTCCGTATACGCACGTGTTTCGCCGGAGCATAAGATCCGTATCGTAAGGGCATGGCAGGATAAAGGAAATATCGTTGCCATGACAGGAGACGGTGTAAATGATGCGCCTGCTCTGAAACAGGCAGATATCGGGGTCGCCATGGGAATTACGGGAAGCGAGGTTTCCAAGGATGCGGCGGCAATGGTACTTACAGATGATAATTTTGCAACTATTGTCAAGGCGGTGGAGAACGGAAGAAATCTTTACAGAAACATCAAGAGCGCGATCCAGTTCCTGCTTTCAGGAAATTTCGGAGCGATTCTTGCAGTGCTCTATGCTTCCATTACAGCACTTCCTGTTCCGTTTGCGCCGGTGCACCTGCTGTTCATCAACCTTCTGACAGACAGTCTTCCGGCTATCGCGCTTGGACTGGAGCCGCATTCGAAGGAAGTAATGGATGAGAAACCGAGACCGATGAATGAATCGATCCTGACAAAAGATTTTCTTATCAAGATCGGAACAGAGGGACTTTCCATCGGCGTTACTACGATGATCGCCTTTCTGATTGGATACCACGGCGAAAACGAACTTCTGGGCAGTACAATGGCGTTTGCAACCCTCTGTTCGGCAAGGCTGTTTCATGGATTTAACTGCAAGTCTGACAGACCGGTTGTATTTTCAAAGAGAGTGATTGACAATAAGTGGCTGATCGGCGCGTTCCTTCTCGGAATGGTACTCATCACATCTGTTGTAATGATACCGGGTCTGCACAATATCTTCCAGGTACAGACTCTGACGATCACACAGCTGCTTACTGTATACGGACTTGCAGCGGTCAATATTCCGATCATCCAGATCCTGAAAGCGATTCGGATGGCGATAAAGAAAAGGAAATAGGTAAAGAGAGGGCGGATCAGAGATCGGCAAAGGAGGAATTGAATGAAACAGGTACAGAAACCCAGAAAACCGCTGATCATATATTATCTGATCGCATTTATAGCATTGATTCTTCTGAACTGGCTTGTATTTCCGATGTTTACGGGATCAAACGTGAAGGAAGTGGATTACGGGACGTTCCTCACCATGATTGAGGAACGTCAGGTCTCAAAAGTTCAGCTTGAGGGAGACACAATCTATTTTATGGATAAAAGTGAACAGCCTCAGCAGTATGAAACGACGACTTTTGATGACCCTGAGCTTGTAAACCGGCTTGAAGATGCCGGGTGTGAGTTCGGAAGAGTAGCCCAGGAGGAGATGAATCCCATATTGAGCATGCTGATTTCCATCGTGATCCCGGTCCTCATTTTCTGGGGACTTGGCCAGCTGCTCGCAAAGCAGATGATGAAGAAGATGGGCGGCGGCACCGGGGGCAATCCGTTCATGCAGTTTGGAAAGAGCAATGCAAAGGTTTACGTGGAATCCACGACCGGCATAACGTTCAACGATGTGGCCGGAGAGGACGAGGCAAAAGAGCTTCTGTCGGAGATCGTGGATTTCCTGCATAATCCCGGAAAATATCAGGAAATCGGTGCCGTGTGCCCGAAAGGAGCGCTTCTCGTGGGACCTCCGGGAACAGGAAAGACGCTGCTGGCCAAAGCAGTGGCCGGGGAGGCGGGCGTCCCGTTTTTCTCCATTTCAGGGTCTGAATTCGTGGAAATGTTTGTCGGAATGGGAGCTTCCAAGGTTCGTGACCTTTTTAAACAGGCAAATGAAAAAGCGCCCTGTATTGTATTTATCGATGAGATTGATACCATCGGGAAGAAGAGAGACAGTCAGGGATTCAGCGGTAATGATGAGCGTGAGCAGACTCTGAATCAGCTGCTTACAGAGATGGACGGATTCGATGCTTCAAAAGGAGTTGTGATTCTGGGAGCTACGAACCGGCCGGATACGCTTGATCCGGCGCTTCTCCGTCCGGGCAGATTTGACAGAAGAATTCCGGTGGAGCTTCCGGATCTGAAAGGGAGAGAAGAGATCCTCAAGGTACATGCCCGGAAGATCAAGGTCGGAGATGATGTGGACTTTAACGCGATTGCGAGAGCGGCATCCGGTGCATCCGGCGCGGAGCTTGCCAACATGGTAAATGAAGCGGCTCTGCGTGCGGTGCGTGAAAACCGTAAATTTGTCACACAGTCTGATCTGGAAGAGAGTATCGAGGTTGTTATCGCCGGATATCAGAAGAAGAACAAGGTTCTTTCTACGAAAGAACGGCTGATCGTTGCCTATCACGAGATCGGGCATGCTCTTGTGGCTGCGCTGCAGACAAATTCGGCGCCGGTTACGAAGATTACGATCATTCCAAGGACGTCCGGCGCTCTCGGATATACGATGCAGGTGGACGAGGAAGAACGAAATCTGATGTCAAAAGAAGAAATCGAGAATAAAATCGCAACTCTTACCGGAGGACGGTGCGCCGAAGAGCTTGTTTTTGATTCCGTGACAACAGGCGCGTCCAATGATATTGAGCAGGCGACAAAACTTGCAAGAGCAATGATCACCAGATTCGGAATGAGTGCGAAATTCGGGATGGTGGCTCTTGAAACACAGGTTAATCCATACCTGGGAGGCGACAGCAGCTTAAGCTGTTCTCCTGAAACGGCGGCTCTGATCGACGATATGGTGGTAGAAACCGTGAAGAAAGCCTATGACAGGGCCATGAATCTTCTGACAGAAAATAAGGCAAAGCTTCATGAGCTGGCCAAATATCTGTACGAGCGGGAGACGATTACCGGCGAGGAGTTTATGACGATACTGAACAGGCGGGAAATGATAGAAGAGAAGTCTTCAGATCAGGAAGGGAATGTTTGATTCAAATGCCAAAGAGAAAGATCCAGCAGGAGACGGAGGAAAAGAGAGACAGGAGGATACCGACTACAAGATACAGGCCGGACTATCACAAGGGGCTTACGGAACAGCAGGTACAGGAACACAGACTGCACGGCTGGACCAACCGTGCGGTTGAGCCGCCGTCCAAGACGACGAAGGATATCATACACGACAATGTATTTACTTATTTCAACCTGATATTTGCCGTGCTGGCAGTCCTGCTGTGTGTTGTGGGGTCCTTCCGGGATCTGACATTTCTTCCGGTGATCATTGCAAATACACTGATAGGAATCATACAGGAAATCAGAGCGAAACAGGTACTCGACAATCTGACTATGCTGAATGCACCCCACGCCGCAGTGGTGAGAGACGGGAAGAGACAGATCGTGGATGCAGAGAGCCTTGTCCTGGACGACATCGTTGTCTTCAAGGCGGGAAACCAGGTGTGTGCGGATGCCGAGGTATGCGCCGGCGAAGTTCAGGTCAATGAATCGCTGCTGACAGGTGAGGCGGATGAGATCACAAAGCGCAGAGGGGCAAAGCTGATGTCAGGGAGCTTTATTGTATCCGGACAGTGTCACGCAAGACTGGAACGGGTCGGGGAGGATTCTTATATCTCGAAACTGACAATCCAGGCAAAAGAAATGCAGGAAGGAGAACAGTCAGAGATGATCCGTTCTCTGGACAGGCTGGTTAAATTTGTCGGCATCGCTATTATCCCCATCGGGCTGGTCCTGTTTTCCCAGGCATTTTTCTTCCAGCATGAGGGCTTCCGGTCCAGTGTCACTTCAATGATCGCGGCAGTGATCGGGATGATTCCGGAGGGACTTTATCTGCTCGCGAGTGTAGCACTGGCGGTGAGTTCCATACGGCTTGCAAAGAAAAAAGTACTTCTCCATGACATGAAATGTATAGAGACACTGGCTCGCGTAAACGTGCTGTGTGTGGACAAGACCGGTACAATCACGGAGAATACCATGAAGGTACAGAAAATGATCGAGACCGGGAAATATGATTCGGGCACGATGGAGCCTCTGAGTACTCTGGTCAGTGATTTTGCGGCGGCGATGACGCCGGATAACATTACCATGTCGGCTGTCAAAGAATATTTCAGAACCCCTTCCGGGAAAAAGCCTGTCTCCAAAACCGGGTTTTCTTCGGCTACCAAATACAGCAGTGTTACTTTTGAGGATCAGGCTTATGTTCTGGGAGCCCCTGAGTTTGTCCTGAAGGAGGATTACGGGGAATACGCGGATGAGATTACGGAATATGCATCTACCGGAGCCAGAGTCCTGGTATTCGGAACATACGACGGAGAGATAGACGGCAGACCGCTTGCAAAGCCGGTTACCCCGCTGGCCTATATCCTTCTGGCCAATCCGATTCGCGAGGCTGCGAAAGAAACATTTGAGTATTTTGCAGAACAGGGAGTTGAAGTTAAGGTTATATCGGGGGACAATCCGGTGACTGTTTCCCAGGTCGCGAAACAGGCCGGGATTAAGAATGCAGAAAAATATGTGGACGCGTCAGAGCTGGATACGCCTGAGCGGATGCAGGAAGCTGTGCTTAATAATACTGTATTCGGGCGTGTCACTCCGAATCAGAAGAGGATGTTTGTTCAGATCCTGAAAGAGGCCGGCATGACGGTTGCCATGACCGGGGACGGGGTCAACGATGTGCTTGCGCTGAAGGACGCAGACTGCAGCATTGCCATGGCATCAGGAAGCGAAGCTGCGGCCCAGGCCTCTCAGCTGGTGCTTCTGGAGTCGGACTTCTCCTGTATGCCGGAAGTGGTACTGGAGGGACGAAGAGTCGTAAATAACATTCAGCGGTCCGCCAGCCTGTTCCTGGTAAAGAACATTTTCTCTTTCCTGCTGAGCCTGCTGTCTGTAGTGTTTATGTTTACGTATCCGCTGGAACCGTCACAGATTTCGCTGATCAGTATGTTCACAATCGGAATCCCCGCGTTCTTCCTTGCGCTGGAGCCGAACAGGAATATTATCAGGGGTCATTTCCTGACGAATGTATTTCTGAAAGCACTTCCGGCCGCGATCACCGATGCGGCGGCTGTTGGAGCGCTGGTTATATTCGGAAGAACATTCGGCGTCGATTCCACCGATATCTCCACTGCGGCCACCATGCTGCTGGCGATTGTCGGATTTATGATCCTGTATAAGATCAGTGCTCCGATGAATAAGATCCGTTCGGCGATTCTCGGAGGATGTATCATCGGCCTTCTGTTCTGCAGTGTCTTCCTTAACGACCTTTTTGCCATAACAGGAATGACAACAGAATGTGTCATGCTGTTTGTCGTATTTGCGATCGCAACAGAGCCGGTACTGAGATATCTCACTCTGCTGGTCGGAAAGATCCGGTTCTATTATATGCGTCTTAGGGGAAGGAATACAGAAGAGGGATAGATATCTGCCCTGTAAAACGGAAATACCTCGACTGTGCAGCAGCCGCTGCACAGTCGAGGTATTTCTATATAATTCAAGGGTGTGCGTCGTCGAAATGAATATAAGGGATTTAATCCTTTTGGCATTATGCCGATCAATTTTATCATATTGGCGATAGAGAAGTCAAGAAGAAAACGAATTTCTTACTGACTCCTCTTATATCGGAGGAGAAAAACATTCCGTATCCGGCATATGCTTTGTACGCTTGAATTGAATTCCCGGCTTATATTTGCTATATTATTTCTGTAACATGTTATCAGGGGGACGGGCATGCCTGTGTCCGGGCGACGGACAGAAGCGGGGCGGCCTGATGCCGGATTCACCATTTTAAATGAGGGAGATTATGATTACTTACGAAAACACAAAAACGATCTGCGATCTGGTCCAGAACGCCGGGAAAGAACATGGAGAGAGAGTTTTTCTGCGTTACGAGGAAAATGATATTGTATACGATGTCACTTATCATCAGTTTGTCGAGGAATGCAACGCTGTTGCCGCGTGGACGAAAGAGCAGGATGCTGTGATCGGACACAGGGCTCAGGTGGGACTCCTGGGAAGCAGCAGCCATCACTATCTGGCAGTTATGCTTGGAGTTATGGCGAATGGAAATACTGTGGTTCCTCTGGATGTCCAGCTTGATGTAGAAGGACTTGCAGACTGCCTGAACCGGTCAGATGTGGACATTCTGTTTTACGACTGGGAGCATCAGCCTCTTGTTGAGGGAGTCAGAGAACTGTGCCCCAGGGTCAGATCTTACATATCACTCCAGCATGGGAAACACGTGCCATGCTCGGACAACATTCTGAAGGAATTTAAAGGACGCATATCCACAACAGACGTGTCGGAAAATGACTGTGCGATGATCCTCTTCACATCCGGAACGACCGGCAGGGGAAAGGGAGTCATGCTTTCAAACCGCAATCTGATTGACAATACATTTTCGTCTACTGACAATGATCATCCGGAAAATCAGGTTTTCCTGAACATTCTTCCGATTCATCATGTGTTCTGCATCAATTGTGATGTGCTTGTTTCGCTGCGCTACGGAAATATTCTGTGCCTGAACCGGGATATGAGCAGGCTGGCGGATCATCTTCTGCTTTTCGAGCCAACCGCTTTCCGTGCGGTTCCGATGGTGGCAAAGGCGCTTTATAATCGATTCTGCCTTCTCAGAAAACAGAATCCGGACAGAAGCGAGGAGGAGATCAAAGCAGAGGTATATGGAAAACGACTGCGCAGAATATCCTGCGGCGGAGGATATCTCACTCCGGAGCTTGCGAAGAACTATCTTAATCTGGGGATTTCCATCGCACAGGGATACGGAATGTCTGAATGTTCTCCGGTCATTTCAACAGCAGCCTGGGACCGGCCGGATAAGATTGCGTCGGTGGGGCGGATTGTGGACCGCTGTGAAGTGCGGATTGTAGACGGAGAGATACAGGTGAAAAGCCCGTCGGTGATGATGGGGTATTATAAAGATCCGGAGAACACTGCAGAGGCCATTACAGAGGACGGATGGCTCTGCACAGGCGATATCGGATATGTGGATGATGAGAACTTCCTTTATCTCACAGGGCGTAAGAAGAACCTGATCATTCTGAGCAATGGGGAGAACGTTGCGCCGGAGCAGATTGAAAATATGTTTGCGGATGAGACGATTGTAGAGGATATTCTTGTTTTTGAGGAAAACGATGTAATCACAGCAGAGGTCTATCCGAACTTCAAGTACGCCGAGGCGAGCGGCATCACAGACATTGAGAGCGCCGTGGAAGAAAGCATTGCGAAGATCAATCAGAAGCTTCCTTCTTTTAAGAGGATCCTGAACTTCCGTGTCCGCAAGGATCCGTTTGAGAAGACAAGTTCCAGAAAGATCAAACGATCCAATTACTTCAGCCAGAAGAAAGCGCAGGAAGAGAGCAGAAAGAAACTTATCATGCCGAAGAATGACCTTCAGCAGAAAATTTATGATATCGCTGCAGGAATTCTGGGGCATCAGGATTTCGGCGTTGATACAGATTTATACAGGGCCGGACTTGACTCTATGGGAAGTGTTCTTCTGCTCACAGAACTGTCTGACAGTATGGACTTTGCCATTACGCTGGATGATCTGATGTCTCACGCTTCGGTGGAGAAACTGGAAGCATATTATACCGAGAAGCTGAACGACGAGCAGGTGGACTATTCTGTGCGTCCCGTCTACCCGCTGACCAATCTGCAGATTTATTTTGCGTATGTGATGAGGGGCAATACAACGGCAAATCTTCCTTCCCTGATCCGTCTGGATGACAGCATTGATCTTGAGCGTCTTAAAAATGCCGTTGAAGATCTGTTCGATATCCACCCCGGTCTGAAATCGGTGATTCAGATGGATGAGGGTGCCTATAAGAGCTTCCGGCACGATGATCTCAGAGCAGAGATTCCGATCATCCGTCAGACAGATGAAGAATTTGAGGAGACCAGAAAACATCTTCTGGTGCCGTACATGTATGAGAAGAACGAACCGCTGTACCATGCGGGAATTTATCAGACGGACAGCGCAAAATATCTGTTCCTGGATATTGCCCATATTGTCGGCGACGGAATGACTCTGAAGATCCTGTTTGAGGATCTGAATGATCTGTATGCGGGAAAACAGGTGGAAAAGGAACAGTATACACTGTTTGAATACGTACTGGACGAAAAAGCAAGGGACGGAAAAGGAAAGAGAGAACAGGATATTGCCTATTATCAGAAGCTTATGAAAGACTTCCGGATCCGTAAGAGTATCCTGACACGCAGAGATTTCCACGATCTTGATCATGGAACGAATGCTTCTCTGAGAGGACGCTTCACGATCAGCCCGAATCAGCTGAACGCTTTCTGCCGCAGGAACAAGGTGTCCGAAAACGTTATGTTCCTGACCGCGTATAATTATTGTATCAGTATTTTCAGCAATGAGAAGGATGTCGTAAGCACAAGTATCCACAGCGGCCGGACGGACAGCCGCTGGACAAGACTTGCCGGTCCGCTGTTCTTAAGCTATCTGTTCCGGTATACGAATGTGCCGCATGAGACAGTGCCTCAGCTTCTGAGTAAATCTGCACGTCAGATTATGGAAACCATGCGCTGCCATATTTCTGCACTTCATGCAGATGAGATGTTTTTCCAGTACCAGGGGGACATTCTGAATCTGGATGAGATCGGAGGAGCCCCGGCACACAGAGAACCGATCCAGCTGGATTCCCTGCCTTTCCATCTGCAGGTGATGTCAGACAAGAAGGGATTTTATTACTACGAACTCAGATACTGGGAGAACCGGTTTGACGAGCAGCAGCTTAAGGTTTTTATGGAGTGTATGGATATTATCATGGAAGCCATGCTTACGGAGCCTTCTGTGCGCCGCCTGAAAAAGCATCTTCCGGAACGCCTCTTCCCGAAGCATTATATTCTGAAGGCAGGCGTTGTCAATGATGCGGCCGGATATGAACTGATCCATGACGTATCACGCAATACTCTTGTAAAGGCATATGTCTTCGACGATACCTGCCGCAAGCAGCCGTTCGGCGCCTGGGGATCGCTCTATATTATGGATCGTCCGACAAAAGACTGGTCTGACAAGATCACCAATCCTTATGGAGCGGGTGTCCTCTACCAGACAGGGCTGCACGCAAGGATCCTGCCTGACGGAACTCTGGATATTCTGGAAAAATGCGGACGTACCATTATGGTGGAAACGCTGACCGGGCGCGATTTCCTTGACCTTGGCAGGCTGGAAGATACGCTTCTCGGATATGAAGGAATCGATCAGGCCGAGGCGTATACATGCTGGGGACCGGATCATCGTCTCATGCTGTGCGCGGATATTGAGGGAAAAGAAGAGCCTGATATGGAGAAACTGGAAGCATATGTAGCCGGGAAGGTTGAGCCCTGCCTTGTGCCGAAGAAGATCAATTTTACGGCTGAGGTATGACCGGTCATGTCACATATTATTGAAATCACGGATTTTGACGCTCCGGAGCTGGATGTTTATGCAAGGCTTACCGAGACGCAGCTTCTGAACAGAGACAGGCCCGAGGAAGGAATGTTTATCGCTGAAAGCCCGAAGGTGATTGAAAGAGCGCTGGACGCAGGATATGAACCGGTGTCATTCCTTGCGGAGAAAGCCCCTTCCCTCTGTCCGGGAGATCTGCTGGAAGGCAGAGCGCATCGCTGTTCTCGAAAATGTAATGAATCCGACGAATATAGGAGCCATCATCCGCTCTGCGGCAGCCCTTAATATGAATGCGGTGATTCTTTCGCCGAGAGTGTGATTATATCATCAGGATTCCCATGGCTCACGGGGTAGATTCTCTGAATGTGGCGGCTGCCAGTGCGGTGGCGTTCTGGGAGCTGGGAAAGCGATAACACTGCAATTATGCCTGATGATCAGTGTCCCGCACAGCTGCAGACTGTGCGGGATTTTCATGGCTTTCAATTTTATAAAAAAATTAAGAATTTTTCTCTTCTCTTTCTGTTGACTGTATGATAGTATTAATACAATGAGATTTATCTCTTATAATTATCATGTCTGCAAGGGAGTGAGAAAGAATCTTATGAAGTTAGAGGTAAAAGAACTGAGGAAAAGCTTTGGGGATAAAGAAGTACTTCACGGGATTTCATTTTCGATTGAAAGCGGGAAAGCGCTGGGACTCCTCGGAAGAAACGGCGCAGGTAAAACTACCACGATCCGTATACTGATGGATGTGTTCCGGGCAAATTCCGGAAGCATCACAGTGGATGGCAGACCGTTTCATCCGAGAAATTTCAGGATCGGCTATCTGCCGGAGGAGAGAGGTCTGTATCCCAAGAAGGGGGTTCAGGAGCAGCTGATGTATCTGGCCCAGCTTCGGGGAAGCAGCCGTGCGGATGCAAAGGAACAGTCCATGCGCTGGCTGAAAAGACTCGGTGTGGAAGAGTATGCCCAGAGAAAGCTGGAGACGCTGTCAAAAGGAAATCAGCAGAAAGTGCAGCTGGCACAGACTCTGGTCTGTGATCCGGAGCTTGTGATCCTGGACGAGCCGTTCAGCGGCCTGGATCCGGTGAATTCACAGATTCTTAAGGATGTGATACAGGAGCAGATCGAGGAAGGAAAGCTGGTGATATTCTCCAGTCATCAGATGAGTTATGTGGAAGAGTTCTGTGAGGATATTGTTCTCATCAATCACGGAGATATTGTTCTGTCTGGAAATCTGGATCAGATTAAGCGGGAATACGGCCGGAACAGGCTGGTGATCGGACTTGGACCGGATTATCAGGAACCGGAACAGGTGCTCAGAGACTACATGGGAGATCTGCTGAGGATTGTGGGAAGCCGGAAAGATCAGGTGATAGCAGAGATGAAGGAAGGATGCACGAGGGAGTTCCTTCTCAGAGAGTTTCTTGAGAGAAAGCTGATTCCGGAGGAATTCGGAAATTATGAACCGTCGCTGACGGAGATCTTTGTGGAAAAGGCAGGTGACCAGGCATGAAACAGTTTCTGACAGTATTAAAATTTGAACTGAATAATTATTTTAAAAATAAGAGTTTTGTGCTGACAACGATTGTGCTGATGGTGCTGGCCGCCGGGATTATCGCTCTTCCCGGACTCCTTATGGGAAGAGACGACAGCTCGTCCGTGAGCGGCGGCGCAGAAAGCGGCGCGGCTGCTGAGGAAACCGACGGGACAGTTGCTCTTTTTGACAAGAATGGAAATATTTCAGATCCGGCCGCATTCGGCGAAGCTATGGGTATGAACATTGAATGGGTCATATGTACAGACAGCGCTCAGGTTGAGGACGCTGTAAATGAAGGAAACGCGGAGGCCGGGTTCATTGTCGAAGATCTGCTGCACTATACTTACGTGGTAGAGAACCGTTCCATGTCAGATACACTGCAGAGTGCATTTTCCCAGGCGGCGGCCATGTCCTGGCGCGCTCAGACACTGACTGAGGAGGGGCTTGATCCTGCGGAGATTGAGTCACTGTATCAGGTCCAGCCGCAGTATGAAACGCAGATACTCGGAAAGGACAGTGCAGGCAGCTATGCATATACATATATGCTGATCATGATACTGTATTTCCTTCTGATCTTTTACGGGCAGATGATTGCAACTTCCGTGACTTCGGAAAAAAGCAACCGTGCCATTGAGATCCTTGTCACAAGCGTTGACAGCAACAGCCTGATTTTCGGAAAGGTACTGGCCGGTGCAATTGCGGGGCTGATTCAGTGCGTTCTGATTCTGGGATCCGCTGTCGGAACCTATCAGATCTTCCGAGAGAGCTGGGGCGGACTTCTGGACAATGTATTCGACATTCCGGTTCCGGTATGGGCGGCATTCGGCGTATTCGGAATGATGGGATATCTGCTGTATGCCTTCTGTTTCGGCATGCTGGGGGCGCTGGTATCGAAGACAGAGGATATCAGCAAGGCTTCCATGCCGGTGCTCATGATCTATATCATCTCTTTCTTTATTGCGATCATGGGACTGAATGACAGCAACAGCCTGCTGGTGCGCGCGGCTTCTTTTATACCGTTTACTTCCAGCAACGGCATGCTGATACGTATTTCCATGGGAAGTGTGGAAATGTGGGAGATTATCGTGTCCGGCGCGTTGCTTGCAGTGTTCTGCGTGGGGGCGGGGATTCTTGCGGCAAAGATATTCCGCTTTGGAACGCTGATGTATGGTAATCCGATCAAATTTACGACGGCGCTGAAAAAGATACGCGAGAAATAAGCCGGTGCGAAGCGGAAAATTTCCGGAGAAAGATGTACAAGGACGAGACGGATCCGGAATAGGACAGTCCGCTTTGACATAAAATAAAGCACGCTGTATAATATGTGCGGCGTGCTTTATTTTTATGCTCAATTATCGGAGAAAAGAGATGGAATGATGAGAAACAGTGAAACGGAAGACGGGGATGCCATGAAACAGAATATATATTCAAGGGACGTCATACTGGTGCTGGCAGCAAGTTTTTTCTATATGTCAAGCCCCATGCTGGTGACTCCCCTGATTACAGGTTTTGCCGGGAGCATCGGGGCGTCTGCTGCTGTGATGGGATTCGTGGGCGGTCTGATGAACCTTTGCTCTCTGTTCTGCAGGCCAATCGCCGGAAACCTTGCCGACAGGATCAGCAAATACAGACTTACATTTATCGGCGCCATATTGATGACGATCGCAAGCGCAGGGTACATTTTTGCTCCGAGTGAGACCGTGGTCGTGATGGCAAGGATCATTAACGGCATTGGATTCGCCTGCTGTTCCGTGTGTCTTTCCACCTGGATGTCTAATATGCTGCCGAAAGAAAAGATCGGTTCCGGCATGGGATTTTACGGGACGATGAATGCGCTGGGGATGGCTGTGGCGCCTGCCATCGGAGTCAGCGTCTATCAGAGATTCGGCTACCGCACTGCTTTCTGTATTGCGCTGGCATTCTCTGCGGCGATCATCCTTGTCATCCGATTCACAGGAGACAGAGGCGATCCGGTCAGGGAAGAGAGGAAAAAGGAGGAAAAGCCGCGGCTTCAGCTGGTGGATATAAAGGTGATGCCGATTGCGCTGATTATCATGCTTTTTGCGATTCCATACTGTGCCACCCAGTCGTTTCTCGTAACCTATGCTGAAGTACAGGATCTTCATATTACAGTAAGCATGTTCTTCCCGTCCTATGCAGTGGTGCTGATCGTACTCAGACTGAGTCTGCGAAATCTTTTCGACAAACTGCCGTTCCGGGTATTTCTTCTGACAAGCTGCGGGTGTGAGCTTCTGGCTATCCTGCTGCTTACAGTCATGCGAAGCAATGTGACAATGCTTCTGGCGTCCGCTTTCCTTGCAGGAGGATATGGCATCATGAGCTCTGTGTGTCAGTCCACGGCAATGCTTCTGGCCGGGAAGGAGAAGAGAGGACTTGCGAACAGCACATATTATATCGGGCTGGATCTGGGAATGACCCTTGGACCGATGATCGGAGGAGCGCTGTACGGAGCACTGGATATCAGGTGGTTTTATCCGGCATTGATGGTCACGATGCCCCTTGCGGGAGCAGTGTACTTTGTGACGATGCGAAAAAACGGAAGCCTCCGGCGAAGGATGAAAAGGAAGGGATTGAGAGATGAATCTGAAAAAAATAAATCGGGATGAGATCAAATACATCGCCATGATGACCATGCTGCTGAACCATATCGCCAATATCTTCCTGGAGCCGGGAACTTTTATTTTTACGCTGCTTGTGGATATCGGATATTTTACAGCTCCGGTGATGTGCTGGTTCCTTGTGGAGGGGTATCACTATACCCGTTCAAAGAAGCGCTATGCGGCAAGGCTGGCGGTCTTCGCAGTACTTTCTGAGATCCCCTTTTGCCTTGCTTTTTCAGAGTCGTATAACGGAGTGGAGAGTATTTCCTTCTGCGGGATGAATATGATGTTCACACTGCTTCTCTGTTTCGGTATTCTGCTGGTGAGGGAATATGTACAGGAGGAGGGCCTGAAACTTGCCCTTTATCTTTTCCTTTTCCTTATGTCCACGATCTCAGACTGGGCGATCCTTGCTCCGCTATTTACCCTTCTGTTTGCCTGGAGCAGAGGAGATATAAGGAGGACAAAGAAGTCATTTTTCATCGGAGCCGGGGTTTTCGCACTGATGAATTTTTATCCGGCGGCCTCTCCGGGTGCACTTCTGTTCAGCCTGTTCTATGCGTTTCTCTCGTGCTGCGGAATCCTGCTTGCAGAGATCGCGATAGTGCATCTGTATAACGGGAAGAGAGCAGAGAAGGGCAGAACATTTTTCAAATGGTTTTTCTATCTGTTCTACCCGGTTCATCTGCTGATACTGGGCCTTATACGGATTTTTTGACCATAACGCCTCCTGCGTTTCGATTCATACTGAAAAAATGGAAAGACCCATTATCCAGAAAAGGAGGAACCCTGAATGAAGTTTTTTCATCTCTCAGACCTGCATATCGGCCTGAAGCTTATCAACCGTGATCTCAGGGAAGATCAGGAATATATTTTACAGCAGATTACAGATATTGCTGTTCGGGAACAGCCCGATGCGGTCGTCGTGGCAGGAGACCTTTATGACAAGGCAGTTCCGTCCGCAGAGGCGGTGGAGATGTTTGACCGTTTCATCGCCGGCCTGTCTGAACGGCTGCCGGAAGCTTCCGTGATGCTGATCAGCGGAAATCACGACAGCGGTCCCAGGATCAACTGTTTCCGAAGCGTGCTCTCCCGGCAGAATGTGCATATGATCGGAATGCCTCCGCGAAGAGAGGATGAGTTTATTGAAAAAGTAACCTTAAGAGATGAATACGGGAATGTCAATTTTTATCTGCTGCCGTTTGTGAAACCGTCTATGGTCAGGCAGATCGTGGGAACGGATGAAAACGGAAACAGCCTCTCTTATGAAGAGACGCTCCGCCGGCTGATCGCGAGGGAAACGATCAGCAAAGCAGAAAGAAATGTTCTGGTGAGCCATCAGTTTTACCTTCCGGCCGGAAAGAATGCAGATGAAATGGAGAGGATGGATTCTGAGATCAGAACGGTTGGAAATATTGATGCAGTCCCGGCAGATATACTGGAGGGATTTGACTATACCGCACTGGGCCATATCCATAAACCCATGAAAGTCGGGAGTGAATTCATTCGTTACAGCGGAACTCCGCTTGCGTGCTCTGTCAGCGAGTCCGGACAGCAGAAAGGCATCATAATGGTGGACATGGGAGAAAAAGGGGACGTTCGGACAACCGTGCTGCCTCTGATCCCGCTGCGGCAGGTTCGGGTTATCCGGGGAGAGCTTACGGAAGCGCTGGCTCAGGCCAGCGACGATTATGTGACGGTGATCCTGACAGACCAGGTGGATCTGGATATTCTGGACATGCAGGATCGGCTCCGCAATGCATTTCCCCATCTTCTGGAAATACGCAGAGAGACACAGAGAACGGCAGATTACAGCAATGAACCGGAACAACGGGACAACCCGGATCCTTTCGAACTTTGCTGCTCTTTTCTGAAGAATGCTGATGAAAGAGAGAAAGAGATCCTTCGCGATGTGATCAATACGGTGCAGGAGGTGGAGCAGGGATGAGACCGCAGAAACTTACAATGCAGGCATTTGGATCCTATGGAAAAAGAACGGTCATAGATTTTGAGCAGACGAATCAGAACCTGTTCCTGATTACAGGGGATACCGGCGCGGGAAAGACGACCATATTTGATGCTATTGTGTTTGCACTTTATGGCGAGGCAAGTTCCGGAACCAACAGAAAAAAAGGAACAGAGCTTCAGAGCCAGTTTGTGGACTTTGGCGTGGAACCCTTTGTGGAACTGACATTCTCCGAAGGCGCAGGGAAGAACAGTGTGGAATATACAGTCCTGCGTATTCCCCGGCATATACGTCCTTTAAAGCGCGGAACAGGAGTAAAGGAAGAAAGTGAGTCCGTTACTCTGACCATGCCGGACGGGACGGAGTACCCTCAGAAGGAAACCGACAGAAAGCTGGAGGAGATTGTGGGGCTGACGAAAAATCAGTTCATGCAGGTGGCAATGATTGCTCAGGGTGAATTTATGGAACTTCTCCGGGCAAAGTCAGATGACAAAAAAGTAATTTTCCGGAGACTGTTTCATACAGAGCTTTATGAGAAGATCGTGGAAGAACTGGCGCGGAGAAGAAAAGCAAAACAGATCGAGATGGGGCAGATACGGACTGTATGTCAGACGGAAACTGCCCGCGTGAAACTGCCGGAGAAGCAGAGCCCGGATCATCAGGAACAGGATGAACGTATCCTGCTGTGGGAACTGAAGGATCTGAAGAGAAGGATTATGGACTCTGACCGGCTTTCAGTGGTTGACATGGAGCAGCTGCTTGAGAAGCTGGGGATCTTCTGCGAGAAGCTGGAAAAGCAGAAAAGTCTGGCTTCAGAGAAGTATGAAGAAGCAAGGAAGAATGCTCTTGCAAAGAGGGATGAATATAACAGCGCACAAGAACTGGCTCTCAGGTTCAGAGAACTGGAGCGCGCTGAGAAGGAACTGTCTGAATGTGCCGAGGCAGAAGAAGAGATAAGGGAGGCACTCCGGCTGAGTGCCCATATTACCGCAGCATATGAGATAAAAGCAGTCTGGCAGAGATATCGGGACGCTGAAGACAGGTTTTCTGATACAGAACAGAGGCTTGCAGAAAAGCAGAAGATTCTTCCGGATCTGCGAAGGGCATACGAAAAGGCGGAAGAGCGGGAGAAAGAAGCAAAGGAACTGCGGGACCGGGAGCTTGAGTCCTATACGAAAGTCTGCGAGCGGGTAGAGAAGGCTCTCAATGCACTGAAAAAGATAAAGGAAGCAAGGACAGATATCCGAAGAAAGGATTCTGCTGCCGCTGCTTTTCAGAAGGAAGCGGAAGCAGCCCGGAGAAAACTGGAGGATCTGGAGGAAAAAGAAAAGGAGCAGAGGAAGCTGGCAGAAAAGCTGGGCCGGTCAAATGTGCTTCTGGAGCAGTGGAAAACAAAATGCGGGAAAGCGGCGGAAATCAGAGGAGAGATCGAGACGGCGGAAAATCTTCAGATGGAGGTGGAAAAGCAGAGGGAAAACGCGGAAAAGGCACGTCAGGCCTTCGCGGAAATCAGCAGCATATACGAGAAGAAAAACGCAGAGTATGAAAATCTGAGAAGGGTCTTTCTGAATATTCAGGCAGGGTTTATTGCCAGAGAACAGCTGCGGCCGGGAAGACCGTGCCCTGTCTGCGGTTCTCTGGAGCATCCCCGTCCCTGCAGGCTGGAAGAAGAACATAAAGATCTGAGCAGAGAAACACTGGACAAAATGGACAGAGAGGTAAGTACGCTGCGTGAGAAACAGGAAAAGGCTGTGTCAGCATCCCGGGAGGCATCCGCTCTGCTTGAAGAGAAAGAGAAGAACCTGAATGCGGGGATAGTAAAGCTGCGTCAGAAACTGGGAGAAATACTTCCTGAGTCCGCGGAAAATGCCGGTGACGTCACTTCCGGCTGTCTGAAGGTTACGGGAGAAAAGAACAATGCGGGAAAGGAAGTTCTGGAGGCATGGAGACAGAGAATAACTGCGTGGCAGGATTCCCTGCGAACCGAAGGAAACCGCCTGCAGCAGGATGCACAGACACTGGAGCAGATTCAGCGATTCCTTGAGAATGCAGAAGGAATGAAAATGAATCTGAAAAAGGCGGCTGATCAGGCTGCAGATGCGGCGGCCTCGGCAAAAGAAGCCCTTGCGGCGGCACGCGCTGCCTTGCAGTCTCTGGAATTATCACAAGATTATCAGACAGAGGACGAGGCTGCGTCAGCAATGGAAAAAGCCCGGCATGACAAGGAAAAGAAGGAGCAATCATACAGTGCCGCAAGGTCTGAGGAACAGAAGGCGAAATCAGCAGAAGATAATGCCAGGGCTCTGATCACCCGTTACCTTTCAGAACTTCCGGGGCAGAGAGAGGAAAAATCGTGCAGAGAGACGGAATACAGGCAGATCATGACAGAAAAAGACCTGACGGAAGCGGAGTGGAAGGAGCTGACAGAGAGACATGACCGGGGAGAGACGGAGATCCTTCAGAAAAAAGCGGACAGCCATAGTCAGAAAAAGGCCGCAGCAGAAAGAATGAAGCATACAGCCGAGGCGGCCATACGCGGACGGCAGCGTCCCGAGCTGGGCAAACTCGAACAGGCGAAAGCCGGAGCGGAGGAGAAGATGGCATCGGCACAGAAAGCTTTTGAGGAGACGAAAGAATATTATAAAGCGAATATGGATGTGTATCTGGCCCTCAGGCCGGTTATGGAGGAGCGCGGCAGGATCATGGAAGAGCACAGACGCCTGGATGACCTGTACAATCTTCTGGCAGGAAACGTATCCGGATCCCGTATGGATATTGAGACTTTTGTTCAACGCCATTATCTGGAGAGAATTCTGCATGCGGCAAACCGGAGGTTTCAGGAGATGTCTGCCGGACAGTTCGAACTTCGTATGTGTGATCTTGATCGGGCGGGTATCGGGAAAAACCGGGGACTTGATCTGATGGTGTATTCTACGGTGACCGGAAAAGAGAGGGAGGTCAGGACTCTGTCAGGCGGAGAATCTTTTATGGCGGCTCTTGCTCTGGCCCTTGGAATGGCAGATCAGATTCAGGAGAGCGCGGCATCAGTGAATCTGGACGTCATGTTCATTGATGAAGGATTCGGTTCTCTGGATGAACGTTCCCGGGACAAGGCCGTCCGCGTACTGCAGGATATGGCCGGCGGATCAAAGATGATAGGAATCATCTCTCATGTAACGGAGCTGAAGCAGGAAATCGAAGACCAGCTGATCGTGAGAAAAGACGAAGAGGGAAGCCATGTCAGATGGCAGATCAGCTGAGAATGTGCATCCCTGTTCTTTTCCCGTATCTGGAGACAGTACTTCATCTGTATATGGGGATGAATATAACATATGCGGCAGGCGGCGGAGTGAAATACGAATCGGGAGGAAAGGTAAAATGAGTAAGATCAGAATCATAAAAAAGAATGACGAATACAGTTCTGAATATGAGGTCGGAGACATTTTTGAGATTGAAGGTACATGGTATGGCGGTGTACATATTACCGGGAAATCCGGAGTACCGGTTTCCCTGGATAAAGACGAATATACCGGGCTTTGCACAGAGCCGGTGAAATCCGAAGACAGGGAAGAGAAGAGCGAAGAACACAGGGATATCCGGGTCGGCGATATTGTCCGTCACTTTAAAAGAGAGTGGGTTTCCGCCGACACATCAGAATATCTGTATAAAGTGATAGCATTTGCTCAGCATACGGAAACAGAAGAAATGCTGGTCATCTATCAGGCTCTGTATTCGCCTTTTAAGATCTGCGCCAGGCCTTATGACATGTTTATGAGCGAAGTGGACAGAGAAAAATATCCGGATATCAGGCAGCGGTACCGGTTTGAGAAAGTGCAGGTGTGAACGGATGGCATCGGAACGGACCGACGAACTGTACAGGCTTCTGCTTAGTAAAGGATATCCGAAAGAGTTCTGCTCAGAGATTGCATATAAAAATATGAATACGGATTATACTGCCACCAGGATGCTGGGCTATCTGTACAGGGTGACAGATCCCAGGATAGAAGATCTGGTAGATGAGATGCTGGCTATTTTAAGCGACAGGGATGAGATCATTCAGAAAAAAGAAGTCGAACGTGCCCAGGCAGTGATTAATGACATCTATGAAAACGGACTTTAGTAAATATACAATAATAACCGGTATTGAGATAAAGAAGAGGGGAATCTCTAAATCAGTATTGACTTTATCTGCAGGATAGCGATAATGATAGAGGGAGAAATATACAGGAGGATTCAAGAAATGAAAATAGCGGTAACATATGATAATGGAAATGTATTTCAGCATTTTGGGAGAACTGAGTTTTTCAAGGTATATGATGTCGTGGATAACAAGGTGATTTCCAGTGAAGTGATAGGTTCAAACGGTGTCGGACACGGGGCTCTCGCCGGGCTGCTGTCCGATCGATCGGTGGACGTACTGATCTGCGGAGGCATCGGCGGAGGAGCCCAGCAGGCACTTGCAGACGCGGGAGTTGAGCTGATAGCCGGCGCCGAAGGCGATACGGATCAGGCAGTTGAAGCGTATCTGAAGGGAGAACTGATCTCTACAGGAGCAAACTGTGATCACCATCACCATGAGGAAGGACATTCCTGCGGCGGACACGAGGATGGACATTCCTGCGGATCCGGTGGATGTGGGGAAAGCTGCGGAGGCGGATGCGGATCTCAGCCGGCGCTGACCGGCCGCAATGTGGGCAAGACATGCCGTACTCATTACAGAGGAACTTTTAATGACGGAACACAGTTTGACTCTTCTTATGACCGCGGCGAGCCGCTTGAATTTGTCTGCGGCGCAGGACAGATGATACGAGGATTTGACGCTGCTGTGGCTGATATGGAAGTCGGACAGATCGTGGACGTGCATCTGATGCCGGAAGAAGCTTATGGAATGCCTGATCCGAATGCAGTCTTTACTGTTGAGATCGCACAGCTTCCGGGAGCGGAGGATCTGGAGGCCGGCCAGCAGGTTTATCTGTCAAACCAGTATGGACAGCCTTTCCCGGTAAAAGTTGTGGAGAAAGACGAAAAAATGATTACATTTGATGCGAATCATGAGATGGCGGGAAAAGAACTGAACTTCAGAATTGAGCTGGTCGAGGTAAAATAAGAGGCCGGAATCAAAAAGAAGAGAAATTTCAGCTTACGGTGAATAAGATGGGGTGGTGTACGGCCACTCCATTTTTAATGTGTGCCGAGCATGGCGCTAATCTTGCTGGTGAAAGTCCAGTCACGGGTATTT
>CAKNHF010000037.1 GCA_930972465.1 uncultured Lachnospiraceae bacterium
CCGTACGTACGGTTCAATGGGAGGGGCGAGAGTTTATTCTCCCTCTACCCTATTTCTGCACTCCGGAATTTTTGATTGTCTTTTCCCTGTGGATAAGCTATAATAAAAAAAGATTGAGAACAATCAAATAACCCTGGCGCCGTATATTGCGGCGGGGATGTTAGAAGTGGAGGAGAAGAAAATGTTAGTATCAGCAACAGAAATGCTTCAGAAAGCAAAAGCAGGCCACTATGCAGTGGGACAGTTCAACATCAACAACCTTGAGTGGACGAAATCAATCCTTTTGACAGCACAGGAGTGCAATTCACCGGTTATCCTCGGTGTGTCTGAAGGCGCAGGAAAATACATGGCAGGATACAAGACTGTTGTAGGAATGGTGAACGGAATGATGGAAGAGCTCAACATCACAGTTCCGGTAGCTCTTCACCTGGATCACGGCAGCTATGACGGATGCCTTAAATGCGTGGAAGCAGGCTTCTCATCCATCATGTTCGACGGATCACACTATCCGATCGATGAGAACGTGGCTAAGACAACAGAACTCGTTAAGATCGCTCATGATCATGGCATGTCTCTTGAGGCAGAGGTCGGAGCTATCGGCGGAGAGGAAGACGGCGTTGTAGGAAAAGGCGAGTGCGCTGATCCGGACGAATGCAAGAGAATCGCTGATCTCGGAATTGATTTCCTTGCTGCAGGAATCGGTAATATTCACGGTGTATATCCGGACAACTGGGAAGGACTGAGCTTTGAGACTCTGGACGCAATCCAGCAGAAGACAGGAGATATGCCGCTCGTTCTTCACGGCGGTACAGGTATCCCGGATGATATGATCAAGAAAGCAATCAGCCTTGGCGTAGCTAAGATCAACGTAAACACAGAGTGCCAGATCGTGTTTGCAGAGGCAACACGCGAGTACATCGAGGCCGGAAAGGACAAGCAGGGCAAGGGATTTGATCCTCGTAAACTCCTGAAACCGGGCGCAGAAGCAATTATGGCAAAAGTGAAAGAAAAGATGGAATTATTCGGATCAGTAGGAAAAGCCTGAAAAATTTTGAGATAAAAAAACAAAAATTTTGCTTGCCTTTTTCGGATGATTGAGGTATACTTTCACACGTAGAGAAGAACAAGGGCGTTCCAACATGGCTTGGAGTGCCCTTTTTTCGTAGGGATGAAAGTTTTCCTGCGAAGATCCTCCGGGCCTGCTACTGAAAGGCAGGGGAAGAGGGCTGCGGGTGATGATTCACCGCATGGCTTCCCGGAATGGAAAAGAAGAAAAAAGGAAGGGATTAATATGAGTACAGAATTGATCAATGTAGCCGACATTTTCGGGGAGAACGTATTCAATGATACGGTAATGCAGGAACGTCTTCCCAAAAAGGTTTATAAAAACCTGAAAAAGACGATCGAGGAAGGAAAAGAACTTGATCTGGAGACAGCTGATGTGATTGCTCATGAGATGAAGGAGTGGGCAATTGAAAAAGGAGCTACCCACTATACCCACTGGTTCCTGCCTCTGACAGGTGTAACAGCGGAGAAGCATGATTCCTTTATCTCAGCTCCGCTGCCGAGCGGAAAGGTACTGATGAGCTTTTCAGGAAAAGAGCTTATCAAAGGCGAACCGGATGCGTCCTCATTCCCGTCAGGCGGATTGAGAGCGACATTCGAGGCGAGAGGATATACTGCATGGGACTGCACGTCTCCGGCGTTCGTAAGACAGGATGCAGGCGGAGCTACTCTGTGCATCCCGACAGCGTTCTGTTCTTATACAGGCGAAGCGCTTGACCAGAAGACACCGCTTTTAAGATCCATGGAAGCGATCAACAAACAAGCGCTGAGACTTCTCAGACTGTTCGGAAACACTACATCCAAAAAGGTTACGCCGTCCGTTGGACCGGAGCAGGAGTACTTCCTCGTGGATGCAGAAAAGTTTGAGCAGAGAAAAGACCTGATCTATACAGGACGCACCCTTTTCGGAGCGATGCCGCCTAAGGGACAGGAACTTGATGATCATTACTTCGGAACAATCCGTCAGAGAATCGCAGCGTTCATGAAGGATGTGAATGAAGAGCTGTGGAAGGTCGGCGTTACGGCCAAGACACAGCACAATGAGGTGGCACCCGCACAGCATGAGCTGGCTCCGATCTACTCAGAGGCGAACATAGCGGTAGATCACAACCAGATCGTTATGCAGACACTGAAGAGAGTGGCCTGCCAGCACGGACTGAAGTGCCTGCTGCATGAAAAGCCGTTTGCGGGAGTAAACGGTTCCGGTAAGCACAACAACTGGTCCATCACTACAGATGACGGAATCAACATGCTGGATCCGGGAAAGACTCCTCACGAGAATACCCAGTTCCTGCTTGTGCTGACATGTATTTTAAGAGCGGTAAATATGCATGCGGACCTTCTGAGAGAGTCTGCGGCCGATCCGGGAAATGATCACAGACTTGGAGCAAATGAGGCACCGCCGGCTATCATTTCTGTTTTCCTCGGCGAGCAGCTTGAGGATGTGCTGGAGCAGCTGATCAGCACAGGAGAGGCAACACACAGTCTGAAGGGCGGAAAGCTGGAGACAGGAGTGAGCACGCTGCCGGATCTCGCGAAAGACGCTACAGACAGAAACAGAACTTCACCGTTTGCGTTTACCGGAAACAAGTTCGAGTTCCGTATGGTGGGATCCCGCGATTCCATCGCTTCACCGAATATTGTGCTGAACACGATCGTTGCAGAGTCCTTTGCGGATGCGTGTGACGTGCTGGAGAAAGCGGATGACTTCGACAAAGCAGTGCATGATCTGATCAAGCAGTATGCCACAGAGAATCAGAGAATCGTCTTCAACGGCGACGGATATTCCGAAGCGTGGGTTGAAGAAGCGGAGAGGAGAGGACTTCCGAACATCCGCTCCATGGTTGAGGCAATTCCGGCAATGGTTACGGATACGGCGATCAATCTGTTCGAGAGATTCGGTGTGTTTACAAAAGCAGAGCTTGAATCCCGTGCCGAGATTCAGTATGAGACATATGCGAAAGCAATCAATATTGAGGCCCGCACTATGATCGATATGGCCAGCAAGCAGTTTATGCCGGCATTTATCAAATATACAAAGACACTTGCGGACACAGTGAACTCCGTGAAGGCTGCAGGGGCAGACGCATCTGTTCAGATGGAATGCCTGAACGAAGTGACGGAACTTATGGGAGAGACAAAGAAGGCCCTCGATGCGCTTGTGAAAGTGACAGACGAGGCTTCACAGAAGGAAGAGGGAGCTGTACAGGCGAACTTCTACCACTCTGATGTGTTCCCGGCTATGGAAGCTCTCCGCGCTCCGGTCGACAAACTGGAGATGATCGTAGACAAAGAGGCATGGCCGATGCCGTCATACGGTGATCTGATCTTTGAAGTGTAGTCTGATAAACAGAGGCTGTACTCATATACATAAATATACAGGAGCCGCGCGCAGACCGGAATTTCCGGCCTGCGCGCGGCTCTGTTCCGGTTTCCGGTTGACAACTGCTTCGGGAAGGGGGCATACTAAGACTGTATAAAACCAGGGAGGAAGATCATGGCTGGAGGATCAGAAAAAGGCAAACCGAATAAAATGACAATCGACGAGGTGGCAAAGGCGCTTGGGGTCTCTGCAACTACAGTGTCGCGGGCCCTGTCGGGAAAAGGGCGCATCGGGGAGAATACCCGGCAGAGAGTTCTTGAATATGCCAGAGAACATGGTTACAGGCCGAATGCGGAGAGGAGCAGCAGTGGGAAAATACCCGGCACAGGAACGATCGCAATTGTGATTCCGGAGGGAAAGGAACTTGTGGACCAGCCGTTTTTCTATACCTGTATGTACGGTGTAAATGAGATGGCCATGGTGAATGGCTATGATATGCTGGTCATTACAGCCGGCGGACTTGACATCACTCATCTGAAGAGAGTGATCAGCGCTCGAAAAGCAGACGGCGTAATACTTGCCCGGACCTACAGGGCGGATCCTTTTGCCGCATATCTCAGAGAGAGGCGAATTCCGTTTGTGGCAGTCGGTTCTCTGGACGATGACGGCGGTGTCCAGGTGGATCACGATCACAGAGGAGCGTGCCGGGATCTGACCTCTATACTGATTTCCCGAAAGATGAACCGGATTGCCTATCTTGGAAGTTCTGACGGAAAGATTGTTGATGATGAGCGGTATGCGGGTTATCTTCAGGCCTGCGAGGACGCGGGACTTGCGGTGGACCGTGAACTGGTGAGCCGGGAAGAGACGACTGTATCGGGAATGCAGAAGAAAGTAGAGCAGTTTCTTGAAAGGAAGGCGGACTGCATACTCTGTCAGGATGATGCAGTGTGCAACATTGTCCTGAAAGAATTGAGGAGCCGGAATGTAAGAGTGCCGGAAGACATCAGAGTGGCCTCGTGTTATAACAGCAAACTGCTGGAGAATTATCCGGTATCGGTCACCACGCTGAATTTTGATGTTATGGAGAGCGGGCGCACGGCCTGCAGGCTTCTTCTCGATCTGATCAGCGGCCGGCCGGTGCCCAGGAAAACAGTTCTGGATTATGAAGTTCTGCTGAAGGATTCGACAAAATAGAGAACTGACGGTAGAGAACCGACGGAAAAGCGGTAGCGCAAATTTGCGCTGCTGCTTTCTGTTGGGCACATGTGCTGAAAAAATGATTGCAAAACTGGCAAGATTCACTATTGAAAAGGGATGGAACGGATGATATAATCCAATCAGAAGCGCAATGGGAGCGCAAATAACATTTATTTGCGCAAAAAGGGGAATGGTTTTCGGACAGGAAACATACATCAAATCGTACAGGAGGTATAACTATGCTCGGAGGACAGATTTTACACGGCGGAGACTACAATCCGGATCAGTGGCTTGACTGCCCGGAGGTTCTGGAGGAAGACGTCAGGCTGATGAAGGAGGCAAATGTTAACTGCGTAAGCCTGGGGATTTTTGCCTGGGCAGCGCTGGAACCGGAAGAGGGAAGATATGAATTCGACTGGCTTGAAAAGATCATAGACCGTCTCGGTGAGGAAGGAATTCAGGTTGTGCTTGCGACGCCGTCAGGCGCCATGCCGCACTGGCTGACACAGAAATATCCGGAGACTATGCAGGTCCAGGCGGACGGCAAGAGAAATCTTCCCGGCAAGAGACATAATTTCTGTTATACATCCCCGGTGATGCGGGAAAAGATATATCAGATTGACAGTGCGCTGTCAGAACGTTTCGGGCGAAAGGAGAATGTGATTCTGTGGCATCTCTCCAATGAGCTGGGAGGCAACTTCGCGGATTCCTCCTGCCATTGTGAACTGTGTCAGGAGGCCTTCCGGAACTGGCTGAAAGAGAAATACGGAACGCTGGATAATCTTAACCGCGCATACTGGAGCACATTCTGGAGCCATACCTATACGGACTGGAGCCAGCTCCACAGTCCGGCGCCGCACGGCGAGACGACGATGACGGCTCTGACGCTTGACTGGAAACGTTTTGTGACATATCAGATGAGTGATTTTGTCAGAACCGAGACCGCGGCGGTCAGGACCCATTCGGATCTTCCGGTGACTACGAATTTCATGTATTTCTTTAAAGGGCTGGACTATGGCAAGATGAGGGATGATCTGGACATCATTTCCTGGGACAACTATCCGTTCTGGCATAAGACGAAGGATGAAGTGCCGGTGGCGGTTCGCGCGGCAGCAAATCATAATATCATGCGTTCGCTGAAAAAACAGCCCTTCCTTCTGATGGAGAGCACACCTTCGGCCGTCAGCTGGCGTGAATTTAATCCGATCAAACGGCCGGGAATGCACATGCTTTCGTCGATGCAGGCGATTGCCCACGGTTCTGACTCGGTTCAGTATTTCCAGTGGCGTAAAGGACGCGGAGCTTATGAGAAATTCCATGGCGCGGTAGTGGATCACAAGAACGGCAGCAATACCCGGACGTTCCGACAGGTGACAGAACTGGGAGAGAGGCTGCGGAATATTTCCGGACTGGTCGACGGCACGGTGAACCGCCCGAAAGCCGCAATGATATTTGACTGGGAGAACTGGTGGGCGCTGGAGGACGCGTCCGGCCCGAGACTTGACATAAGCTATATTGACTGCATTCTTGATCATTATCAGGCATTCTGGGAAGCGGGAATCGATACGGACTTCCTGAATATGGATGACAGTCTTGAGGGATATGCCGTTGTAGCGGCTCCGCTGAACTATATGTATAAGCCGGGATATGCGGAAAAGGTACGCAGATTTGTGGAAGGCGGAGGCATCTATGTGACCACGTATTTCAGCGGGATTGTAGATGATACGGACCTGTGCTTTACAGGACATCATCCGCTTGCGGATGTTCTCGGGCTGGAGCAGGAGGAAATCGATGCGCCGTCCGGGGATTTCCCGAACGCATTCCGGTACGGGGAGAAAGAGTATCCCGCAGGCAGCCTGAGAGAACTGATCCATGCGTCGGAGGAGACAAAAGTGCATTCTGTCTATGAAGAAGATTATGTGAAAGGCGAGCCTGTTGTGACAGAACACCGTTATGGAAAAGGCGCCGCGTGGTATATTGCGGCGGAACCCGATATGGAGTTCCTGCGCAGTTTCTATGGGGACAGGCTGAAGGAAGCGGGCGTCCAAAACGCGCTTGGAACGGATCTTCCGTATGGCGTTACTGTTGCCGAGCGCATGGGCAGCGACGGAAGGAGTCTTGTGTTTGTCATGAATTTCAGAAATGAGGCTGTGACAGTCAGGGGAACCGGAAAATGGGCGGATGCCGAGAGTGAAAAGACATACGATGGCAGCCTGATGCTGGGAGCCTTTGAATGTCTGGTGCTGAGAAAATAGAAAAATATATACAAAGAAAGAGCAGCCGGGACGGCGGAGCAGACAGACTCCGCCGTCTTTTTGACGTTTGTATGCGGTTGTGCTAATATAGAAAAAGACAGTGGTCGGGATTTGATATAAAGGGGAATGGAGAATGATCACGAGTACGGGAAACGCGCAGATAAAAGAACTGGTAAAGCTGATGAAAAAAAGCAGAGCCCGGGATGAGGCCGGGGTATTTCTTGTGGAAGGGCCGCGGATGGCCGGAGAACTGATCTCTGACGGGAGATGGGCAGACAGGATAACGGGGCTCTATGTATCAGAGAGTTATGAAAAGGGACATTCGGAAGAACTGAGAAGAATGAGAGAAAAATCCGGCGGTCGGTTCAGGACAGAGACGCTTTCGGATCAGGTGTTTTCCCATGTGTCAGATACGAAGACGCCTCAGGGAATTCTCGCGGTCGTCAGAAGGCCGGAATATCAGATCGGAGATATTCTCGGCAGTGACCCGAAGCGCGCTCTTGTGCTTGTACTTGACAATCTTCAGGACCCGGGAAACCTGGGCACAATATTCCGGACCGCGGAGGCGGCGGGCGCCGGAGGAATTCTTATGAGCAGTGACTGTGTGGATGTGTATAATCCGAAGGTGGTCAGAGCTACTATGGGAGCAGTGTTCCGGCTTCCGTTTGTCTATGTTGGGGAACTTCCTGCAGCCATAGAAGATCTGAAGAGAGAAGGGATCCGTGTCTTCGCGGCACATCTTGAAGGGAAAAACTCATATGACAGGGAAGATTACCGCGGCGGTACAGCATTCCTTATCGGAAATGAAGGAAATGGGCTGAGAGAGGAAACAGCCGTGTGCGCAGACTGCAGAATCCGGATTCCCATGGAAGGAAAGGCGGAGTCTCTGAATGCGGCTGTGGCGGCTGCCATCCTTATGTTTGAGGCGGGAAGACAGAGAAGAAATTAATATTTATGCATAAGTATTGCATTTTTATGCATCTTTGTAGTATACTTACTAAATCAGGACGACTGAGGTAAATGAATGAAGCTTTTACTTGACCTGACAAAAGAATACGGATTGGTCCTGGATGGCGGAGGCGCGAGAGGTGCGTATCAGATCGGAGCGTGGAAGGCTCTGAGAGAAGCCGGAGTGCATATTAATGCTGTGGCCGGTACATCCGTGGGAGCGCTGAACGGCGCGCTTATCTGCATGGGAGATCTTGAGAAGGCGGAGAAGATATGGAGTGAGATGACCTTTTCCCGTGTTATGGATGTGGATGACGCCTGGATGGAAAGGCTTTTCCAGGGGGAACAGCGGCTGGCGGATATTCTGCCTGAGATCAGGAGAATCCTGGCAGAGGGCGGTGTGGATGTGACTCCGCTGAGGCGGCTGATCCATGAAACAGTGGATGAGAAAAAGATCCGTGAATCCGGAATTGAGTTCTGTATGACGACTTTTTCGCTTTCTGAGTTCAGAAAACTTGAGCTGAGCATTTCCGATATACCGGAGGGGAGGCTGGAAGACTTTCTTCTGGCCAGTGCGTATCTGATCGGATTCAGGAATGAAAAGCTGGAAGGCAGGCGTTATCTGGACGGCGGACTTGCGGATAATGTTCCGGTGGCTCCTCTTGTTGAACGGGGGTATAAGGATATCATCGAGATACGGATATATGGCCCCGGGAGAGAACCCAGGGTAAAACTTCCCGAGGATGCGGAAATATACCGGATAGGACCGAGAGTCAGGCTTGGCAGCATACTGGAGTTCGACGGCAGGCGCAGCAGACAGAACATGAAGATCGGATATTATGATGCGAAACGTATGCTGTACGGGCTCGAGGGAATTATTTACTATATTGATCAGGAGTATTCTGATGAGTGGTATGAGCGCAGGATGCGGGATGTCTCTGAGCTGGAGAAGGCTGAACTTGCGTTTCGCCTGAAGATTGCGCCGGGATACACGGATAAGGAGATCTACCTTGCCGTGCTGGAAGCCTCTGCAAAACAGCTGCAGGTGCCTAAGTACTGCATTTACACAGTCGATGAACTGAGGAAACTGGTGCAGGAGAGATATGAGATACTGGCAGACAGTTTGGAGCTGCCGGGATTTATCCATACATTCACAGACATAGAAAGGAACAGAGCCATGAATTTAAAAGGAAGGAATTTTTTGACACTGAAAGATTTTACGCCGGAAGAGATCACATATCTTATTGATCTGGCAGCAGATCTGAAGGAGAAAAAGAAAAACGGAGTGCCGGTAGATCACTACAAGGGGAAAAATATCGCCCTGCTGTTTGAGAAGGACAGCACAAGGACCCGCTGTGCGTTTGAGGTGGCGGCCCATGATATGGGAATGGGGACCACGTATCTCGGTCCGACCGGTTCTCAGATGGGAAAGAAAGAGAGCATTGAGGATACAGCGAGGGTGCTCGGAAGGATGTTTGACGGGATCGAGTACCGCGGATTCGGACAGGAGATTGTGGAGGAACTGGCACAGTATGCCGGCGTTCCGGTCTGGAACGGACTGACGAACGAGTATCATCCTACACAGATGCTGGCGGATATGCTGACTATCCGTGAGAATTTCGGGAAACTGAAGGGGCTGAAGCTGGTATATATGGGGGATGCCCGCTATAATATGGGAAATTCGCTGATGGTTGCCTGCTCCAAGCTCGGACTGGATTTCGTGGCATGCACCACAAAGGATTACTTCCCGAACGAAGAACTGGTCGAGACCTGCAGAGGATATGCGGCGGAGTCCGGAGCCACAATCACTCTGACGGAAGATGTGAAAGAAGGAACGAAAGATGCGGATGTCATCTACACGGACGTATGGGTTTCCATGGGAGAGCCTGACGAGGTATGGGAGAAGAGGATCCGTGAGCTGTCGCCCTACAAGGTGACAAAGGAAGTTATGGAAAATGCAAAGGATACCGCCATTTTCCTGCACTGCCTGCCGGCGTTCCATGATCTGAAGACAAAGATCGGCAAAGAAATGGGTGAGCGGTTCGGAATCCTGGATATGGAAGTGACTGACGAAGTGTTTGAGTCGGAACAGTCCAAAGTGTTTGATGAGGCAGAGAACAGGATGCATACGATCAAAGCCGTGATGGTGGCTACACTGGGTGAATTCTGAATATTCTGAAAAGTTGATGTCAAAGGTGCCTGACCCCTTTGTGAAGGGGCAGGCACCTTTTGAGACGAGTGCGGAGGATAAATGTGAAGACGAAAATATTGAAACTGCTGCGGAAAGCGGACGGCTACGTTTCGGGGCAGCAGATCTGTGAACAGCTTGATGTGTCGAGAACAGCGGTGTGGAAAGTAATCCGGCAGCTGAAGGAAGAGGGATATCAGATCGAAGCTGTCAGGAACAGAGGGTATCGCATCGTTGAGATGCCGGATGTCCTGACCGGGGAAGAATTGAAAAGCCTGATGCAGACGCAGTGGGCGGGAAGAAATATAGTCTGTTATCCGGAGACGGATTCGACAAATCTGAGGATCAGGGAGCTGGGGGATGCAGGCGCGCCTCACGGTACTCTGGCTGTGGCGGACATGCAGACGGCCGGAAGAGGAAGACGCGGACGTACCTGGGAATCTCCCCCGGGATCAAGCATCTACATGTCGATACTGCTGCGTCCGGATATTATTCCGGGGGCGGCGCCCATGCTCACTCTGGTGATGGCCTGCAGTGTGGCGGAAGGAATCTCGGACTGTGAGAATGTTGATGTCCGGATCAAATGGCCCAATGATGTGATCGCAGGCGGAAAGAAACTGGTCGGAATACTGACAGAAATGAGTACTCAGATCGATTATATCAACCATGTCACCATAGGTGTGGGGATCAATGTAAACATGACGGAATTTCCCGAAAATATCCGCGATACTGCTACCTCTCTGAGACTTGAGACCGGACACAAAGTAAGACGCGCCCCGCTGATCGCCGCGATTATGAAGCGGTTTGAAGAAAATTATGCAGTATTTCTCAAGACACAGGATATGTCCGGACTGATGGAGAAATACTCCGGGATGCTGATCAATCTCGACAGAGACGTTCTTGTGCTCGGCGCAGAAGACAGCTATAAAGCTCACGCTCTCGGCATCGACAGACAGGGAGAGCTGATTGTGCGCAGAGAGGATGGGACGGAAGAAAAGATATATGCCGGGGAAGTTTCCGTCAGAGGAGTATATGGATATGTGTAAAAATCATGACAATTCGGAGAATTGTCAGAAAACGGTGAGCAAAGGGGCCTGACCCCTTTGCAGACAGAAAGGAAAAAAATGAACGAGGAAATAGTATTATGTGCGGCAAACGCGTATGAACAGAAATTTTATCTGAATCCGGAGTTTGATTCGCTGCCGGAGAATGTAAAGCAGGAACTGCAGATTATGTGTGTCCTGTACACGGAAGATGTGGGCGGCGTGTTGATGCTTGTGTTTGATGAGGAAGGAAATCTGGAGTTGAAGGTTGATCATGAGGAAAATGATTTCTTCTTTGATGAGATCGGAAGCGTACTGAAGATCCGGGAACTGCAGAAGACGAAACAGGAGCTTTTTGAATCGCTGGAGCTGTTTTTCCGGGTGTTCTATCTCGGCGAAGAAATCGATGATGGAGAGTAAGGCGCGGACTGTCCGCAGAATGATCAGAAGACATTTGCGCCTCTCTGTGAAGCAGGAGGAGAACAGAGCGTCAATCTGACCTGAAAAAGGCTGCTGATTTATTTCAGCAGCCTTTCCAGTACATCGGTTACTTTTTTTACGGGAATGATCTCCAGTTTTTCCCGTACCTCTTCCGCTACATCTTCCAGGTCTTCTACGTTGTCTGCAGGGATGAACACTTTTCTGATTCCTGCCCGCTGTGCGGCCATCAGTTTCTCCGGAAGTCCGCCGATAGGCATAACGCCTCCGCGGAGAGAGACCTCGCCGGTCATGGCGCAGTCCGTATCCACTGCTTTTCCCGTGATCAGAGAAGCGAGAGCGGTGGTCAGGGTGATGCCGGCGGAGGGACCGTCCTTCGGCACTGCGCCTTCCGGAACATGGATATGAAGATCATGATCGTCGAATACCCTGCTCTCTTTCGGATAGAGAGATTTGACCAGGGTCAGCGCGATCTGAACCGACTCCTTCATGACGTCCCCCAGCTGGCCGGTGATCAGAAGCTCTCCCTTCCCCTGGGTCAGCCGGCTTTCAATATACAGGATCTCGCCGCCGGCCCGCGTCCACGCAAGTCCGGTGACGACACCGGGAGTTTTGACTGTAAGCTTCCTGTCGTGATGCATCTTCTTATGCCCGAGATAGTCAGAGAGGTTTGACTTTGTCACTGTGAGGGGCGTTTCCTCGTTCCTCACAAGCTTCACTGCTGCGCTTCGGCATAGTGTGTCGATCAGTTTTTTCAGATCCCGGACACCGGATTCCATGGTGTATTCATCGATCATCCTGCGCAGGGCTCCGTCGGTGAGACGCAGAGTCTTGGGATTGATTCCCATGGCTGCCTCCGCCTTCGGGAGCAGATGCTTCTTGGCGATATGATATTTTTCCAGGGCCGTATATCCCGGGAAGGAGATCACCTCCATACGGTTGAGCAGAGGCTCCGGAATGGTGTCCGTAGTGTTGGCGGTGCATACAAAAAGCACGTTGGACAGATCGTATGGTACATTCATATAGTGATCCGTAAATGTATTGTTCTGTTCCGGATCAAGTACTTCCAGCAGAGCGCTGGCCGGATCTCCGCCGTAATCCTTCGCAAGCTTGTCGACTTCATCCAGGACCATGACCGGGTTGGAGACGCCGCTGCGTTTCATTCCTTCCATGATTCTTCCGGGCATGGCTCCGATGTAGGTGCGGCGGTGCCCGCGTATCTCTGCCTCATCCCGGACGCCGCCAAGGCTGATGCGAACATATTCCCGCCCGAGAGCCCGGGCGATGCTCTGCCCGATGCTGGTCTTGCCGGTGCCGGGAGCCCCCACGAACAGAAGGATGGAACCGTACTGCTTCTTGTTCAGTGCCATAACGGCCAGCTGCTGGATAATACGTTCTTTGACCTTTTTCAGCCCGTAGTGGTCCTCGTCGAGAATATCTTCCGCCCGGTCCAGGTCAATGGGCTGGACTTCCGGCGCCTTCCAGGAAAGACTGGTCACAAAATCAAGATAATCATAGAGAAGTCCGTATTCGTGGCTGTCCTTGCCCTCCTGGCGCATCCGGTTCAGAACTTTCTCCGCCTCCCGGCGGGCCTCGTCGTTCATTCCGGATTCCCGGATCTTTTTCTCAAATCTTCGTACATCGGAAATGTTTTCCGGATGCATCTCGTCCAGTTCCCTCTGAAGATAGTCGATCTGCTTCTTGATCGCAGCCTCGCGGTAGAGCTGTTCCTGATTGTCTTTCTGTGCGTTCTGCGCTTCCTCGGAAACTTTTGCAATCTCCATGAACTCGTTGATCGCTGCGGTGATCATGGCATATCTTGCCTTCCGGGAATCCACTGCAAGAATATTGTATTTTTCCTCCGGGCTCAGGTTGAGATAATCAGCAAGGGAACAGGCAAGATCATGGACATTCTTGCGCTGCAGGATGAAGCTGCGCGCCCAGAGCCCCCACTGGTATCCCTGAACAAAACGGAGAAGGGATGCTCTCAGCTGAGAAAACTGCTCCTTTGCCTCGCCCTCGGTAAGGTCATCTGCCTCCGGGCGCAGCGCAAAAGAAGCGGTCAGGTGTCCGTTTTCATCGTCAAGTCCGGTTATGGTAACCCTTTCCAGGGTGCGCACTGCAATGGAATCTTCCTCCCCGACTCCGTCGATCCGCGCTGACAGACCGACAGGATAGAAATCATCCGCCGTGTATTCACCGTTCTCTTTTTCTTCTTTCAGGAAGATAAAAAGAATGTCGGAATCATTTTCCTGTTCATCTATGCCGAAGTCCGCAAAAAACTCATGTTTAAAGTAGTAAGATACATCCGGCAGGAGAAGAAGGTTGTAAATCGGTCGTATAATCATGGTCGTCTGCCTCCTTTATCGGAGTACTCTGTAAATCTGTATAAATCTCTCAGAAGCACTCTGTCAGCACTCTTTGCGAATGAGTGCTAAATGTCCGGTAAAAACATAGCGAATAAAGCTGCTTTATTCGCTATATCAACCTTATTATTAAGTTACATTTTTATAGAAGAAAATTAGCACAAAAATACTTTCCTGTCAATAGCGCTGCATTAACTCATCAGAAAATTCAGCGATCCGGGCGGATTCTCCGTGCCTTTCTCGAGAAGTGAGATCAGTGCCCGGATGGTCCGTTCGTTCTGTTCCCGGGAGGCGGGAGCCAGTGTATCGTCCGTCTTCACGGTGAGCACGATCAGAACAATCTCGGCCAGAGCCTCGGCATCGTTAAACCGGATATCGCCCGCGGCGATGCCCTGCCGTATGATCTCCGCCAGGACCGGCTTGAGTTCCGTGATGATGTGATTGATATATTTCTGATGAAGATAGGCCTTCTCCTGGGCTCCGGATCCTTCGCTTTCTCCCGAGCGGACAAATTCAGAGGAGGAGTTGCGGCAGGCCTGAAAGATCATCGCCATCCTTGTGAACGGGGGGATCTCAGTCTGCGAGGAAAGGGCCTTCGCAGTCCGGAGCGGTTTTTCGTAGCTGCGCTCCACAAGCGCTTCCAGGATCGCGTCTTTTGACGGAAAATAATAATAGATGCTCCCCTTCCCGATCCCTGCAGTATGCGCGATCTCGCTGACAGAGATGGACTGAAGCTTCCGGTTCTCCAGCAGTTCCTGCAGGGCGTCCAGGATGCGGTCATATTTTAATTGATTTGCCATTATACATCGTCCTTTTCAAAATGCTTCCGGCAGATGCACCGGGACTCTGTCAGACACGAACGGCTGACAGACAAACAATAAGAATTCAGTTCAAAGTATAGCACAGGAATGCCTGTACAGCCAGCGAGAAAACTTCACAAAAATAAGAAAAATATATTGCTTTATTTTGACAGGAACGACTGTTGACCGACAGTCGAAAAGGTGGTACTCTAACAGAAGAAAAGGCATGACCGCCGGTCAAAAAGCGATCGAAGCGGTCGAAAAGGAGGAAATTATGACCTACGCAGACATGTTTTCAAAGGTAAAAGGGATGCTGATGGATGCTGATGTGAGCGATATCCACGAACATCTTGCCTATCAGTTCAATATTACGGGCGAGGCGGAAGGAATTTTCTACGCCGAGGTAAAGGACGGACAGTTGTATGTGGAGCCGTATGAATATTTTGACCGCGACGCCATGTTTACCTGCTCAGCGGAGACACTGTTCAAGATCGCGGACGGGAAGACGGATCCGATCCTTGCGGTGACGCTCGGAAAACTGAAAGTGGAAGGAAATATTGATAAGGCATTAAAACTCAAAGATCTCATTAACAGTAAGAAGAAAACAAAATCCAAAAAATAAGACATTCAAGAAAAGCAGGTGAAGAAAAATGGGTAAATTACTGAAAGGAGCAGCAGCACTTCTGGGAGTGGTCACAGCGGCGGAGGCCGGCGGCACCGCATATTTCTACAGAAGGACCATGATGCGTTACAACGCAAAGACGGAGAGAACCATGAAGATGTCCGGCGTGGACTGGGAAAAATATTTCCCGATCATGCATGAGAGACATGACTGGATGATGGAACAGCCGCATGAAGATGTATGGATCACATCCCATGACGGTCTGAAACTGCACGGTACATATTTCGAGGGAGACGGCGGAAACAAGGCTGTCATCTGCTTCCACGGATATACCAGCCAGGGAACCAATGATTACGGAAGCCTTTCCTGGTATTACCTGAACCATGGATTCCGGATGCTTCTGATCGACGAGAGAGCTCACGGAGAGAGCGAGGGAACCTATATCGGATTTGGCACCATGGACCGTCTGGACGGAATGGAGTGGGTGAAATGGATGATCGACAAGATCGGCGATGACGCGCAGATTCTTCTTCACGGCAATTCCATGGGAGGCGCCACGGTCTGCATGATGAGCGGCCTGAAGCTTCCGGATCAGGTGAAAGGGATTGTATCCGACTGTGCGTTCACTTCGGCGAAAGATGTGTTTACCCATGTGCTTCACAGTATGTATCATCTCCCGGCATTCCCCATGATTCAGATCGCGGATAAGCTGAATAAGAGAAACGCGGGCTACGGGCTGGACGAGTGCAATGCGGCGAGAGAGGTGAGAAAGGCCACGGTGCCGTTCCTCTTTATTCACGGAGGAAAAGATATCTTCGTTCCCTGCTGGATGTGCGAAGAAATCTACAAAAACTGTGCTTCGCCGAAGACGAAACTGATTGTAAAAGACGCGGGCCACGGCGAGAGCTACTACAAAGACACCGAAGCTTATGAGGGGGCCCTGGATTCATTTATCGGAGGAATAATGAAATGATGAGAACAAGAAAAGGACACAAAGTGTATCCGCTGACCGTAGCACAGAAGTTTCACCTTTATTATGCTCCCCACTGCCCGAACATGGCTGTGCTCAACATCGGGACAAGCCTCACCATCGAGGTGGAGCTTGACTGGGATCAGCTGAAGAAATCCATCAATGAGGCTTATGCGAGAAGCGAAGGCATGCGTGTCCGTTTCGCCAAGGACAAGGAAGGAACCTGGTATCAGTATGTGATGGATCCGGAAGAGAAAGACATTGAGTTTGTTGATTTCTCAGACAGAACTGTCGAGGAGGCAGAGGCGGAAATGCAGAAATGGACGACAGTTCCGTTTAAGATGTTTGACGCTCCTCTGACCAGAATCGTCATGATCAAGATGCCCGACGGATTTAACGGAGTGTACTTCCTCGGCAATCATATGATCGTGGATGCGCAGTCTCTGATCTGTTTCCTGAAGGATATCATCGAGCTGTACTGTAATGCAAAATACGAAGGGGTTCCGTATCCGAAGGACATGGCTTCCTACATCGAACAGATCCAGCGCGACTTCGCCTATGAGGCGGGCAGCAAGGCGCAGCTGAGAGATATCGAATATTTCCAGAAGGAGATTGAGAAGAGCGAGCCGATCTACAACGATCTTCACGGCACGGCAAAACTGGAGTCCATGAGAGAAATGTTCAAGAATCCGGAACTGAGATCCGCGTTCTGTGTGACAGACGACACAAAGTCTGCGCTTGATATCTTCCATCTGGAAGAAGAGCCCACAAAACGTCTGATGGATTTCTGCGAGAAATATCATGTTTCTCTTGCATGTCTCCTGCTTATGGGACTGCGCACCTACTATCAGAAGATGAACGGTTTTGAGGACGTGTCCCTGACCACAACGATCGCGCGCCGCGCGACCCTGAAGGAGAAGAAATCCGGCGGTACAAGGATCCATTCCTTCCCGTTCCGCACGATCTTCCCGGAGGATATGAAGTTCATTGACGGAGTGTACGCGATCCGCGACAAACAGAACGAATACTTCCGTCATGCAAACTATGACCCGACCGCGTACTTCGCATATCGTGCGAAGACTTATCCGCAGCCCAGTCCGGGTCTTGGATACGAGCCCATCTCACTGACATATCAGCCGCTCACGTTAAAGGAGAAAGGACTGGACCAGCTGGGAGATATCCGGTATAAGACGAAATGGTATCCCAACGGCATATGTCCCCAGGGAATGTATCTGACTGTGATGCACCGGCCGGAAGACAACGGTCTGGATTTCAACTTTGAGCACCAGATCAAGGCAGTGTCCAGAGAGGAGCTTGAGTACCTGTATTATTACCTCTGCAAGATCATGTTCAAGGGCGCGGAGAACCCGGACCTGACTATCGGAGAAATAATCAAATTAGTATAAGGAGAACGATCATGTTTGAGAAATTAGTAAATATTATCTGCAACTATGTCGAGGTAGAGCCGGAGAACATCCATCCGGAGTCACGATTCATGGAGGACCTCGGTTTTACATCCTTTGATTTCATGAGTATGCTCGGGGAGATTGAGGATGAGTTTGATGTGGAAGTTGAGCAGACAGAGGCGGCGAATATCCGCACAGTGCAGGAAGCGGTTGACTATCTTGAAAAGCTGACTGCCGAATCATAGAAACAGAAACAGAAGACAGAGACAGGCTGAAGAAGTCTGTCTCTTTATGTCCGCAGGAAGCGGAGAAAGGATAGGGGAAGATATGCTTTGCAGCACTGTACGTGAGATCCTGGCAGGAACAGAGAAGAAATACGGTCCGGAGGATGCGATCCGTTATAAAATAAGTAAGAATGAAATTGAGTCGAAAACCTATACGCAGCTGAAAGAAGACAGCGAGAGCTTTTCAAATGTCCTTAAGGATATGGGAGAGCAGGGGAGCCATATCGCAGTGATCGGGATGACCTCCTATGCCTGGCTGGTGACCTACTTCGGAACCGTCAACAGCGGAAGCGTCATTGTTCCGCTCGATGTGAATCTGCCGGCAGAGGATGTATGCGATCTGATCGCGCGATCTGATTCGACGGTATTTGTCTATGACGAGGTGAGGAAGGATGTGGCGGCAATTGCGAAGGAGCGCTGCCCGAAGCTGAAGACCATAATTTCCATGCAGCAGGCAGAGCATGATGATCATGCGTATTCGTTCCGGAAACTCCTCGAGGAGCACAGAGGAGGCTTTGACTACGATCCTCAGCCGGACCAGCTCTGTACGATCATGTTCACATCCGGAACTACGGGAAAGAGCAAGGGCGTTATGCTTACTCACCGGAATGTGGCGGAGAACGCGACCTGCCTTGACATGAAGATCCCGGAGCGCATCGTCATCATGACGGTTCTGCCGATCCATCACGCATACTGCCTGAGTATGGATATCCTTAAGGGTGTATCGCTGGGAGCGGTCATCTGTATCAATGATTCTCTGATGCGTGTGGCAAAGAACATCAAGCTTTTCAAGCCTGAGATGATCCTGATGGTACCGCTGATGATCGAGACCATGGCGAAGAAACTGGAGGAGGCTTCCCTTCTTCCGGCGAAGATCGTGAAGAATCAGGTGTTCGGAAAACAGTTCCACACCATCTGCAGCGGCGGGGCCTATCTGGATCCCTCCTATATCGACCTGTTTAAGAAATATGATATCACGATTCAGCAGGGCTACGGTATGACGGAGTGCGCGCCGGTCATCAGCGTAAGCCAGGCATGGAATATCCGGAAAGACGCGGTGGGACAGCTTCTTCCAAACTGCGAGGCCAAGACCGTGGACGGAGAACTCTGGGTAAAAGGAAGCAGCGTGATGCAGGGGTATTATAATATGCCGGAAGAGACGGCGGAGACCCTGGAGGACGGCTGGCTCAAGACCGGAGACCTGGGCTATGTGGACGAGGACGGCTTTGTCTACCTGACCGGACGCAAGAAAAACCTGATCATCACAAAGAACGGCGAGAACGTTTCCCCGGAAGAACTGGAGAACGCTCTGAGTACGAACCGTCTTGTGGGAGAGGTGCTTGTCCGTGAGAAAGGCGGCGTGATTGAGGCGGAGATCTATCCGGACCAGGATTACGTGAAGAAGAAACGGATCAAGGATGTCAGGGAGAAGCTCCAGGAGGTTATCGACGAGTATAACCGCACGGCGGCGCCTCAGAAAAAAATCTACAGCCTGGTTGTCCGCGATACGGAGTTTGAGAAAACGACGACCAGGAAGATCAAGAGGTTCTGATGGAGCGGATGAGCCGGAGGCTGTGAAAACGGACAGTATATATAATTATAACAGAGAATGATAAAGGGGGTGCCGCACTGATTTTAGTGCAGCACCCTCTGGTCTGTTTTTTTAACTCCGGGGAGAATGCCAATGCAGTTATTGAGGAGTCTGTTCTTTTTCCAAAAGGATGCGGCATTTTTTTCTGTAACAGGCCACGCCGTATTTCAGGATCTTTTCCATTCCGTCTTCGCGCAGCTTTTCGGCGTAGTTTTTTGACTCGATCTGCCGCAGGGCTCTTTCGCATGCCTCTGTCAGGTTCCCGTTCTCGGCATATTTGATTTCAATCACCATTCCGGTCTCTCCGTCGTCTGTTTCTACAAGGATATCGCAGTAACCGTCTCCGGACTCTCTGTTTGATGTGATATACCAGGAGTCTTTGTAGCTGAGCAGCCCGAGGAGAATGCCGTGATAATAGTTCTCTTTCATACTTTTTCTCACGGCTGTGTCGCGGATGCTGATGGTGCGTCTCAGATATTCTGTGAATTTTTTCTGAGCTGTCTCCGCGTCGCCGTTTTTAAAGGCAATGCAGAAGGCTTCCAGAGAAGTTCCGTCTTTTCTGGCGGTATCCTGAAACCATTCAAAGATCTGTTCGGTAAAAATGTTCCGGATCTCTTTGTTGGGGATGATCAGGATATGCTCCCGCTCGCTGGTAACGCCGCGCTGGGTCAGATAGCCGGTGGTGAACAGAAGGCTCCAGATATTATCTATGGAGGCGTACATGTCTTTGTATGTCAGGTTCTGGCGGAGCACTTTTTTTACAGATTCTCCTGAGACCAGCCCTTCGATCTCGCGTTTAGTTACCGCGTTAGCCTGCTCGAGAAAATGGCGGAGGGCCTCGTTTCCGCTTGTGTTTGACCAGTAGGCCTCCGGCTGCGCTTCAGGATCAGAGCGGAGCGCATCGCAGTAACAGAGCACATCCCAGGGACAGTACACATCTACATTTCCAAACCGATAACCGTCGTACCATTCCTTTATCGTGTCATAGTGGTCAGAAAGATCATAGTACTCCAGAAGCGCGCGGACCTCACTGTCAGTAAAACCGAAATATTCATCGAAACGTACATCAGTGACGGAAAGAACTTTCATGTTGTTCAGGCCGGTAAAGATACTTTCCTTGGCAATGCGGAGGCATCCTGTAAGGACGGCAAACTTCAGGTCATCATTAGTCTTAAGGACCTGATCAAACATGTTCCGGATCAGCATGACCATCTGGTCGTAATAGCCGTTTTCGTGGGCTTTCGACAGAGGAACGTCATATTCGTCGATCAGCACGATCACTTCCCTGCCGTAGTGTTTTCTGAGCAGTGAGGAAAGCATGGAGAGACTTCCCATCAGCACGGCATCTGAAAGTTTAAAGGAAGAATTGTCGTCTACTGCGATAAGCTGGGCATAGAGTTTTTTCTCCACTTCGGTGAGCCGGTCACTGTCTGCAAGAAACTGAAAACGTAGAGCCTCTTTCCCGATGACGGAGCTGATCATATTGCGTGCTGTCTCATAATCGTTTCCGTTGACGCTTTTCAGGCTGATGGCGATCACCGGGAATTTCCCCATATAGTCTCGGCACAGCTCTCCCTCTTTCATGATCTCCAGACCCTGGAACAGGCTTTCGTCGCAGCCGATTTCAAAAAAGCATTTCAGCATGCTCATGTTCAGCGATTTCCCGAATCGTCTCGGGCGGGTGAACAGATTTACCTTGCCCCAGTTATAGAGAAGATCCCGGATCATGCCGGTTTTGTCAATATAGTAAAAACCATCGGCTCGGATCTCATCAAATTTTTCTATGCCGATTGGAATTTTTTTTCGGATTTTTTCAGCCATGTATCATCACGCTCCTGTCTGAACCTGTTTTGTGGATGCAATGGTGCCTCTGCTTATTTTACCATTGCCGGAGAGAAACGGCAAGGCAGAACGAACTTGACGGAGGCGGCGGATCCCTGATAATATAAGGAAAGCATAAATGCACAGGAGGAGAAAAGATGCTGCTGACCATTGATATCGGAAATACAAATATCACCATGGGCGTATTCGAGGAGGAGATGCTGCTTGGCATGTTCCGCATGACGACGAAGCGTCAGAGGACGTCCGATGAATACGGATTCACGATCTGCGGGATACTGGAACACCGGGGGATCGATCCGAAGAAAATCGATGCGGTCATCATCGCGTCTGTGGTGCCCGATATCATGCATTCCTTTACCAGCGGCATTATAAAATATCTGGATACAACGCCGTTCATCGTCTCCGCGGACACGGATACGGGTGTGAAGGTGCTCTCAGACAATCCATCCCGGACAGGCCCGGATCGGATTGTCAATGCGGTGGCAGGCTATGCCATTGCTCAGGGGCCGGCCATCGTGATCGACTTTGGAACCGCCACCACCTATGACCTTGTGGGACCGGAAAGCACGCTGGAAGCCTGCATTATCGCGCCGGGAATTGAGACCGCGGGGCGTTCTCTATGGGGAGGGGCGGCAATGCTTCCTGCGATCCAGATCAGGAAACCGGATTCCATCCTGGCGCACGACACCGTCACCGGCATGCAGGGCGGTCTCGTATTCGGCGCGGTTGGGCAGACCGAATATATCGTAAGAAGGATGAAGGAAGAGTCGGGTTATACTGACGCCTATGTCATCGCAACGGGCGGTCTGGGGAAGATCATCGCAAAGGAGACGGACTGCATCGACCTTTACGACCCCCGGCTTACCCTGAACGGGCTGAGGCTGATCTATGAGAGAACGAAGGAGAACTGACAGAGAGGAAACGATGAAGGGATTAAAGATAGGAAATGTTGAACTTGAAAACCGATATATATTAGGACCCATGGCAGGCGTCACAGACCTGCCATTTCGTCTGCTCTGCAGAGAACAGGGGGCGGGGCTTCTGTGCATGGAGATGGTGAGCGCAAAGGCGATTATGTACAACAACCGGAACACGGAACAGCTCCTCACGATCCATCCGGATGAGAGACCGGTCTCCCTTCAGCTCTTCGGCTCTGATCCGAAGATCATGAGCGAGATGGCGAAGCGGATCGAGGAGCGGCCATTTGCCATCCTGGATATCAATATGGGATGTCCGGTGCCGAAGGTGGTGAAAAACGGCGAGGGCTCCGCTCTGATGAAGGAGCCGAAGCTGGTGTACGAGATCGTCAGCGCCGTGGTGAAGGCCATCGGGAAGCCCGTCACGGTGAAGATCAGGAAAGGATTTGATGATGAACATGTCAACGCGGTGGAGATCGCCAGGATCATCGAGGAGGCGGGAGCCGCTGCGGTGGCGGTTCACGGAAGGACGCGGGAACAGTACTACAGCGGAAAGGCGGACTGGGACATTATCCGTCAGGTAAAAGAGGCGGTATCCATTCCTGTCATAGGAAACGGAGACGTGACGTCGCCGGAGCGGGCAGAGGAACTGGTACGCCGGACCGGATGCGACGGCGTGATGATCGCCAGGGGAGCTCAGGGGAATCCGTGGATCTTCTCTGAAATGATAAGCTATGAAGAAACAGGAGTCGTCCCGCCGAGGCCGGGAAAAGAGGAACTGAAAGAAATGATGCTGCGCCACGCCCGTCTGCAGCTCGAATATAAGGGGGAATATTCGGGGATCCGGGAGATGAGAAAGCATGTGGCATGGTATACAAAGGGAATACCGGGAGCGGCGAGATTACGGGAAAAAATCAACGCCGTGGAGTCCCTTGGAGAGCTGGAAAATCTCTTGACATCACTATAGGTTTTGGTTATAATATTGAAATTGCGAAATAGACTTTAAGAAAACAGACAAGACCCAGAATCTTGTACCCGATAGAAAGAAATATTAAGTAACAGAAAGGGAGCGTAAGCAATGGCAGAGGCAAAGAAAAGATTACTTACTTATGCCGGATTGAAGGCACTTGAGGATGAACTTGAGAATCTGAAGGTAGTAAAAAGGAAAGAAGTTGCGGCTAAGATCAAAGAGGCGAGGGAGCAGGGAGACCTCTCCGAGAACGCAGAGTACGATGCGGCGAAGGACGAGCAGAGAGACATCGAGGCGCGTATCGAGGAGCTTGAGGGAATCCTGAAAAATGCAGAGGTCGTTGTAGAGGACGAAGTTGACTTCGATAAGATCAATGTGGGATGTACGGTCAAGGTATACGACATCACTTTTGACGAAGAGATGGAGTTCAAGAT
>CAKNHF010000038.1 GCA_930972465.1 uncultured Lachnospiraceae bacterium
TGGTACTTGGAGAGGACATATCTATCTTTTCAATGCAGTTTGCGGAAACTCAAGAAATTTTGCATTTTACCTCTGTCTCTGATTCGCGTCTTTACAGGCAGTAATTCTTCTGTTTTCACTGAAGTTTTCGGGGATTTGACCGCGTCTGTTCCGGCAAATCCCCGCTTTATCCGTTGATCAGGCTTTTTCTACATTTTTGGTAGCAACAATATCGACTCCTGTCCCCGCAGCGTCCGGCACGATCACATCTCCGATATGCACCGGCGCCTCCACTTCTACGCCTTTAAGCGACTTTACACAGTCAAATATCTTTCCCTTCTGGATATCTTCCTTCGTCTTGACCGAGACCATATCCGCCTTTCCGCCGATGACCTTCACTGTAGACGTTACGATCCTGGTCGGATTTGTCACTTCCTTCCGGGCATATACATCCCCTCTTTTACAGGTATTTCCGGTCACACTCATGACTTCCCTTCCGTCCATCTCCACAGTGATCTGGCATCCCATCGGGCAGCTGATACATGTCAAATTCCTGATTTCCATTTCTACGCCTCCTCTATCTTCACTGTGATCGTCTTCAGATCAGGGTATCTTAGCAGCTGAGCTTTCGTCAGTTTGATCTCCTCCATCTCGCCGGGAGCTACAATCTGACGTTTCCTGTGGACAACCCTCTCGTCATCAAAATAGGCACTCACATAGCAGTTCTTAAACACCGCGCCGACACGGAAGCGGACAGTCAGATTCTCATCCATGCGCGCAGTGTTGATCGACACCGGAACCGTATAGCGGACGCCGTCCACCGGGTTCAGCCGGATCTCCCGTCCTCCCTCAGCGCTTCTCTCTCCTTTTACGTAAGCGGCCGCATTCTTTCCTGCCGTTCCCGCCTCCTCGGATACAAAGTCCACGAGATCATGTACATGGAGCACGTTGCCACAGGCGAAGACGCCTTCAATGTTTGTCTCAAGACTCTCATTTACCACCGGTCCGGAGGTGACTCTGCTCATCTCCACTCCCATGCCCCTGGAGAGTTCATTTTCCGGGATCAGTCCTACAGAGAGGAGCAGTGTATCGCAGGAATATTCCTCCTCTGTTCCAGGTATGGGTTTTCCGTTCTGATCCACCTCGGCAAGAGTAACCCCTTCCAGTCTCTCTTTTCCTTTGATATCCACCACGGTGTGGCTGAGTTTAAGCGGGATGCCATAGTCGTCGAGGCACTGCACGATATTTCTTTTCAGCCCGCCCGAATAGGGCATGAGTTCGGCAACGACCTTCACCTTCGCCCCCTCAAACGTCATTCGTCTCGCCATAATCAGACCGATATCTCCGGAGCCCAGGATAACAACCTCGCGTCCCGGCATCAGGCCTTCCATATTGACCAGTCTCTGCGCTGTTCCCGCGGAGTAAATCCCGGCCGGACGGTATCCCGGAATATTCAGAGCCCCCCGGGAACGCTCTCTGCATCCCATGGCCAGGATAACAGCTTTCGCCTGGATCTCAAACAGTCCCTCCTCCCGGTTCATCGCCGTAACCACTTTCTCATGGCTGATATCCATAACCATTGTATTCAATCGGTATTCAATCTCAAGTTCTTTCGCCTGGTCGATAAATCTCTGGGCATATTCCGGGCCGGTCAGCTCCTCCTTGAAGGTATGGAGCCCGAACCCGTTGTGAATGCACTGGTTCAGGATCCCCCCCAGCTCCTTATCTCTCTCAAGGATCAGAATACTGTCGATCCCGTTTCTTTTTGCCGAGACAGCAGCCGCAAGACCTGCCGGGCCTCCCCCGATAATGACAATATCATAATTTTTCATATCCGAAGCCATCCTTTCTATGTAATCTGTCCTTCTATAGCCTGTCTTTATTGGTGCCCACCACAAGTCTGGACTCTCCGCCCGATTTCGTGATATCCGCCATACTCACGTTCAGTTCCCGGACAAGGATCTCCATCGTCCTCGGAGAGCAGAAGCCTGACTGACAGCGTCCCATTCCGGCCCGGGTTCTCCGCTTGACCCCGTCGAGTGATTTTGCCCCCAGCGGCCGCCGGATCGCGTCAATGATCTCTCCTTCTGTAACCATTTCGCAGCGGCATATGATATTTCCGTAGGCCGGCTCTTTCCTGATCAGCTCCGCTCTCTCCTCTTTCGTCAATGTATCAGGGTCCAGGACTCCTTTTCTTGTCGCAATAAAGTTTTCTTTTTCTTCCAGCCCCATCTTATCCTTCAGGATGCCGGCCACCATCTCTCCGATGGCCGGGCAGCTTGTCAGTCCCGGCGACTCGATTCCCGCACAGTCGATAAATCCTTCCGCGTCTTCCACCTCACCGATGATAAACTCGGATCCGTCCTCATGGGCGCGCAGTCCGGCAAAAGATGTGATAACCTGGCGCATGGGCAGATTCTTCACATTCTGTCCCGCCTTTGAGATCACCTCAGCCAGCCCGGCTCTGGTCGTGTTTGTTCCCGCTTTATCCTCAATGTCTATAGCTGTCGGTCCTACCAGCAGATTGCCGTGCACTGTGGGTGTGACCAGAACTCCCTTTCCATATTTCGTCGGCAGCGAAAATATTGTCCTGCTGACGTGGTTTCCCGCGGTTTTGTCCAGCAGACAGTAATCGCCGCGTCGGGGAGTGATATGGATTTTCTTCTCACTTACCATATTATGAAATCTGTCTGCATAGACACCGGCCGCATTGACTACATATTTTGTCTGAAATTCTCCCTGATTCGTGTGCAGTTCATAACCGTTTTCAACTTTCCTGATATCCTGCACCTCTGTGTTGAATCTAAACTCCACGCCATTTTCAAAGGCATTTTCCGCCAGAGCGATATTCAGATTAAACGGACATACGATTCCGGCCGACGGCGCATACAGCGCAGCGTACACATCATCTGTGATATTCGGCTCCATCTCAAGGACCTCTTCTCTGTTCAGTATCTTCAGTCCCTTTACTCCGTTTGCAACACCTTTGTCATAAAGCTTCTGCAGTCCCGGCATATCCTCTTCACTCAGGCAGATAACCAGGGAACCGATTCTCTCGAACGGAAAATCCAGATCTTTGGAAAGCTGCTCCATCATTTCATTTCCCTTTACATTCAGCTTTGCCATAAGCGATCCCGGAACCGCATCATAGCCCGCATGAACAATCGCACTGTTCGCTTTGGATGTTCCGCAGCATACATCCTCCTCTTTCTCCAGCACACACACCCTGACTTTATAGCGGGACAGCTCCCGTGCCGAAGCCGCACCGGATACCCCGCCTCCGATTATGATTACATCATACATGACAGTCTTTCTCCCTTCCATATCAAGCCCATATATTCATCTCAGTCTTCTTTCGCCCAGCCATAAGCATATTTTACGGCTTTATTCCATCCTTTGATCTTCTTCTGTCTTTCTTTTTCACAGATCGAAGGAATAAATGTACGGGCGATCTTCCAGTTTCTTATCACATCTTCCTTGTTCTGCCAGTACCCGACTGCAAGCCCCGCCAGATATGCGGCTCCCATCGCCGTGGTCTCCACGCACTGCGGACGGTTCACCGGCGCATTTATAATATCCGCCTGTGTCTGCATGAGGAAATCGTTGGCGCTCGCTCCGCCGTCCACTTTGAGAGAGGCCAGTTCAATTCCCGAATCCGCTTTCATTGCCTCCAGAACATCATTTACCTGATAAGCGATAGATTCCAGGGTGGCCCGGATGATATGGTACTTGTTCACGCCCCGGGTAATCCCCACGATCGTCCCCCTCGCATACTGATCCCAGTGCGGAGCACCCAGTCCGGTAAATGCGGGGACAACATAACATCCGTTTGTGTCTTTTTCCTTCTTGGCCATATATTCGGAATCCATTGCCGAATCGATCAGTCTCATCTCATCCCGGAGCCACTGAACCGCCGCGCCCGCCACAAAAATAGATCCCTCCAGCGCGTAGGTAACCTTTCCATCCAGTCCCCATGCAATCGTGGTGACCAGACCGTTTTTGGAAAATACCGGTGTCTCGCCTGTATTCATAAGAAGAAAGCAGCCTGTCCCATATGTATTCTTTGCCTCTCCAGGTGTGAAGCAGGTCTGGCCGAACAGCGCCGCCTGCTGATCCCCCGCGGCGCCGGCGATGGGAATCGGGCCTCCGAGGAAAGATGGATCCGCCTCTCCGTAAATGCAGCTTGAAGGCTTCGGCTCCGGCAGCATACTCTTCGGAATATTCAGCTCCGCGAGAATCTCATCGTCCCATTCCAGTGTATTGATATTAAACAGCATTGTTCTGGATGCATTGGAATAATCCGTCACGTGAACAGCTCCTTTTGTGAACTTCCAGATCAGCCATGTCTCTACCGTTCCAAACAGGAGATCACCTCTTTCCGCCTTTTCCCTGGCTCCCGGAACATTGTCCAGAATCCATTTGATCTTCGTTGCGGAAAAATATGCGTCGATTACAAGTCCGGTCTTGGCCCTGAATTTTTCTGTCAGTCCCTTCTCTACAAGATAATCGCAATACTCAGACGTTCTGCGGCACTGCCAGACGATTGCATTATATACCGGTTCCCCGGTTGTCTTATCCCAGACAATGGCTGTTTCCCTCTGATTCGTAATACCGATAGCCGCAATATCCTCTGCTGAGGCAGAGATCATATTCATAGCCTCCACGGCAACACCAAGCTGGCTCGCCCAGATCTCATCCGCGTCGTGTTCGACCCATCCCGGCTTCGGAAAATGCTGTTTAAACTCCCTCTGGGCCACACTGCACATTTCCCCCTTTTCATTGAACAGGATGCACCTGTTGCTCGTGGTGCCTGCGTCCAGGGCCATCACATACTTTGCCATAATCACTTCCTCCTTCATTTTTTAACTTTTTATAAATCAGCGGCCGCTTCGTACAGCGGGCTTAATTTCTACATCGTCCACACGTTCTGATTCGTCGATGACACACAGATTGCTCCGGCTGAAAGGGCAGCCATTACCGATTTTTTATCTGTGATCAGTCCTCCCGCAATGATCGGAGTTCTGGAAGTCTGACATATCTTCTTTATGATCTCAGGCATCAGTCCCGGGAGTATCTCTATCACATCAGGCTTTACACCGCTCTGCTGCGATCTTACATTTTCAAGTGCCATGGAATCGATCAGGAAATATCTCATTACAGTAAACAGATTCAATTCTTTTCCTCTTTTGATCAATGCCGGTTTTGTCGAAATGATTCCATCTGCCAGAGTATTGTTTTTTATGAAATCAACCGCGATTTCTCTGGCTCCGAGTCCATTGATAAGGTCAACATGAACCACCGCCATCTTCCCGGCCGATTTTACTTTCTCAACGATTTCCGGTATACTGCAGATATCCCCAAACAGGATAAATACAATCCTGATATCCTCCAGCTGACAGCATTTCTCAATTCCATCTGTATCCTTCACCGCCGCAATCACCGGATTTTCTTCAAATATATCATAGAATCTCTGATCCATTGTTCCTCCTGCTCACTTCCATATCAGACAATAAAAAGAGAGCAACACAAAAACAACATTTCTGTTGTCCCGTTGCTCTCCCATCTCATCCACTACTCTTTAACTGATTAAAGTTTATCATATTGCACAATGTTTTACAAGGGATTTCCGAAAAAAAGGATAGATTTAACCAAACTCAGGTAATTCTTAACATCTCTTCAATAACCAGGTTCATGTCTAAGCCAACGCCCTCAGGAAGGGCTGAACTCTTCCCGAAGTATCCGAACCGCGATTTCCCGTGCCCTCACGCTTGACACATCGCCACCTTCTGTTTCTCCCAGGTGAACGCAGAAATAAAGCCTTTTGCCTTCCATATCGGCAAATCCTGTAAACCAGGCGTCCACAGTGGCTTCCGCTGTCGCTCCCTGCCCGGTCTTTCCGTAAATGGAGAGTTCCGCTGCGTCCTGATCCTCGACCAGCATGACCTTTTTCAGCTGCTCCTGTGTCTCCTGAGAATATTCCGAATCATCGCCAAAGATCCTCTCCATCACTTCCGTCTGCTCCTTGGGCGAGATAAGCAGAGACGATTCGGTCCAGAAGCCGGTCAGTGCCCGGTTGTCACTATTGGTATTCAAAGTTCCTTCCCAATCAGAAATATCACAGTTTCCGTATTTAAGTTCAGAAAGTTCCCTTTGCATCCGTTCTGTACCGATCTCATCAATAACCTGGCGAAAATACCAGACACAGGAAGTCCTGAACGCATCTTCAAACCCAATATCCCGGTTCCATTCCTCATTCCAGAAACTTTCCCCGCTCCAGTGCCGAACTGAATCGTCGGACTGAATGATCCCATCCTCCAGCCCAATGGCGGAGGATATAATCTTAAAGGTCGAACAGGGAGACCTTCGCGCCTGCGCCTCTTCCAGGTTATAGATCTGGTACTGGTTTTCGGCAGGGTCATACAGAACGGCCGAGCCGTTCAGCCCTTCAAAAAAAACAGACCAGTCCGTTTCCTCTACAGTCGGTTTCCGAGTTGATACGCCATTTCCGGATACTGGCTGTGTTTTGTCATCGACGGAGTCCCGCATCCTCTTCCAAGCACCATCCCCTGATCTTCCAGATCCAGATACCGGACCAGTGTGCGGTAATGACTTTCCAGCGCGTCAAACGTCCAGTTGTCACTGTTCCATGCAACCGTGAGAAGCGCTGACTTCATATGTTTTCGGGTAATACTGCTGTTGTACGCGCAAAACCGGTCGATCACTGTTTTTAACTGCGCCGACATTCCATAATAGTAGAGCGGCGTTGCAAAGACGACCATATCCGCTTCCAGAACTGCATTCCTTATTTTCTGATTGTCGTCATGTAAGATACAGGGACCTTCGTATCCGCACGTTACACATCCGGTACACGGACGGATATTCATATCAACAAGATCAAATCTTCTGGCGCTGTGCCCTGCCGCTTCCGCGCCCCGGCTGAAATTCTCAGCCAAAATACTTGTGGATCCCTTTTTATTGGGACTCCCTTGCAAAATTACGATTTTCATCGCAGCTTCCTCCCTTTTCTCTGTCTGCCATGTTGTTTTTCTTCTGATTTCAGATTTTGTTTTTATTCTGCCAGACCGATACTGCCAAGCCATCCGGAAACCGTATCGCTGCAGTCTTCCGCCTCACTGCTTCCGAGAGAAAGCCCCTCTGTGATCTCCGCATCCGGCTCCATCTCCGCAATCGTATCAAGAGAGTCGGAAAATCCGCTGCCGCCGCTTGTATTAAAAGGCGCGATCGTTTTTCCTGAAAGGTCATACTCGTCTAAAAATGTGTAAATGATCATCGGCATGTCTCCCCACCAGTTGGGGAACCCCAGATAAACCGTGTCATATCCTGACAGTTCCACCGTATCCGCGATAGCCGGGCGGGCGTCGCTGCTCTGCTCTTCCTGCGCAATGTCAAGAAGTTCATCATAGTCATCTGTGTACGGCTCGGCCGGAACAATCTCAAACAGATCCGCGCCGGTCTGACTCTGTATTTCCCGAGCCACGGCCTCTGTATTTCCCGACCATGAAAAATATACGATCAGCGCACCGCCATCTTCCTCAGAGCTTCCTGCTCCATCTCCCGTATTTTCCTCCGTCACAGCATCTGCAGGTTCTTCTGCCACCTGAGAATCTGCGTTCACTTCTGTCTGATCAGATGCCGCCGGCGCAGATTCCGTTCCGCCGCTGCACGCAGCCAGGCAGAAAGCCGCGGTTCCCGCAAGCACTGCAGAAAAGATCTTTTTCAGTAACCTTGATTTCATAGGTATCCTCCTGATTTTCTTTTATTTACTGGTTTTTGCTATTCACTGATATTCATACATTTCCCGATCGCATCACCTGTGCGGAGATACTCATAGGTGGGCATCTCAAAAAGAACCGGTTTCAGCGTATGGTAATCAATTTTTCCCATCTCATTTAACACGCTCTCTTCCGCATAGACGCCGTCGATCTTGCAGATAAAACTCTCAAATCCTTCCGTCTCATAGATATCATCCACAGTACAGTCCATCACAACCGGCGCCTCGTCTATTACCGGCGCTCCTGTTTTTTCCGTATGGTACACAAACATTGTCGATTTGTCCACTTTATTCCCGCTGACGCATCCTGCCCGGTCCGCTTTTTTCAACATTGCCTCATCCACAATATTGACCGTCAGAGCCCGGGTCTTTTTGATCCCCTGATTGGTATAATGGGGTTTTGCAAGGCTGACCATGATCCGGTCATGACCGATGATCCCCACATGTCCCACCAGAACATAATTCGGCTTCCCATTTACCATTGTTCCTACCACAACAAGCGGAGTGGGATAAAGCGCAAGACTGTTTCCAATATTCTTTTTCATGATCTTTTACTTCCTTTCGATTTCAGCCTTTTTTCTGTCTTCGCATATATTGTAAGATGAATCTGTTTCCAAGTCTAATACCTGTCGTTTATTATTATCCATGCATTTTACGAATGTCTTGGCTCCCAGATCCCATTGCCTTTTCTGTCGTATCACTTCCCTTACGCTCTTTTCCTTTTTACAACATCCTGTCCACTGCAAGTCCGATCACCAGTGAAATCAGGATCACATAAACCATGTAAAGGGCAAATCTTTTCGCCCCCAGCACGATCTTCAGCGCCCCCAGGTTCGTGATCTTTGTTGCCGGACCGGTAACCATAAACGCCGCCGCAGAGCCCATGCTCATCCCGGATGCGAGCCACTGCTGCAACAGGGGAACCGTACCTCCGCCGCAGGCATAGAGAGGCACTCCGACGGTGGCTGCCAGCAGGACGCCGAATCCCTCCTGCTCACCGAAAAGTTCTGCAAAAGCATCTGCCGGCACATATCTCTGGAACAGGGCGGAGAGCAGCACACCCACAAGGAACCAGGGCGCGGTGGCACGGATATTCCTTCCCAGATTCTTCAGGAAACGCACCATGGGGTTCGGATCTGTATCCCGCCCGGCCGATTCAGAGAACCCGTTGAAATTAAAATAACTTCTGTCTTTATAAAAAAATCTTACGCAGAGTCCCGCTCCAACCCCGACCAGAAAGCCGGATAAGAATCTCACCGCCACCGCCACCGGTCCAAGGATACCGCTTGTGATTAGAAGCTGGGGGTTCAGCAGAACAGAACTCATCATAAAAGCCGCCAGCATATCATCCTTCATTCCTTTCTGGGAGAATGAAGCAGCAATAGGGATTGTACCGTACATGCACAGCGGAGAGACGATTCCAAGCAGACTGGCGGGGATCAGCCCCAGAACTCCCGTTTTTTTCTTTCCCAGCGCCTGAAAAGCGGAATGGATCTTCCCTTTTCCAAACACCGAGATGGCCGAACCGATCACCATTCCCAGCACCCAGTAGAAAAACACCTGCTCCAGCTGAACGCTGAAATAGTACCATATGTATATAAACTCTCTTCTCAAAATTTCCATGTCGTTCCGCCTTCCGCTACATGCTCCGCTTCAAATCAGCAGAGCCGTTTCCGCGGCTCTTACCCGTATTCTTAGCCATCAACATTCACCAGTTCATATGTTCTGCTTCCAAGTCCGATCTCCTCCGCGTGTTCCAGTGTATGCAGACCATTTCTGGACTCGATACGCTCTACAAGAGAATCTCCGTCCTCTGCGCTGTAGACCAGGTCAATACATGCCTGATCCAGAGCCACCGGGTCGCAGGATGCAAGGATACCGATGTCGTGCATATCCGGTTCCGCCGGACTTCTGTCGCAGTCGCAGTCCACGGAGAGCCGGTTCATGACATTGATATACAGAATATTTCCGTCCAGATAATCCACCACAGACTTTCCGGCCTCCGCCATGGACTCCAGGAACGCGTCCTGATCCCCGCTCCACATGCTGCCGCCGGTGCCGCCGCTGTGAATATGGGACTTGCCCTCCGCAGAAGCGATGCCGATCGAGATATTCTTGATGGCGCCGCCGTATCCCGCCATGGAATGTCCTTTGAAATGGGAGAGCACCACATAGTAATCATAATTTTCAAAATGGCTTCCCACATAATTCTCTTCCAGATTTGTGCCTCCGGTCACAGGCAGTGTCATGGATCCGTCCTCATCCATGATGTCCACATCCGCGATCTCCGTGTAGCCGTGGTCTTCCGCCACCTGATAGTGCATGGCAGTATTGGCACGGGAACCGCCGTATGCCGTATTGCACTCCACAATGGCCGGATCGTCAAAAGACTGCACCAGATCCCCGATCAGATCGGTCCGGAGATAATTGCTGCCCGGTTCCCCTGTGGAAAGCTTGACAGCGATATTTCCCTCCGGTGATTCCTGAAGGGCCTCATAGACAGCGATCATTCCCTCAGAACTGATATCTGTCGTCATATAGACGGCCGGGACTTCTGATGTGCTGTCTGTATCCTCTGTTTCATCTGATGCTGCGTCCACATTTTCCTGAATATTTCCTTCGGTTTTCTCACTTTCTGCCTGTTCTCCTGCAGATGTGTTTTCTGCCGGATTTCCTGTTCCGCCGCATCCGGCGAGTATACCCGCAGCCGCCACAGCAACGATCAACAATGTCATTTCTTTTCTTCTCATAGGTTCACCTCTTTATTCCGCTTTCATTTTCCAAGTTTCACATCTTTTCAGTTTCCGGCCCTTCCGGAACTGCTTTCTCTTTCCGCCCGAGGGGAATTATTTCTGCCCGATCTCTGCAGAATGACAGACAGATAATAGACGATCCAGATAAACAGCCCCATCATGGCCAGATAATCTATATAAAAAGATATCGGAGACTCACTGTAATCCAGGAAAACAAACTGTGTCCTCAGAAACATGTAAGTCGCCAGATCTCTTGTCACAAAAGCATACAGACCATATCCCGCAATCAGTACAGCCAGAATCCGTAAGGCCAGGCCGCGAACCTTTGATGCCCCTGTTACTCCCAGTATCTGTCTGACTCTTGCCATCATCATACCCCAGTGGAGACCCAGATGCAGCGCCGTCAGCACGAACCCCCAGTAGCAGGCGGCCATATGGACCAGACGTGCCGTTCCCATCCCGCCGTTAATCGGAAGAAATGCAAACACATGCCGTGACATTATGATTCCGCTTGCCATCAGACAGATCATCACTGCAAGAAGAGCCAGATCCACCGCACTGATGAGGACTCTCATCACAGTATATTTTCTCCGGAACAGATTCCTGTACCAGCCGTGATTAAGCAGATGATGAACAAGAAAAAGTACAAGCATTCCTGCACCTGCCCATTCATGAGCAGTTTCTCCCCAAAGCTGATATCCCATCAGGAATAAGAGCACCAGCGTCATGAGAAGATCAACTGCCAGTTTTATTTTTGACTTTGCTTTCATTTTTCTCTTTCTTTCACGCATAGTCCCATACTTTCCTTTCACTCTTCCGGTAAAGTCTCTTCCAGCCATTTCTGTACCAGATCCTGCAGATCTTGTCTGCCATTTTCCAGTACATACAGACTGCTCCCTGCTTTTGCCGCCGGACAGAAGTTTCTGACTGCCTGCTCCATCCCTTTGTCCTCGCCGCCGCAGTGACTGAAAAAAGGGAGCAGTGTCTTGCCCGCCATATCATTTTCTTTCAGCCAGGCCGCCAGGGGCGGAGCGATGGTCCCGCACCAGTTTGGCGAACCGGCAAAAACAATGTCGTATTTATCAGCGCTTTCCGTAACAGGAAGCAGCGCGGGGAGCGCCCCTGTCTCGTTCTCCTTTTTCACCTGACTCAAAAGCTGCTCAAAATCCGACGGATAAGGCTGTCTCGGATAGATCCGGCTGAGTCTTCCCCCGGTCAGTTTCTCTATCATTTCTGCAATTCTGCGGGTCTTCCCGGAATAAGAATAGCAGACGACTAAAATTTTCCCTTTCATAACAAACGAATCTCCTTTTTTCCAATATCAAAACAGTTTCTGCCGGTATGCATTCCTCTTCATCCTGTCCTTTCTCTGTTGCTTTTAATTATAAATTTCTTTGGCTGCTTCTGTCTAATACCTGTCTATTATGGAAAGCCATACCTTCTCCGTATATTAAAAACAGATGCAGCATCCGCTATATCTGCTGATGCTGCATCTGTTTTTCATATCTGTGTGTCATCTGTACGAAAATCTAATATTCCTGTATCGTCTGTACGAAAAGGGAAGCCGCCTGGGAGAACAGATGATTCTTCTTCCACAGGATCACGCTTCTGGTGATATGTTCCGGAAGAATCCGGCGAAAGCATAATTCCGGATCCGCATGGATAGACAGAGCGCCGTCCAGACAGACTGCACAGCCCATTCCCGCCTCCACCAGCAGCGCGCTGTTGGAAAGGATGTTATAATAAGCCGGAATATTCAGGTGGCTTTCCTCACACTGCATCCAGTGGAGGATCTGATTTTTCGCATTCTCCCTTCCCGGCATGATCAGCGGATACTGCTTGATCTCCTCCACCGTTACCGTCTCTTTCTGGGCAAGCTCATGATCCCTGCGGACAAGGATCCCCCAGGTTTCCTTTTGAGGAAGTCTGACGTATTCAAATTTTGCCGTATCGATGGGTTCCATCACGAGCCCCAGGTCCAACAGGCCATGCTCTATCATCTCTTTGATATTATCTGCCATCCCGTTATAAAGATCAAACTGAACATTCGGATATTTCTCCCGGAATTCTTTCATACAGGCGGCCAGCGTTCTGCCCCCTACGGCCTCTGTAGCGCCGATCCGTATCGTTCCGCAGATGACGTCTTTCTGGTCCGTAAATGTATGCTCCAATTTATCCGCCAGTTCGACAATGGTTTCCGCCTGCTGCTTGAACAGAAACCCTTCATCCGTCAACGTGACGGAACGTTTTCCCCTGATGAGCAGCGCTGTACCCAGTTCATCCTCCAGCTCCATCAGCTGGCGGCTGAGAGTCGGCTGGGTAACATGAAGGATATCTGCGGCTCTCGTAATATTTCCCTCATCCGCCACTGTCAGAAAGTATTTCAGTACACGCAGTTCCATCTTATTCCCTCCTGTTAGAATCACATTTATCTGTCACTCAAATCCCTGAACATGTTCCGCAGATCACTTTGATACATGACCGATTAATCGGATTATATCATTACGGTATCACAGTTTCAATTTACAAAATTTTTTTCGGTTCTATTTGCAGACTTTTCTCCTGTTTTGTCTCTTTATAAAATCACCTGTTGACAGACCTCCGTATGCGCCATATAATAACATTGTTATATGACACTGTTATACGGAGGATGCCATGGATGAAAAACCATCTAACACACTGGAAAATATTCTTCAGGCCGGCATGGAAGAATTCTCTGAGAAAGGCTTTCTCGGCGCGTCCCTGCGCCAGATCGTAAAAAAAGCCGGCGTGACAACAGGAGCTTTCTACGGGTATTTTTCCAGTAAGGAAGCTTTGTTTACCGCGATTGTAGAGCCTCATGCCGCCGCCCTCATGGGCCAATATATGGAAGCTCAGACTTCCTTTGCAGAACTTCCGGAGGAGGAACAGCCTTCTCATATGGGCTTGGAATCCGGCGCATGTATCCACTGGATGGTGGATTACATCTGCGAGCACCGGGAACCGGTGAAACTTCTGCTCTGCCGTTCAGAGGGTACCAGTTACGAGCATTTTGTCCACAATATGGTTGTGGTGGAGGTAGAATACACGATGAAATATATGGAAGTCCTCCGCCGCCTCGGGCAGGATATCCCGGAACTGGATGAACAGATGTGCCACATCATTGCCAGCGGTATGTTTAACGGGGTATTTGAGATCGTGGTACACGATATGCCAAAGAATAAGGCCCTGCGCTATGTGGATCAGCTCAGGGACTTTTACACAGCCGGCTGGCTGAAATTGATGGGGCAATAGCCCCCATCTTTTTGCATGGTGGTTAGTTATATCTAACTTCATGATAAATATTTTCAATAAAAGGAGGGATCTTTTTTGAAACCAAAAAAACAAAGCAGTCTGTCCCGTATCCTGGGATATGCAGGCGGGCACAAGAATCTTACCCTGCTGGGCTGTATCCTCTCCGCCCTTTCTGCGGTACTGGGGCTGATTCCTTATGTGTGCGTCTGGGCGGCAGCAAAGAATGTGCTTGAGTACTGGCCCGACCTTAAAGGAGCGACTGGTCTGGCCCGCTGGGGCTGGACTGCGGTATGGACTGCAATCGGCAGTATCCTTTTGTATTTTGCGGCGCTGATGTCCACTCATATCGCTGCTTTCCGCACGGCACGGAATATCCGGCATGCAGCCATGTCCCATGTGCTGAAGCTGCCTCTGGGCTTTTTCACCGGAAACCAGTCCGGACGTCTGCGAAAACTGATCGATGACAACGCAGGTCTTACCGAGGATCTGCTGGCACATAAGCTCCCTGACCTGGCAGGAACCGTGGTGACGCCGATCGCCGCTGTTGTCATGCTGTTCCTCTTTGACTGGAAAATGGGGCTTTTGTGCCTGCTCACCATGGTTCTTGCCCTTCTTTCCATGTGTCTGATGATGGGCGGAAAAAATGCGGGGTTCTTCCATCGATATCAGAAGGAAATCGAGCGCATGAGCGGTGAGGCGGTGGAATATGTGCGGGGCATCCCGGTTGTAAAGATGTTCCAGCAGACGGTCTACTCCTTCAAGGCCTTTTACGCCGCCATAAAGGATTACAGTGATCTGGCCAGTCAGTATGCCATGAGCTGCCGCGTCGGGCAGACCTGTTTTCTGACTTTTATCAACGGCGCATTCGCCCTGCTGATCCCGGCGGCTCTGCTGCTGACCTCCGGCGGAAATGTCAGGACCGTACTGGTAAATTTTATCTTCTACGCCCTGTTCGCTCCCGCCTGCGGACAGATGATCAACCGGATCATGTACATGAGCGAAGCCGTCATGGAAGCGGACGAAGCCGTGGGACGGCTGGATGAAATCCTCGGCCAGGAACCTATGAAAACAGTAAAAATTCAGAAACGCCCGGCGGACGCCACCGTATCCTTTGACCATGTGACCTTTGCCTATCCCGGCGCAGACCGCCCGGCTCTGGACAATGTATCCTTCACTGTCCGCCCCGGCCAGGTAGTGGCGCTGGTGGGCCCGTCCGGCGGCGGCAAGACCACGGCCGCAAGCCTGATCCCCCGGTTCTGGGATACAGACAGCGGAACCGTCTCGATCGGCGGAATCAACGTCCGGGAGATGGACACAGAAACTCTGATGAAACAGGTGGCTTTTGTCTTTCAGGATACCCGGCTGTTCAAGGAAAGCCTTATGGAAAATATCCGGGCTGCCAGACCGTCTGCTTCCAGAGAAGTTGTCCTGGCTGCCGCCCATGCCGCCCGGTGTGACGACATTCTGAAAAAGCTGCCTCAGGGTCTGGATACTGTGGTGGGGACAAAGGGCGTTTATCTCTCCGGCGGTGAACAGCAGAGAATAGCCCTGGCGAGAGCCATTTTAAAAGACGCTCCTATCGTAGTGCTGGATGAGGCCACCGCCTTTGCCGACCCGGAAAATGAGCATCAGATCCAGAAAGCCTTTGAAGTGCTGACAAAGAATAAAACCGTGCTGATGATCGCCCACAGGCTGTCTACCGTACAGGATGCGGATTCCATCATCGTCTTAAGCAACGGAAAGATCACCGAACAGGGCAGCCACGAAAACCTGCTTGCACAGCACGGCGTTTATGCCGCCATGTGGAAAGAGTACCAGCGCAGCGCCCGGTGGAGGGTTGAGACTTCCACTGAAGAATCCGTATATGCCCGGAAAACAGGGCAGAAAATCAGAAAGGGGGAAGCGGTATGACAAAAAAATTACAGCACTTATTTGCTCTCAGTGAAAAAGGGGCGAAAGATCTGATAAAAGCCGTGATCTGGTGCTCTGTCTGCAACTTAAGCCTGATGCTTCCTGTAGGCGCCGTCCTGTTTACAGCCCAGCATCTTCTGGATTCCATGGAAAACGGAAACAGCCCTGCGGATGGATTCTGGATTTATACGGGTTTTGGCGCGGCTGTCCTGATCCTGCTGTTCATTCTGCACTGGTTCCAGTACGCTTCGCTGTATCTGGCGACCTATAAGGAGAGTGCCAACAGGCGGGTAAGCCTTGCCGAAACCCTGCGCCGTCTTCCTTTAAGCTTTTTCGGGAACCGGGATCTGAGCGATCTGACGTCCACCATGATCGCGGACTGCTCCAGCCTGGATCAGATGTTTTCCCACTATGTGCCCCAGCTGTTTGCCTCTGTCTTCTCCACACTGGTGGTCGGCATTGCCATGTTCCTTTGCGACTGGAGGATGGCGCTTGCCGTATTGTGGGTAGTGCCGTTGGCAGTCCTGCTGACAGCAGGGAGCAAGAAGATTCAGGATTCCTTCGGTACTAAGAATATTTTAAACAAGCGGGCGGTAGCCGACTGCATTCAGGAAGGCCTGGAAACCATACGGGATATCAAGGCCTGCTGCCGGCAGGAAACCTACATGGATAAACTGGACGAAAAACTGGACGTCATGGAGAAAGGATCCATCCACTCCGAGCTGGCAACCGGTGTGTTCGTTTGCTCCGCGCAGGCTTTTCTGCGTCTCGGACTGGCTACGACGATTCTGACCGGAGGGGCGCTTCTGTCAGCCGGGGAGCTTTCTTTCCTCTATTTTCTGGGATTCCTTTTTGCAGCCGCAAGGCTTTATGACCCGCTGGGGCTGGTACTGCAGAATATCGCCGCCACCTTCAATACAAAGCTGCAGATCGAACGGATGCGTTCCATCCTGGAGCAGCCGGTACAGGAGGGCTCAAAAGAATTTGCACCGAAGAACTACGACATCACATTTGACCATGTATCATTTGCCTACCGGGAAGGGGACGGTGTGCTGGAAGATGTAAGCTTTACCGCCAGACAGGGGGAAGTGACCGCCCTCATCGGTCCCTCCGGAGGCGGGAAATCCACTGCATGCAAACTGGCCGCCCGTTTCTGGGACGTTACCAGAGGAAAAGTTGCCCTTGGAGGAGTGGATGTATCCGGTGTGGATCCGGAGACACTGTTAAAATATTATTCCATGGTATTCCAGGACGTGGTTCTTTTTCGGGATACAGTGATGGAAAATATCCGTCTGGGACGCCGGGGAGCCACGGATGAGGAAGTCATCGCGGCAGCCAAGGCTGCCCGCTGCGATGAATTTATACAGAAACTCCCCCAGGGCTATCAGACCATGATCGGAGAAAACGGCTCCACCCTCTCCGGCGGCGAGCGCCAGAGAATCTCCATCGCCCGCGCCCTTTTGAAGGATGCACCGGTCATCCTCCTTGACGAGGCGACTGCCAGCCTGGATGTGGAAAACGAAAGCGCTGTTCAGGAGGCCCTCTCCCGCCTGCTTCAGGGAAAGACGGTGCTGGTCATCGCCCACAGAATGCGTACTGTCGCCGGGGCAGACCACATCGTTGTACTGGAAAACGGCCGTGTAGCCCAGCAGGGCACCCCGGAAGAACTGATGGAACAGGGCGGCCTTTACCGCCGTATGGTGGAACTTCAGAAAGAAACAGCGCAGTGGAAGCTGGGGACGTAACAGCCGCTCTCACTGAAAAAATGGCCCGTATGTTAAGAAAATTTCTTTTCATACGAGCCGTTTTTATACAGTTCCATAAGGATGTTCTTCTTTGTCTTCCGTATCCTTCAACAATTCTCCCAGTCCGATCCTTCTCAGATTGGTGATACGTTTCGCCATGATCTCCGGCGAGACCGGCATATCTTCCTTGATCCATTCAATGGTCATGCCTGCCGAGGCCATGGAATGATACTTTGTAAAGAAACGGAGCTCTTCCATCACCGGCTTTTCCCCGGCATTTCTCTCATACCACTTTTCATGATACTGAAGATCCCATTCAAAGGGATGTTCCAGCATATAGTTTTTCAGGCAGTTCTGCCCGCACATCATAACAGCTGGTTTCAGGAAGAAATGATATTTCTCCGCCCGCAGGAAATAATCTTTCAGATTTTCATAATATCCCCTTTCCGAGTCTGTATTATGAAAATTCGTCAGCACACGGTCATAATAGATCCAGTGGATCATATCATCCTTATCCTTAAAATGATTGTAAAATCCCTGTCTGCTGACCCCGGTCTTGTCCCGGATGTCTTTGATCGTAATCGTTTTCAGTTCCTTTGTCCTGCACAGATCCAGCATGGCATCCGCCACGATCTGTTTGATATTGATTGCCATATTATTTCCCGATCCCTTTTCCTGCCAGATATGCTTCCTCCATCGCCTTTGTTCCGATCACTTCGCCCTTCTGCCAGACGTGCTCGCCCCAAATCACCTGACGCACGCGGTCGCCCAGATTTTCCAGTATCCTTACCAGATCTTCCGCATTTCTTTCCAGACCCTTTTTCCCGTCATGTCCTGTTACGATCACATATGCTTCCTTTCCTCCCAGATCCTGCCATCTGGGAAGCAGCCGGTCGATCATCACCTTCATCTGTCCGCTCATAGTCAGAAAATAGGTGGGCGAGGCGAGAAGAAACACATCTGCATTTTCCGCTTTCTTCAGGATCTCAGCCATATCGTCTTCCTGGACACATTGACCAGTCCTGAAGCAGGCGTAACATGCCTTACAAGGAAAAAAATTTTTTTCGCGCAGAGAGAGTTTCTCCACCTGATGACCTGCTTCTTCTGCACCGCGGATTAATTCATCACATAAAATATCGGAATTGCCTTTTGCACGCGGACTTCCGTTAATTACCAGTACTTTCATAATTGTCTGCCTCCATCTCTATACAATTCAAATCGGTCCCATCAATATAAATTGTTCCCTTCTTTCCCCTGATCACATATTGCCGGAAATGATGTCCTCAGCCCAGCTGCGGATTTCCTCCTGAGAGGAAGAAGCCTCCTCCTCATAACAGTCAAAGATATTATCCGAGATTACTGTATCCGGCGCTGCGTCGGTGATCAGTTCCACACTCTGAGCCAGCCCGCCCGTCCCGTGTGAACAGAATAAAAATACCCGCTTGCCCGACAGATCATTTTCCTCCAGAAATGTCAGAAGAGGCATCGGAACTCCGTACCACCAGTTCGGATAACCCAGAAATACCGTGTCATATTCATCCAGATTTTCTACCCGTTCTTCCAACTCCGGCCGGGCGTTTTCACTTCTTTCTTCATTTGCCCGTTCCAGACATTCATCCCAGTCGCTGGGGTAAGGATCTGTCACACGGATCGTGAACAGATCTCCGCCGGTTTCCTCCTGAACCCATCCGGCAAGCTGCTGTACATTTCCCGGCGGTATCACACTTGGAGAAGATACCGCGTCTACGTCATCCTCCAGAACCGCATTATCCGCCCATGAAAAATAAGCCACAAGAATCTTTCCATTTTCAGCCGTAACAGCCGGGGCTTCTCCGGTATCATTTCCGGACACATCCACCGCTTCTGTATTTTCCCGTGAATTCCCGGTGTCCGGAGCATTTGGAGCACTGCTGCATCCCGCGGCAAAAAGTGCGGCACATACACACAACATCGTAATAACTTTTCTTTTCATACTGCCTGTAATCTCCTAACTTAAATTAATCTCACCTGATTCGGTTATACGCAAAACCGCAGGTAAACTCTTATCAGCTTCTTTAATTTAAGTTTAGCATCTTATTTCTTTTAGACAAATGCTTATATCTTATCATTCATCATTGTAAAAAGGCATTAAAAAACCCGTAAACGTTAAATTTACGGGCTTTGTGAGTTTCCTTAACCGACGCGATCAGATTTACATATCATTTAACATCCGAATACTCTATATTCGACTCGGACATTTACAAATACTGAGAATTTTATAACTCTTCTCCGTTGCTCTCTATCACTTTCTTATACCAGTAGAATGATTTCTTCCTGCTCCTCTCATTTGTCCCGGAGCCGTCATCATTTCTGTCCACATAGATGAAGCCATAACGTTTCTTCATCTCACCTGTAGTAAAGGAGACAAGATCGATGCATCCCCAGGGCGTATATCCCATCAGATCAACGCCGTCGATCTCCACCGCCTTTTTCATCTCCTCGATATGTGCTTTCAGATACTTGATACGATCCGAGTCATCGCAGGAACCGTCCTCGTTCTTTATGTCCACAGCGCCGAATCCGTTTTCAACAATAAACAGCGGTTTCTCATAACGCTCGTAAAGGACATCAAGAGAATAGCGCAGGCCCACTGGATCAATAGCCCATCCCCATTCTGTTGCGGAAATATAAGGGTTCTCCACACTGTGCGGGCTTGTGGCGTTCACTTCCTTCGATACATCCCGAACCGACTGTGAATCCACTACATTCGACATCTGCGAAGTTCTTCCTTCGCCTCATCAATGCATGCGTAATAATCCGCCGGATATGTCTTCACGGTACCCACCTCAAACAGATCCCCGCCTGTCATATCTGCGATCATTTCAGCCACGATCTCCGTGTTTCCTTTCTCAAGATTCTTAATACTTCCATTCCAGTAATTCTTACCTTTTCTTGAATAATAAACAATCAATGTTTTGCTCATTGTAACTTCCTCCTTTTCTTATTTCCTCATCGGGAAACTGCTGCCGGTCTCGAATTTCGCTGCCACATCCAGCAGATACTCTCTAATCGGAAGATGCTGAGGACATGCTTTTTCACACTGTCCGCAGCCGATGCAATCGCTGGCTTTTCCGTGTTTCAGTCTGATATTATTATAGTAGACAGCCTGGCTGGAGAAACTGCCCGTGGTCCTTGAAATACTGTTGTACAAAGCGAAATACTGGGGGATTGCAATCTGCTTCGAACATCCGTGTGTACAGTAGGAACATACCTGCTTTTTCCAGCGGACGGTCTATTTTGCCCCCGAGAGGCATATTGAAGAATACAATAAAACCCGTAAACATTGAATTTACGGGTTTCATAAGCTCCCCCTGTTGGACTTGAACCAACGACACTTCGGTTAACAGCCGAATGCTCTACCGACTGAGCTAAGGAGGAATATTCAATTAAAAGAATACATTTTCATGTACCTTCAAAACCACATACAAAGAATCAACTCTTCATCCATTCACCTTTTCAGGCCTCTCCTATTCCGCTTTGGTTATGCCCTCGACCTATTAGTAACAGTCAGCTCCATGCGTTACCGC
>CAKNHF010000039.1 GCA_930972465.1 uncultured Lachnospiraceae bacterium
GGCGGACGGAAGAAGCGTGAGCCCGCGACCGAGATGAAGCGAAGCGGAATCGAGGATCGCAGCACGGCGGACGGAAGAAGCGTGAGCCCGCGACCGAGATGAAGCGAAGCGGAATCGAGGATCGCAGCACGGCGGACGGAAGAAGCGTGAGCCCGCGACCGAGATGAAGCGAAGCGGAATCGAGGATCGCAGCACGGCGGACGGAAGGAGCGTGAGCCCGCGACCGAGATGAAGCGGAGCGGAATCGAGGGTCGCGGCACGACGGACGGAAGCCGGCACGAAAAGTCCCGGGGCACAGGATCTGAAAGGAGAAAGAACATGGAATTTGTAACAGGAACAAAACAGGCAGGAACACTGGAACTTGGCGAACTTATGCAGAAGGACATGACGGGCAGAGAAGTGCGCGTCAATGGTGCGGTACACACGATACGTGATATGGGAAATATCGCATTCATCATCCTGAGAAAACGTGAGGGTCTTGTGCAGTGCGTTTACGAGGAAGGCGTTTCAAAATTCAGCTTGAAAGATCTGAAGGAAGCCGCTACAGTAGAAGTAACGGGAGTAGTGGTAGAATCTGAGAAAGCGCCGAACGGGATCGAGATACGTCTTGGAGAACTTAAAGTCTTAAGCGAACCTGCAGAACCGATGCCGCTGGCTGTTTCAAAGTGGAAACTGAATACATCCCTTGAAGCAAAACTGAATTACAGACCGATTTCCCTGAGAAATATACGTGAGAGAGCGAAATTCAAGATTCAGGAAGGCATTGTAAGAGGATTTCGTGATTTCCTTTACCGGGAAGGCTTTACTGAAATTCATACGCCGAAGATCGGAGCCAGAAGCGCCGAAGGCGGAGCTAATATGTTTCGTCTGGATTATTTTCACAGACCGGCGGTTCTTCAGCAGAGCCCGCAGTTCTATAAGCAGATGATGGTCGGCGTATTTGACAGAGTGTTTGAGACCGGTCCGGTATTCCGGGCAGAAAAACACAATACAAAACGGCACCTGAATGAATATACAAGTCTTGATTTTGAGATGGGATATATTGACGGATTTGAAGATCTGATGGCCATGGAGACGGGATTCCTTCAGTTTACGATGAAACTGCTGAAGGAGGAATATTCAAAGGAACTGAAGATCCTGGGAATTGAGCTTCCTCAGACAGAGAAAATCCCGGCCGTGCGTTTTGATGAGATCAAAAAGCTTGTGTCAGAAAAATACGAAAGAAAGATCAGGAACCCCTTTGACCTGGAACCGGAGGAGGAAAGTCTGATCAGCAGGTATGCGAAAGAAGAATGGGATGCGGATTTTGTGTTTGTAACACATTATCCGACAAAAAAACGCCCGTTTTACGCAATGGAGGATCCGCAGGATCCGACATACACACTGAGCTTTGACCTTCTGTTCAGAGGCATGGAGATCACCACCGGAGGACAGCGCATTCATGATTACAGTCAGCTGCTGGCAAAGATGGAAAAACGGGGAATGACAGAAGAAGGAATGGAGCAGTATCTCAGCGCATTCAAACATGGGATGCCGCCGCACGGCGGACTCGGAATCGGTCTGGAGCGTCTGACCATGAAACTTGTGGGAGAGGACAATGTCCGTGAGACAACACTCTTCCCGAGAGATATGAGCAGACTGGAACCATAGAGCAGATTTTTGCGGACGGCAGCAGGCCGTGCGGATGAGATGGAGAGGGGAAGCCTATGTTTGGGAGGAAACGCTGTTATCTGTGTGGAGGCAAACTTGTAAACGGGCGCTGTGTGGAATGCGGACTGGACAATGAGAGAAATGCGCAGAAAAAATACCGGCTGAATGAGAGCAGTCTGGACCGGAAAATGAATATCCGGTATGGAACCGCAGCGGGAGCAGATCCGGATACGGACAGGATAAAGACAGATCATACGGAGAAGAAACCGGCAGCGAAAAAGCAGTCTGCAGGCAGGGAAAGAGAGAAAAACACGACAATTCCGATGGAAAAGATCCGTGAACGGGCGGACAGTCCCGTACGGCAGATGTCGGCACCGGTCAGACCGGTATGGAATTCAGGAACGGCAGGCTACCCGCGCGCTGTATTTCCGAGAAGGAAAACTTCTGACTCAGGGAGAGCAGACGGACGAAAGGTGATTGCGCTGATCGCTGTTGTTGTGGCGGCGGTAGCGGTCATTGGAGAAGTCGGCGGCATTGTCTCTGATAGTATCTCCGACAGCGGATGGACATGGGATAATCTGAGCTGGGATGATGAAAACTATGATTACGACTATGATCCCTATGAATATGTGGACGCACAGCTGTCCGACACGGGAGAAACCTATGACATAGATCTGACCAGCGGCGAATATGTGGCAGGCGTGCATCTGCCGGAAGGAAATTATTCGGCGAGCCTGACAGCGGGAACCGGATATATGAACATCACCGACGATGAGAACGGAATCTACATCTATCAGTCTTTCGGATATGAGGAAGAGTATGATGAAGTGACTGAGATGGACGACATCCGGCTGTTTGACGGCGCGGTTGTGGACTTTTCAGGAGATGGAGTTCTCAGCCTTCATACGGATACGGCGCAGACCCAGGACATGAGTTATGAAGAGAATCCTGTCACAGAGCCTGTGGGACTCAGTGCCGGAGAGCTTTATGTGGCGGGGGAGGATTTCCCGGAAGGCGTATATGATATTACAGCCTCGGATTGGACAACGGTGGAATACAGCATATATCTGGGCAGGATCTACGATGAGGAAGAACTGAATTACTGGCAGAACAGCCTGTGGTTTTCAGGCGAGGAGTCGGAAGATACCTACCGCAATGTAGTGCTTCCTGCCGGAATGGAGATATCCACTGATGAAGCGCCTGTGACGCTGACCCCAAGCCCGGTTATAGGCAGTACGGACTACGATTCCTATTACGACAGATACAGATGAATATAGACTGAAATACTCCGGAAACAGGGGGACGGCGGTTCACTTTTCCGGAGATTGAAATTACAGAAGGATATCAGCAGAAAAGGAGACAAGACATGGCAAACAGAATATCAGATGAGACAATAGAATATGTCGGCATTCTGGCCAAACTGGAGTTGTCAGATTCAGAGAAAGAGGCAGCGAAGGCCGATATGGAAAAGATGCTTGATTATATAGATACTCTCAATGAGCTGGACACGACCGGGATAGAACCCATGTCCCATGTGTTCCAGGTCAGCAATGTGTTCCGCGAGGATGTGGTGACGAACGGCGACAGCAGAGAAGAAATGCTGGCAAATGCTCCGCAGCGCAAGGACGACAGTTTCGAAGTGCCGCGGACGATCGGTTGAGAGAAAAGGCGGTGAAGATAATGGAAATTCTGGAATTTACAGCACTGGAGCTTGGAGAGAAGATACAGAGAAGAGAAATTTCCGTGCGCGAGGCGGCGCAGGCAGCGCTGGCGCAGGCAGAGGCGGCAGAACCGGCGATCAACAGTTACGTGACGCTGGATCCGGAAGGCGCCCTGGCTCAGGCGGACGAAATACAGAGAAAGATCGATGCAGGGGAACTTGCAGGACCGCTGGCCGGAGTGCCTGTGGCAGTTAAGGATAATATGTGCATCAAAGGACAGCTTACCACATGCAGTTCAAAGATCCTTTCGAATTTTAAACCGGTCTATACGGCGGAAGCGGTTCTGAACCTTCAGAAAGCGGGAGCGGTTATTCTCGGAAAGACCAACATGGATGAATTTGCAATGGGAAGCACCACGGAAACATCTTATTACGGGCCGACGAAAAATCCGCATAATACAGCTCATGTGCCGGGCGGGTCATCAGGCGGCTCCTGCGCGGCGGTTGCGGCCCGGGAATGTTTCGGGGCTCTTGGATCTGATACCGGCGGATCAATACGGCAGCCAAGCTCTTTCTGCGGTGTAGTGGGAATGAAACCGACCTATGGAACGGTTTCCCGTTATGGGCTCATCGCATACGGTTCCTCCCTGGATCAGATCGGCCCGATCACAAAAGATGTGTCGGACTGTGCGGCATTTCTTGAGGCGATTACATCCCATGACCCGAAAGACAGTACGTCGATCCGAAGAGAGGACTACCGGTTTACAGAAGCTCTTCAGGATGATGTGAAAGGGATGCGGATCGGGATCCCGAGAGATTATATGGGAGAAGGCCTTGACGGTGAAGTGAGAGAGGCTGTTATGAGAGCCGCGAAAGTTCTGGAGGAGAAAGGCGCTGTTGTGGAAGAGTTTGACCTGGGACTCGTGAAATACGCGATCCCTGCTTACTACACTATTGCATCTGCCGAGGCAAGTTCCAATCTTGAGCGGTTTGACGGAGTGAAGTACGGTTACCGTGCGGCGGGATACGAGGATCTTCACAGCATGTACAAAAAGACCCGTTCCGAAGGATTCGGGGCAGAGGTGAAAAGAAGGATCATGCTCGGCTCCTTTGTCCTGAGTTCGGGATATTATGACGCATATTATCTGAAAGCCCTCCGTGTGAAGGCACTGATCAAGAAGGCGTTTGACAATGCGTTTGAAAAATACGATATGATCCTGGGACCGGCTGCGCCTACGACAGCGCCGGAGCTGGGCAGCAGCCTGAGCGATCCGCTCAAGATGTACCTGGGAGATATTTACACGATTTCCGTGAACCTCGCAGGACTTCCGGGAATGAGCGCTCCTGTCGGGAAAGATCACAGGGGGCTGCCCATCGGAATGCAGCTTATCGGAAATGTATTCCAGGAGAAGAAGCTGCTGCGCGCGGCATACACCTATGAGTGCGCCACAGAAAAGCAGTTCGAGCGTGCGGCAGAGCTGAGCGGAACAGGAGCGGCTCCGGCGGGGACGGACGGAGCAGGACAGGAAGATACGGCAAAGGAGGCACATCAGGCATGACCAAACAGTATGAGACAGTGATCGGACTTGAGGTCCACATTGAACTTGCGACAAAGACAAAAATATTCTGCGGATGCAGTACAGAGTTCGGTGGTGCGCCCAATACACATACATGTCCGGTGTGTACCGGAATGCCGGGCTCCCTTCCGGTTTTGAACAGACAGGTTGTGGAGTATGCCATGGCGCTGGGACTTGCCACCAACTGCCAGATTACCCAGGTCTGCAAATTTGACAGGAAGAACTATTTTTATCCGGACAATCCGCAGAACTATCAGATATCCCAGCTCTATCTTCCCATCGCCCGGAACGGATATGTGGAGATTGAGAGCGGGGCGGAAAAGAAAAAAGTCCGGATTCACGAGATGCATATGGAAGAGGATGCCGGAAAGCTGGTTCATGATGAATGGGACGACACATCCCTGGTGGATTATAACCGGAGCGGCGTTCCGCTGGTAGAGATTGTCTCTGAGCCGGATATGCGCTCCGCGGACGAGGTGATTGCATATCTTGAAAAGCTCCGTATGATCGCGCAGTATCTCGGCGTGTCGGACTGCAAGCTTCAGGAAGGCTCCATGCGTGCGGATGTGAATCTTTCTGTGAGAGAGGCAGGGACGAAAGATTTCGGGACCAGGACGGAGATGAAGAATCTGAACTCCTTCAAGGCCATCGCTCATGCCATCGAAGGCGAGCGGGAGCGCCAGATCGAACTTCTGGAGGCAGGAAAAGAAGTTGTGCAGGAGACGAGAAGGTGGGATGATAATAAGGAGCATTCCTACGCAATGCGGTCCAAAGAGGACGCTCAGGATTATCGCTATTTTCCGGAACCGGATCTTGTGCCCATTGTGATCAGCGATGAGTGGATCGATGAGATAAAAGCAAGACAGCCGGAACTCCGGACTGAGAAGCTGGAAAGATATAGGAAAGAGTTTGATATTCCTCAGTACGATGCGGAGATCATTACCGAGTCCAAGAAAATGGCGGATCTTTTTGAGGAGACCACGGCAATCTGCGGCAAGCCGAAAAAGGTGGCAAACTGGCTTATGGTGGAGACGTTCCGTCTGATGAAAGACAATGGCATGGAGGCAGATGATCTGACATTCTCTCCGGCCAATCTGGCCAGGCTGATTGATCTGGTTGATGCGGGAACGATCAACAGTTCTGTGGCAAAGAAAGTTTTCGAGAAGATTTTTTCAGAAGATGTGGATCCGGAAAAATATGTGGAAGAAAACGGACTTAAGATGGTAAATGACGAGGATGCTCTGAGAGAGACCATTGAGAATGTGATCGCGGCAAACCCACAGGCAGTGGCGGATTATAAAGGCGGAAAAGAGAAAGCATTGGGGGCGCTGATGGGCCAGACGATGAAGGCCATGAAAGGAAAGGCAAATCCGGGAATGGTAAATCAGATGCTTAGAGAAATGCTGCAGAGCTAAGATTGCCTTGCAAAACATCGGGGGATGACGTACAATAAAGTGCGATAAGCCTTAAGACAGAAAGAAAATGGAGGCAGAGAGCGCATGGAAATGATACACGCGGAAAAGCTCGTGTATGAATATGACAAAAGAGATGAAGAGGGAAACGTGATTGGAACGAACCGTGCGATCGACGGCGTTGATATAGACATTCCCCAGGGATCCTTCGTGGCTGTTCTTGGTCATAACGGATCAGGAAAGTCTACCCTGGCAAAACATATGAATGCCATCCTTGTCCCTACGGGGGGAACCATTTGGGTGGATGGGATGGACACGAAGGATCCGGATGAGCTCTGGAACGTACGGCAGACAGCCGGCATGGTGTTTCAGAATCCCGACAATCAGATCATCGGGACTGTAGTGGAAGAAGATGTGGGATTCGGTCCGGAGAATCTCGGAGTGCCGACAGACGAGATCTGGAAGCGTGTGGAGGACAGTCTCCGCTCGGTCGGAATGCTGGAGTACAGAAAGGCATCGCCGAATAAACTGTCCGGCGGACAGAAGCAGCGTGTCGCCATAGCAGGTGTCATTGCAATGGAGCCGAAATGCATCGTGCTCGATGAGCCTACAGCCATGCTGGATCCAAATGGAAGAAAAGAGGTTATCCGCGCTGTGGAAACGCTCCGTGCGGAAAAGAATGTGACGGTGATACTGATCACGCATTATATGGAAGAAGTCATCGACGCGGATCAGGTTTTTGTGATGGATGGAGGCCATATCGTGATGCACGGTACCCCGAGAGAAATCTTCAGTCGTGTGGACGAGCTTAAGAGCTACCGGATGGATGTGCCTCAGGTAACAATGCTGGCAGAGGAACTCAGAAAGAGAGGTCTGGATCTTCCCAGGGGAATCCTGAGAAGGGAAGAATTGGTGGAGGCATTATGTCGATTGCGTTAGAACATGTTAACTATATATACAGTCCGGGGACGGCATATGAAAAACATGCTCTGAAGGATGTAAGTTTTGAGATCGGGCAGGGGCAGTTTGTCGGAATCATCGGGCATACCGGATCCGGAAAATCAACTCTGATTCAGCACCTGAACGGGCTGATCAGGGCAACATCCGGGAAAGTGCTGTACGATGGTCAGAATATCTATGATGAAGGATATGATATGAGAAAACTGCGCAGTCAGGTCGGGCTTGTATTTCAGTACCCGGAATATCAGCTGTTTGAAGCGGACGTTCTCAGTGACGTCTGTTTTGGCCCGAAGAATCAGGGGCTTTCTCAGGAAGAGTGTGAAAAGAATGCCCGCGAGGCTCTGGAACTGGTGGGATTTCCGGAAAAGTATTACCGACAGTCGCCCTTTGAACTCTCCGGCGGTCAGAAACGCCGTGCGGCGATTGCGGGAATACTTGCCATGCATCCGAAAGTGCTCGTTCTGGATGAGCCTACGGCCGGGCTGGATCCGAAGGGAAGGGACGAGATCCTTGACCAGATCGAGCACCTTCACCGGGAGACCGGGATGACAGTAGTTCTTGTCTCCCACAGTATGGAAGACATTGCGAAATATGTGGAGCGCATCATCGTGATGAACCGTGGAGAGAAGATGCTTGACGGTACGCCGCGGGAGGTATTTGCACATTACAGAGAGCTTGAAAAGGTAGGACTGGCCGCCCCCCAGGTCACCTATGTGATGCATGATCTGAAGGAACGCGGGTTCCCGGTATCTGCGGATGCCACGACAATAGAGGAAGCGGCGGATGAGATAATGAGGAGTTTTCATGATTAGAGATATAACGATTGGACAGTATTATCCGGCAGAGAGTGTGATACACAGACTGGATCCCAGGGTGAAGATTGTCTGCACCCTGCTTTTTCTTGTGTCGCTTTTTATACAGAACAGTGTGCTGGGATATGGACTTGCCACGATTTTCCTTGTGTGTGTGATCCGTATCTCCAGGGTGCCGTTTAAATTTATAGTGAAAGGCCTGAAACCTGTAGTGATCCTGCTTCTGTTTACTGTAGTGATGAACCTTTTTCTCACCAGGGGCGGAGAAACTCTGGTTCATTTCTGGATATTCACGATAACGGAGAGCGGACTCCGTACGTCTGTCCTTATGGCGGTAAGACTGATCTATCTTGTCATAGGTTCTTCTCTGATGACATTTACCACGTCTCCCAACGGACTTACGGATGGACTTGAGAAGCTTCTGCATCCATTGAACAGAGTGAATGTGCCGGTTCATGAGGTGGCGATGATGATGTCCATTGCCCTGCGTTTTATCCCTATCCTGCTGGAGGAGACTGACAAAATCATGAAGGCACAGATGGCCAGAGGAGCGGATTTTGAGTCGGGGAACATCATTCAGAGAGCGAAGGCCATGATTCCGATTCTCGTCCCGCTTTTTGTATCCGCATTCCGCAGAGCGAATGATCTGGCGATGGCTATGGAGGCAAGGTGCTACCACGGCGGCGAGGGAAGGACGAAAATGAAGCCGCTGAAGTACAGAGCCCGGGACAGGTGGGCTTATGCGGTCACGCTGCTCTACCTTGTGCTGATTTTTGCGGTCGGAAGGTTCGTGTCTTTCAGACTGTGGATCTTCTAGAAGGAGGATACATGAAGAGGTTTAAGCTTACGGTGGCATATGATGGAACAGATTACTGCGGATGGCAGATCCAGCCGAATGGAGTCACCGTCGAAGAGGTTCTCAACCGGAAGCTTTCCGAGCTGACAGGAGAGAATATCACTGTGATCGGCGCAAGCAGAACGGATTCGGGAGTGCATGCGCTGGGAAATGTGGCGGTATTCGATTCTGATACAACGATTCCGGCAGACAGGATCGCCTGCGCCGTGAACTGCAGGCTTCCGGATGATATTGTTGTGGTGAAATCAGAAGAAGTGCCCCCCGGATGGCATCCGCGTTACCGCGATTCGGTGAAGACATATGAATACTGTATTCTGAACCGGCAGATGCCGGATCCGATCAGGAGGAGAACCTCGTTTTTTGTGTCCTATCCTCTTGATGCGGAAAAGATGAGGGAAGCGGCGGAGTACCTGAAGGGAGAGCATGATTTCAAGAGTTTCTGCAACATACGGACCGACGTGGAGGAAACAGTGCGGACAATTTACGATCTGGACATTATCAAAGACGGAGATCTGCTGAGAATCAGGATAAGAGGAAACGGATTCCTTTATAATATGGTCCGGATTATCGTCGGTACGCTGCTTAGAGTCGGCAGAGGATATTATGAGACTTCTCACGTGAGAGAAATACTTGAGGCGAAAGACAGAGAGAGGGCAGGGATTACTGTGCCTCCTCAGGGGCTTTTCCTTGTGGAGATTGCATATAAAAATGACTAAAATGAAAGAAAAAGCTGTCAAGGATTGACAAACGGTGAGTTCGCTGATAGTATTACTTTAATCGGAAATGCTGAATGTATGTGTCATAAGTACAGGAAGCTGCCGATATAATGTAATTGAGGAGGAACTGTAAAATGAGAATCTATGAGGCAAAAGACTATCAGGAGATGAGCCGTAAAGCAGCTAACATCCTGTCAGCCCAGATCATTCTTAAGCCGGATTGCGTATTGGGGTTAGCAACCGGTTCTTCGCCGATCGGTACATATGACCAGCTGGTGGAATGGTATGACAAAGGCGACCTTGACTTCAGTGAGGTGCGCACGGTCAACCTGGATGAGTACAAAGGGCTCGACAGAGAGAATGATCAGAGCTACTATTATTTCATGCACAAACATCTTTTTGACAGAGTCAATATTATTCCGGAGAATACATACGTGCCGGATGGAACGGAGCCGGATTCCGGGAAGGAATGCGCGAGGTATGAAGAACTGATCCGCTCTATGGGGGGAGTGGATATTCAGCTTCTCGGTCTGGGACACAACGGACATATCGGATTTAATGAGCCGGATTCTTCTTTTGCCAGGACGACGCATTGTGTTGATCTGACAGAGAGTACGATTGAAGCGAACAAGCGTTTCTTCGCTTCTGCCGACGATGTGCCGAGACAGGCATATACAATGGGAATCGGGACGATCATGAGGGCGAAGAAGATTCTTCTGATCGTGAGCGGCGAAGCAAAAGCGGAGATCCTTGCCAGAGCGTTTTTCGGACCGGTCACACCGGAGGTGCCTGCGTCTATTCTTCAGTTCCACAGTGATGTGGTTCTTGTTGCGGACAGTGCGGCCCTTTCAAAGTTTTCACGTTAGTCAGTAAAGAAACTCTGAAATTATAAAGAGAATATAAACATTATAAACAAAAAATAAAATATAAAGTTGACTTTATTGGTGTTTTTTGATATAGTGTTCACAGAAACAAAAAGTATTGGATTGTTACTGTGCGGCAGGCAAAACCAAATTTTATAAGCGGGAGAGCTGTTTATAAAATTTGGTTTTTTTGTTCAATGGAAAGGTCAGCCATGGTTATAGAGAAAGTGATCAATAACAACATTGTCTCAGCTTTTGACGAGGAAGGCAAAGAAGTTGTGGTGATGGGCAGAGGGATCGGATTCGGAGTCAGGGCAGGAGCGGAGATAAAGAAATCGAAAATCGAGAAAGTGTTCCGGATCAAGAGCCAGAGCGTGGCGGAACAGCTGAAGGAGCTTTTGACCAACATGCCGCTGGAGCACGTGAAGATTTCCAGTGACATTATTGCCTATGCAAAGAGTAATCTGAAGCTGCAGCTGAATCAGAGCATCTATGTTACGCTGACAGACCATATCAATTTTTCCATTGACCGGTGCCAGAAGGGAATCAATCTGGAGAATGCGCTTCTATGGGAAATTAAAAGATTCTATCCTCAGGAATTCGAGCTCGGGAAATACGCGGTGGATCTGATACGCAAGAGATTGAAAGTATCTCTGCCGGAGGATGAAGCAGGATTTATCGCACTGCATTTTGTGAATGCAGAGTACGGGACAGATATACGGGATGCACTTCATCTGCCGAACCATATGAAAGAGATACTGGAGATTGTGACAGATGAACTGGGAATCGGACTTGACGAAGGAACACTGCATTATGAGAGGTTTATCACTCATGTGAAGTTTCTGCTTCAGCGTGTATACCGGAAGGAGCTGCTCCAGGATGAGGAGAGCGAACTGGCGGAAATGATGCGGACAAAATATCCCAAGGAATATGCCTGCAGTGAAAGGATTGCAGAGTATATCGAGAAGAACGCCGGCTGCAGACTTTCCGGAGAAGAGGTTATGTATCTGACGATCCACATCCGGCGGGTGACAATGGCGGAAGAAGAATAGTATGCGAATAAAAAGTCGATATATGATGAAGTTTTTTGAAAAAGGAGTATGCAGGGAGGGATAGAATGTTCGGTTTTTTCAAGAAAAAGGAAGAAAAATATGTTCTGGGAGCACCCGTGAAAGGGAAGTCGGTTCCCCTTAAGGAAGTGAGTGATCCTACTTTTGCTGAAGAAATGCTTGGAAAGGGAATGGCGGTGATTCCGGCAGATGGACGGATTTATGCTCCGGCTGACGGGAAGATCGGAATGCTGTTCGACACGCTTCACGCCATAAGCATGACGACCGATTTCGGCGCAGAAGTGCTTATCCATGTGGGAATTGACACTGTGAAGATGAACGGAGACGGATTCGAAGCTCATGTGAGCGCCGGAGACCGGGTGAAGAAGGGGGATCTGCTTCTGGCGGTGGATCTGGATAAGGTGAAGGCGGCAGGGTATGATACCATCACGCCGATGCTTGTCTGCAATACGACCGATTATGCTTCGGTGGAAGGGATTACAGGAGACGAGATATCTCCCGGGGATGATGCCGTCATCATTATAAAATAAAGTTGATTTTGGCCGATGCTGCGGTCGGTTGAAATAGAAAAAGGGATTAGAAATGAGAGGTTGAGAAAAGGAGGAGAATGTATGAAGTTTTTACAGAAATTAGGTAAATCATTGATGCTTCCTGTGGCGTGTCTGCCTATCTGCGGTATCCTGATGGGTATCGGATACGCAATGTGTCCGGCTACAATGCAGGGCGGTGAGATTACAGGAATTATCGAGCAGATCGGATATTATCTGGTGAAGGCAGGAGGAGCGCTGATTGATAATATGGCGATCCTGTTTGCAATCGGTATCGGTGTCGGCATGTCGGAAGAAAATGACGGTACCGGCGGTCTGGCGGCACTTGTTTCCTGGCTTATGATCACAAATCTGCTGAAGACAGATAATGTGACAGTTATTATGCCGTCTCTTGCAGACAATGCGGATGCTACACTGGCATTTAACAATATTGCCAACCCGTTTATCGGTATTATCGCAGGTGTTGTCGGATCCATGTGCTACAACAGATTTAAGGGAACGAGGCTTCCGGACTGGCTGTCTTTCTTCAGCGGAAAGCGCAGCGTGGCGATTGTAGCGGGCGTGACATCCATTGTTGTGTCGGTTGTGCTGCTCTTTGTATGGCCGATCGTGTTCGGAGCACTTGTCGCTCTCGGCGATGCGATCGTAAGTCTGGATGCTGTAGGAGCAGGATTATATGCATTCTTTAACAGACTGCTTATTCCGTTCGGCCTGCACCATGCGCTGAACAATGTGTTCTGGTTTGACACCATCGGTCTCGGCGACCTGACAAACTTCTGGGCCGGCCTTCAGACAGGGGATGTCACGGAAGCGGGCAGAACGATTGAATGGAGCCTTGGTATGTACATGTCAGGATTCTTCCCGTGTATGATGTTCGGTATCCCGGGCGCGGCTCTGGCTATGGTTCATACTGCGAAGAGCAACAAGAAGAAAGTTGCCATCGGCCTTGTTACTTCCGCGGCTATCGCAGCGTTTGTCTGCGGTGTTACAGAGCCGTTCGAGTTTGCGTTCATGTTCCTCGCTCCGGCGCTGTACGTGATCTACGCTCTGCTGTACGCGATCTTTACAGTGATTACAGTACTTGTAGGATTCCGCGCGGGATTCAGCTTCTCGGCCGGACTGACTGACCTGGTGTTCTCGGCTCCCCTTCCGGCAGCTCAGAATACATGGATGATCATTCCGCTTGGCATTGCGGCATTTATCGTATTCTACCTTGTATTCCGTTTCGCGATTGTGAAATTTGATCTGAAGACGCCGGGACGCGAAGATGACGATGAAGTGGAAGCAGAAAAGCAGGCTGTTCTTGCCAATGATGATTTCACGGAAGTTGCAAAGATCGTCCTGGAAGGTGTCGGCGGCAAAGAAAATGTAACAGCCATTGACAACTGTATCACAAGACTTCGTCTTGAAATTAAAGATTATACGAAAGTCGATGAGAAGAAGATCAAATCCGCAGGTGTTGCCGGAGTTATCCGTCCGGGCAAGAATTCAGTTCAGGTGATCGTGGGAACAAAAGTTCAGTTTGTGGCGGACGAGTTCAAAAAGCTCTGCAAGTAAAAATGAAATATGATTAATCCCTTTTAGATTGGGGACGCAGTAGTTCGGGAGTTTTACTGCGTCCCCAATTGATTATAACTGCGTGTTGTGTATGGAAGGAAATTTGCTGCAGGAGGAAGAACAAATGGGTTATATTCTTGAGGTATGCGCCGACAGCGTTCGGTCCGCGGTCGCGGCGCAGGAAGGCGGCGCAGACAGGATAGAACTGTGCTCGGGACTTGTGATCGGGGGACTTTCACCGTCCCCGGCGCTGTTCAGACAGGTGAAAGCATATACGGATCTTAAAGTGCGAACACTTCTGCGTCCCAGATTCGGGGATTTCTGCTATGACGATTATGAGTTTTCCGTATTGAAAGAAGAAGTGGAAATGTATCGCAGCATGGGGGCGGATGGCGTTGTGATCGGTGTCCTCAACCCGGACGGAGGACTGGACAGGGAGAGGATGAAAGAGCTGATCGATGCGGCAGGAGATATGAAGGTGACCCTGCACAGGGCGTTCGATGTCTGCAGAGATCCGTTCGGAACTCTGGAAGAGAGTATAGCGCTTGGAATTGACACGATTCTTACCAGCGGACAGAAAAACTCCGCGTGGGATGGCAGAGGACTGCTTGACCGGCTTGAGAAGCGGGCCGGCAGCAGGATCAGGATCATGGCAGGAGCCGGGATAGAGGCCGGGATTATAGAAGGACTGGCGGCGCAGACGGGAATCACAGCGTTTCATATGTCAGGCAAGACGGTGAAGGACAGCCGGATGAAATTTCGCCGGGAAGGCGTATCTATGGGGCTTCCCGGATTCAGCGAGTTTGAGATCTGGCAGACAGAGAAAGAGCAGGTGCGAAAAGCGGCGGAAGTGCTGAAAAGCCTTGACAAACCGGAAATGTTAGATTAAGATATGCTACATATGAGACAGGCTTTGACGGGAAGAAGTAGGAAATAGCTGAGAAAACAGAAAGCAGCCGGCTGATGAGAGGCGCATGACACAGATATTTTTCGAATACATCCCTGAGCCCCGCACTGAAGCATCGGTATGAAAAGAATGTGATGTGAGTAGGCTGCGGCGGATTAAGGCACGTTACAGCCTGTACAGAGGCCGGGACCGGGATGTGCAGAGTCATGTCGATAATGGAACCGGTGAAGTAAGGTGGTACCACGGACAGATATCCGTCCTTATTGCGTATGGCAGTAAGGGCGGTTTTTTATTTAATAGGAAACTTCGTTCCCTATTAAACCAAAACGCTCCGCGGGATGCGTACTCGCGCGAAGCAGAAAATTGTCGCTAAAGCGACCACGCCCGGCGCGAGAGTTCCGCGAGCAGAACTCTTTATTCATTCCGGGGAAAGACCGGATCTGTCCGCCGTATTGAGAAAAGGAGAAGAGAAGATGGGAATTTACGAAGAACTGCAGGCGAGAGGACTGATCGCCCAGGTGACGGATGAGGAACGGATCAGAGATCTGGTCAACAATGGAAAAGCTGTGTTTTATATCGGGTTTGACCCCACTGCGGACAGCCTTCATGTAGGACATTTCATGGCACTCTGCCTGATGAAGCGCCTGCAGGAAGCGGGCAACAAGCCGATCGCGCTGATCGGAGGAGGAACAGGATATATCGGAGATCCTTCGGGCCGGACAGATATGAGGAGCATGATGACCCCGGAGCAGATTCAGCATAACTGCGACTGCTTTAAGAAACAGATGAGCAGATTTATTGATTTCTCTGAAGGAAAAGCGCTGATGGTCAACAACGCGGACTGGCTGCTGGACCTGAATTATATCGAGCTGCTGCGCGAGGTGGGAGCGCATTTCTCTGTAAACAGAATGCTTGCCGCAGAATGCTATAAGCAGAGAATGGAGAGAGGATTAAGTTTTCTTGAATTTAACTACATGATCATGCAGGCATATGATTTTTACGCACTGTTCCAGAAATACGGCTGTAATCTGCAGTTCGGAGGCGACGATCAGTGGAGCAACATGCTTGCGGGAACAGAATTGATCCGCCGTAAGCTGGGTGAGGATGCAGGAGCGATGACCATCACTCTTCTGCTCAACTCGGAAGGCAAGAAGATGGGCAAGACCCAGTCAGGTGCTGTATGGCTTGATCCGGAGAAGACATCACCCTTTGACTTCTACCAGTACTGGAGAAATGTGGCGGATGCAGATGTGCTGAAGTGTATCCGGATGCTGACATTCCTTCCCCTGGAGGAGATTGACAAGATGGATTCCTGGGAAGGAGCTCAGCTTAATACCGCAAAAGAAATCCTTGCGTACGAACTTACGAAACTTGTTCATGGTGAAGAAGAGGCTAAGAAAGCGCAGGAGAGCGCACGCGCGCTGTTCAGCAGCGGAAATGCGGCTGAGATGCCTACGGCGGAACTGTCGGAAGAGGATTTCACAGACGGAAGTATTGATATTCTTACAATGCTCGTGAAGAGCGGGCTTGTTCCGTCGAAATCTGAAGCAAGACGCGCGGTTCAGCAGGGCGGTGTCTCTGTGGACGGCGAAAAAATATCTGATATTACAGCTGCATTTGAAAAAGAGATGCTTTCAGGCGAGGGCGTTATTGTGAAAAAGGGCAAAAAGAATTTCCGCCGCGTTGTAGTAAAATAATCTTTGCGGTAATCTTTCGAAAGGATGGTGTCTTATGGGGTTTAAAGAAATGAAAGCTGAGGAGCTGCAGTTTAATCCGTTTACAAAGATCGGAAAAGAATGGATGCTTGTCACTGCAGGCGATGAGGAAAAACATAACACGATGACAGCCAGCTGGGGTGCCATGGGAATCATGTGGGGGAAGAATGTTGCGACGGTGTATATCCGTCCGCAGCGGTATACAAAAGAATTTATCGACAAAGAAGAGAGATTTACGGTTTCATTCTTCAGTGAGGAGTACCGGCAGGCGCTTAATGTCTGCGGCTCCAAATCCGGACGTGACTGTGATAAGGAAAAAGAGGCGGGACTGACACCGTACTATACAGATGGGACAACCTTTTTTGAAGAAGCGGACATGGTATTCGTCTGCAGGAAACTGTACAGTCAGCCGATGGGACCGGAACATTTTACCGCGGACTGGATTGACGAGAGATGGTATCCGGGAAAGGATTATCATGTAATGTATATGGCAGAGATTGAGAAAGTCCTTGTAAAAGAACATTAAAGTGAAAGCGTCAGGAAGCGGAGAGAATCTCCGCGGCCTGACGTTTTTTTAATAAGAAAGATTCGATTACACTGCCTTCAGATATTGTACGCTGTAAGGCGGCATGACAAGCTGGCCGTTCAGGGTGAGCTGTGCCGGTTCCGCCGGTCTTTCAGCGCTTCCTTCCTCCTCGGAAATATCTGCTGTGCTGACGGACGGTTCCTCTTCGGCGGACAGCAGGTCCGCATAAGTCCCCTGCAGTTCCCCGTGCCCCGCGGTATATTCAGAATCGGATGCGTTGATTGCTACCAGAATGCGTTCGCTGTCTGTTCTGCGCTCGAAGACCAGCTGATGGTTTGTGATGACTACATTCCGGTAGATTCCGTTGCAGAGAGCGTCGCTGGTTCTGCGGACTGCGATGAGTTTCCGGATAAAATCCGTAAGTTCATTCGGTTTCGGCTCCTCAAAACAAGGACGAAGCGCATAATCATTGTCCGGTGCCTTTACACCTTCCTCGCCCCATTCACTGCCATAGTAAATGCACGGGATGCCGGGCATGCCGAAGAGGATGCCGTAGGTGAGGGGCAGGTGTTTTTTATTTGTCAGAATGCTTGCTATACGGGTGACATCGTGATTATCCACAAATGTCATCAGATGTTTTCCACGGTAAATGCACCACTGCTCCGGACCGTACTGACGGTTCAGAGAGTGCGCGATCTCAAACATGTTCATACTGTTGAAGCTGGAGTATATCCCTTTATAACATTCGTAATTCGTGCAGCTGTGGAGCATCTCGTCATTCACGATCAGATTATAGTCTCCGAAGAGAACTTCTCCGATGAGCGCAAATCCCGGACAGAGTTCGTCGCAGAACCGGCGGAGACGTTTCATGAAATTGTGATCAAGTGAATATGCAACGTCCAGGCGGAGACCGTCGATCTCAAATTCCTCGATCCACATTTTTACACAGTCAAGAAGATAATCCACAACAGCCGGATTCTGAAGATTCAGCTTGACCAGTTCGTAATGTCCTTCCCACCCTTCGTACCAGAATCCGTCATTGTAACCGCTGTTCCCGTCAAAGTTAATGATAAACCAGTCCTTGTACGGGGAATCCCACTTCTTTTCCTGAACATCTTTAAATGCCCAGAAACCGCGTCCCACATGATTGAATACGCCGTCCAGCATAATCTTTACATTATGGTCGTGAAGTGTCTGACAGACCTTTTTAAAATCTTCGTTCGTGCCAAGCCTGCAGTCGATCCTGCGAAAATCCCTTGTGTCATATCCATGGTTGTCGGATTCAAAAATAGGATTCAGAATGATGGAACCGATCCCCAGTTCCTGCAGATATTCCGCCCACTCTCCTACTTTCAGGATGCGGTGGGCTGTGACCCCGTCATTGTGCACCGGGGCGCCACAGAATCCGATCGGATATATCTGATAAAAAGTTTCGTTGTAAGCCCACATAATTCCAGTACCTTCCTTTTTATAAATTTGCTTTCTCTTCATGTCCGGGGAATCCCCGGATTAAATAGTTGCTATTCTATTAGTATACCATAAAAGTGCACAAAAAAGAACCCGCTTTTTTGTTTGCATATGGGAAAAATGACTGGTATACTGAAGGTAATCAATCAATGTCAGGAAAGGTGTGATCATTTTGAAGAGAACAGGGAAAGCAATAAAATGTCTGACGGCACTTCTTCTGTCGGCTCTGCTGGCAGGAGCGATGTTCCCAGGCGGTCCGGCGGCACAGAGTATCGCGGCGGAACAGGAGAGTGAAGCGGAAGCGAGGCCAGGAACAGAGAATGGCGAAGATACGGGAATGCAGACGGCAGATACGGACACACCGGATATTTCAGAGGATGGGAATGTCCCAGATGAGGAAGACGGAGCAGCAGCGGAGGAGCAGGAAGTTCAGGACGAACAGGCCGGAACTGAGCAGGAGACCGGGGGGATTCCGGATGAAGGAAACGGAGCAGAGCAGGAGGATCAGGAAACACAGGAGAATGATCAGAAGCCGGGCGGAGAGAATCCGGATCAGAATGTGGAAGAACCCGGGATTTCAGATGAATCAGATGCGGTGATGCCGGGAGAAGGGGAGATACCGGAGTACCCGCAGGGGTTCAGCATGACAGATCCTGCGACAGGTATCTGTGCTGAGGCAGAGGAAGGTGTGATACCGGCCGGATCATTTCTGGTGGTGACTCCGCTGGAGAGCGGTGAGAACTACGAGATGCTTGAGATACTTCTTTCCGCTTCGCTGAATCAGTTCCGGATCTATGACATAAGCTTCTATAATATGGTATCCGGCCTGGTCGAACCGAACGGAAATGTTCGGATAACAGTTCCGGTTCCGGAAGGATATGATACAGAGCGTCTCGGGGTCTTTCATATCAGTACGGATGGACAGAAGACGGAGATTCCTTTTGCCGTGGAAGCCGGAAATGTGGTGTTCGAGACAGATCATTTCAGCCTGTTTGCCGTAGCGGAAAGGAAGGAGAGCATTGAGCTTCCTCAGTCACTTCCTCTTACGGATAAAATAGAAAAGGTAGAATTGACACGAAGGAATGCCGGGATGGATACAGGACTTACATATGATGGGAAAATTTCCGCGTCAGAGAAACTGAAAAGTCCGGCGACAGGAGATGATTCACATGCCGGCGTGTGGGCGGCGGCAGCGGGAATCGCGGCAGTGGCAGCCGCTGCGGTAATTGTCATCTGGATAAAAAAAGGAAGAAAATAACTTAAAAACGAATAGTTGTAAAAAAATCTTGACAGAGGTTTGACAGAGTAATATAATAGTACAGCGTGAAAAAAGGGAGAAACAGCATACACCATAGCCCCGGAGTGCGCTGATTTCACATATACAAGCAAATGTTATCTGATGATTATTATAGGAGGAACACCCATGAAAACTTATATGGCTAACCCTGACAAGATTGAAAGAAAATGGTATGTGGTTGACGCTGACGGCTGCACATTAGGACGTCTTGCATCTGAGGTCGCTAAGGTGCTCAGAGGAAAGAACAAGCCGGAATACACACCGCACATTGACACAGGAGATTACGTAATCGTTGTCAATGCTGAGAAGGTAAAAGTTACAGGAAAGAAATTACAGCAGAAAGTTTACTATAATCACTCTGACTATGTAGGCGGAATGAGAGAGACAACACTTGCCGAGATGATGGCAAAGAAACCTGAGAAGGTTATCGAGCTGGCTGTTAAAGGAATGCTCCCGAAAGGACCTATGGGAAGAGACATGATCAAGAAACTTCACGTATACGCTGGACCGGATCATGCACATCAGGCACAGAAACCGGAAGTTCTGACATTTTAGGTAGAGGTTGAAAGGAGGATATAACAGTGGCTAACGCAAAATATTACGGAACAGGAAGAAGAAAAAAATCAGTAGCAAGAGTTTACCTTGTACCTGGAACAGGCAAGATCACGATCAATAAAAGAGACATCGACGATTATCTCGGACTTGAGACTCTGAAAGTTGTTGTTCGTCAGCCGCTTGTGGCTACAAACACAACAGACAAATTTGATGTGATTGTTAACGTACACGGCGGCGGTTACACAGGACAGGCCGGAGCAATCCGTCACGGAATCGCAAGAGCTCTTCTTGAGGCAGATGCGGATTACAGACCGGTGCTCAAGAGCGCAGGATTCCTTACACGTGACCCGAGAATGAAAGAGCGTAAGAAATACGGTCTCAAAGCAGCTCGTAGAGCTCCGCAGTTCTCCAAACGTTAAGCAAGCGTTAATCGGGATTACCCAAGAGATAACCGAACAGTTATTG
>CAKNHF010000040.1 GCA_930972465.1 uncultured Lachnospiraceae bacterium
CAAAGTGCTTCGGTCCCTCAGATGTTGCTGTGATGAACGGAAGGTTGATATTTGTCGTTGTCGCGCTGGAAAGCTCTTTCTTTGCCTTCTCTGCAGCCTCTTTCAGTCTCTGGAGCGCCATCTTGTCTGTGGACAGATCCACGCCCTCTTTTGCCTTGAAGTCTGCCAGCATGTAGTCTGTGATCTTCTGGTCAAAGTCGTCACCGCCGAGTCTGTTGTTTCCGGCTGTGGAAAGAACTTCGATAACGCCGTCGCCGATCTCGATGATCGATACATCAAATGTACCGCCGCCAAGGTCGTATACCATGATCTTCTGCTCTTTCTCATTGTCAAGTCCGTAAGCAAGTGCTGCGGCCGTAGGCTCGTTGATGATACGTTTTACATCAAGTCCTGCGATCTTACCTGCATCCTTTGTAGCCTGGCGCTGAGCGTCGTTAAAGTATGCGGGAACTGTGATGACTGCCTCTGTTACTTTCTCTCCAAGGTATCCTTCTGCATCTGCTTTCAGTTTCTGAAGAATCATTGCGGAGATCTCCTGTGGAGAATATTTCTTTCCGTCAATGTCCACCTTGTAATCTGTACCCATCTCTCTCTTGATCGAAGAGATCGTTCTGTTTGCGTTTGTGACTGCCTGACGTTTTGCAGGCTCTCCTACCAGACGCTCGCCTGTCTTTGTGAATGCCACGACAGACGGTGTTGTCCTGGCGCCTTCTGTGTTTGCGATGACTGTCGGCTGTCCGCCTTCCATAACAGCCACGCAGCTGTTTGTCGTACCAAGGTCAATACCAATTATTTTTCCCATAGTAAAGCTCCTCCTTTAAGATTTTTCATTTTTATTCTAAATATTGTTGATGTCTAGTTTGCCACCTTTACCATGCTGTGTCTCACAACACTGTCACGGTAAGTATATCCTTTCTGGAATTCCTCGGCGACGATGTTTTCTCCGAGTTCCTCATCTTCCACATGCATCACTGCATTGTGGAAATCAGGATTAAATTCCTTTCCCACGGCCTCAATCGGTTTTACATCGATCGATTCCAGCGTGGTCATAAGCTGTTTGTATATCTTTTCCATTCCCTCCGCAAACGGAGTTGCCTTTTCTTCTTCCGGCATGGACGACAGCCCTCTTTCAAAGTTGTCTACGATGGGAAGGATCTTTTCAATAATGTCCTTCGCGCCGATCTCGTACATCTGGGACTTCTCCTTTTCCGTACGTTTGCGGAAGTTGTCGAACTCCGCCATCTGACGTGTCAGCCGGTCGGTAAGTTCCTCGATCTTCTCATCTTTTTTGTCCTTCTTGTTTTTCTTTCCGAAGAATTTTTTCTTTTCTTCTTTGGACTCGCCGTTTTCCGCATCCCCGGATCCGTCATTCTCCGTTTCCGGAGTTTCCTTCTGATCCTCCGCTTCTTCCGCTGCAGCCTCTGTATTTTCTTCCGCCTGTGCGGTCTCTTCCCGATCGGAATCGTCCTCCTGAGCGGCTTTGGCTTTCGCTTCCTCCACGGCTTCTTTTACCATATCTTCTTTGCTCATCTCTGTCACCAGCTTTCCACCTTCCTATTCTTTGGGATCTTTATTATAAATCGCATCCAACTCGCTCTGCAGAGTCTTCAGCGTCTTCATGACATGTTCATAATCCATCCGTTTTGGTCCGATGATACCGATCGTACCTTTCATGCCCTCACCCAGTTCGTAAGTAGCTGTCACGACACTGCAGTCTTTCATGGTCTTCACCGGGGTCTCGTCTCCGATATAGACCTGAATTCCATGATTGTTCTCACTTGCAAGCGTCTCTGTGACCAGATCTGCCAGCTGCTGTTTTTCCTCAAACGCACTGATGATTTCCTGGGCGCTCTGTTTGTCACTCAGCTCCGGATATTTAAAAATGTTCGTGGCACCGCTTGTATAGATCTCCATATCATCTTCCACATGGATAATCTCCGCCACAGCGTCAAGCACATGTCCGACCACTTCACTGTGAATACCGGCCTGTTCTTTCAGCCTTGCAATCAGTCCCAGTGTGATCTGGTCGATGGACATCCCGTTCAGCGTCGTGTTAAGAAGCATGTTCAGCTTCAGCAGATTTTCATTACTTAGTGTTTCACCAACTTCAATAATCTTATTCTTGATCACGTTTCCGCCGAGAACGATGACCGCCACAATCTGTTCCGCATCCACCTGCGAGAGCTGGATGAATTTCAGTGTATTGCGGTTATTTACCGGAGAAGAAACCATTGTAGCGTAATTCGTGTTCGCAGCCAGTACCTTTGCCGCCTGGCGAAGAACCTTCTCTACTTTGTCTGTCTTCTCCAGAAGTCCGTTTTCACGTTCGGTGATCTCCTGTTCCTTATCCTCCATAAGCATATCGACATACAGCCGGTATCCTTTATCGGAAGGAATCCTTCCGGCGGAGGTGTGAGGCTGGAAGATGTAACCCAGATCCTCCAGATCCGCCATCTCATTTCTGATCGTCGCAGAACTGAGGTTCAGATCCGTATATTTCGTCAGAGTTCTGGAACCCACCGGTTCACCTGTCTCGAGGTAGTTCTGTATGATGGCTTTTAAGATAGTAAGTTTTCTCTCACTCAATGAAGCATCAACCGCCACAGTACTTCCTCCTTTCCGAAATATCTTATGAATATTCTGAATTTACAACTCATCAGGGGCTGGCCCCTTCAAGTTATTAGCACTCATTTATTTCGAGTGCTAACACCTTCCGTATATTAAGATAGCACCCGGATTTCTTTTTGTCAACTCTGTTTATGATTTTTTTAGAGAAAGTGGCAACAGTTCAGCCATGCGCCAGGATAAAAGAGGGCTTGCACGGAAGCCGGCTTACAAGGGCATGACCTCTTTTATCCTGGCATAGGGCGGACGCCCTCAGCGAAAAGAAGCCGCAAAGCAGCGGATTCGAGCTGCATGGCTGAACTCCTCCTACACAAACTCGCAGAATACATAATTGCTGACATCAATTCCTCTCGGCGTAAGCCGGATCATCCCGTCCTCTTCTGTCAGCAGGCCTTCTTTTTCAAAACGCCGGATCTGTGAGCCATACACTTCTTTTATCCCGGTTCCGTAAAGACTACTGAATTCTTCTGCTGAAATCCCGGCTGTCTTTCTCAGGCCCAGGATCATGAACTCCGCCATCTGCTCCTCACGGCTCAGGCTTTCAAATTCCTCCCGGACATCATCCTGACCGGCAGAATTTTCTGACTGAATCTCCCCTGTTCCGGCTGACGCTGTGTTCCTCTCTCCGGATACATTTTCGGCCGGAGTCCCATCCGAGAATACATCCATATATTTTTTCATATCCGCCGTGTTGTGAAACCGGGTCTCTCTGATCAGGGAGGCGGCTCCCAGCCCCAGGCCAAGATATTCTTTTCTCTCCCAGTATCCCAGGTTGTGCCTGCACTCATATCCCTGCTTGGCATAGTTGGAGATCTCATACCTGTGATATCCGTACTCGTTCAGTATAACCGCGGTCTGCTCATAGATCTTCCTGTCTTCCTCCTCATCCGGGAGAGGCGGGAATCCTCCCGCAGACAGACTGCTGATTTTTCCGTCAGAAAACAGCCCTTTCTGCTGTTCTTCCCCATACAGATTATAAAAGGGAGTCCCTTCTTCTACGATCAGACTGTAGGCCGAGATATGCTCCGGCGCGAGCTCCGCCACGGTGCGAAGTGTCTTCTCCCAGCTCTTCACCGTCTGTCCGGGGATCGCCGAGATCAGATCGATATTGATATTGCCGAATCCGGCGTCCCGGGCAAGAGAATAGGTATCGAGAAATTCTCTGTACGTATGGATTCTCCCCAGCATCCGCAGTCCCTCATCGTTGACAGACTGAAGCCCGATGCTGAGCCGTCTGATCCCGGACTTTCTCCAGGATATCATTTTCTCAGCTGTCACTGTCCCGGGATTGGCCTCTATGGTAATCTCCGGGTCTTCCACGAATGTAAAGCTCCGGTACAGAGCGTCAAAAAGACGGGCGGTGTCCTCCCCATCCAGCAAGGATGGGGTTCCCCCGCCCAGAAACACCGTGGATACACGGCAGTCTGTGAAATTGTCTTTTCTGCTTTCGATCTCCCGTATAAGCGCATCCACATATGCCTTTCTCTCCCTCTCTCCCGACGGGAAAGAGAGGAAATCACAGTATGCACATTTTCTCACACAAAACGGAATATGAACATAAAGCTCCAGTTCTCTGTCAGTCATCATCCAGCTTGAGCACACTCATAAACGCCTTCTGCGGAATCTCTACATTTCCCACCTGGCGCATGCGCTTCTTTCCTTCCTTCTGCTTCTCCAGCAGTTTCTTCTTACGGGAGATATCTCCTCCGTAACATTTCGCCAGCACGTCTTTTCTCATGGCCTTCACTGTCTCACGGGCAATAATCTTACTTCCGATGGCCGCCTGGATCGGGATCTCAAAGAGCTGCCTCGGAATTTCCTGCTTCAGCTTTTCGCACATCTTCCTTCCTCTCTCATAGGCACTTCCCGCAAATACAATAAACGACAGTGCGTCCACTTCTTCTTTATTAATAAGGATATCCAGCTTCACAAGCTCTGAGCGCTGGTATCCCATCATCTCATAGTCAAAGGACGCGTACCCTCTGGATCTGGATTTCAGGGCGTCGAAGAAGTCATAAATGATCTCGTTCAGAGGCAGATGGTAATGAAGCACTGCCCTCTTCTCCTCAATATATTCCATGCTCTGGTAAATACCGCGCCGTTCCTGACACAGATCCATAATGGCTCCGATATACTCCGACGTCACCATGATCTCCGCTTTCACCATAGGTTCTTCCATGTAGTCGATCTCGGAGGGGTCCGGCATGTTTGTCGGGTTGGTCAGATCGATGACCTCCCCGTTGGTCTTGTGGATCTTATAGATAACGCTGGGCGCTGTGGTCACCAGGTCAAGGTTATATTCTCTCTCCAGCCTCTCCTGGATAATCTCCAGATGCAGAAGCCCGAGGAAGCCGCAACGGAAGCCGAATCCCAGTGCAACCGACGTCTCCGGCTCAAACTGGAGCGCCGCATCGTTGAGCTGCAGCTTCTCCAGGGCGTCACGGAGATCCGGATATTTTGCACCGTCTGCGGGATAAAGTCCGCAGTACACCATGGGATTCACCTTCTTATACCCCGGGAGAGGCTCCGCACAGGGCCGCTCCGCATTGGTAATGGTATCACCCACATGTGTATCCTTCACATTCTTCAGGCTCGCTGTGATATAGCCTACCATTCCCGCGCTCAGCTCGTCACAGGGGATGAACTGTCCTGCTCCGAAGGTTCCCACCTCCACCACATCGGCGCGGGCTCCCGTGGCCATCATAAGCATGGGCGTTCCTTTCTTCACAGTTCCTTCCTTGATCCGGCAGAACACAATAACGCCTTTGTAAGAATCGTACACGGAATCAAAAATCAGCGCTTTCAGAGGTGCCTCGGGATCTCCCTCAGGAGCCGGAATCTTCTTTACGATCTGTTCCAGTACCTCATGGACATTCTGTCCTGTCTTGGCGGAGATCAGAGGCGCATCCTCCGCATCGATGCCGATCACATCCTCGATCTCCTCCTTGACCCGGTCCGGATCTGCGCTGGGCAGATCAATCTTGTTGATCACAGGCATGACGTCAAGGTCATGGTCCAGAGCCAGATATACATTGGCCAGTGTCTGCGCCTCCACGCCCTGCGCCGCGTCCACCACAAGGATTGCTCCGTCACAGGCGGCAAGGCTCCTGGACACCTCATAGTTAAAATCAACATGCCCCGGGGTATCGATCAGGTTGAACATATACTCTTCCCCGTCATCCGCCTTGTAGATGGTCCTGACAGCCTGGGCCTTAATGGTGATTCCGCGCTCTCTCTCCAGGTCCATGTTATCCAGAACCTGGGCCTGCATCTCACGGCTGGTCAGAAGTCCCGTCATCTCGATAATACGGTCCGCCAGAGTAGACTTCCCGTGGTCAATGTGCGCGATGATGCAAAAATTTCTTATCTTTTTCTGATCTATTACTGACACTTTTCTTCCTCCAAATCTATGCTTTTCCTGACAGTTCTCTGTTTTTCCCTGTCCTCTTCACACTTTTCCGGAATATTTCACAATAAAAAGCTCCACGGCTAGGTTGTCCGTCAGAAGTCCTGTCTTCACTCTCTGCTCGATATCCGCTCCATCCTCCATGACAGCCCGGAGTTCGGACATCCGGAAACGCTTTGCCTGTTCCATATATTTCCCCGCCGCAAAGGGATGAAGCCCCGCCTTCGAGGCAATTTCCTTCCTTCCGTAGCCCTGTCCCAGAAGACCTTTCACCTGAAACAGGATCCGGTACTGCCGGATCATCAGAAAAAGGATGCGCATGGGCGGTTCCTTCAGCGCAAGAAGATCATAATACAGGTCCAGTGCCTTGCGCTGATTCTTGTCCGCCACCGCGTTCACCATGTCAAAAATGTGGTTGGTGATCTGGGTCACGCAGACCGCATCAATATCTTCCCTGGTGATCTCCTGCCGTTCCAGGCAATAGCAGAACACTTTCTCCAGCTCCCGCTGGATATTTTCCATATCGGTCCCGACCTTGTTGAGGAAATAGAGGATCACAGAGTCCGAGATCTGCTTCTTTTCCCTGCGGACAATTCCCTGGATCCACCGCTTCAGTGTTCCCTCATCCTGGGTCGAAAGCTCAACAATATGCCCCTTTGCCTTCACCGCCTTATACAGCTTGCTGCGCTTATCCACCTCATTTTCCACGAAAATGAAATATGTGGTGTCCGGCATATCTTTGATATAATCCGCCAGCTCTGCCCCGGCGCTCTTGAAAAAACCGGTGTCTTCAAACACGATCAGACGGCGCTCCGCAAAGAAGGGCAGCGTCTCCGCAAGGTCAATCACCTCCCGGACGTTAATATTCTTCCCCTCATAATGGGCATAGTTCATGGTATCGCCGTCCGGAAGCATTGCCTTAATGAACCGGTCCCGGTACTGCCGCTTCAGATATCCCTCCTCGCCGTAGAGAAGGTAGATCTGTTTAAATTGTCCTGTCTTAAGATCTTCATTCAAGCTTTTCATAACTTCTCTATTATATAGGAAGTCTCCGTATTTTGACAAGTGCCCGTTGTCGGTTTTCTTCCCCTGTTTCAGCAGTCTTTTCTTTTTCTATTCCATATATCCGCGGATCCACATTCTCTCCCCGTCACTCTTCAGCATAATCGCCCCGCACTCCTGTGTGGAATACACAAGACAGTCTGCGTCCTCAAACCTTTTCAGAGTTTCCTCATGGGGATGTCCGTAACGGTTGTCTCTCCCCGCAGAGATCAGGGCGCATTCAGGCTTTACAATCTGAAGGAATTCTTCTGTTCCTGAATTCCGGGACCCGTGGTGCGCTGCTTTGAGAACAGGATACCGCCCCAGTCTTCCGCTTTCTGCCAGACTTTTCTCTCCTTCCAGTTCCGTATCCCCGGTGAGCAGAAGTCCGAACTTATGATAGCGCACTCCCAGGACAAGAGACGCCGCATTGCCCGGTTCCAGACCGGCGCCCTTCTCCGGTCCGAGACAGGTTATGGAAAATCCGTCTCTTCCGCTTTCCAGCCGTTCTCCGGCGGACATGGTCACGACTCTGGTTCCGTTTTCTGCAGCAGTCCGGGCGGTCTCCAGCAGTTTTTCATCCAGATATTCTTCCGGCGGCAGGACAAGATTCCGAATGCGGATTCCAAGATCCTGGTCTTTCAGAAGTTCCGCAGTACCGTTGATATGGTCCTCATCCCCATGCGTCAGAAAAACATAATCCAGCTCATCCACGGCATTGCTGAGCAGATAGGGTTCGATCCGGTATGTTCCCGCAGACGATACATCGCTGCTTCCTCCGTCAATAAAGAGTTCCTCTCCCGCCGGACCTCTTATATGGATGCCGTCCCCCTGCCCCACGTCCAGAACAGATACTTCCACATCCCCATTCATGGTATATCCCCAGCGGCAGATGAGTGTCATTGCTGCAGCGGAAATAAGTGCCGCGGCGCCCGGAAGACGCATAAAAATACGCCGTCCTTCTTTCGCAGGAATTTCTTCCAGTTCTTTCTTCCGCTGTTCTTCCTTCATTTTATAAAAAGCTATGCAGACTGCCGCGAGCAATATATAATATACCGCCAGCCAAATCATCCCCGGCTGTCCTGTGACAATACGGCTGCCCGGAATCCTTCCCGCCGCCTGACAGACCGCATCATACATCCACAGAACAATACGGCATACCTGAAGAATAAGCCCTCCCGCAGACGGCAGCACCATCCCCAGAATAAGCCCGGCCAGCCCCGCTCCCATAACGAGAGGCATAACGGGAATCACAAGAATGTTCAGAAAGACCGAATAGGGCGGAACCTCATAATAAAAATACAGAAGAGGGCCCAGCAAAAGAAGATTCACCGCGGCGCTTGTGCTCATGCTCTCAAGAAACTTTTTCATAAAAAGACTGAGCGCTGCTCTGACTTTTCCTTTTTCCTCTCTTTCCCGGCTGTCCGGCCGGCAGCCGAACATTTCACAGAGAACAGGGCTCAGCATCCAGATTCCGAGTATCGCTCCGAAGGACAGCTGGAACCCGGCATCCGTAATATAGAGGGGCTGCCCCGTGCAGATCACTGCTGCAGCAAGTCCGAGACTTGTGGGAAGGTCATAATCTCTTCCGGTCATATCTGCCCCGATACGGACCAGGAACATGATCAGGGCGCGTGTGCTTGATACTCCCGCCCCGATCATCAGGGTATACAGGAAAAGCACACTGCCGCCCAGGAGCCCTGCCGGGACAAACGGAAGTCCTGATCTCCGCAGCGCTCCGTAGATTCCCATGCCGATAAATGACATATGAAGTCCGGAAATGGCAAGCAGATGCCCGATCCCGTTCTTCTGATACATTTTTTTCATCTCTTCGTCCAGCCCGCTCTTTTCCCCAAGAAGCACAGCGCTCATTGTGTTCCCGTAATATTCCCCCAGATATTTCTCAAGCATATTTTTCCATCGTGTTCTCAGAGATGACAGAAATTCTTTGATCCGGTCCGTACGGAAAGATCTCACTGTTATTTCTTCCGCCCAGACAAGAACATGAATCCCCTGTTTCTGATAATATGCACGCTGGTCAAAATTCCCCGGATTGCGCGCCCGGTCAAAAAGAGACGCTTCTCCTCTTACCTGTATGACATTGCCGATATTCAGTTTTTTCTGTATCTGTTCCGGATTTATATAAACCAGAATTTTCGGTTCATTGATTTGCTGTTCTGAGACAGATACGGCACTGTCAGAAAGACAAAGTGCCGTAACCTTTTTCTTTTCTTCGATTTTTTCGACCGTCCCTGTAAGGGAGAGCCGTGTTCCATCGGATACGGCTCCCTCAAGCGCGGAAGGCTTCAGGTCTTCCGCACTCCCGAGTATGCACACACGGACGGCCTGTATGGCAAGCAGCAGAACGCATGCCATGCACAGCGGTCTTTTTATCATTCTTCATCTTCTACTGCGACCCAATCCATATTTTTCTCAAGAGGCTGGGAAAGATCCACAGTCTCCATATATCTGGCATTTGACTCCCCGTTGATGGTAATCTGCACCCTCGCTGCATCTGTCCCTTCAACAAGTGAATTGACAACCGAATAGATTGTAATCTGAGGAAGGACGTCATAGGCTCCTGTCAGAAATGTGCTGTCAAAATTCACATAGCATATTCCGTCCTTTGTGGTAACACTCAGCAGATTGGTGTCCGGATTGATCGTGGGATATGCTCCCGAGCTTCCCGGGCCCTGCATCAGTTTCTCCACAATCAGTTTTTCTTTCGAGACATTGCTGCTGTACCTTACATCCATAACCTGTTCCACAAGCTTGTCTCCGGCCTTATTTGCAAAATAAAGCTTCAGGGTATCTGTCTGATAAGAACTCGGAGATGATCCTGTATTCTCCACAAAATCATCTTCGTTCATAAGACCGATAATATTCCCTTCACCGTCCTTCAGAGCCTCCTGTCCGACCGTAAACATAACTCCGTCTATGTCCTCTATCCTGAGAAGCGACTGTACAACCGCCGCCCGCACAAGCTTTTCTTCAATTCTCTCTATATTAAGATAATCACTGTCAAAATCGACTGCCAGAATACTTCCCATAAGTTCACATGACTGAACATCCACATTCTCGGGAAGAGCGGGCGTATATTCAATTTCTTCCGCCGGCTTCTTCAGCTCGTCAAGGACCGCTTCTGCCGCCTCCTGCGCATTTCCTTCCGGGATATCATACGAAATTTTCACAAGCCCGGTCCTGTCCGTATTCAGGCAGAAGATATAAGACTCCCCCCTGCTCACATCCGTTCTCCCGGAACATGAAGTGAGAAGAACTCCCAGAGCAAGACACAGGACGGAACATATGATTCTTAATCTCTTCATCTCTATCTCCTCTTCTATGACGCCACATAAATGAGAGGTATTCTCACCGTAAACGTCGTTCCTTCTCCCTCATTGCTGTACACTTTAATAGAACCGCGATGCATGATCACCGCATTTCTGGCAATTGCAAGCCCCAGTCCAGTGCCTCCGATTTCCCTGGAATGAGACTTGTCAACACGGTAGAACCTTTCAAAAATATGCGCCTGATCTTCTTCCGGTATGCCGATTCCGGAATCTTCCACTCTGATATAGAAGTATTTATGATCCGCATTCAGTGATACGTGTACCCAGCCATTGTCGTGATTGTATTTAATCGCATTTTCCACCAGATTTGAAACAGCCAGTGAAAATTTCGTCTCATCAATTTCTGCTGATACCGGACGGAAACTCTCCAGCACCATTTCCACATTCTTTTTCTCCGCAATCGGCTTGAGCCTCTTGAGGATCTGTTCGAGAAGATCATTGATGTTTACGGACTGAATATTGATATTCTGCCCGGTCTTGTCCATCTTGACAAGTGAGAGAAGATCTGTGATGATCTGATTTTCCCGGTCGATCTCTTTTGCAATGTCGCCCATAAATTCCTGATACATTTCCACCGGAACATTATCCTGTTCCAGAAGCGAATCCGCAAGAACTTTCATAGAAGTCATAGGCGTCTTCAGTTCATGGGATACGTTTGAAACAAACTCTTCCCTTGACTCATCAAGCTGCTTCAGTCTTCCGAGCATTTTATTAAAAGCCTCGCTGATCTGCCTTGTCTCAGTGAAAGTATCTTCATGCAGAACGTCATCTGTATATCCCTCGGTCACATTCTCAATTGCCGATGTAATCCTGTGAAGGGGCCGCACCACACGATCAGCCGCGAATATGCTGACCGCTGCCAGAATAATCATGACAATTCCGATCAGAGCTCCGCCCTGGGTATACAGGATCGCCACAGAGTTCTCAATACTGTCTGTAGGTACACTTGCAAGCACGACTCCCTTCACACGGTTCCCGCCGCTTTCCATTATCGGAGACGTCACTTCAATATAGCGGTTTTTTCTGTCATAATAATTTGTACTTTCTCCTCTCATGCAGCGCACCACATTTTCAGAGACATCCGTTTTTCCCTCATCAAGGCTGTATGTATCTCTCAGTACTTTTAAATCTTCATTGATCACCATGACACGGCCGCTGTATATTGTCGCCATCTGTGTGAGATTCGCATTGATTACTTCTGAAGAAGGATTCTCCAGATATTGATAACTGTTCAGCTGGTTGCTGAGAATTGTGCACTGGTTCTGGATTTCAGCCGTCTGAAGCGAGACGGTACGTGACTCATAGAATGTAACTATCCCGAACAGTGCTGCCAGACAGGGCAGAAGCCCTGCCAGCATCACGAGCAGGATAATACGGAACCGAAGGTTCCTGAAGATCTTATCTTTGAATTTGAATTGTGATTTAGCCCTGGAAATAATAACCCACTCCCCACTTTGTATGTACATATTTGGGCTCGCTCGGGTTCAGCTCGATCTTTTCCCGAAGCCTTCTGATATGTACATCTACTGTTCTTGCATCTCCCGGATAATCATATCCCCAAACCAGATTCAGAAGATTCTCTCTGCTGTATACTTTGTTGGGGTTCATCGCGAGCAGTTCCAGCACGTCAAATTCTTTTGCCGTAAGATTGATCTCTCTGTCACCGATGAAGACCCTTCTGCTCTCACAGTCTATTCTCATATTGCCCTTCACAAGTACCGGGCTGCCCGCCGGTTCCTTTCTTTTGGACGTACGCCGCATGATTGCCTTGATTCTTGCCTTCACTTCCAGAATATTGAACGGTTTCGTAATATAGTCGTCCGCTCCGTATTCCAGACCGAGAATCTTGTCCATGTCTTCACTCTTCGCCGTGAGCATGACAACAGGCATATCGGAAAATTCACGTATCTGCTGACACACCTGAAAACCGTCGATCTTCGGAAGCATGACATCGAGAAGCACCAGATCATATTCACAGTTTTTCGCGTACTCAAGCGCTTCTTCCCCGTCATAGGCACAGTCCACTTCCATGCCTTCCTGTTCCAGGCTGAAACGGATTCCTTTCACTATCAGTTTTTCATCGTCAACAACTAAAATCTTCTTACTCATATATATTTCCTGACTTCCTGCTTCTATATTGTTATATCATCCTTTATTTTATTAAATACTCCCTCTTTGATGCCCCCGATCTGCATCAGCTCTTCAATATTTTCAAATTTTCCGTTTTCTTCACGGTATTCGAGAATACTTTCCGCTTTTGCCTCGCCGATCCCTGTCAGCGTCATAAGTTCATCCTTTCCGGCTGTATTAATATTTACCTTTCCCTTTTCCGCTCCTTCGGTTACTCCTGTTTCCAGACCCCCTGTACCATTCCGGAATCCCTCTGCTTCATCCAAATCCGGTACATAAATGCGTGCTCCGTCTGCCGCGACTTCCGCCTGATTGATCAGTTCCGGGGCAGCTTCGGCTGTCACTCCTCCGGCCAGTTCGATCGCTTCGTAGACGCGGGCGCCGCTTTTCAGTTCATATACCCCCGGAGAATTGACCGCGCCGCACACATAGACAAAAACTGTATCCCGTCTGTCGTCCTCCGCCTCTTCCGAGGCTTCCTCACGCGTCTCTTCTCCTGTATCTGCCATGTTCTCCGTATTGTCCGATGCCGCTTTTGAATCCGTCCCCGTGTCCGTATTCTCTGAAAGCTGTATTTCCGTCAGACTGTCATCCTTTTTGCATCCTGCCAGAATGATCATCAGTATGCCGAGAACACATAATCCCTTGATTTTTCGCACTTTGTCTTGCATATTTTCCTCACAGTCCGCAGGCTGCGAGAATACCCCTTTATGCCGGACAGTACCATTGTAACGAATTTCTCTCAGAATTACAATAGACATTTACAGCTTTGTTACATTCATGACATTTTGTTACGGATTTTTTACAGTTCACTCCCACTGGAAGATTGTAATCCCTATCACAGCCAGCACCAGTCCTCCCAGTTTTCTCCAGTCAAAAGGCTCCTTCTCCATTCCGAACATGCCGAACAGTTCAATTATATAAGAGACCGCAAGCTGAGCAATCACAATCAGAAGAGCCGACTTTGCCGGCCCCAGCGCGTCAATGCTCTTGATCACCGTCCAGGTGATCCCGGCGCCGATCACACCGCCAAGGAGCATATACTTCGGCTCCACTTTTCCGATAGCTGCAATGCTGTCTCTCCCGGTAAAAAACCAGGCGGCAAGGCAGACCATAAGGGCCGAGAACTGGACCCATCCATTGCTGACCCATACTCCGGTCGTCTTTGTCACCTGTGTATTGAATACTCCCTGTACGCTCATCAGAGCTCCTGATAAAAGTGCGATAATAAAACCAGTCATCTTTCTATCCCTCCATGCAGTTTATGCCCGCTTTTCAGATAGTATGTCCGATGACTGGTTTCTTATTCCTTTGATTTACGCAAGTGCCTTTTTCAGCTTTCCGATCATTTCATCAATGTGCTTTTCCTCCACGATCAAAGGCGGTAGGAAACGCAGCACATTGCCTTCCGCCTGGATCACCAGCAATCCTTCCGCGACTGCGCGGCTGATCACTTCTCCTGCCGGTTTTGAGAGTGCCAGTCCCTGCATCAGGCCTTTTCCTCTCCTCTCCGCAACACAGTCCATCTCATTAACAAGTTCATCCAGACGCTTTGTCAGGTAAGGAGCCACCCGGTTCACATGTCCGACGATATCCTCCCGCTCGAAGATCTCGATCACTTTCTTTACGGCCGTACACGCCAGCGGATTGCCTCCGTAGGTTGCGCCGTGATCTCCGGGCTGGAGCGAATATTCAGCGACTCTCTCTGTCATTGCAAAAGCTCCCACGGGAATCCCGTTTCCGATGGCCTTGGCCATGGTGATGATGTCCGGCTTCACGCCGAATCCCTGCCATGCAAACATAGTGCCTGTCCTTGCCATTCCGCACTGAACCTCGTCGCAGATCATCAGGATATCATTGTCGTCGCAGATCTTCCGGACCCCTTCCATAAATTCTTGGGTCGCCAGATTGATCCCCCCTTCTCCCTGAAGAGGTTCCAGGATGATGGCGCAGGTCTTGTCGCTGACCAGAGCCTTCACGCTGTCCAGATCATTGAATTTTGCAAACTTTACTCCTGGGAGCACCGGCTCAAAAGGCTCCCGGTATGAGTCGTGTCCGGTCACGGATACGGCCCCGAAGCTCCTTCCGTGGAAAGAATTCTCCATGGCGATAAACTCGTATCTTCCCGATTTCTTTGTGTAGGCATATTTTCTGGCAGCCTTCAGGGCTCCTTCGTTCGCCTCTGTACCGCTGTTGGTAAAAAATACTCTGTCCATCCCGGAGACGCGGTTCAGCTCTTTTGCAGCCTCTCCGCAGCTTTCATGATAATAGAGATTTGAGGTATGGCATAGTTTATCGATCTGTGCCTTCAGGGCATTATTCAGTTCTTCATTGCCGTATCCCAGTCCGCACACGGCAATTCCCGCAGCGAAATCAAGATATTCTTTTCCCTCCGTATCATACAGATACATTCCTTTTCCATGATCGAGAACAACCGGAAAACGGTTGTATACGTGGATCAGATTTTCCTCTGCCGCCTGTATTTTATTATTCACCATGATAATACCTGCTTTCTTCGCTGTTTAAAATTGCGGTTCCGATTCCTCTGTTTGTAAAGATCTCAAGAAGGAGACAGTGCGGGATCCTTCCGTCCAGGATATGCACCCGGGAAACGCCGTTCTCGATGGCATCGATGCAGTTGGTAAGTTTCGGCAGCATTCCGCCTCCGATATATCCTTCCTCCATCAGTTTCTTCGCCTCGTCCACCCGCAGTTCCGAGATCAGTGTATCCGGGTCATTCGGATCCTTATAAACGCCTTCAATATCCGTAAGGAACGCCAGCTTCTCCGCCTTCACGGCGCGGGCGATGGCGCAGGCCGCGTCATCCGCATTGATATTATATGTATTATACTCATCATCCAGTCCCACCGGGCAGACAATCGGCAGGAAATCCTTCTCCAGAAGATCATAGATAATCTGCGCGTTGACCTCTTTGATATCTCCCACGTACCCGATATCCTGTCCGTCAGAATACTTCTTATCCACCTTCAGGAGCGCGCCGTCCTTTCCGCTGATCCCGATGGCACGGACACCCAGCTCCTCCACGAGCTGTACCAGGCTCTTGTTCACCTTTCCCAGGACCATCTCCGCAATCTCCATGGTATCTTCATCAGTCACTCTGAGACCGTTGATAAACTTGGGTTCCATCCCGACCTTTCCGACCCATCTGCTGATCTCCTTGCCGCCTCCGTGTACGATGATAGGCTTGAATCCGACCAGCTTGAGCAGGGTCACGTCCTCGATCACACGCTTCTTCAAACTCTCGTCCACCATGGCGCTGCCTCCGTATTTCACAACGATAATCTTCCGGTTAAAACGCTGAATATAGGGCAGGGCCTCAATCAGCACCTGCGCCTTATCCAGATATTGCTGCATATTCTTATTCATAAATATCCTCCCGTCCGTAGGACTTAGCTGCGGTAATCTGCATTGATATCAATATATCCGTGGGTCAAGTCACAGCCCCATGCCGCGGCTTCCGCACCGCCTTCTTTGATGTCCGCCGTAGCTGTGATTTCCGGCTGGGACAGGATCTCTGTGGCTTTCTCCTCGCTGTAGTCCAGAGCCACTCCGTTCTCGATGATCTTCAGCTTTCCTGCTTTGCTCTCGAAATACAGATCCACTTTCTCAGGGTCAAAGTCCTCGCCGGAGTATCCCATTGCGCAGAGGATCCTTCCCCAGTTCGCGTCGTGTCCCGCGATCGCCGCCTTGGTCAGATTGGAGCAGACGATGGATTTCGCGAGAGTCTTTGCCTGCTCTTTTGTGGAGGCTCCGATGATCTTCGCCTCGAACAGCGCCGTCGCCCCTTCTCCGTCTCCCGCTATCTTTTTCGCCAGAGTCTCATTGACATAATGAAGCGCTTCCAGGAACAGGTCATATTCCGGCGTATCCGCCTTGATCTTCTCGTTCCCCGCCATGCCGTTCGCCAGCAGAAGGACCGTATCATTGGTGGACGTATCTCCGTCCACTGAGATCATATTATAGGTATCCCGGATATCCGCGCTGAGCGCCTTCTGAAGCGCCTTCTTCGAGATCTTCGCGTCCGTCGTGATAAAGGACAGCATGGTGCACATATCAGGGTGAATCATCCCGGATCCCTTTGCCATCCCGCCGATGGTCACGGTTTTACCGCCGATCTCGATGGTAACTGCCGCCTCTTTCTTCTCCGTGTCTGTAGTCATAATGGCTTTCGCCGCTTCTGTTCCGTTTGAAATGGCGCTGCCCTTTGCCTCCGCAAGTTTGGCGATGCCGGCTTTGATTCGGTCAATGGGAAGCTGCATTCCGATCACGCCGGTGGAGCCTACCAGAACTCCCTCTGCGTCCACGCCCAGGATCTTTGCCGCCGCCTGAGCGGTCTCACGGCAGTACCCGATTCCTTCCTCTCCGGTGCACGCGTTTGCAATGCCGGAATTGACGATCACCGCCTGGGACTTCACTTTGCTCTCCACCACGGCTCTGTCCCATTTTACCGGGGCCGCCTTTACCACATTTGTGGTAAATGTCCCTGCCGTCTTGCATGGTTTCTCACTGTAGATCAGCGCCATATCCGTGCGCCCTTTGTATTTGATCTCCGCCGCAGCTGCTGCCGCTTCGAATCCTTTTGCCGCGGTCACTCCGCCTTCGATTATCTTCATATGACCATTCCTTTCCGAATTTATCTTCTCTGTCATTACAGCTCACACCGTACTCGGAAACTCGTAACTCTCTGTCTGTTCCGAATATGTCACAGTTTTTTCAGCCAGCTCACTGCTCATTGAATGCTGTGATGTTCTCTTCATTTAACGTAAAATCATAATAATTCAGATCCAGCCGCTCTGTCCATCCGATGGTGTTCCAGAACGCATTTCCAATATCATTTTTTGTAAATGCGATCAGGGAGACCTTGTTGATATGCTCCTCTTTCAAAGCCTTCATGGCATGGACCACCATATCTTTCCCGATCCCATGCCGTCGGTATTTCTCGTCCACACAGACATGATAGAGGCATCCCCGTCTCCCGTCATGTCCGCAGAGGATACTCCCCACGATCTTTCCGTCTTTGACCGCCACCACACTGGTCGTCGGATTTCTCTTCAGAAACCGGTCCACCCCTTCTCTGGAATCGTCGATACTCCGGATGCCGAAGCCTTTGATCTTTTTCCAGAGCGCGTATACCTCGTCGTAATCATCGATCGTCATAACACGTATCATAAATCCACCTCTTGTCTAATTCAGGATGCAATGAAACCACGTTTCCCGGATCACCGGATCCGGGATCACGGGAACATGGGAACCAGGTCAAGCCCTTCGCTCTCCTCCAGTCCGAACATCAGGTTCATGTTCTGAACCGCCTGTCCTGCAGCGCCCTTCACCAGGTTGTCAATAGCTCCCATCATGATGATCCGGTTCGTCCTGGGATCGATTTTGAAGCCGATGTCCACATAGTTGCTTCCTTCCACCCACTTTGTCTCGGGGTATTCATCCTGCCCCAGCACGCGCACGAATTTCTCATTTCCATAATATCTGTCATAGACAGCCTTCACGTCGTCCCAACTCACCTCTTTCGTGAGTTTCGCGTACTCCGTCGCAAGGATCCCTCTGTTCATGGGAACAAGGTGGGGCGTAAAGTTAAGGACTACCTTCTCTCCCGCCGCATATCCCAGCTGCTCCTCGATCTCCGGCGTATGTCTGTGATTTGCCACGCCGTAGGCTTTCATGTTTTCATTGACTTCGCAGAACAGATTCGGAAGCTTCGCTCCGCGTCCTGCCCCGGACGTTCCGGACTTGGCGTCGATGATCAGGGTGCTCATATCGATCAGCCCTTCCCTGGCCAGCGGATATGCCGTCAGGATGGAGCAGGTCGTGTAGCATCCCGGATTTGCCACCAGACGTGCCTTCTTCACATCTTCCCTGTTGATCTCGCAGAGTCCGTATACCGCTTCCTCAAGAAACTGGGGCGCCTTGTGCTCGATCTTATACCATTCCTCGTACACCTTCACGTCCTTCAGCCTGAAGTCCGCGCTCAGATCAATGATCTTCACTTTTGAGAGGATCTCCTCATTTACAAGGGAAGCGCACAGTCCCTGGGGCGTCGCCGTAAAGATCACGTCCACCTGGGACGCGAGTTCCTCCATATTGTCATCCATGCACTCTGCATCGACAATCTGGAACATGTTCCTGTAAACGTCCGCGTATTTTTTCCCGATATAGCTCCTCGAACCATACCACTTGATCTCAGCTTCTTTATGTCCTGTCAGTATTCTCACAAGCTCGCCGCCCGCATAACCGGTGGCGCCGATAATTCCGACTTTTATCATCTCTCAAACGTCCTTTCCTGGTCAGTTCTATCTCACGTGCTGCTGTTCACACTGTAGCTCTCCGTGTATCATAGGCGTCAAAAGACCTTTTGACGCCTTCACCATCATATACCACATTTAATAGGAAGTAAAGCATTTCTTCTGTTCTTCAAGTGATTACTTGCATAATAATACATCCATTCTGTATATTTTGCAAGTATTATTTATAAATATGCATATTTTTGGTATTTTAATGCATCTTCGGGTGCCATGCAAAACATGATATGATGATACCAGGGTCAAACAGACAAAAATCCGATGCAAGCTTTCCTGGAAGAGGATTTTTGTCTACTTGACCTGCCAAAAACATAAGAAAGCAGCCATTTTTCGCAGAAAAATGAGCGGATTTCGAATGTTTTGAGGCTTGTGAGAG
>CAKNHF010000041.1 GCA_930972465.1 uncultured Lachnospiraceae bacterium
ATTTGAGGACATGTCTTCTTATGACATTGCCAAGGAATTGAACGCACAGGGCGTATGGTCGCCGCAGGAAAACTATGAACTGCGAGAATATGGCAAACGCAAACGGAAGGAAAAAATACTGTGGAGAGCGGACGGTATCCGTACCATCATACAAAATCCTGTCTGTATTGGTGCAGCTGTATACGGAAAAACGAAGCAGATGCTTGCAGAAAATATACCGTTGAATTTAATACCACGGCAGCAGTGGGAGATCAAAGAAAACGTATGGGAACCATTGATCGAAAAAAGTCTCTTTGACAAAGCGGTTGAACTTATTAAAGAACGGTGGAGGGACAGCCTGCAGATATGGGCTATCAACGATAAAGTGGAACATGCGGCAAATGGTTCTCTGCGCAGGAAGGTCTTTTGCGGAAACTGTATGAAAAGAATGCAGCGTACACGCTCGGGGCCTAGCAGACATCAGTATTATCATTATATTTGTGCAACCCCACGGTATTCTGATAGTATCTGCACTCTGAAACGTGTTAATGAGAAGTATATTTTCGAAGCGATAGAGACAGCCCTGAGACAGCAGATCCGGCTTGCTGTTTCGTATCAGAAGAAATATGGGGAAGATTTTTATAAAAGCCTGAAAGCAGAATGTGAGTTGAACATCAATAAAGCGAAAGAAAAATACGAGTCATATCAGGTTAAACTCCAGCGTCTATTTGAACACTATGCGACAGGAGTCCTTGATAAAGAGGAATATATTGAGATCAAAAAGGATTATACGGAGGAACAGGAAAGAGCAGGTGAAAATTTAGAAGAGGTACAGAGACGTTCAGCAGCACTTTTAGATGCGCAAAAGGCAAAAATTGACTGGGGCGAAGAACTGATCAGATATCAGAATTTTACAACAATCACAAATGAGATTGCGGAGAGGTTTATCGACAGGGTGATCGTAAAGAATTATCAGGAGATAGAGGTCCTGTTCTGGTTCGGCGATACATTCGAGCATGAACTGTTCGAAGAGGAAGGAGGGATGGGCTATGCAATATAAGTATGTATTTGCGTATCTCCGTCTTTCCAATGACGATGCGGATAAAGAAGATATAAGCAACAGTATTAAAAACCAGAAGCTGCTGATCGAATACTTTGTCAGAAACCATGATGAATTAAAAGATGCGGAGATCATATTCTTTGTAGACGACGGGTATTCCGGAACCAATTTTAACCGCCCGGATTTCCAGAGGATGATGGAACAGGTCAGACGTTCCCCAAAGTCCATCTGCATCGTGGTAAAAGACCTGTCCAGATTTGGAAGGGATACGGTAACGACTCAGAACTATATTGAAAAAGTCTTCCCGTTTCTTCAGGTGCGGTTTATAGCTGTCAATGATTATTATGACAGTAATACCGGTCTCATAGATAACAAGGATACAGAAATAAAATTTAAAAATCTGATCAATGGAATTTATCCTGAAATCTGTTCAAAGAATGTCAAACAGGTAATCCGAAAATTGGGAGAAAAAGGCCGATACTGGGGGGCTATGCCGCCATATGGATATTTGATTTCTGATGATGGGAATCGGACATTGGTATTGGATAAAGAGGCTGCTCCGGTTGTGAGATACATATTTGACAGAAGACTTGCAGGGGATAAATACTGTGAAATCGCCAGAAAGCTTGAACGCAAAGGGATTCCTTGTCCTTATAATTATCTAAGTAGTAAAGGATACTCGTGTAATGGAATACAGGAAATTAAAAAGCAATGGAGCGGGGAGTCTGTGTGCAGTATATTAACGAATCCTATTTATTTAGGCATTATGGAGAACCATAAGACAGAGACGATAACGCCAAGAGGAAAATGCCGGCACATCCCTCGCAGTGAACGCATTTATGTAGAAGGGACACATGAAGCCATTGTTACAAAAGAAGAATTTGAACAAGTTGCTTCTATGATAAAACATATTACCCCCACACTTCAGCGGAACGATCGAGAAAGGTATCTTTTTACTGGCAAAGTGAGGTGCGGATACTGTCATAGAATGATGAGAATACGTTTGGATCGCAAAAATATTAAGATGAATTGCAAAAGCATAAAGATAGAAGGCTCAAAATGCTTCAAAGGAATGTATCCTATGGACCAGCTTGAAGCCCTGATCCTGAAAATGATCAGACAGGAAGCAGCCAAAGCCAGCAACGCATTGAAGCAGATCAAAGAAATGAACAAGATCGTGGACCTATCTAAACTGAGAAGAAAGAAGGGGGCTTATGAGGGGCGGATAAAGACCTGCCGGCGTCAGAAAATGGAACTGTATGAAAAGTTTGCTTTGGAAACTCTGTCAAAAGAAAGCTATTTGTCCCAAAAGCAGGAGATCAAGCAGAAAGAGGCTGAATTTAAGGAACAGGCTGCCGAAATCGGAAAGAAGATAGCGAAGGCAGAAGTGGAAAAAGCAAGAGAGAACAGCCTTGGTCTCAAGAGATTTGCAAAATATACAGAATTGGAAGCACTGTCCTATGAGATCATCCAGGAGCTGGTAGATACCATTTATTTTTACGATCCGGAACACATCGAAGTAATCTGGAATTATCAGGATGATTATCTGGAGGCAGCGGATGAGTCCACAGGATAAAGCAACAGAGGGAAAAGAAGGAAGGCTATTGAAAGTCTTCCTCTTTTCTTGCGGAAATTTAGAAAAAAGTGGGCAATGCCTGCAGGAAAAAACGTAGGTCCAGATACAATTTTCATAAGGAGTGGGAAATATGGTCAAAGAAAGGAAACTTGCTGTTCCGCACACAACAATATTTATAGCTCAGCTTCCGGAAGAGACACAGCAGATTATCCGGGCAGACTTGATGGAGTATGCCAGGGAACATAATGAAAGGCTGGAATGGGATCCGGAAGCACGAGATTATGCGGGAATGACAAGACGTTTTTGTGATATCGAAGAAATATATAAAGATACAGACTTGATATTCTGTGAACCTGGAGAAGATGTCAGAGACTTTGAATTGAGCCAGCAGCGGACAATTACGATCCGTCTTCCAGATGATGATATAGACGCACTTTGCAGAAAGGCCGGAGGCGTTGATCTGACAGTAGGCGAACTATTGGAAAATTTTATTTCTGATTTGGTTGGAGGCTCAAGGACAAATGGTTCAGATGAGAGAATGCTTGCCCATCAATGGTTTGACCGCTGTTGGTTTAGCATATGCCATGAAATGACATTTTTATCATACTTAATAGATTACGACCTTGTGGATGCAGCAATGGATTATTGGACTGATCTTGAAGGCTACCGAGAACAGGACGATTTAGATGAATATGATAAAGAAGATGTGGCATATTATACGGAAGAGCTGAACACGCTTTTTAAGGAATACAAAAAATATTATCCTCAATCATCGGAACTTTCCGTGGAAATGGCTATGGAAAAAGTAGTAAAGTGGAGTCGTGAACGGGAAGAACTGCTGAATGCAAATAGAAGCGTCAGGTGTCGGGAAAACAGCAGGTAGGTAGAAATGATTAAAAATATAACTATATAGGATATTATGATATCAGAAAGACAGTATTGTGGAGGTGTAAAATGAAGACTGTTCCCTTTGGATATAAGATGATAGACGGAATCTTTGAGGTTGATAAACTGGGAAGTGAAATTGTCTCATGGATTTACGAAAGACATATCAGGTATAGTGAGCACCCGCCGGCGGTATTGGTAGAGGGTATGATCGAAGAATATAAAATCTCTAAAGAGCGGAAGATATCTTATGAAGAAGCTGAAAAATTGGTTCCTTCAGATTCGATTTACGATTATATAGATAGAGAAGTCCGTCTTCGTATAGAGGCTTATAAACTCTATAGTAAAGATGAAAGTATAGAGGATCTCAAATATTATCTGGAGTGCCCTCTGGCTGAACTGGATGTGGATGAAATAATAGAAGCCTATAAAAAGGAGATGAAGAAACTGTTTGAGCAGTCTCGGAATCCCGTAATCATAGGGCTAACCAGTGGAAGACGAGATAGATGTTAGATGGAGAGGTGCTTTCTGTACTTCTCTTTTTATATGCAATAAAAGAAAAGCAGAGGTGGTAAATTGATCCGAGCATTGACGAAAGCTGAAAAAATGATTTTGAAAGAGATGTATCCTGCTGGATGCAGAGTGATTCTGGAAGAAATCGTTTCTGATCCAGAGAGCGGGGTGAAACCGGGAGACCTCGGAACAGTTTTGGGATTGGATAACGCTGGCGGCTTACATATAGCCTGGGATCAGGGGAAAAGCCTAGTGCTGATTTATGGCGAGGATTGCTGTAAATGTCTGTTGAAAAGCGAGCAGATGGACCGGCTGTTTGACCAGCTGTTTATTATGCCGTTTGAAAATATAGAAAGATTGGAGAATTGGCTGGTAAAGAAGGTGGGAAAGGCCTTTCCGGAAATGTGCTTTATAGCTGACAGCAAAGGGCATCTTTGGGTGGATTTGAAAGCAGGTGCTTTTCAAATTCAGAATACAAAGATCAGTATTATATATGAAACCGATGATAAGGGACATCTGTTTATAACAAAATGCGGATGGGCGCAGGAAAAAGAGAGGCAGCACAATGCCAGAGATAAAACAGATTATAAGCATGGAATATGATATACATATGTGATAAAGTACAGTTAGTATTTGAAATACACCGATTTAGGAACGGAGGAAAGCTATGAGATACTGCTGCGAAAATTGCTTTTCTGATATATATTTGAAGAACTATATCAGAGAGAACGGTGAGACTGGAATATGTGAATACTGTAACTCTCAGAGTGTCTATATTATCACAACAAAAAAGATTGGAGAATACATACGTGAGTGTATAGAAAAGGCTTATGAAGATGTTAATGAAGGAACAGGAGCTTATTATGATTCAGAAGAGGATGGATATAGGGATAGAACAGGGGAAGAACCTACGGTATTATCTGTAAGAGATATTATGGAAGATGCTTTTGATGATATGGTTCAAAATACTACGATTTTAGAAGATATATTTGAAAACTCGGGATTAACTTTTGAAGAAAAAAAGACGGATGCACAGATTGGCTTGAGGATGTTGATGATTTACATCTTGTTCTTCAAAACGCTTTATACGGGGCAGAGGCAACAAGAATACACTATTTTTGGGAACTATTTAAACATACTATAAAGTTTTATAACAGATTTTTTGATATTGGGAATGATAGTAACCGGAAAGTATATTTGGATCAACTAATGCCGTACTTATGTGAATATGAGAAACTTATTCCAACAGGAGAAGTATTTTATAGAGCGAGAAAATTAACTAAAGAGCTAATGGATATAACAAAAATTGATGTATATAAAGAATTGTCCCCTGCTCCACCATTATTAGCGAGCACAAACAGAATGAGTCCAGCAGGGATTTCATATCTCTATATTGCATCAGATATAGAAACTGCATATGAGGAATGCCGTTTAAAGGATCACGGCGCTTTAGTGGCAGAATATGTTGCAAAGCAAGAATTGAGTATTATTGATTTTTCACAAGAAGCTTTTATATGTTCTGGTAGCATTTTTGACTCTAATTATGACCATGATCTACGATGGATAAATGATTTTTTGAAAGGTTTTGTGGAAGAAATCACCTTACCAGTTGATAAAGAAAATAAAGAGCTTTCATTTGAATATGTAGCTACGGAAATGATTGCAGAATATATTCGAAGCATAGGTTATGACGGAATTTGCTTTAATAGTAGTGTTAGCAAAGGAAAGAGTTATGTTTTCTTTTGCGGTCCAGATAAGAAATACTATGATATTGATACCTACGGTTATATTGATTCATATATAGAAAAATACTGCCCTGAAATAATAAGTTTTAGAGAATGGTTCAATATACGAAAGCTTGATCGGATTCATATTTCGAAAACATATGAAATAGAAGATTTAATAGAGTACAAAACAGAAAGCTAAGACTTTATATAACGTATTGTAGTAAGTGAGGGGAAGAAAATAAAAATTTTATTCCTTTTTTCAACAAAAGAATACAATTTTTTTTGGTTGTTAGTTGACACGGGCGGGAAAGACCACTCTTTTGAACTGCATTTCCTGCTTTATCCCACATGATTCGGGCAGGATCCTTTTAAACGGACAGGATATTTCCGGATTGGATGAGCAGGAACTTGCGAGAGTGAGAAACCAGAACCTGGGATTTGTCTTCCAGGATTTCATGCTTCTGGACGGATTGACGGTATTTGAGAATATCTGCCTGCCACAGGTGATCGCGGACAGCCCGGTCCCGCAGATGGAGGCCAGAGCCGGTCGGTTCTGTGAGGCCTTTGGGATCGGAAGAATCCGGGACAAATATCCGGCGGAAATCTCCGGGGGAGAGAAGCAGAGGACCGCGGTGGCGCGGGCACTCATGAACTCGCCCTATATCCTGCTCGCCGATGAACCTACAGGAAACCTGGACAGCCGTTCCTGCCGTGCTGTGATCGACGCGTTCCTGCAGGCAAAAAGGGAGATGGGAGCAACCGTGTTCATGGTCACCCATGACAGCTTTGCCGCATCTTTCTGCGACCGGGTCATTGTCTTAAGAGACGGTATGATCTACACAGAACTGACAAGGCGCGGGACAAGACGGGAGTTTATGGATGAACTTCTGGAAGTGCTCAGAGAACTGGGAGGTGAGGGCGATGACGAGGAGTAAAGTGCTCGCAAAACTGCGGGAGAGAAACAAAGGACACTATCGGATGCTGGCGTTTTGCATCTTTCTGTCCGTGCTTCTGATCGGCGCCTTCGCTCTGATGTATTTTGGACCTACAGTGCAGGACTTCCTGCCCGAGGGCGGAGATACACGGAAGATGGCGGTGCTTCTCATGGGAGCGACGGCAGTGGGATGCGCTATCTTTACTCTGTATGCGTCCATGTTGTTTTTTCGCTACAAAAGCCGGGAGTACGGGATTTTCCTGGCGCTGGGAGAGAAGAAGCGGAACCTGAACCGAATGCTCTTCCGGGAACTTTCTTCACTTACAGTATCAGCTTCCCTTGCAGGTCTTGCAGTGGCTGTCCCGGTATCCTGGCTGATTTGGAAACTGTTCGAACTGTTTCTGGTCTCCACGGATGAGATGGTCTACCGGTTGGGAATCCGGGGATTTCTCGTGGGTGCGGGATTTGCGCTTGTCCTGACACTGCTTCTGGGCGTCGCGGGATACCGGTTTGTACGGTGTACGGACATCATGAAGATCCTTCGGACCCGGCATCAGCCGGAGATGGTGAAAAAGATCCCTTCCTGGACGCTCCCGGCGGGAATTGTGATGATCCCACTGGGGATCATCCTGGCTCTGGGAATCCCGCAGATGAGCGTCTACCTGCTGGGGAAAAGCGCCCCTTCTGTCACGAATCTGTTCTATATTCCTTCGGTGGCGGGGATATATCTGGTACTTTTAAATATCGTGGGAGGAAGCAGACAGAAAAATCGGAAGCGGTTTTATAAAAATATGGTATCGGTCAGCCTGATGCGATTCTCCGCAAGATCTGCTACAAGGAATATGTGTGTGATCGTGCTGCTTCTGTTTGCCTGCCTGTTTGCGTTCTCGTTCGGACTGACTTATTTTGATTCAGGCAGTCTGGGTACTATGGAGAATACGAGAGGGTTTGCCATGCATTATCCATCCGGGGAGAACCGGATCACGAAGAAGGAAATCTTTGATATGGCGGAGAAGTACGGGGTGCAGATCCAGGGATATGCGGAGGACAGCGCCGCGGATCTGGTCATTTCCTACAATACCACCGACTACACAGAAGACGGGAGCTATGTGGCAGTGGATCTGGATGATGCGAAGACCGCATTGTTCCTCGCGGAGGAGACCTGGCAGAAGCTTACCGGCAGAGAGGCAGAGGTGGAGTCCGGGACTTACAGAACGGTGATCACGCCGGGATATAAGGAAAATATCTGGGAACATGTGGACGGCCTGTACCGTGCGGCAAATCCGGATACAGGGACAGAGAAGGAACTTGCCTTTGTCGGAACACTGGAAGATGGGAATCTGCCTCTGATGTCAGACCCCTATGTCTATGTGATCGACAACAGGGATTATAGAGAATTGACAGAGGGGATCAGCGGGACATGGACCGAGCAGATTGTCATGTTCGACGTGGATGATCTGGAAGGCTCATATCCGTTTGCAAAAACATTGTATGCGATGTACATCGAGGGCGCTTCCGAGGAGACCTTCGTGATGACTCTCTATGACAGATGGGAGGAAGAAAGAGCACAGGAAGCCGGAGAGGAGTATGCATATTCCGGACTGCTGGATGTGACTCCGGATAATACCCAGCTTTTTAACGAGTGGAAATATGTGCCGGATTTCAGGATCGTGTACAGCCAGGATATCCTGCAGAGCATCAGCGTGTATGTCATGCTCTGTCTGTATATTTTCATTATTACTCTCGCCACGGCGGCGGTCATGACATATGTGAGGGGGATTTCTGTCGCATCGGACAACAGGGAGGTGTTCCTGAGCCTGAAAAAGCTGGGCGCGGATGCGTCTTATCGGAAATGGGTGCTGAAGAGTCAGCTTGCAAAGATATTCACTTATCCGGGTGTGCTGGGATGCGCTGCAGGAATGATCTTTGTTCTGGCGCAGAACTGGATCAATGACAGGCGGTACAGCGCTTCAGAGATGAAGAATTTCGGGATCCTGGGAGTGGTGTGTGTTCTGGTGCTCCTGTTCTTCTATGCGATTTACCGGAAGGTAAAGAAAAAAGCGGAAGAGATCGTGTTGTAAAAGACAGGGGCAGCAGTGCTGTGGGACACTTCCCGCAGAAAGAAGCGGGAAAGGGATGACAAACTTAACAGGTTCCTGTATACTGGAACATAAAGGAATCATGATCATACAGGCTGTATCCCGCCGGGGATACAGCCGTAGTTATTTTACAGGAGGTGTTCTCAAGTGAAACTGACCATGCTGGGGACCGGCAGAGCGGTGGTGACCGGGTGTTATAATACCTGTTTTGTACTGCATGAGGAAGAAAGATATTTCCTTGTGGACGGAGGCGGCGGAATCGGCCTTCTGAGGCGGTTAAAGAGCGCCGGCATTGAATGGAGCCGGGTACGGAATATGTTCGTGACGCACCGGCACATGGATCATATCATGGGGATGCTCTGGATGATCCGCATGATATGTCAGGCGGCGAAGAGGGGAGAGTATGAGGGAGAAGCAAGGATATACGGACATGAGGAAGTGATCCGGATCCTGAAGGAAGTCTCCTGCATGCTCCTCTCGGAGCAGGAGAGCCGTTTCATTGGCAAGGCGGTAAAGCTGATTCCGGTGGAAGACGGGGAAGAGCAGGAGATCATAGGTCATAGAGTACGCTTTTTCGATATCCATTCGGCGAAGGCGAAACAGTTCGGCTTTACTATGGATCTGTCGGAGAATGACCGGCTCTCATGCTGCGGAGACGAACCGTATAATGATTCGGAGAAGGAGTACGTTCAGGGGAGCAGGTGGCTGCTCCATGAAGCCTTCTGTCTGTACCGGGATGCGGACCGCTTCCGGCCTTATGAAAAGCATCATTCCACGGTGAAAGACGCGTGCGGACGGGCGGAGAATCTGGAGATCAGGAATCTGATTCTGTATCACACGGAGGACATGGATATGGCGAACCGGAAGCGGATGTACACAGAGGAAGGAAAGCAGTATTTTTCCGGAAACCTGTATGTGCCTGACGATCTTGAGACCATTGATCTTGAGGCGGACGAATGCAGCCATGACGGAACGCAGGAAGAAGAAAACGGAGAGGATGACGCAGTGATGGAAGATCAGCATGTACGAAGTATACGGACTGCTCTAAGGACGGTGCGAGGAGAAACAACAGGGAGGGACAGCTGATGATAAAGCTTCTTGCGGTTGACATGGACGGCACCTGTCTGGACAGGAAGAGCCGGATCACGGACGGAACGATACGGACCTTGAGGGACGCGGCGGCAGCAGGAATTACAGTGGTTCCCGCCACCGGGCGGAGTATGGCGTGCATTCCCCACAGACTGGCGGCGGGAACGATCAGAAAAAACATAGCGGGCTATGGAAAAATGTCGGAGGATGCCCGGGATAATCAGGGATTGTTCCGCTATGTGATCACATCCAACGGGGCTAAGGTGACGGATATTGTGGAAAAGAGGGAGCTCTTCCGGGAAATGATACCGAAAGAGGCTGCCCTGGCACTGCTTGAGCAGTGCAGAAAGATCCGGCTGGGAGTTACATCTCATATGAACAATGAGTATCTTCTCCAGGGGAGGATCCTGGTCCTGCTGGGACATCTCGTATATGGACGGGACGCCGGCGCTGTAAGATGGGTGCGGGACATGTCCGAGACTGTGAGGACAAGCGGATATGAGGTGGAGGAACTGCAGTTCTACTTCATGTCCCTGTCAGCCAGGAATGAGATACGGTCGGTGCTTGCCGGATTTCCGGAGCTGTCCGCCGCATATACACGGCTGTATGTAGAGGTGTTTGCCGCAGGTGCATCCAAAGGAAATGCGCTTCAGGCGCTGGCGGACCATCTGGGGATACGGAAGGAAGAAACCGCCTGCATCGGAGACGGGGAGAACGACCTGCCCATGTTCCAGGCGGCAGGCCTTAAGATTGCCATGGGAAACGCTGTGCCCGAGCTGAAAAAAGCGGCGGATATCATCACCGGGACCAACGACTGTGACGGCGCTGCGGAGGCGGTGAGAAGATATATTCTATGCAGTTGAAAAACAGGCGTATCCCTTACTCACAGGATTCAGTCATAATTCAAGACTCGCTGGCGAGTCTTGGCGCGGGATTCGGGTGGCATCAGCCGACAGAATACTTTTCCGAATCCCTGCGCATCCTTTTACTCTAATTTTGGAGTGCCAAAATCCGGCTTCAGGTGTTCAGTCTGTCTTAAAGAATTGATTTCACATGGTTGATTTCTTCTTGCGTCGCTTTTGCCGCCGGCACATAATAGCTTCTCTCCCGGGCGGCATCATACAGTTTTTCCTGTGACATTTCACACTGATTGCGGATCTGTTTCAAACACTGTTTGAGTTCTTTGTCCTCTGTCTGCGGGATCATATCTCCGAACATTTTCAGTTCGCCGTTTACGCCGACAAGAGCGTCGGCTACCATTGCTTTTTCGTCCATAATATTTTCACCTCGTCTGATAATCGTTTGTCTTGTGACTGCGTATTCTCCTGTCGGCAGGAGAAATGGCTGATCTACAGGAACTTCATAAGCTCCTGTTTATTCTTCATTGCGGAATCGGCGGCATCCTGAAACAGTTTTTTGATTTCAGGGTCCTGGGCCTGAGAGGCATACTCTGTCATTTTACAGTGAGTGGTATTGTAGCCGCCGATCAGGTGACGCAGGTTCTGCAGGTCAAGAATGGATATTTCTGACATGATTAAACTCCTCCTTCATAAGAAATAATAATTGAAACTCTGTTCAGGAAGTATTATGTCCCTATTTGGGCTGTGTTATGAGTGAATGCGCGATAAATTCGTGAAAAAGAGACCTCATTTCAGGAGAAGTACGGTACATGCATTCCGGATGCCACTGCACGCCCAGGGCAAAGGGATGTCCTGAAAGTTCGATGGCCTCAATGGTTCCATCCTGTGCCCTGGCGCTGACCAGCATGTTTTTCCCGGGAGCATTGACGGACTGATGATGGAAACTGTTTACATATAGAACAGAGCCGATATACCTGCGCAGCAGGCTGTCCCTCTCCGTGCGTATCCTGTGGCTTATGTCACTGCGAGATGCGGACTGCTGCATATGGTTGAGGACATTTCCCGGAATCATCTTCATATCCTGCCAGATGCTTCCGCCGCAGGCCACGCTTAAGATCTGCATTCCCCTGCAGATGGCCAGGACAGGTTTTCCTGTCTGAAGAATTTTCTTCATCAGCCTGATCTGGAAGAGATCCACGGTGATACTTGTCTTTCCGTTCCCGTCTCTGGGCTCTTCGCCGAAGAGAAGCGGCGTGATATCTCCGCCTCCGCAGAAAAGAAATCCGTCGCAGAGCCCGGCATACTGATCAAGGATGCGGTCGCTGCGGACAAGCGGAAGAATGACGGGAAGTCCCTTTGAATAGCGGATGGCCTGGATATAGGGGTTGGTGACAAACTGGCGGTTTCCGGTAAAACCGCAGACAACGATACCGATAGTTGGCTCCATAAATATCTCCTTTTAACATGATGAAATTCTGAATACTGTTCTGACGATGTATCATAGACTATGTAAGAAAATGGTAATTTATGCATGCGGAACTTGGCAGATAATCCGGCGGAGAAACAGAGCTTCGTTGTGAGCTGGCGCATTATAATAAACCTATGACAGCGAAACTACCGGCAGAGCGTTACAGGAACATATGTCCGGATATGTGAAAGGAGGAAAAAGATGCAATGGATTGATATGCACTGCGATACTTTGAGTGAGATCCGGAAAGGAAACGTACAGTCATTAAGACACAACAGCCTGTGCGTTGACCTGGACAGACTGAAGAGGGCGGGCGCACAGGCCCAGTTTTTTGCCTGTTTTGTAAATGCCGCTGACTATATCAGCCCCGCGGAAGGCCGTGGCACAGAGAAGAAACCGGGAGAAATTTACGGAAGTGAAGTATGGGACCGGGCATATGCAGAGGTTATTGAAATGGCGGATTCCGCGCTTAGAGAAGAAGAAGGGGACTTTCATATTATCAGAGGAGCAGAGGATCTGCTCCCGGAGAAAACAGGGGAGTTCATTGGCGGAATACTGACCGTGGAGGAAGGCGGTGTGCTGAACGGGAAGACGGAACGGCTGGATGAACTTTATAAAAAGGGAGTACGTCTTCTTACATTGACCTGGAATTATGAGAACTGTCTGGGAAGCCCGAACAGCCGGGAAAGAACCGTGATGGACAGGGGACTGAAGCGGTTCGGCATGGAAGTGGTGGAACGGATGAACGATCTGGGAATTATGATTGACGTGTCCCACCTCTCAGACGGCGGTTTCCGGGACTGTATCAGGCACAGCAGAGTGCCGGTCGTCGCGTCCCATTCCAACGCCAGAAGTCTCTGCCCACATCCCCGAAATCTTTCGGATGAGATGCTCCGCGCAATCGGCGAGAAGGGAGGGACAGTCGGTGTGAATTTTTATTCGGCCTTTCTGAGAGAGACAGACGGAGGTGAGAACCGGGCCGACGCAGAGGATATTGTCAGACATGTCAGGTGGATGATGAATCAGGCCGGAGAGGATGCTGTGGCGCTGGGAACGGACTTTGACGGATTCGCACGGGCGGATCTCCCGAAAGGGATACAGGACGTCAGAGATATGGAAAAGGTCTGGGAGACAATGAGGCGGGCAGGAATCACTCCCAGACAGATTGATAAGATCGCATCGGGAAATATCCGTCGGGTGATCCGGGAGATATGGAGATAAATGCCCGCCGGGATTCAGTATTCAACAGAGAAGATCAGACAGTCGTAGGGCCGGAGCATGATCTCAAGAACAGCATTCTGAAGATCCTGAGCCGGAGCGTCCGTTTCCTGATTGATTATATGGAAGGACGACTCCGGCTCCGTCCATGTCCCTCCGAAACAGGTCTGCCCGCTGTGCAGCAGCAGTTCGGTCCGTTTACAGGGCGGCAGCGATATTCTGTATGGCGCTTCGGGATCACAGTCAAAATGCATGACGGCCAGGATTTCGCCTTCTGCGGTTTTCCTGCGGATAGCAAAGACGGCCCGCCCGGTGCTGTTCAGATCTGCCCATTCGAAATTACCGAAGCCATAATCATAATAAAGATGGGAACTGTGCAGATACAGGTGATTCAGTGCGCGGATATAATCATGAAACTGTCTGTGAGCCGGATACGAGAGCAGCTCCCAGTCTTCCTGCTCTTTTTCCGACCACTCCCGGAACTGTCCGATCTCATTTCCCATGAAATTCAGTTTTTTTCCGGGATGCATATACATATAGGTATACAGAACCCGGGCCTGGGGAAATTTGTTTTCATAGTCCCCGTTCATTTTCTGAAGGATTGTGGCCTTGCCATGTACAACCTCATCATGTGAGAGAGGCAGCAGGAACCGCTCGCTCTGGAAGTACCACATGGAGAAACTCAGCTTGTCTGCACCAGGGCTTCGGAGATAAGGATCCATCTGCATGTATTCCAGAGTGTCATGCATCCACCCCATATCCCATTTGTAGTCAAAACCAAGTCCTCCTTCGTCCGGATTTCCCGTGACATGCGGGAATTCTGTAGAATCCTCGGCTGCGGTGAGAATATCCGGGTGGCGGGTCTTAAGTCCCCGGTTCATCAGGCGGAGAAATTCGACCCCGTTCTGATTGATTCCACGGCTTCGATCACCCTGCCAGTACAGAATATTGCTCACCGAATCTATCCGGAGTCCATCAAAATGAAATTTTTCGATCCAGTAGTCCGCAGCGGAGAAAAGAAAGCTGCGGACATCATTCCGACTGAGGTTAAAATTCAGGCTTCCCCACTCATTAAACTGAACGTCTTTAAAAGGATACTCATACACGCAGGTCCCGTCATAGCATTTCAGCCCGAAAGAGTCCACCGCGAAATGCCCGGGAACAATGTCCAGAATGACTCCGATTCCGTTCTGGTGGAAACGGTCCACCATCTGCATCAGATCCTCTGCCGAGCCATAACGGGATGTGGGACTGAAAAAGCAGGAAGTCTGATACCCCCATGACTCGTCACAGGGATATTCTGTGAGGGGCAGGAATTCTACATAGTTGTAGCCGCATTCCTTCATATACGGGAGCAGAGTGTCGGCCAGATAGAGATAAGAGGTGTGTCCGGCTTCATCCTTTTTCCAGGATCCCGCATGTACCTCATAGATATTGAGCGGCTTTTCCCTGCAGTCGGTTCTCTGGCGCATCCAGTCCTGATCACTGAACTGATAGCTGTTAAGATCCCGGATAATGGAGGCGTAGAACGGGCGGTATTCCATTCCGGCTCCGAAAGGATCGCAGTGTTCGTACATATTTCCTTTTCTGTCATAGATGCGATATGTATATTTCATTCCGGGATATGCATGCGGAATGAATACTTCGTAGATACCGCAGTCATGTATTCTGTTCAGTTCGACGATATCCCACCCGCTGAAATCTCCGCAGACCCCTGCTTTCCATGCATTAGGGGCATAGGTGCGGAATACAGTGCCGCCGTTTTCGGGATGAGCGCCGAAATAATCATATGCGTCAAATGATCTTCCGTTTAAAAATTCCTCAATATTCATGTCTGATCTCCATTCTGTAAACAGCCGGAAGAGAAAAAAGTATGTATTTCATATGCCGGCATGGAATATGAAATCAGTATAAACAGGTTGGCTCCTTTTTTCAAGTCCCGTACAATTCAAGGAAATCTTAAGAATTTGTTCAATAAATCCGTTTGTTTGGGGGAATATAATCTCGGTGTAAACGGAATTCGACTGATTCCCGAGCCGGGATTCTCAGGAGTGAGTCGTGAACAGGAGGCGGTGTATCATGTCCGGCAGATATTACTCCGGAAGAAAACTGAACAGAAGAGGAAGAAGAAAGCGGCGTATCAGACGGTTTATGAAGGGGGCAGTTGCTCTGGGTGTGCTGGCGGTTCTGGTCTCGATGGCTGATTATATAGGGAACAATTTTGTCCTTACGGATTCCGGAATCGTAAAAAGCAGCGGAATACAGGATATATGGAGCAGCGGGAGTACTGTGAAATCGGGGGAGAATTCCGCGGACTCTGATACACGCGGAAAGCTTGCAGCCATGGCACAGACGGACGGGAAAGTCCGGCAGGTGCTTGAACAGGCGGATCAGTATCCGGAGGATCTGCTGGAACTGCTGGCAAACAATGAGGAGACAGCGGATTTTGTACTGGACTATACAGAGAAAAAGGATGATGCCCCGGCGGAAAATATCGGGGATATCACTTCCGGTGAGATCCCGCTCCTTCTTCAGTGGGATGAGCGCTGGGGATATGCGCAGTACGGGGACAATATGATCGCCATCAACGGATGCGGCCCTACGGTGGTGGCAATGGTGGCGGCCGGACTGACCGGAGATAATACCATTACTCCGTATAGAGTGGCACAGTATGCGGAGGAGCAGGGATACTATACAGGCGAGTCAGGTACAAGCTGGGAGCTGATGACCGCAGGCGCGGAACATTTCGGCGTACAGGGACAGGAACTGGATTTAAGTGAGAACGGAATCCTCTCAGAGCTGGAGAGCGGACATCCGGTCATATGCAGCATGCGCCCCGGCGACTTTACTACCACGGGGCATTTTATCGTGCTGACCGGTGTGGAGGACGGAAAGATCCGGGTTAATGATCCAAACAGCAGGCGGAGGAGCGAGACACTATGGGACTACGATACTCTGGAATATCAGATTAATAATCTGTGGGCGTTTTCCACGATGTGAGTTTCAGAAATTTTTTGAAGAGAAAACGATATGAGCTTTAGGAGGGACAAAAAGGATGGAAAATCAGGGAACTATGATACAGCTCAGTCTATGGGAGTCCATTGCGGGACTGCTCTGTTTAAGCCCGGTATTCATTGCGGGGCTGGCGGTGACATGTATCATATTATACATGATACTGAGGAGAAAGAGCGGAGGGACAGATCTGCGCACGATGATCTTTTCCGTATTGCTTTACTATTATCTGTGCATTGTGTTCTGCAATATTGTGGGAACGCCCTCGCTGAGTCAGCTCCTTAGAACGGCGTCCTACGGGGAGTCCCTGTTTGCTCCCAATCTCAACCTGGTCCCGTTCGTGGACGGGATCAGCATGGGATATATCTTGAATGTGATCTGCTTCATGCCTCTGGGCTTCCTGGTCCCTCTGATCAGCACGACTTATGAAAAGGCGGGAAAATGTTTCCTGCTTGGCTTTGGTGTATCTCTCGGGATTGAGAGCAGCCAGATGTTCACTCCTTACCGGGCGACGGATATCGACGACCTGACTGCAAATGTGCTGGGCGTGATGGCAGGATGGCTGATCCTGAGACTGCTTATGAAGAGCAGAATGATACGAAGGCTGGCGGGAAAAGAACAAGATTGTACCGGAGGCTGGTATCTGCCTGTGATCACAGCAGGAATCGCCTTCCTGGCGACATTTATCAGCTAGTACAGTGAAAAGATGTACCGGTTATCTGCTCAGAAGCCATGCGATGCCGTCAGCGTTTCGCTCAACCGCATTTATAAAATGGTTTCCCGGGTTCAGCCGGAACACGGTATCGATTCCCTGTCTTTTATAAAAATCGGCGATCTCTTCGGTATTCTGGCGGACGCATTTTAAAACTTTGTTCCGTGTATGGTGTTCCCTGTCTCCGAGAGAAAAATAGAGATGATCTGTTTTTCCTTTTAGCTCATTAGAAAAGAGATACTCCTTTATACCGGGAAACCAGAGAGAACCGGATATGCTGGCGGCACGGGAAAACAGATCGGTCTGGCAGACTGTGTATATGGCGAACAGTCCGGCAAGAGAATAACCTGTGATCCCGCGCCATGCCGGGGTGCCATTTACTGATCTTTCGGCTTCCGGCATGATCTCCCCGGTCAGAAGTTTCAGATAATCGTCTGCCCCGCCGGTGAAAGGCGTATCCTTTTCTGAAAGGGGAGGAATATCCCACGGAGACATATCGTGATTCCATTTCAGATCACTGACGGTTACCAGGGTAAAATCGGGGCATTCCAGGGTTTGCAGATTCTGAAGTACCTGTTCCCCTTCCTGCCCGAAAGTATTCAGGTATATCACAGGTCTGTCCGGTCCGGCAGCCGGAAACACAGTGACAGTCCTGTTTTCTATCGTAAATGAATTCATCGATCACACTTCCTCAATATTTTATTACCCGCTTCTGAGCAGGCACATGTGGATTCAGATTTTTGGAATCCGGCATCAAGAAAATTATACTACATACAAAGTGAGAATCAAGTACGTGAAATGAGCGGCGGTTAATATCCGTCGTTTTTCTTTTGAGGATCGCTCAGTTGTGAGAAGGATTCCCTTTCTGCTATAATTTTCTCCAGAGAGAAACACAGAAGAACGCCGGAGAAACTGTCTGAGAATTTCAGACAGATTCTTCCGGATAAAAGAAAGGAGAAGGTAAACAGCTCTCGAAGGATTACATCTAAAAGAACCTGTAATTATGCCGTTCCCGCGGTATAGCAAACACCCATTGGTAAGCCTTTTACGGTTGTGTCCATATCCATTGTTGTCCGTTCCTCTACGCCGAGGATGGCGGAAATCAACAGCCCGCCTTTTAAAATAAATCTGTCCTTGTACGGGGAAACAGAAAGACGTTCAATGATACGTTCAAACATAAAAATCTGCAGGACTTCCT
>CAKNHF010000042.1 GCA_930972465.1 uncultured Lachnospiraceae bacterium
CCGGCGCTTTGTCTTTCCTGCTTATACTTTGATCCGCTCCGCGATCTCGTCTCCGATCACAAAACGTTTGTCCTGGATTCCAATGATCACACTGTCATAGCAGCGATGGATCAGGCGGATCGTACCGCCTTCCTCGACGTGGTGGCTGTGCAGGAATTCAAGAACTTCCGGCACACCGAACATCCACTTGATCGTATAGGTCTCTCCCGGCCTTGCTTCAGATAACGCCTGCATAGTATCCCTCCTTTTTTCTATTGTAGGAAACCCATGCAGGGTTAGTCAATCGCAATCTTTGTTACCCGAAAGTGACAACAGTAAGTGTTGTGTGAGCAGCAGCCAGTAAGGCTCTACTTCAGTTCTTTCAGCCAGATATCTCTGAGATATCCTCCGTATTTCTCCTTTGTCATCACTTTCCGGTACCCCTGACGCTTCACATTCTCTCTGCTGAACCGGTTTTCGGGGTGGACCGTGCACATCAGATACCGGTATCCCATTTTCTGAAGATCCTGTTCCGCGGCCTGCATCATCCGGTATTGAAGATTGTATCCCCGGAATCCGGGCAGCACCGCTGCCGTATCCATCAGAGCGACCTGTTCCAGTTCGGTTTCCTCCATACCGATATCGTACCCCAGATTCTCCGGATCCATACCCGGGATCACGGCAAAGAACATCCCGCCCGCTTCTCCCGAATCCGCATCAACAGCAAGATAGAGTATTCCTTTTCCCTGTTTCATCCATCGCTCAAACTCTTCCGGACTCTCCGCCACAAACCACTCTCTGTGATCCATCAGACGGTCTACCGTCTCCACGATCTCTGCCGCCTCCCGCAGCCGCTGCCCGGAGGCACGGCAGATCTGTATTTTTCTGTTGCTCTGCTTTCCTGTCATCCCACCGTCCATTGTCCTGCTCTTCACTTTACCTGTCATGATCACAGATTCTCCGCAGCAAACATTCCCAGCATCACTCCCGCCAGGCACAGGACTACGCTGAGCGCCATATAGAGGAACGCCGCGGCATACTCTGCCTTTCCCAGAAGTCCGTAAGCTTCCAGAGAGAAAGTGGAAAATGTGGTGAAGCCCCCGCACACTCCGGTCTTCAAAAACAGCACCAGGTTTCCCGGCATGTTTCTCCTTGCCGCCGTCCCGGCGATATATCCGATGGCAAGCGCTCCCAGTACATTCGTAATCAGTGTAAGCACCGGAAAGCTTCCCTTATATGGAATCAGACTGATCCCGTACCGGAGCATGGCTCCCAGAGCACCTCCCGCTCCCACACAGACAAAACCCGTCATTTTCTCTTACCTCACATAGACCACATAGTCATCTTTTCTCGGCTTTGCCGCCGGTGCGTCTCCTTCCGGATAACCCAGGATGCAGTGTCCCACTCCGATGTAGTCTCCTTCGATCCCCCATTTTCTGAGAAGTTCCTTTCCTTCCGGAGAATCAAACACCTCTCTTGCCCTGTGGATCCAGCAGGAACCCACGCCGACAGCATATGCTGCGTTCATCAGATTTCCCAGGACAAGGGATCCGTCCTCCACGCATGTCGGTCTTTCCCTTGACGCAAGGACCACAAGGACCGTCGGCGCCCCGTAAAATGGATCCATTCCTTCCGATGCTCCCGGAAAATATTTCGCGTTCAGCCGGGACAAAAGGTCTCTTGTCTCCTTATCCTGTACTACCACGATCTTCGGGGACTGCTTCCCCATCCCTGTGGGAGCGTATATCCCCGCCTCGAGAATCTTCTGAAGTTCTTCCTCTTTGATCTGCTCCGGTTTATAAGACCGGATGCTCCTTCTGTTCTTCAGGTCATTTAATGTTGATTCCATTGAGAATTTCCTCCTTAAATATGATTATTAATGCTTTTTTGTTCCCTCAGACTCCGCTCTGCTCCAGGCTGGCGAAAAACATCTCGTAGAGGTCGTCTTCCCCGTCCAGCACCGGAGAATTCTCTCCGCCGCCGTTGGTGCTCCTCTTCATTGTAGCATAGAATTCATCCCCAGCCTGAATGATATCCATGGGATAGATTTCATATCCGAGCTCTCTGCACACTCTGCAGAACTCGCCCAGATAGTCCTCACTGTCTCTTGTTTCCAGAAATCGTTTCTTCAGCTCCTCGTCATGGAGCGCCCTGTTCTGAAGCTCATCCATCATCTCAACCGTATTTTTCATCATTCTCCTCCAGTCCTGTATCTGTCTGTCGGTGATCCGGGATATTCTGCCCGATTCAGATCATCCAAGTGCATTTTTATAGATGCGGTACATATCATCCACATCCAGTTTCTTCACGCAGCCAATGGTACGCTTTCTGAAATGACTGCATTTCTCTGCCATCTCATGGAGCTGTTCATCTGTAGGATCCACTCCCAGTTCACGGATGCTGACCGGCATTTCAACAGACCTGTAAAAGTCCTCCATTGCCTCGATTCCTCGCAGCGCGGTCTCCATATCGTCCGTTCCCTTTTCCACGCCCATGACATTTACGGCAAACTGCGCGAAGCGCTCCGGTCTGGCGTCAACCACATACCGTGCCCAGCTTCCCCACACGGCGGCAAGTCCGGCGCCATGAGCCACGTCAAACATTCCTCCCAGCTCATGCTCCAGCTGATGGCTGGCCCAGTCTCCCCCGTCTGTACCGCAGCCGGTCAGCCCGTTGTGGGACAAACTCCCCGCCCACATTACTTCTGCACGGGCATTATAATCATCCGGATGCTCCATGAGAATCTGCGCATTCTTCATCACGGTGCGGATCAGGTGCTCGCTGATCCCGTCTGTCAGCTCCATGTTCTCTGCCTGATTAAAGTAGCGTTCCATAGTGTGCATCATGATATCCGTACATCCGCTTGCCGTCTGATATTTGGGAAGCGTCATGGTAAGTTCCGGATTCATGACTGCAAACCCTGCCCTTCCCAGGTCACTGCTGTATCCCCTCTTCAGCCATCCGTCTTCGTTTGTTATGACAGAAGAATCGCTCATCTCAGACCCTGCCGCCGAGATGGTCAGGACAACCCCTATGGGAAGGCAGGCTTTCGCCTGACGTTTCTTCTCATAAAAGTCCCACACATCCCCTTCGTTTGCAACGCCGTACCCGATGGCTTTGGCGGAATCGATCACGCTTCCGCCGCCCACAGCAAGGATAAAGTCCACGTTTTCTTCCTTACAGATTCTTATGCCTTCATACACAAGGGACAGCCTTGGATTTGGCACCACGCCGCCCAGAGAAATATAATCAATCCCTGCAGCGTCAAGTGAACCGCAAATACGGTCGAGCAGTCCGCTCCTCTTCACACTTCCGCTTCCATAGTGCACCAGTACTTTTTTACATTCCTGCTGTCTCACAAGTTCTCCGACCTGTTCTTCCGTTCCCCGTCCGAACACAACTTTCGTCGGAGTATAATAATTGAAATTCTCCATCTTCGTCTTCCTCCCGCTTCTTCGGACAATCAGTTACACAATCTCGATCTGACAGGGCTTCATCGCCTCCAGCGCCTGCACGTGGCTCTCGGGAGTCACCCCTGCACAGCAGGACGCCGCAACTTTAACCGGCACCTCCGGAAGATATGCCTTCAGAAGAAGCGCGTTTGAGATCACACAGATATCTGTGCAGACGCCGATGAGCAGGATCTCCTCCACCTTTTCTTCTTCTCTGTCTATCTTTCGCACATACTCACCCAGCGCCACACTTCCAAACGTAGGCTTGTCAATCACCGCAGCCTGTTTCTCTTCCAGGGCACTCCGAATCTCACCGTTGATCTTCCAGCCTTCTGTTCCTTTCACGCAATGGATGACCGGAAGGTGTCTTCCCTCCTGAGTCTCCATATAATTTTCTCCGTGCGTATCCCGTGTCGCCACGATCTTCCCTTCAAATCCCTCTATCGTCTTCACCACATCCGGGACAATGGCGCAGGCTTCCTTCGTTCCAAGCGCTCCGTCCACAAAATCATTCTGCATGTCAACCACCACTAACACTTTCATTTATCGGCTTCTCCTTTCAGGTCATAATAAAAGATGTACTGCTGCATGATTCCCGCGCAGCCTTTGTACCGGCTGAACGGGAACCTGCCTCCATACTGCGAGTCTACCACTTTTTTTATATGGGTGTCCACCGGGAATGCATCCAGCTGGTGTAATGCAAACAGGCAGATGCAGTCCGCCACCTTGCCTCCCACTCCCGGAAATTTCATCAGTTCCTCCCGCGCCTCGGGATATTCCATCCGGGAAAGTCCCGCAAGATCCACCTCCCCGGAGGCCGCCATCTTCGCCGTCCCGCAGATGTATCTGCTGCGATATCCCAGCTTCAGAGCCCTCAGCTCCTCCTCTGTGGCACGGGCGAGACTTTCCGCATCGGGGAAAGTATGATAAAACTTTCCATCCGGTGTCTCCCGTTTCTCTCCGTACCGTTCGCCCAAAATCTGTATAAGCCCTTTGATCCGGGGAATATTGTTCTGCTGGGAGAGGATAAAGGTGATAATCATTTCCCATACATCCTGGCGCAGAATACGGATACCACTGCCAAAGTCCGCCGCTTTCCTGAGATAAGCGTCCTCCCGGTCGATCCGGGACAGATACGCTCCGTAATCTGTATCCAGATCAAAATATCCTTTCCAGAATCCCTCGTACTCTTCCTCTGAACAGTACAGGAGAGTTTTCTCCGGCTTCACTTCCATTTTCAGATAACGGTCATAAGCCATCACTTCATAGAATCCATCCTCCGTCCGGTCCAGCCGGAAACACTGTCCTGACCCGCAGATCTGAGGTATGGAAAAATTTTTGTTATAAACGGTTATCATCTTCGTACCCCTGCAGACTCACAGAACGTCGTTCCGCCAAAGTGAGTCTCTCATTTTTCTTTCTTCCTGATCACAGATTCCCAGGAACCGTGGCTCGGATGGATTTATTATAGCATTGATCAGTTTTTCAGAAAAGTGATGTATGAAAATATATCTACAGATATCTTCCGGCAGTTCTGCGATTCCAGACATACGGTTCTTTTTCAACCTGCAGTTGAATTTTTCTTTCAGTTTCAACAATCACGTTATTCCAATTTATTGCAGAATCATGTAGTATAAATCTCCAGAAGGTTATCTAAGACAATCGTTAAACTTTCTATATTAATTAATAAGTATTTTTCAATACTTATTAATTTAAAAATCAACTATAATATAGCTAAGTCAAATACCCCGATGCCTGCATTGTGGTATTTGACCCTCGCGGCAGTCGCCAAACAGACAGACATGCAGGCATGTCCGTTTGGCTTGTTGCTTCGCGGGAAGAAAGGAAATAAGGAAGAAACCCGGCACGGATCAATCAGGTTTCCGTAGACTTTTTCAGGGCGGATCTTCTGAAATACACTCCCGAAGGATCCGATGAAAGTTGTTTTGATGTAATATACTGCAGTGGCGCTCTCCAGTATCTCCCCGCCGAGAAAAGAGCTGATTTTATTTTTAAAGCAAAGAAATCAACTCGAACGAATGGAATTCATATTCTGAATGTGTTCGTATCAAAACCTTTTATAGAAACTCCTCCGGACTGAGAGACGAATCGGGAATATTTCTGGGAAACGGGGGAACTGTTCCGATATTATCATGACTGGAAAATTGAAAAGATGGAGGAGCAGATCATTAACTGCACGAGCAGCGGGATCCCGCACCGGCACTGTATGGACGTTCTGATTGCCCGCAGGATCACGCCCTGATCTTCCAATCAGCGTTCCGGGACGCCCCGGGTTCAGGACTCGCTCGCGAGTCCTGGCTCGGGATTCGGATCAGCTTTAACTGACAAAACACATCTCCGGATTCTTGATCACATGCATTACAGCATATGCATTGTATAAAATCCAGAACATGAATTTTCCTGTCCCTCTCTCCCGCACAAAAAAATTTTCTGCTATAATAATGTGTTGGAAAAAACAACTGAGGTACAGCACTATGATACATATAGCGATCTGCGACGACGAAAAAGATTTTGTACAGCATCTTGCCGGTCTGGTGGAGCATTATTCCAAAGACACCGGCGAACAGATAAAGATCACACCTTTCTATGACGGCATGAACCTGATCGAAAACTATGATCCGTCCATCGACCTGATCTTCCTCGATATCCAGATGAGACTGCTGGACGGGCTCCACACTGCGGAGCGCCTCCGGCAGATGGACGAAAACGTGGGGCTCATCTTTCTGACCACCCTCACCCAGTACGGGCTGGAGGGCTATAAATACCAGGCTACAAACTATATCATAAAACCTCTGAAATATGCCCGGCTGAAAGCAGAACTGGACAGGTTTCTCGCGCGAAGGAAACGGGATGACTCTCCTTCCCTGGTGATCGCCAACGACAGCGGGAAATACAAAATCCCGCTGAAGTCGATCTGCTTTGTCGAGACCTTTAACCGGAACCTGATGTTCCACACGGAGCAGGAAAATATCATCAGTTACAAGAGCATGAAGGAAATGGAGCGGGAGCTTTCCGGAAAAGGCTTTGTCCGCTGCCATACAAGTTATCTTGTAAACCTGTTCTATATTAAGGGCGTCAAAAAGCTGGATATCGAACTGATCACCGGGGACCATATTCCGGTCAGCCAGCCAAAGCGGAAAGAATTTATGGAAAAACTTACGGATTACTGGGGGAACTTTTTATGATACCGTTTCTTAACTTTCTGAGTTTTCTGTTTGCGTGGGGATACACTTTTGTCTTTTTCTGGATCATCCGGACCTTTATCCCTCTGCGCAAAAATCTGTTCCTTAAGATCGCCGCCTTCCTTGTGTGCGGCTATCTTGCGGACTCCATCATCTACGCTAACGACGCCGGCAGTCTCTCTGGCACGATGGCAGGTTTTTTCATCTATGTGCTGCTCTTTTACCGGGGAACTTTCATGGAAAAACTGTCCGTCCTCCTGGTCTTCTATCCGGCTCTCATTGCCGTCAACTATCTGATGCTGGATATCGGAGGCAGGCTTTTTAAACTTGTGACAGACGCCACATTTGAAGAAACGCTGGTATCACCGGAACTGACTCTGATCAGCACCGCAATCCATACCTTTTCTCTCCTCCTTCGCCTGCTTTTCTGGTGCGGCGCCTGGCTGATCCTTAAGAGATTTCTCTCAAAGATCGCATCCCACCTGACGCTCCGGATGTGGCTGATCGTGGATATGCTGATCCTGGCGTCCTTTGTCGCCATCTTCACGATCCTCTACTTTATGCCGGATGATACGCTGATCGCATACCCGATCTGCGGCGCGTCTATTTTCTCCAGCTTCGGCTGCATGTATCTTGCCTCCTATATCTGCGATTCCATGCAGACCGCTTACCGGACGCAGGAGCTTCAGATGCAGAAGGATTATTACAAGGATCGTATCCGGGACGAGGAACGGGTGCGGCGGATCTATCATGACATGAAGAACCATCTTCTGATCCTTGAGAGCCAGCCGGGAACAGATGAAACAAAGCGGGCCGCCCGGGAACTTCAGGAACAGATCTCGGATTATGAAAACTATGTGCACACCGGAAACGAATTTCTGGACATCATCATCCGGGACAAATCAGCAAAAGCCAGAGAAAAGCATATTGACTTCAACGCCGTGATCCATTTTGAAAACGGAGATTTCATAGAGACGCTGGATATCAGCACGATCTTCGGGAACGCCATAGACAACGCCATCGAGTCCAGCGAAAAGCTGCCGGAGGAGCGCCGTCTGGTCACGGTGAAAGCGGCGAAGATCCGGGACATGCTGATGATCACCGCGGAGAACAACATGCAGGAAGATCAGGGGATTCCGGAAGGGACAACGAAAGAGGACCGGTTCCTGCATGGATTCGGCATTCCCAATATCAAAAAGGCGGTGGAAAAATATGACGGACAGTGCAGTGTCAGCGCGGAAGACGGAGTATTCCGCCTGAAGGTGCTGATCCCTGTCTGATCTCTGATCAGCTTAAAATCCTGTCTGCTTTTAGTTTTTTCATCCTGGATGTTAGTTTACGCATCCTTTATTGTAACTTTTCTCCTCTCCGCTACAATGAGCTCATATTCAATAACTTGTAAAGAGAGGACTGAGAATATGAATATCTTAAGAACAGCACATCTCACAAAACAGTACGGCAGCGAGCCGAACATCGTCCGGGCTCTGGACGACGTGAACATTTCCATAGAACAGGGCGAGTTTGTCGCGGTCATCGGCACATCCGGGAGCGGCAAATCTACTCTGCTCAACATGCTGGGTGGTCTGGACCGCCCCACATCCGGCAGCGTCAAAGTGGACAAATACGAACTGGGCAAGTTAAAGGACGAAGACCTGACCGTGTTCCGACGCCAGAAGATCGGATTCATCTTTCAGAACTACAACCTGATCCCCATCCTCAACGTATATGAAAATATCGTCATGCCGATCCAGCTTGACGGAAAGAAACCGGACCGGAAATTCATCAAAGAGATCGTGTCCCTTCTCGGGCTGGAAAAGAAGCTCTACAATATGCCCAACACCCTTTCCGGAGGACAGCAGCAGCGTGTCGCCATTGCCCGCGCCCTTGCCAGCAAACCGGCCATCATCCTGGCGGATGAGCCTACCGGGAACCTGGACAGCAAGACCAGCGACGAGGTCATCGACCTGCTGAAAAAGACCAGCCGGAAATACAGCCAGACCATCGTCATGATCACCCACAACCCCGAGATCGCAGAGCAGGCAGACCGCACCATCCGCATCGAAGACGGACGGATCGCAGAGTAAGGGGGTGGCGTCATGATACGGACACTGATAAACCGGAGTTTTCTCTCAAATAAACTGCGCAACCTGATCGCCATTTTCGCGATCGCGCTGACCACCATGATGTTTACCTCCCTCTTCGTCCTGTCCCAGAGCATGGTGAAGAACCTGCAGGACATGAATTTTCAGACAGCCGGCTATGACAGCCATCTCACCTTCAGTTCCCTGACCGATGAGGACATGGACGCCATTGTCTCTCAGGATGCCGTCCGGGACTGGGGCAAAAGCATTGTCATCGGCATTGCGGAAAACGACGAACTGACCGGACGTCAGGTGGAAATCCGCTATGGCGATGAAAATTTTGCCAGATCCTGCTTCTCTCTTCCAACCACGGGAACACTTCCCCAGGCGGAAGATGAGATCGCGCTGGATACCATCACACTGGATAAGATGGGACTGCCCCATGAGCTGGGTCAGAAGATTACGCTGCAATGGCGGAAGGACTTAAACAGCGAGGAGTACACCACCTCTCATTTCATCCTGTGCGGTTACTGGGAGGGAAATTCCGCCGCCATGGCGAGCATGGCATGGGTCTCTGACGCCTTTGTCCAGGCAGAGTGCGCCGGCATTGATCAGGCTGCCCAGCGGGATAACGGACAGGTCTTCGGCACCGGCATGCTCCATGTAAACCTGAGGTCCGACCGGGACCTGGCGGGATCTGCGGAGCAGATCCTTTCCGATACAGGACTCTCCGGCGTCGCATCCTACGGCACAAACATGGCCTATGACTCCTCGTCAAACCAGAATATCATCCGTGAGGTGCTTCCCATGATGATCTGCATGGTCCTGGTGTTCCTCAGCGGATACCTGATCATCTATAACATTTTCCAGATCTCTGTGGCAGGAAACATCCGCTTCTACGGAAGGCTTAAGACACTCGGAACGTCCCGGCGTCAGATCAAAAAGATCGTCTACGGACAGGCACGCCGCCTCTGTCTGATCGGGATCCCCATCGGGCTTCTGGCTGGATACCTTGCAGGCGTGGTACTTGTTCCCTTTCTGATTACCGGAACAGGAGCAGACGCGAAGGCGTCAGTCAATCCGCTGATCTTCATCGGATCCGCTCTGTTCGCCTTCCTGACCGTACTCATCTCCTGCCTGAAGCCGGCGCGGATCGCAGGGAAAGTCTCTCCAATCGAAGCGCTGCGTTACACGGATACCGGAACGCAGAGCAAACGTAAGATCAAAAAAAGCACTGGCGGCGCCAGCATTCCGAAAATGGCGCTCTCGAACCTGGGCCGGAACAAGAAGCGCACCTTTACCGTGATCTGTTCCCTCACCCTGGGACTGGTCCTTCTGACCTGTATCAACGCGAAAAACGCAAGCTTTGACATTGACAAATATATGAGTGACACAGTGATCAGCGATTTCGAGGTAAAAGACAGTTCCATCGCCTCCAACTTCAGTACATACGATCCCCGTGGAACCACCATCTCCGATCAGCTTGTCAGTCAGATCCGGGGACTGGACGGACTGAAGGATACAGGACGGCTCTATTCCCAGGTGTTCACTCACAGGCTGGGAGAGTCCGCCCTGGAGAATATCCGGGCTTACTACAATGCAGACGACCGTCTTCCCTATATCGAACAGGTGGATCCCGGCCTTGCAGAGGCTTACCATGCGGTCATGGGCAGCGGAGAATGTACCGCCATCCTCTATGGAACGGACGGTCTGGTACTGGATACCTTCGCCTCACAGGGATACATGATTGACGGAACCTTTGACAAGGAACGTTTTCTCTCCGGCGATTATGTGCTCGCAGAAGCCTCATCCGGTGCGGAATACGGCGACACCGAGACACAGCCCACCTACTCTGTGGGCGACCGGGTAGAACTGGGCGGCAAGGAATACGAGGTCATGGGCATCGTGAAAAACATCCGCTCCATCACAGAGGGCGTCAGCAGTTCCACTGCTTCCTTCGCCTCTTTCTATCTCCCGGCCGACACCTTCCGTGAGATGTATCCGGACAACACGCTGCGCAAACTGTTTTTCAACGTAGCTGAGGAGGATCAGGCAGCGGCGGAGGAAATGCTGACGGATTATCAGCACAATGTGGACAGAACACTGACCTATACTTCAAAGAACACGCTCATCGAGCACTACGAGGAACAGACCCGTGCAAACACGGTGACTGCATTTTCGATCAGTATCATCATCGCTCTGGTGGGAATCCTGAACTTCATCAATTCCATGATGACCGCCATCGTATCCCGGCAGAAAGAGTTCGCCATGATCCAGAGCGTGGGCATGACAAAACGGCAGCTCCGCACCATGCTCATCGACGAAGGTCTGTACTATGCTGGAGCCACCCTGGTCGCGTCCTATGTGATCGGCGCCATCGCTGTCGGCGTGGGTGTCCGCATGATGGTGGCAGGCGACTGGACGTCCACCTTCCACTTTACCCTGACGCCGCTTCTGATCTGCACTCCGGTCCTGATCGCATTTGCGGTGCTGATCCCCTATATCTGCTTTAAAAACCTGGAGAAGCAGAGCATCGTGGAACGTCTGAGAGCGGTAGATTAGGCAGGAAAGGCCGGCGCATCATTCCGCCGGAATATGACAGAAGAGCTCCTTGCGGGCAGGATCTTTTCAGATCCGCATCCGTAAGGAGCTCTCTTGCAGTTTCCGGCTCTGCTGTACATTTCTACCCTTCCAGCGTCTGATCAATAATGCTTCTCATGATCTCTTCCGTCATCTGTCCGGGAACATATCCGAAGATATTCCCATCCCGGTCGATCATGAAAGTAGTGGGAAAAGATGTGATTCCGTACCAGGTGAACATCTCCCAGTCTGTGTCCATGAGTACAGGATAGGTGTATCCGTTCTCCCTCATGAACTGCGTGATCTCTTCCTCTGAACCTTCCTGCCCCATGCCCGGCGCAGCCGCTCCGAGGATTACAACTTCTGCTTCTTCTCCCTGTGATGCATACTCTTCATACAGTTTCTGAATATCCGGCATCTCTGCCCGGCACGGCGGGCACCAGGTTCCCCAGAAATTCAGGAACACTACCTTCCCCTTATAATCTGACATCCGATGTGTCTCCCCGTACTGATCGGTCAGTTCAAAATCGAATGCCGCCGTTTTATTCTGACCAGTGGAATCCGGATCCCCGGAATCATTCTGGTTTTCCGAACCGCCGCTCTCTGTCCCGCCTTCACTTTCGTCTTTCTCCGCATCCCCGCTTTTTTCTCCTGCGCTTTCCTCTTTCTTCTCTTCACTGCTGTCCTGGGAAAGGTTTTCCTGCACCGTGGACAGATATCCTGTAATATCGTTCATCTTTCCCGTAAACATCAGTACTCCCATAAGAATCATAAGGATCCCGCCGGCTTTTACCGTGTACTTTACAATATTCATATGCCGCCGGAAGACCCCCAGCAGTTTCGCGGTGAAGATCCCGGCTGCCAGAAACGGAAGGATAAATCCCAGCGTATACACTCCGATCAGAAGAAAACCTTTCACACTGGTCTGAGCGCTGCCGGCCATAAGCAGCACGCTTGCCAGAGCCGGACCCACACAGGGTGTCCAGGCAAAGCTGAAGGTGAACCCCATGATCAGGGCCGTCACCGGAGACATGGTCATCTTTTCAAGGCGAAGAGGAAGCCTGTGCTCTTCTCCCAGAACTTTTGCCGTCCCAAAGACCCCGAGCTGATACAGCCCGAAAAGAATCACCAGGATACCTCCGATCCGGGCAAACAGCATTCTCTGATCCTTGAAAAATGTTCCTGCCGCCGAAGCGCCCAATCCGAGGATAAAAAATGCAGCGCTGATCCCCAGCACAAAAAACAGAACACGGATAAACAGCCGCAGCCCCTCCGCTTTCTTCTGTTCCTTCTCTGCCGCGCCGACGCCTCCGGAAAGATATCCCAGATAAAGCGGCACCAGCGGGAGGACGCAGGGAGAGAAAAAACTCAAAAGCCCCTGCAGAAACACAGTTGCTGCCGAAATCCCTGTTTCTATTGTAAAACCCATAATTTTCACTTCTCCTGTTTTTTCTTATTATAAAAACCTGTTTCCAGGTTCTATCAAGTATATCATGTTTTTCCCTGTCTGACAGTGACAGAATCACAGAAATTTTTTGTCCGTGGAATTTTTCTCAGAACCGTCATTATCCAAGAGAAAACGCCGGCATTTCTGCCGGCGCCTGTCTGTCGCTATTTCCTGTTCTTATCTGCTATTGTTCACACCTAACCGTTGGTCCCAAAGCGCACTCCCCGTGCTGACGCGTTCCAGTTCCGCATTGCGTGCTGAGACCGCTGATATGAACTGTAACTCTTATTTCAAATATGTTCTGAAAAATCCCTCCATCCTGTCAAACGGGATGGCATCCTTTCCGCCTCCGTCGTAAAGATCTGTGTGTACTGCATCTGGGATGATCAGAAGTTCCTTATTGTCTGTATACGGATTATCCCTGATCATATCCGCATAGGCGTCTCTGCTGAAATAACAGGAATGAGCCTTTTCCCCGTGCATAATCAGCACCGCGCTGCGGATCTCATTGCTGTACTGCAGGATCGGCTGGTTCAGGAAAGACATACATCCTGTCACATTCCATCCTTCGTTGGAATTCAGGGAACGTACATGATACCCTCTCTTTGTCTTATAGTAGTCATGATAATCTTTGACGAAGAAAGGCGCATCCTCCGGCAGGGGATCAACTACTCCTCCGCCCTGCTTGCAGGTTCCGCTCCTGTAATCCTCGATCCTCTGGGCATTTATTGCCCGGCGCTTTGCATAGCGTGCATCGGCAGAATCCTCTGCGTCAAAATATCCTTTTGCATTCACGCGGGACATGTCATACATGGTGGATGTGACAGTCGCCTTGATCCGTGTGTCCAGCGCGGCAGCGTTCAGAGCCATCCCGCCCCATCCGCAGATTCCGATAATTCCGATCCGCTCCGGATCCACCCGGTCGTGGAGGATAAGGAAATCGACCGCAGCCTGGAAGTCTTCCGTATTAATATCCGGGGACGCCATATACCGTGGTTCCCCACCGCTCTCCCCGGTAAAGGACGGGTCAAACGCGATGGTCAGAAATCCCCTTTCCGCCATCGTCTGGGCATACAGCCCGGACGCCTGTTCCTTCACTGCGCCGAAAGGTCCGCACACTGCAATTGCCGGCAGTTTTCCGTTTGCGCCGGCCGGGATATACATATCCGCCGCCAGTGTGATCCCATAGCGATTATGGAAACAGACCTTGCTGTGCTCCACTTTCTCACTTTTGGGAAAAATCTTGTCCCATTCCGTTGTAAGTTTCAGATTATCCATGATCATTTATCAGTCCATCCTTTCATTCATCTCATCTTCTTTTTCGGATACTATTATATCTTTTCTTTTCAGTTATTCGCTAATGGAATATTTTCATGTCATAATATGACTTTTTTTCATTTCATGGTATAATGATTGCGCCAAACGCGGTCCAGACCGATCGCGAGAGAAAACAACAGAAGAAATGAGGAAGAAAATGGAAATCCGTACTTTACGCTACTTTCTGGAAGTCGCCCGGGAAGAGAATATGTCGAAAGCGGCAGAACGTCTCCACGTTTCACAGTCAACTTTATCCAAGCAGCTCCGAAAGCTTGAGGAAGAACTTGGGAAGAAACTGTTCCTGCGCCACAGTTTTTCCATCGAACTGACAGAGGAGGGAAGGGTTCTTAAAAAGCGGGCGGAGGATCTGCTGTCCATGGCGGACAAGATTACGGCAGAATTTTCTACCATGGACGATATGGTCGGGGGAGAGATTTATTTCGGATGCGCGGAATCCTTCCATATCCGGTATCTCGCCCGGGTCATCCGAAAATTTAAGAAGCAGTATCCTGCCTTTCGTTACCACATTACCAGCGGCGACACAGAACAGGTGACAGAGAAACTGGAGAAAGGAGTTCTTGATTTTGCTGTAGTCGTTGAGGAGCCGGACAGAGCAAAATACCGCGCCCTCCGGTTTCCGGACTCGGATCTGTGGGGACTTGTGATGCCCGCCTCCTGTGAACTTTCCCAAAAACAGTCTGTAACATTTGAAGACCTCCGGGGACTCCCTCTGTTCTGTTCCTCTCAGGGATGGCAGGCTGATCTGCCCAGGTGGTGCGGAGATCGGCTGAATGAACTGAACCTGGAAGCCTCCTTCCGTCTCTCCTACAACGGTTCTGTCTTTGTAAGGGAGGGACTCGGATACCTTCTGACCTTCGAGCATCTTGTAGACACAGGCAGGGAGAGCGGACTGGTCTTCCGGCCGCTCTCCCCTGCTCTTAAGACGAATATGTACCTGATCTGGAAAAAGAACCAGATTTTTACTCCTATCGCAGAACAATTTCTCCGTGAATTGAAAAAAATCATGCCGTAAACACATATTTCTTCAGACGATCGAATGCCTCCCGGATCCTGGACAGCGGAGAAGCAAGATTCATGCGGATATGACAGGGACCGCCGAAGGCTCTCCCGTCCTGCCATCCCACGCCGACGCTCCATCCTGACCGGATCAGCTCATCGATGCTCAGTCCTGATCTCCGGCAGTATTCTGTACAGTCCAGAAAGATCATATAGGTGCCCTGAGGCATGGACACGTCCACTCCCGGGAAGTGCTGCCGGATAAAATCCACCGCAAACCGGGCATTCCCCTCCAGTACAGTCCGCAGTTCTTCCAGCCACTCATATCCCTCCGGCTGATAGGCGCCGATCAGGGCATGCATGGAGAGGACATTCATTTCATTGTAATGGGTGGCATGTGAATAGCTGCAGATCCGATCCCGCAGGTATTTACTGTAGATCACATGGAAGCTTCCGATCATCCCGGCAAGATTGAACGTCTTGCTGGGCGCGTAGACAGCCACCACATGTTCCTTTGCCCAGTCACTGACCGTCTGGGTCGGAGTATGCTGATATCCGGGATAGGTCAGATCCGCCCAGATCTCGTCGCTGACGACATAGCAGTCATTGGCCTCATAGACCTCCATTGCCCGCTCCAGTTCCCAGCTTTCCCATACTCTTCCGCAGGGATTGTGAGGGGAACAGAAGATTGCCAGATGGATGCTGTTTTCCTTCAGTTTCCGGTTCATGTCTTCATAGTCCATCCGCCAGATTCCGTCCTCATCCTTCTTCAAAGGACTGTATACCGATCTGCGTCCCAGCCCCTCGATATCATCCGAAAACCCCAGATAGAAAGGGCTGTGGAGCAGAATCCTGTCCCCCGGCTGAGAGAGAACCTGAACTGCGCTGGTTACACAGCCATGTACGCCGTTCTCGTAGCCGATATATTCCTTCTTCAGACCCGTCACCCCGAAATGATCCCTCTGCCAACGTATGATCGAGTCATAGTACTCTTCTGTGGGACGGAAATATCCGAACGCCGGGTGCTGCACCCTCCTGATAACTGCTTCTGTAACGGATGGGCAGGTGGGGAAATTCATGTCCGCCACCCACATGGGGATAAAATCAAATCCCTCTTTCGGTTCATCCGGCTCACTGCCCCACATCTTCTGTCCCACACTGTCAACGGCCAGGGCATCCCGGCCCCTCCGGTCCATGATCGAAGTAAAATCGTATTTCATACTATTATTCCTCCATTCTGCCGTCAAAACCCGATCTTCTGCTTTTTACAAGCTCAATGGCCTCTTTCCCGGTCATATGCTCCACCGTCATCTCCAGCATACACAATGGTTTCCATTCCCGTTCAATGGCCATGCTGAGGCTCTTATCGCTCGCTTCCGGGGCGTATTTTACCGCCAGCTTCTCGATCGCACTCCGCTTCTTCTCATCCTCTTCCAGAATTCGGATCTTTCCAAAAGCGACAGCACTTCGAAAGTATGTCGTATATTCCTCCGGTATGATCTCATCCTGATCGATGACACAGAAGGCTGCCTTCTCCTCCCGTTTCACAGCATCGATCTTGTGCCCGCTCTTTGCGCTGTGAAAATATATTTTCCCGTCCTCGTAGAAATAGCTTATGGGAACCGCATACGGATATCCATCATCCCCGCACAGAGCCAGAACCCCGGATGTCCCTCTCTCAAAGATCTCCGCACATTCTCTCTGTGAAAGTTGCTGCCTTTTTCTCCTCATCTCGCGAAACATTTTGTCATCTCCTTTACAATCCGGAATACTCCTCTGAGTATACTTCAGACAGGAAAAAGTGTCAATGAAAGGGCGGCCCCGGATTTCCCGGAACCGCCATTCTCTTATGATCCCAGTTTATCGATGGACATTGAGACGGGACCATAAAAATATCCCGTTCCCTGTCCGATCACCTGGATCGTAGTGGGAACTGTCGTCACCTGGATGATCTGTGAAAAGGCCACATTTGCCGAATCTGTCGACGTGTGGAAGGTATGCTGGACCGCTGTTCCCGGTACCTGTGTTCCCTGCTGCTGCAGATAGAGAGAGACTGTCAACGGGAACGTAGAGCCGCTTGCAGGTGCCAGTGTCCCGTGGAACGAGACCTGATAAAAACCTGTCTGCTGTATTGTAAATGTCCCGCTGTTCTGCGCATGGGTGATTGAGGAACCATTTGACACTGCGTTCCGGTCGAAGATCAGCACTGTACCGTTTTTTCCCGCCTGAGGCGGTGTGGAATAGGCTGACAGCAGATCCGGTGTCTTGCAGGAGCAGGTTCCGGTTGCGCCTTTGGGCCCTGTGGCTCCCGTAGCGCCTTTCGGTCCCGTCGCTCCGGTGGGGCCGGTTGCTCCTGTTGCCCCTGTAGAACCTTTCGGTCCCGTCGCTCCTGTCGAGCCCGTCGAGCCTGTTGCTCCCGCAGGACCGGTTGGACCGGTTGCTCCGTCGTTTCCCGGAACTCCGTCCGTCCCTGTCTGTCCGCGGGGAATCACAAAATCAAAAATCGCATTGTTCTCATCACCGCTGTTCGTAACCTGGGCTGTCTCTTCCGGCTCACCTGTGGTCACAGAACCTACCTGCAACGTAGCCGCTGTTCCTGTAGCGCCAGTAACACCGTCTTCCCCATCGCTTCCAGTGGCTCCCGTGGGGCCGGTAGGGCCTGTTGGACCGGTAGAGCCGTTTATTTATGCACAACATTAGATTTTCCTTTGTGTTGAAT
>CAKNHF010000043.1 GCA_930972465.1 uncultured Lachnospiraceae bacterium
TCTGGTCCTGGTCTATGGGATCACGGAACATCCCATGATGCTGGCTACAAACAAAGAGATCCGTTCAAAGGATGATGTGATCCGCATTGCCAGAACCTACTTTTCCAGATGGCGGATCGAGGAATATTTTCGTTGTAAAAAGCAGACCTATCAGTTTGAAAATTTCCGTGTAAGGAAACTGGAAGCCATTAATGCGCTTAACTTTTATATTACTTTAGCTATGGCATTTTTAGCTCAGGAAGAATTAAGTCCTGAGACAAACGCCCTGAAAGTTTCAATCATACAGGAAGCAGATCCAATCAAGGATAAAGTCAGTTTCTGCTATTATCGGCTGGCAAAAGGCATCTCCGGCATACTGTCATATGCCAAAGAGGGCATCCGGCTCTGGTACCGGACAAAGCGTCCGGCGTACCGTCAACTATGCCTTAAGCTGACCGTTTGAATAGATAAAAGAATATGTCTCCCCAAGCCCGGTTCCGGCGGGGCTTATAAAAGTGCCTCTATTCTCGGTACTGCCATTCCAGAACTCTCAAAAAAACGGCAGATTGGTACTTGGAGAGGACATATCTATCTTTTCAATGCAGTTTGCGGAAACTCAAGTCAATTTTGATCAGTCAGAGGGCGTCTCCGGAGACTTCCGTGAGTGCTCAGAGACTGTTCCAGTTCCCTCTGTTCTTCAGATCGTCTTCACTTGAGACCATCCAGTATCTGTCAGTGGACGTGCCCTCAAGATACACATATGCGGAATTTCCTTCCTTCCGTATACATGGAAAGGTCCCGTTTTCTGCATGTATCATGCCCGTATCTTTCTCCGATCCGTCCGTCCTGCTCCAGCTTACCGTAATATTTCCGTCAAACAGATTATCTGTCATATTTCCGGTCCATGACCAGTTCCATGTATCCCCTGCACTGTCCTTTCGTGAGAATTCCCGGTAAGTGCACTGCCCGTTGGCCATATTCTCGCTCCAGGTGCCGTCCGAAACCGTATACTCTGTATCAGAATCCGAGTAGGCCCCGAACTGACGGCCTTCTCCGCTTCTCTCATTGTCTCTGATTTCTCCCACATACACTCCCCAGGACTCAAGGATCATTCCTTTTCCGGACGATATTCCGTCCAGGATCTGACCGTCCTGATAGTAATAGGTTCCGACTCCCAGCTGTTCCCTGTCGCCGCTGAAATAAGCTGTAAGTTTCTCAAAATCAGAATTTTCTGTCATATGCCAGATTTCCTGCAGAGTGTACAGATCCGTAAGCTGTTCTTTATCATCTGCGCTCAGTCCGGTATTTTCATCGGACAGGTATCTCTGTGCTGATTCCAGATCATCCTGCCGTATATACAGCCTGATCAGCCCCGCATATGCCTCCGGAGCCGCCGAACCGGATCCGATCGCTTCCTGATATGCGGCTTCCGCTCCGGCGTAATCCCCCTTCTCTTCCAGCTCTTCCGCATATTGCAGCTGAAGCGTATATCCCTGTTCTTCCTCGATTCTGCTGATCTGATCCGCTATAACGCCGTTCCGGTCCGCACAGACGCTGCTTCCCTCCCGGAGAATCTCCAGTGCGTTTTCATAATCTCCCTGTTCCGAGTAAACTTCAGCCGCGCCGGTATAGCCTCTCTCATCATCCGGATAGCGCTCAACCGCTCTCTCATACCCGTCCAGAGCCTCCTCATAAAAACCGTGAGCAAAGTCGGCCTGGGCCTTATCAAAAAGGCTCTCCCGTCTCTCCCTCTGATAAAACGGAACCAGAATTACGATCACGAGAATCAGAAGAAGTACCGCGGCAGCTGCAGATGACGCGATAAGAATTCTTTTTCCCGCCTTTCCGGCAGATCTTTCCACAGGAGTCTGAGCAGCCGTCTGTACCGCCCCGGTCGTTGGGTCCTGTGCTGTCCGCAGGCTCTGCCCTTGTTTTTCCGTTCTGTCCGGAGCAGCTGTCATACGTTCAAGGCGGAGTCGTTCCAGATCCGCACGCATCTCGGAAGCCGACTGATATCTCCTGTTTTTATCCGCGCAGCAGGCTTTCAGGATGACCGAAGCAAGTCCCGGGTCTGCATTGGCGGGAGGAGGAAGTTCATCGCCTTTCAGTCTTCTGAACATCGCCTCTTCTTTGTCCTTATAGGTGATCATTTCCTTGTCAAGAGGTTCAAAAGGCATGCGGTTGTTATTCAGCAGACGGTACATCACAAGTCCCAGCGCGTAAATATCCACATTATAGCCGCTTCCCTTTTCTCCGAATCTCACCTCCGGAGCCATATACATCTCTGTTCCTTTTCTCGAAAGCGTCCCCTGCGTCTTTTCCATCTGCCGTGCAATTCCGAAGTCTCCCAGCTTGAAGTTTCCATAAGAATCCACAAAAATATTGGAGGGCTTGATGTCTCTGTGGATAATCCTGCATTTCTCACAGTACTCCAGAGCCCTGCAGATATCCGCTCCGAGCTTCGCCACCCTGGCAGCATCCATACGGTTATGTCTCCGGTATGTATCGAGATTTTCCAGGAGCTCCATACGGATATAGACATCCCATCCTATGCCGTTCTCTCTCTCATTGATCTCGAAATCTTCTATATTAACTATATTGGCGGCGGACTTTAACATATCCATGACCCTTATCTCGTCCATCAGGCTTTTCGCTATGGAACCATAGTAGTACTGAATGGACTGACTTGTCTGTCCGTCACTGAGCATTTCCTTAATCTCGCCTTCATCCTGCGGGATACGTATCACTTTAACCGCACTGTAGAAAACCTCATCCTGTATCTGTCTTCTTGCTTTATAAACTTCGCCGAATGCGCCTTTTCCGATCTGTTCCACGGTATGCCAGGCCGGCCACACCTGATTGATTCTGTCCATAATATCTTCACTCTCCCAAATAGCATGATGCATACTGTATCAAAGCCGCCTCCGCTGTCTGTGTCAGTGTTCCGATATAAAACATCTCTGACACACCTGCCATGCCGCTCACCGCAAAGACAAAATACGATGCCACTGTAAACGAACACCACTGGATCCACCAGACAGCTCTGAGTACCCAGGCTTTCCTTACTCCTCTGATCAGACAGATAATTCCGGTTATGGCTGCCGCCGCGGAACTCAGCGCTGCGGTGAGGAAGCTTCCCTGTCCGAGGATTCTGTCGATTCCCTGCATCCAGGTCGCCCGGACAATCAGTTCATATCTGCTGAAGACAAGACCGACACAGAACAGAAGCACTGCTCCGGATAATACAGTAGAAATCCACAGTATGACTTTTTCCCCTCTGATCTTTTTCGTTATCTGTCTTCCTGAAATCAGGCTCCCGTTTCTTCGCTTCAGATAAAGTATCCACAGCTGTGTCCAGGCAAAAGAAACTATGCCGGCTGTCAGAAACAGTCCGAAGGACATTCTCTCCATCCATACCGTGCTCCAGAAGCAGATCCAGAAAATCACACTCCAAAGGATTGTCCATGAGACCGACAGCCCTGTCTCTTTTCCGGAAGTCTGCCGGAAATTAATCACTCCGTAGACGATACAGGGCAGCACTGCCGACGCAAGAAGCAGAAAGAAAACGCTGTCCATATAGCTCATCTGATAGACAATCCTTCCCGGTTCCTGAAACAGCTCCGGAAGATCTGACGTGGCTGTTATCAATATCAGCACAAATTCCACCGGAATAAGCAAAACGGTCAGTATTTTAAGGCAGAGCCGGTTCCCGGAACGGGAGCCTTTCTTTAGTTGCTTCTCCGGAACAAGAACCGTCTCGTCAGATCCTGTGAGTTCCGAAGGATTCCTGTGTTTCAGAAAAGCCGTTACGCCGTTCGTTCCCGCTGCCCGAACGGCCCACTGTTCCAGAGCCGTCTTCAGCTCCGACGCATGCTGATATCTTCTGTCTGCATTGTACTCGCATGCTTTTAAAATGATACGGGCAAGCTCCGGATCCGCATCGGCCGGAGGCGGCAGCTGTTCTCCGTCCAGTCTTCTGTACATCGCCTCTTCCTTCTCCTGATAACTGGGAACCGCTGTTTTGACAGACTCGAAAGGCATCCTGTCCCGATTCAGCAGACGATACAGTACAAGCCCGAGAGAATATATATCCACGCTGCAGCTGCTGTCATACCCGCGGTAAAGCTCAGGAGCCATATAAAGCATGGTGCCTTTTCTGGTCAGCATGCCCTGTGCCTTTTCCATCTGTCTGGCAATCCCGAAGTCTCCCAGTTTAAAAGATCCGTATGCATCCACGAATATATTTGCCGGTTTGATATCCCGATGAACGATTCTGTGCCTTTCACAGGACTCCAGCGCATTGCACAGATCGATGCCCATCCTCACAATGTCACGCTGATCCATCCCTTTCTGCCTTCGGTAATCGTTCAGATTCTGCAGGTATTCCATACGGATATATACATCCCAGCCGACAGACTCTGTCCGTTTTCTGATCTCAAACTCTTCTATATTTACTACATTTCCTCCGGATTTAAGCAGCTCAAGCATTTTGATCTCATTGAGCAGTCCTTTTGCGACGGACTCGTAGTAATCCTGAATCGTCTGGTCGACATACCCGTCACCGCGCATGGAGCGTATCTCCTCATCTTCCCCGGGTATTCTTACAATCTTCACTGCACTGTAAAACCGTTCTCCGAATTCTTCTCTCCACGCCTTATATACTTCGCCGAATGTTCCTTTGCCTATCAGTTCTGCTGTGTGCCATTTCGGCCATATCTGGTTAATACTGTCCATACTCTTTCACACTTTCCGCTATTCCATATCACACAGGATAATCGTAATATTATCTCTTCCGCCCTTGTGCAGAGCCTCTTCCAGAAGGATCCTCACACACTGTCCCGCATCCGCCCTTCTCTTCATGATGCTTTCGATTTCCTCATCTTTTATCATATCTGTCAGTCCGTCACTGCACAGAAGGATTCTGTCTCCTTTCTGCAGAACGCCCCGCTGTATATGCGGTTCTATCAGAACATCTTCCTCATCCAGCCCCAGGAACTGAGTCAGAGAGGGTTTCATCCCCTTTGCCCCCTGAAGCTCCAGCAGCCTGTAATTGGTATGAGGAACTGAAATAAGTGACAGCCTTCCTTCACGAAAAAAATAGGCCGGACTGTCACCCACATTACATAAGCAATATTCATTTCCCTGTACAGACAATATGACTGCCGTAGTGCCGATCTGTACATATTTTTCTTTTCCGGCAGCCCGTACAACACTTCCGTTCAGTTCTCTGCAGAATTCAAAGATCTCCTCATCGGATTCCACCCGCATTCTTTTCAGCAGTCCCCTCATCGTATCCGCGGCCGTAAAGGACGCAAGTTCCCCTGCGGATTCTCCTCCCATCCCGTCAAAAACGGCCGCCGCGAAACCTCTCCCCGCGTTCTGACGGTACAGCCGTATTCCGTCTGTCCCTTCATGAAGCATCGGAAGAATATGACCCTGGAAGTAAAGATTATCCTCATTCCTGCTCCGCATATTCCCCCGGTGGCACACCGCAGCTGTTCTTATATAATATTTCTCTTTCCCGCTCAGGCGTCTCCCAAGCGTATCAATTATCCGGCTCATATATACTCCTGATCTTTCATGTCATGTCGGAGATCCGGACTGTTCAGCCGCCCGCTCTCTTCTCAGACTATAGCACAAAATGGAAGCTGTGTCCATAATGTCAGAATTCCGACACTCCGGTTCCAGAAACATCTGACATATTCCTTAAACAGAATAAAAAGATCCTGAAAACCATCCCAGGATCTTTCACATTTTTAATTCATCTGTTACACCTCCGAAAGGCGGAAATCATTTTCCGGCTTCAGCAGTATCCAGCCGCAGTCCCCGGATATCCTCCAGTATCTTTCTCATAAGCTGCAGGACATCTTCTCCGGTCTCTTTCCCGCTCCTTCCCTTTTTCTGATACAGGAAAAAGGGCGGTTCCTCCGCCCGGAAGACCAGCCTGCCGCCGTAAGCCTTAAGCAGAGCCGGGATTTTCTGCGGGTCGATCTTTGCCCTCTCATACATGGTAAACCTGTAGTCCTGTCCTTTCTGCTCCAATGACGTCACATAGGCGGAGTGGGCCAGACCCTTCAGAGCCGCAATGTGGAGAAGCTGCTGTACCTTCTTCGGAATATCCCCAAACCGGTCGATCAGCTCTTCTGTCATATCATCCATCTCTTCTTCCGTCTCGATGGCCGCGATCCGCTTATACACATCCAGTTTCTGATACTCATTTTTAATATACGATTCCGGAATGTATGCGTCAATATTCAGATCTATCGAGGTAGTATAAATCTCTTCCTCTTCCCCGCCCTTAAGCTGACGGACCGCCTCGTTGAGCATCTTGCAGTACAGATCATACCCCACGGCCTCCATGTGCCCGCTCTGGGCCTCTCCAAGAAGATTTCCCGCTCCTCTGATCTCAAGATCCCGCATGGCGATCTTGATTCCGGAGCCGAGATCGGTAAACTCACGTATTGCGGCAAGACGCTTTTCGGCAACTTCTTTTAAAAGCTTATCTCTGCGGTAGAGAAGGAAGGCATAAGCCATTCTGTTGGAACGCCCCACCCTTCCTCTCAGCTGATAGAGCTGGGACAGTCCGAAACGATCCGCATCCTGTATGATCATGGTGTTGGCGTTGGGGATATCCAGTCCGGTCTCAATGATGGTGGTAGACACAAGAACGTCAATATCTCCATTGATAAAGTCATACATGATATCCTCAAGCTGCCTTTCATTCATCTGTCCGTGAGCAAAAGATACATTTGCCTCCGGTATAAGACGCTGGATACGCCCTGCTACATCTGCAATGTCGCTGACTCTGTTATATACATAATAGACCTGTCCCCCGCGGGAAAGTTCCCGTTCTATGGCCTCCCGCACCATCTCGTCGTTATATTCCATCACATAGGTCTGAATCGGCATACGGTCCTGGGGAGCTTCTTCCAGCACGCTCATGTCACGGATTCCGATCAGACTCATGTGGAGTGTCCTTGGAATCGGAGTCGCCGTCAGCGTAAGCACATCGATATTCTCCCTCAGCTTCTTGATCTTCTCCTTATGCGTCACACCGAACCGCTGCTCCTCATCTATAATAAGAAGTCCGAGATCCTTAAATCCCACGTCCTTTGACAGGACCCTGTGCGTACCGATAACAATATCCACAAGTCCCTTTTTCAGATCCTCAACTGTCTTCTTCTGCTGGTAAGAGCTGCGGAAACGGCAGAGCAGATCGATTCGTACCGGGAAATCTTTCAGTCTCTGTACAAAAGTATTGTAGTGCTGCTGGGCCAGAATCGTTGTGGGAACCAGATAGACCACCTGTTTTCCCTCCTGGACCGCCTTGAATGCGGCGCGGATGGCGATCTCTGTCTTCCCGTATCCCACGTCTCCGCAGATCAGCCGGTCCATAATCTTGGTGCTCTCCATATCACGCTTGGTGTCTTCAATGGCCTGGATCTGATCTTCCGTCTCCTCAAAAGGAAACATCTCCTCAAACTCCTTCTGCCATACTGTATCCGGTCCGTATACATACCCGTCCGACTGCTGACGTGTCGCATACAGTTCTACAAGGTCTCTGGCCACTGCCTGTACTGCTTTCTTTACCTGGCTCTTCGTCTTTCCCCACTGGGCAGTTCCAAGTTTATTCAGTTTCGGCTTCCTGGCATCCGCTCCGGCATATTTCTGGATCAGATCCATCTGGGCAACAGGAATATAAAGTATCCCTCCGTCCGCATAGGATATTTTCATATAATCCTTGGTGACTTTATCCACCTCAACCTTCTCAATCCCCTGATAGATCCCCAGCCCGTGATTTTCATGAACTACATAATCTCCAGGCTTAAGTTCGGCGAAATCCTGAATCTTCTGTCCCTCGTATGTCCTGCGCCGTTTCTTCTTTTTCTTCTTTTTGCCGAAAATATCCGACTCAGAGATCACAGTAAATTTGAGCATGGGATATTCATATCCTTCTGCCACATAGCCGTATGCCACCATGATCTCTCCCGGATTGACCCGGCGCTCCATATCCTCGCTGTAAAAACTGCTCAGGTCATAATCCCTCAGATCCTCTGCCAGCCGTTTCGCTCTGGTTCGCGACCCTGAAAGGAGAATGACGCGCCAGCCGTTTCTCTTCAGGCGTTTCAGATCTCTGGTCAGTAGTTCAAAACTGCTGTTATATGGGTTGACCCCTTTCGTCTGAATACTGTATGTCTCTCTGACATGGAATGCTCCGCATCTGCTTTCCAGAGTCGTAAATCCAAAGCCGCAGTAATGATTCATCTTTTCGATGATCTCTTTTACAGGGAATACCCTGAGATCATCTTCATCCTCCATTCCGGCCTCTGTTCTGCTCTCCATGCTGCCCAGATATTCCTCTTCCACTTCCTCGGCCTTCTCCTGAAGGCGGGCCGGTTCATCCAGAAGAAGAAGACTCTTCTCTCTCGGAAAATATTCAAGAAAAGATACGGTTTCCGCTCCTTCTTCCCAGTTTTCCACGGCCGGGTAGATCGTTACCTCTGTCAGATTTTCTACCGAGCGCTGGCTTTCCACATCAAAACTTCGTATGGAATCAATCTCATCCCCCCACAGTTCAATCCTCACCGGCATCTCCTCTGTAAGCGGAAACACATCCAGTATGCCTCCTCTTACGGCAAACTGTCCCGGGCCTTCGATCTGACTCTCCCTCTCATATCCGAGTGCGGCAAGGCGGGACTGGAACTCAGAGAAATCGACCGTATCTCCGCCTGACACTCTGATCCGCTGTCCTTTCAGCCGTTCCGGCTCCGGAAGGCCGTCAAGAAAAGCATCGATTGTAGTGATAATCGTGATCTGTTTTTCCGGTTCCTTCTCTATCAGAGTCCGGAGCACCTCCATTCGCCTGTCCGTAAGCAGTTTCCCTTTGATATCCGCATGGTAAAACAGCAGATCGCGCGCCGGATACACGTATACATCCTCCGTCAGAAAACGGTATTCTTCGTATGCCTTTTTTGCCTTTTCCTCACTGGAAAAAGCGATGACTCTGTATTCACAGCCATCGCCAATTGCATACATAAGATGTGTTTTCTGCGAATTCACACAGCCCGCTACCTGTATGAATCCTTCCCCTCTTCTCCGGTTTCTCAGTATTTCCTGGTAATCCGCCAGTTCGGTAAGCGGTGCCAAAAAAGCCTGCATATCTTCACCCCGCCTTTTTATTTCTCCTCTTTCTTCTTTCTGTTGTATTCATTCATCGCCGCTTCCACACTGCCCGAGACGATCATTTCTGCCGCGTGCACCGCGTTATCATATCCTTCCTCCATCAGAACTTTCTCCTCTTTTGAGAAATGCCCCAGAACATAATCAGCCAGATCACGTCCGCGCGGCTTTTCCCCGACGCCGACCTTGATCCGCGGGAACACCTGACTGCCGAGATGGGCAATGATGTTCTTTATTCCATTATGCCCTCCCGCACTTCCTTTTGCCCGGATACGGATCTGCCCCGGGTTCAGGCTGATGTCGTCATAGATAATAAGCAGTTCCTGTTCCTCATCAATTTTATAATAATCGAGAAGGCTTCTGATACTTTCCCCGCTCAGATTCATATAGGTCTGCGGTTTAGCCAGAATTACCTTCTGTCCCGCGATCACCCCTTTTCCGATAAGAGCGCGGTGTTTCTTTGTCGTCACATCTATATTGTATTTTTCAGACAGCCTGTCTATTACTTCAAATCCAGCATTATGTCTGGTCCCCTCATATTGTTTTGTCGGATTGCCCAGACCGGCTATGATAAACATCTTTCTTCATCCTTTCCCTAAAACATGTCACTCTATTCTACCTCATGCCCCCCGGTTTGTCACGCGAAAGCCGTGAATATTTTCCCTTTTTATATCATACACTTATAAAAAACAGTTGAAAGTCCGCAAGACCGACAACGAAACGGATTGGGAGGTAACTCTATGGGTTCCAAGACAAAGATCATTGTCCTGCATATGAAAGAAATCATCTATACCGCTATTTTCGCGGCATTGGGGATACTGCTCATCATCCTTCTTGCCGTAATGTTCCGACCGGGCAGCGGGGACGGGGATTCTGAAGTAAAGAAGCAGTATACTCCAGGCATCTACACTTCTACTCTCACACTGAACAATGCCAATCTGGAGGTAGAGGTATCCGTAGACGAATCCCGAATCAATTCCATCCGGTTCTCAAATCTGGACGAGACAGTTACAGCAATGTTTCCGCTCATTCAGCCCGCAATAGAAGATATCGCCGAACAGATCTACGACTCGCAGTCGCTGGATGATATCTCATTACCGGAAGATACTCCGTATACGTCTCAGATGATACTGAATGCCATAAAAGAGGCCGTTGAAAAAGCCGCAGTCGATTAAACTGCGGCTTATTTCCTGTCTCCGGCAGGAAATCCGGGACATGCTCACGAAATTCTGTCCATCCTTCCCGGCGTTTATCCTTCCACGATGAGATATTTTCCGTCAGGAAGCGCAAACACTTCCGACGCCTCCTCAAGTTCTTCCGCGCTCATGCCTTCCACATCCGCGCCGCTTTCCTCCAAATACTCCCTCACCTCGTCAAGCGACTCAACCACCGCCGCCATACAGTCTTCCAGAAAGGCTTCCGCCTCCTCCGGGGTTTCCGCAACCGGTTCGTCAAAAAGCTGACTCTGATTTTTCAGAAAAGTCTCCAGACATTCTTCACTGTACTGATACATCCCTGTCTCATCCTCCTTATCTCTTCACGATTCCCACAATCTCATCTGCCGACTCGACTATGCAGTCCGCGCCTTCCTTCTTCAGCGCGTCAGCACCGCGGAATCCCCATGCTACAAGAATCGTTTTCATCTTTGCCGCTCTTCCCGTGGCCGCATCTACTTCTGAATCACCTATATATACCGTCTCATCCGGGGAAGCGCCGAGTGCTGCGGCAATCTCCAGCGCGGCTGTGGGATCCGGCTTTCTCGGAACGCCTTCCCTCTGTCCCTGTATCCGGTCGAATACACCGTCTCCGAATATCTCTCTTACAACATGAACTGCCTGACGATCCGGTTTGTTGGACAGTACGGCAAGACGTATTCCAAGGTTTTTCAGCTCTTTGAGCATCTCAGGAACCCCTCTGTAAGGTGTTACACGGTAAGTGCAGTTAGCATCAAATATTCTCCCATATGCCTTCATCGCTTCATCAAAATGTGTCATCTCCCGATCTCCGGCGGCTTCAAGGACGCGCTCGATCAGGACTTTTGCCCCGTTCCCGACAAATCTGCGGCACTGATCCTGAGTAATGCCGGGAAGTCCTATCTCCTTCATGGTCTCATTAACTGAATAGGTAAGTGAATCCAGTGTATCTGTCAGCGTTCCATCCAGGTCAAATATACATACTTTATACATGGCTTCCTCCATACTTTTCTTTTGTCTCTGCTTCTTTCATGACTGCAGCGATATCGTTCATTCCTATCATAGTATGAAGCAGTATAAATTTCAATACCCGGATGGACACTGCATATCAGCACAACCGTAACATTCAGTCGCCCAGCAGGTACTGCCGCATGATCTTAAGCGCGTTTTTCTCAAGACGGCTGACCTGGGCCTGTGATATGTTGATCTGCTGCGCCACCTCTATCTGGGTCTTTCCCTCAAAAAAGCGAAGGGTTATGATATATCGTTCCCGCTCGTTCAGCCTCTCCATGGCCGCCTCCAGAGAAAGCTCTTCCACCCAGTTGTCCTCTTTATTTTTCTTATCGCTTACCTGATCCATGACATAGAGTGCATCCCCTCCGTCGCTGTAAACAGGTTCATGAAGGCTCATCGGCGCCTGTATCGCATCCAGTGCAAACACTACATCTTCCTTGGATATCCCTATTTCGTCCGCGATCTCCTGCACCGTAGGTTCTTTCATGTGCTGTCTGATGTATCCCTCTTTTGCGTAGATGGCCTTATACGCGGTGTCTCTCAGAGATCTGCTGACACGGATCGAACTGTTATCCCTTAAGTAACGCCGGATCTCTCCAATGATCATCGGCACGGCATAAGTAGAAAATTTCACCATTCTTGTCGGATCAAAATGGTCCACTGCCTTCATCAGGCCGACACAGCCGATCTGAAAGAGATCATCTGCATTCTCATTGCTCCCGTCAAAACGTTTGATCACGCTTAAAACAAGTCTGAGATTTCCCCTGATGTATTCATCTCTTGCTTCTTCGTCTCCGGCCTGAATGCGCTCAAACAGTTTTTCCTTCTCATCCTCTTTCAAAAGCGGAAGTTTTGAAGTGTTTACCCCGCACAGCTCAACCTTGTTTACCATCATTGTAAGAATCCTCCTAAGCAAATTTTCTACTTAGAATGATTCTCACTCTGAGGTAATGCTATGCGGTGCATCCGAAAATTTTATAAACTTTTAGACCTTGACAGCCTGTGCGCTACTCTTCCCATTTGTCTGCAAGATTGTTGATCTGACTCTCAAATTTTGCCTTGTCTTTGTTCGACAGCCCCTCATTACTGTAAATAATATCGAGCAGTCTTCTGCCTGCGGCAACAAGACGGTCAAAGGCGGTATCCGCTCTCTTCTGGGCAGGCTTTTTCGCCCTGACAGGTATACGGACCCCTTCATTTATAATCTCATTGCTTAGGAGATCCGCTTCACAGCACGGAAAAGGCGCCACTGCGCTGTAACCGAATTTTTCCTCCACTGTATTCGCGAATTCTTCTGTCACCTCGTCCTCGCCGTGTACGACAAATACTCTTGCCGGCGGGATACGGAATGCTCCCAGCCATTTGAGCAGTCCGTTCATGTCAGCATGACCGCTGATTCCGTGCAGACTCTCGATTCGGGCATGAACCTCGATCGGCTCCCCGAAAAGCTTCACATTCTTCTCACCTTCCAGCAGCCGGCGTCCCAGCGTCCCGGCAGCCTGGTATCCGACAAACAGGATCGTGCACTCCGGCCTCCACAGATTATGCTTCAGGTGATGGCGTATCCTTCCCGCATCACACATGCCGGAAGCGGATATGATGACCTTCGGTTTTTCTATAAAATTGATCATTTTTGAATCATCGCTTGTCGTAGAAGTGTGAAGTCCGGGGAATACAAGGGGATTGATCCCTGCATTCACAAGGGCCAGGGCCTCCTCATCAAAACAGTCTCTCATATTCTTGGTAAAGATCTTTGTCGCCTCAATGGCAAGAGGACTGTCAAGATATACATCAAAATCCTGATACTCCTTTAAGAGGTTCTTTTCCTTGATCTCCCGTATGAAATAAAGCAGTTCCTGGGTTCTGCCAACTGCGAAAGAAGGGATGACCACATTTCCTCCCCTGTCAAACGTCTCCTTTATGATCCGGGTGAAGTCTCCGAGATAATCCGGCTTTTCCGCCGAATGGACCCGGTTTCCGTAGGTAGATTCCATGACGATGTAATCCGCGGTATCCGTATATGTGGGATCCTTGATGATCGGCTGATCAAGGTTTCCCACATCTCCGGAAAAGACAATCTTCTTTGTAACTTCTCCTTCTGTCGCCCACACTTCGATACTGGCTGATCCGAGAAGATGCCCCACATCAGTGAATCGGATCTGTATCCCGTCACATATCGTTATCCGTTCGCCATACTGGCACGGGACAAGGCGCTCAATGGCATCCAGCGCGTCCTGCATCACATACACAGGTTCATACTCAGGTTTTCCCGCGCGTCTGCCTTTTCTGTTTCTCCACTCCGCCTCAAATTCCTGTATGTGCGCACTGTCCCGGAGCATAATCCCGCACAGATCCACCGTGGCAAATGTGGCGAATATCTGTCCCGCAAATCCTCGCTTCACAAGCCTCGGCAGCATTCCGGAGTGGTCAATATGCGCATGTGTCAGAAATACGTAATCCACCTCGCTCTCGGGAATCGGCAGACCCGGATTCTCATACAGATCCGGTCCCTGTTCCATCCCGCAGTCGATCAGGATATTCTTCCCTGCCGCCTGAAGAAAGTGACAGCTCCCCGTAACTTCATGGGCCGCTCCAATAAACGTAAGCTTCATAAGTCTCACCAACCCTTTTCACTTTTCTTATATTGTAACATCTCAGAGAAGAATATACATCTTTTTTCTGCCGGCAAATCACAGAGCTCCGTGCTATTCGTAACGTACCATCTCACGCTTGAGTCTCTGCATGATCTTTTTCTCAAGCCTGGAGATATAAGACTGAGATATTCCAAGCATATCTGCGACTTCCTTCTGAGTCTTCTCTCTTCCCTCCGGATTATCAAGCCCGAACCGCATCCGTATGATGAGCTTTTCCCTGCTGTTCAGCTTATTCAGAGCTCTGACAAGCATTTTTCGTTCCGCTTCGTTTTCCAGGTCTCTGTATATCGTATCCTCCTCTGTCCCCAGGATATCAGAGAGAAGCAGTTCATTGCCGTCCCAGTCAACATTCAGAGGTTCGTCTATGGAAACCTCCAGCTTTGTCTTACTGTTTCTGCGCAGGTACATGAGAATCTCGTTTTCTATGCATCTTGAAGCATATGTGGCCAGTTTGATCTTCTTTCCGGGATTGAATGTATTGATGGCCTTGATCAGTCCGATAGTACCTATTGAGATAAGATCTTCAACCCCCACCCCGGTATTGTCAAATTTCTTGGCTATGTATACGACAAGCCGCAGATTATGCTCTATAAGCGTCTTTTTGGCTTCCTCATCATTCTCTGTCCCCAGCCGCAGGATCACCTCCGCCTCGTCTTTTCCTTCCAGAGGAGGAGGCAGTATCTCCGTTCCTCCGATATAATGTATCTCCCTCCGTTTTCCAAAAAGCAGACTCCTGATGTCCGGCATCATTTTCAGCTGGAACTGCTCTGGCATTGCCACTTTTACGATCATATTATGTCCCTCCTGTCAGCTTATTCGTTTTCGGGCATCCGCCCCGCATGTAATCTTAATGTTTTTCACCGGAATACTTCCGGATTTAATATCATCTGATATTCTTCCGTCTCACTGAAAGCCGCCTCCCCCACTCCCAGAAGCGGATTCTCCACCCATCGCTCACCGTCCATATCCACGCACATCCTGTCGGCCCGGCACACTTTCATGATTCCCTCTCCACCGACATAGCGGTACGGAATATAGCGGAATCCTTTTCCTGTCTCGTCCTTTCCGAACACCGTGCCGGCCAGTTCCTGTGCAAGGATACTCACCGGTTCTCCCGTAATCGGATCCGTCAGTCTGTTCCCCGTATCCCACAGAGCCCTGATACTGTACTTTCTGTTTTCCACATACAGCGTAACCCGGCAGATATTCTGTTCTTCCCGCAGCATACGTGACACCAGTTTCCATGCCTTTGCAAAAAGGAAACCGGATCCCACCGCCACAGCATAAAACAGCCCTGCATACCGTATGTACGGCTGCAGGATCTGAAGGAAGCCGCCGGCCGCGAAGGCGGACAGATACACCAGGATAAAGGCCTTTATGAACTGTGCCGCACTTTTTATCTTCAGGGCCGCGAGAATCATCAGACTGTTGATCACAACATGATAAAAGATCAGCTTGACTGCCGCGGGCAGCGGCAGTGCGATCACCAGGCAGGTCAGCGCGCTGCCTGCCGCTCCTCCGAGAATGATCCTTCCAAAACTGCGTCCGCACTTCATCACACAGTTCACGGCGAAGAGAAGCAGGCTGTCCAGCATGAAATTCTCCAAAAACAACACGTCTATGTACAGTTCATAATACATGCCTCACCTTCTTTCTCCTTCGCACAGCACCGTCATATGCCGGCGCTGACATTCATTATAGATCAGCTCTTTATTGAAATTTGTCAGATGATGACGCCCGGGATAAAATATATTTCGACATTCTGGTTCTCCGGCCACCGCCTGTACAGCCGGCGGCCGAAGCTGATATAAAAGAAAAAGGAACTGTCTTCTGACAGTTCCCTTAAATAGATCATATAAACTTGTCCGTATTATTTTTTAAAGAAATCCGGTATCTTGATGGACTGCTCTTTCACATGTCCGGACGGTGTCCTCGGCTGAAGTGTCGGCATCGTTCCGCCCTGTGTTCTCGTAGTTCCCGTTCTTCTCTCGCTGTCCTGACCCACTCTTGTGCGTCCGTCTCCCGAAGGAAGTATGGATCCCACTTTCTGCTGTCCTTCAAGCCTTGCTTTCAGCTTGGAAGCGCTTCCGCCAACATTATGTAATCCGGTAGCGATAACAGTGATCGTACATTCATCAGACTTGGTGTCATCATACATAGCACCGAAGATGATGCTTGCGCTCTCCCCAGCAAGCTCCTGTACATAATCCGCAGCATCAGATGCATCCATAAGAGTGATATCACCGGATACATTGACGATGACATTGGAGGCTCCCTGAATCGTCGTCTCAAGCAGCGGGCTGGCAACGGCCTCTTTTACAGCCTCGAGAGCCTTGTCGTCTCCGCGTCCGGAACCGATTCCGATATGAGCGATTCCCTTGTCCTTCATGACTGTCTGGATATCAGCAAAGTCAAGATTGATCAGCGACGGAACATTGATCAGGTCCGTTATACCCTGAATACCCTGCTGAAGAACCTCATCCGCTTTCTTAAGAGCTTCCGGCATTGTCGTACGTCTGTCAACGACTTCCAGAAGTTTGTCGTTCGGGATAACAATAATCGTGTCAACATTTTCTTTTAATTTATCAATTCCTGTAAGAGCATTCTGCATTCTCGTCTTGGACTCAAAACGGAAAGGCTTTGTCACGACTCCGACAGTGAGCGCGCCCTGCTCCTTTGCGATCCTTGCTATGACAGGAGCTGCTCCCGTACCGGTACCGCCGCCCATACCGCAGGTGACAAATACCATGTCCGCTCCCTTGAGGGCTGCGGAAATTTCCTCTGAGCTCTCCTCTGCCGCCTTTTCTCCTACTTCCGGCTGTGCTCCGGCTCCAAGTCCTTTCGTAAGTTTCTCCCCGATCTGCATAAGGGTTGGTGCCTTGCAGAGCTGCAGTGCCTGTTTATCTGTATTCACAGCAATAAATTCAACACCCGCAATCTGTTCATCTATCATTCGGTTCACAGCGTTATTTCCGCCTCCGCCGACTCCGACAACAATTATTCTTGCAGCCGCTTCCGATTCATTGGTTTTAATTTCTAACAAGAGTATTTCCTCCTTTGTCGTCTTATTAATCTCTTATACATCCCTTTAATTGAACGCTATAATTCAATAAGTATATAATAAAGTCTTTTTGGCAAATAATCAATAGATTTTTTCTTATTTTTCTGATTTTTTA
>CAKNHF010000044.1 GCA_930972465.1 uncultured Lachnospiraceae bacterium
AACTATATTTTACACCTTTTGCCGGGCTTTGTTTAGCCCGGCATTTGGTTTATTTAGAAGAAAAAAGAGGCCATCGCACTAATTACTTAGTGCGACAGCCCCTTTTACATCTCATAAATTTCTTATTTCTTTCTACAGACTCCGGTGTTTATTTGCTCTCCAGAATTTTGTCAATGCTTACCAGTTTCACGCTCAGCACAAAAATGTCTGCTGCCACAGCCAGCTCCTCCGGTGTGGGATAAGACGGAGAGATACGGATATTGCAGTCGTGCGGATCTTTTCCGTACGGATATGTCGCGCCTGCACCTGTCATCACAAGTCCGGCCTCCTTCGCCTTGGCTACGATAGCCTTCGCACATCCGTCAAGAGAATCAAAGGAAATAAAATATCCTCCCAGCGGTTTGATCCATGAACCGATCTCCAGTCCGCCGAGTTCTCTCTCAAGCACATCAATGACAGCCTCGAACTTGGGTCTCATGATATCCGCATGTTTCTTCATGTGCTCCACGATTCCGTGGATATCCTTGAAGAATCTCACATGGCGGAGCTGATTTACCTTATCGTGTCCGATCGTCTGATACTTCATCATATCCCTGATGTCATTCAGATTTGCCTCGGAAGCAGCCATTGCAGCGATTCCGGATCCCGGGAAACTGATCTTCGATGTGGATGCGAATTTATAAACCATATCCGGATTTCCCGCTTTCTTACACTCCATCAGAATCTCAAGCAGATAGTCCTGCTTATCTTCATATAAATGATGCACACAGTATGCATTGTCCCAGAAGATACGAAAATCTTCTGCCGCCGGCTTCAGATTTGCAAAACGGTATACCGTCTCATCAGAATATGTAATTCCCTGCGGGTTGGAATATTTCGGCACGCACCAGATTCCTTTTACTGCCGGATCTTCATTTACATATTTCTCTACCAGATCCATGTCCGGTCCGGTCGGAGTCATCGGAATATTTATCATCTCAATTCCGAAATGCTCTGTAATACCGAAATGCCTGTCATATCCCGGAACCGGGCAGAGGAATTTCACCTTGTCAAGCTTGCACCACGGAGTGCTGCCGAGAACACCGTGTGTCATTGCACGGGCAACCGTGTCATACATTACATTCAGACTCGAGTTTCCGAAGATGATCACATTGTCTCTCGGAACTTCCATCATGTCGGCAAGAAGCTGTTTTGCCTCTTTGATTCCATCCAGTCCGCCGTAGTTTCTGCAGTCCACGCCATCCTCGCAGTTCAGATCTGCTTTACTGTTCAGCACATCCATCATCCCCATTGACAGATTCAGCTGTTCTGCTGACGGTTTTCCACGGGACATGTCAAGCTTCAGCCCTTTGGCCTTCACTTCATTAAAACGGGCCTCCAGCCCGCTTTTGAGTTCCAGTAACTCTTCCTTACTTAAATCTTTGTACGCAGTCATTGCAGGACTCCTCCACTCTTTCTCTTATTTTTTCACTGAATGCTATTGTATCTAATTTATGATTGTTCGTCAATGCCTTCCTGCATTTTTCCTGCATTTTCTGCGCTTTTTCTCTGTTTTAGACATAATTTTTGAAACTTTGCTTTGTCTTTCATGCATTATCGGGATCTCTCACATCTCTTCACCTTGTTTCAGATTCTCTCTCACCCTCTCAAGGCCGGCGGTAAGGGCAGAGATTTCTTCATCCGTGATCCCGCAGCACATCAGGTTTTCCAGTTTGCGGAATCCGTTCTTCACTTCATCTGCCTTCTGCCTGCCGGCATCCGTAAGTCCGACCCGGTATGCACGGCGGCATCCCGGATCTCTTTCTCTGCGGATAAGGCCCATTTTTTCCAAACGGTCCAGCGCCCGTGACATGGTCGTCGCATCCAGAAGGCATGCATCGGCAGTCTCCCGCTGGGTTACTCTGTCGTTCACGGACAGATATGACAGGATTCGGGCCTGCCCCTGCCCCGGCGTCAGCCCCATCTTCACCAGGAGCTCCTGGACTTTTTTTCTTTTTCTCAGCTCTATCTCAAATAATACTTCTCTGAATTTCTGCCGTTCAGTCATTCTGACATTCTCCCTCTCTGTTATTGATTCACAGACGTGTCTCTCATCTGACATGTTCCACCGCCGGGGAAGCCTGCGTTTATTCCAGCTCACAGGTTCCCATATACAGCTGATAGTATCGGCCTTTCTGTTCAAGCAGCTCTTCATGGCTTCCCCTCTCTATGATGTGTCCCTGCTCAAGGACCATAATCGCCTTGGAGTTCCGGACCGTGGACAGCCTGTGGGCGATCACAAATACAGTCCTCCCCTCCATAACAGCATCCATTCCCTTCTCGATCAGCCTTTCTGTCCTTGTATCAACAGATGACGTAGCTTCATCCAGAATCAGAACCGGGGGCTGTGCTACAGCCGCCCGCGCAATGGCAAGAAGCTGTCTCTGTCCCTGGGACAGATTGCTGCCGTCACTGTATAACATAGTCTGGTATCCTTTCGGAAGCCTTCTTATAAATGAATCCGCATTTGCAAGCCTGGCGGCTTCCGCTATTTCCTCATCCGTGGCATCCAGGCGCCCGTAGCGTATATTGTCCGCAATCGTGCCTGTAAACAGATGCGTATCCTGAATCACCATGGCAAGAGAACGTCTGAGATCATCTTTCTTTATCTTCCTTATATCAATGCCGTCATAGAGGATTCTCCCTCCCTGTATCTCATAAAAACGGTTGATCAGATTTATGATCGTAGTCTTTCCCGCTCCGGTAGATCCCACAAACGCAATTTTCTGTCCCGGCTTTGCATAAAGACTGATGCCGGAAAGGACCTTTTTCCCGGGAACGTATCCGAATTCAACATTCTCAAACCTCACATCCCCCCTGAGAAGAGTGATCTTTCCGTTTTCGTCTTTCCATCCGAAATCCCGGCCTTCCTCACCGTCATATTCTGTCAGGGAACCGTCTTTCTCTCTTCGCACATGTACAAGAGTCACCGTCCCCTCATCAATCTCCGGTTCTTCATGCATCATCTCAAAGATCCGCTCTGCCCCGGCCAGCGCAGACAGGATGAAATTGATCTGCTGTGTAAACTGATTGAGAGGCATGGCACTCTGACGTACATAAACAAGATATGCCGCCAGACTGCCCAGATCCATCCGCCCTGCAATAGCCAGAAGGCCGCCTGTGCACGCTGACACCGCATAGCATCCGTAAGACAGACTTACAATACTTGGAATCATCATGGACGAATAGGCCAGAGCTTTTGTGGAGGCAATACGCAGGGCCTCATTTTTCTCCCGGAATATCTTCATATCCTCTTCTTCATGGTTGAAGATCTTCTCCACCTTCTGTCCTACCACCATTTCCTCCGTAAATCCATTGATTGCCGCCAGGTTCTCCTGCTGCCTGTCATAATATTCTTTGCTTCTCTTTCCGTTCCACCTGATAAAGCCGAACATGATAAGCAGAAACACAATGACAATGAGCGCCATATTCACATTAAGCACAAGCAGCATTATAACTGTGCCCGCAAGAGTAAGGGAGCTCTGTATCACCATTGTAAAACTGTTGTTCAGCGCCTCCTGTACGGTATCCACATCATTGGTAAAACGGCTCATCAGTTCTCCGTGAGTATTGGCGTCAAAGTATTTAAGCGGAAGTTTCTGAACATGGGCAAACAGATCTCTTCTGATATCCCCCACTACTTTCTGAGACGTCTTAACCATCAGACGGTTATATCCCAGGGTTGAGAGCGCCCCGCACAGGTACATCACTCCCATCCCCAAAAGCGCCAGAATCAGGCCTTTTATATCTCCGGGAAGAATAAAATCATTGATCACCGGTTTCAGAAGATATGTTCCCGCCACGCTGGCCCCGGTGCTGATAAATACGAGCGCTGCCACCACCAGGAGAAGCCATTTGTGATATCCCATATATCTGAGCAGCTCGGCAAGTGCCTTTTTCGTATTCTTCGGCCGTTTATATCCCGTATATTTTGCCATCAGAGATCCGCTCCTTCCTTCTGAGAATCGTAGATTTCCCGGTAAATCTTATTTCCGGACAGCAGTTCTTCATGTGTTCCGATTCCCATGATCCTGCCGTCATCGAGGACAATGATCTTGTCTGCGTGCCGCACGGAAGATATCCGCTGAGCGATAATAATCTTCGTCATCCGCGGAAGCTTCTCAGAAAGCATTTCCCGAATTCGGGCTTCCGTGGCAGTATCTACGGCACTGGTTGAATCATCCAGTATCAGGACCTTCGGTTTTTTCAGAATAGCCCGTGCAATACAGAGCCGCTGTTTCTGTCCCCCGGAGACATTGACTCCCCCCTGTCCCATCTCTGTATCATAACCTTTTTCCAGTCTCCCGATAAATTCATCCGCACCCGCAATCCGGCAGGCTTCCTCAATTTCTTCCTGTGACGCGTTTTTATCCCCCCAGAGAAGATTCTCTCTGAGTGTTCCTGAAAAAAGTGTGTTTTTCTGAAGCACCATGGCGATGGAATCCCTCAGCTCCTTAAGCGGATAGTTCTCCACCGGTCTGCCGTCAATAAGGAGATGTCCCGCGGTGATATCATACAGTCTGGGAATCAGCTGCACGAGCGTGGTCTTTGCAGAGCCGGTCTGGCCTACAATCCCAACCGTCTGTCCCGCATCGATATGAAGACTGATATCCGAGAGAACATATTTTTCCGCATCCTCTCTGTATTTAAAATATACATGCTGAAATTCAATCTCGCCCCGTTCTACCCTGATATTCTCTGCCCCGTCGTCTCTGATGTCGATCTCTTCATCCATCACTTCCAGAATTCTCTTACCCGAGGCCAGTGATCTGGTAAGCATGAGAAAAATGTTGGATATCATCATCAGAGAATTCAGGATCTGCAGCACATAACTCAAGAATCCTGTGAGTTCTCCCACCTTCATGGTTCCGACCCGGATCATCCCGCCTCCGAACCAGAGGATACTGATGATCGTTCCGTACATGACAAACTGCATGGCGGCCATATTCGTCATGGCCAGGCGGAACGCCCTCTCGGAATGGGTCTGAAGATTCATATTGACTTCATTGAATTTACTGATCTCATACTCTCCTCGGACATAGGCCTTCACTACCCTCATGGCAGTCAGGTTTTCCTGAATAATCCGGTTTACCAGATCGATTGCCCCCTGCATTTTCGCATAAAGCGGACGGACATTCCGTATGATCAGCCCCAGACACAAAGCCAGAGCCGGAAGTGCAACAAGAAAGACGACCGCAAGTTCCGCATTGATGGAAAAGGCCACCGCCGTGGCGGCTACCAGCATGACAGGTCCCCTGCAGGCCGGCCGCATCCCGCTGGAGATGCTGTTCTGAATGTTTGTTACATCGCTGGTCATGCGCGTGACAAGAGATGACAGCTGAAAATGGTCCACATTTGCAAAAGAAAACTGCTGCAGTTTCCCGTATTCCGCCTCCCGCAGATTTGCTCCCAGTCCCTGTCCTGCCACAGCGGAGAACTTGGCGCTTCCGATTCCCAGCAGAAGGGCTGCAAGCGCACACAGGATCATCCATCCTCCCTGACAGAAGATATAGGCCCGGTCTGCATTTGCAACACCAACATCCACAATGTCCGCCATGATCAGAGGAATCACAAGTTCAAAAACAGATTCCGCCGTAATGCACAGCGCAGCAAGGACCAGATATTTTCTGTACTGTCCGGAGTAAGAAAAAATGCGTCTCAGCATAACTGTATATTCCCTTCCTTTCCCGGCGCCGGTCCGGCAGTTTCAGAATCCCCTGTCTCCGGGGTATTTCCGTCCGGCGCAAATAGTTGTATATACAACTATTGTATTTGCAATTTTCCGGTTTTGTCAACCCGCTTTCTCACGGTCATATATTCCTTCACGTTCCGGAGCCGTATCTCCTCTTTTTCGGAACCGAATATCTGATAAACACAGCAAGATTGTGTAATGAATGTGCAGTATGGTACAAGTTTTTCGTGGGCAGAAACGCTATAATAAATAAATCAGCAGATAAAAGGAGGAAAAATCATGATCTATAAATACGTATACGGAAACCCTTTTGACACAGAGGCTGTGACATCAGAGGTACCTCTTGCAGAAGGGGCTCTTCCTTTCGGATCCGTCGATACAGAAGACGGGTTCTGTTTCACATTTATTATGGAAGAAAACGATATCGTCTACGGACTGGGAGAATCAAACCGAGGCATAAACAAACGCGGGTACTGCTATGTCAGCGACTGTTCAGATGACCCGAATCACACAGAGGACAAGCGTTCTCTCTATGCCGCCCACAACTTTATTCTCATCTCCGGGAACCGGAACTTCGGATTATTCTTTGACTACCCATCTGTCATTACTTTCGACATAGGGTATACCCGGATGGATACTCTGCAGGTCACATGCGGCAGTGCGGATCTGAATCTCTATGTTATCGAGGGCGGATCCGCCCCTGATATCGTAAAACAGTTCCGCCGCATTATCGGGCGCAGCTATATTCCTCCCAAATTTGCATTCGGATTCGGGCAGAGCCGCTGGGGTTACAAAACCGAAAAAGATTTTCTGGATGTAGCAGAAGGATACCGCTGCAGACATATTCCTCTGGATATGATCTATATGGATATCGACTATATGGATTCATACAAGGATTTTACTCTGAACGAAGATTTTAACGATTTTCCGGAATTTGTCAGAAAAATGAAAGAAAATCACATCCAGATGATCCCGATCATCGACGCAGGCGTAAAAATAGAGAAAGGCTACGATGTATACGAAGAAGGTGTAAAAAACCGTTATTTCTGCCAGAGGGAAGACGGAAGCGACTTTGTCGCAGCCGTATGGCCGGGAGATACACATTTCCCGGATATGCTCAATGAAGATGCCAGGAAATGGTTTGGGGACAAATACCGCTTCCTGACAGACCAGGGGATCGAAGGCTTCTGGAATGATATGAACGAGCCCGCTATCTTCTATTCCAGCGAGGGTCTTGAGGAGGCCAAAGAGCTCGCGCGCCGGTTTGCGGAGGAGGAAAACACCGTCCACGTCTGGGAGATGGGCGGAAAGCTTCAGAGCCTTGCCAACAGCCATGAGGATTACAGAAGATTTTATCATAATGTAAACGGTGAGCGCATCCGCCATGACCGTGTGCACAATCTGTTCGGCTATTACATGACCCGGGCTGCCGGCGAAGCCTTTGAGCGGATCGATCCGAACAGACGCTTTCTTATGTTCTCCCGTTCCTCCTATATCGGAATGCACCGCTACGGAGGCATATGGACCGGCGATAATAAGTCCTGGTGGTCCCACCTTCTGCTGAACCTGAAAATGATGCCCTCTCTGAATATGTGCGGTTTTCTCTACACCGGAGCTGACCTGGGAGGATTCGGAGCCGATACAACCCGGGATCTTCTTCTCCGCTTCCTTGCGCTCGGTGTCTTCACACCGCTTATGAGGAACCATTCTGCTCTGGGTACAAGACAGCAGGAATGCTATCAGTTTGAAAATACAGAAGATTTCCGTCACGTTATCGGGGTCAGATATCGGCTTATTCCATATCTGTACAGCGAATATATGAAAGCCGCTCTGAACGATGACATGTATTTCAGACCTCTTGCCTTCGTCTATCCGGATGACAGAACCGCACGACGCATTGAAGATCAGCTCATGCTCGGAAATGAAATCATGATCGCGCCGGTATATGAACAGAACGCGGACGGCCGGTTTGTATATCTGCCGGAAGAAATGAAGCTGATAAAGTTTCTCCCGGACGGAACAATTTTCGAAGAAATCCTCGCGAAAGGCATTCACCGGATCGATGTGGCGCTGAACGAGATTGTTCTTTTCATCCGTTCAGGCAAATGCATTCCTGTAGCGGATGCAGCCGAATGTGTGGACAGCATTGACTACGGCACAATCAGGATGTACGGATACGAAGGCGCGGAATACACACTTTACAACGACGACGGAATACACAAGGATTATGATAACAAAGAGAACTATACTGTTCTGAGAAAATAAAAATACATTTCCTGTTCATTGACTTTTTCAGCCCGAAAAGATATACTGACTATATTACTACGCTTGTAATATTTAAAGGAGGAGAATACAGATGAAATCTCTGCCGCAGATTTCCGAGGCTGAATATGAAGTAATGAAAATCGTATGGGAATATGCTCCCATCAGTACCAATGAAGTAACCGACCGCCTGACGGCGATGACCGACTGGAGCCCGAAAACGATCCAGACCATGCTGAAGCGCCTGGTAACGAAAGGAGCTCTCTCATATGTAAAACAGGGACGGGTTTTCGTGTACAGTCCTCTTGTGGAAGAGGGCGAATATGTAGGCCAGAAAAGCCGTTCTTTTCTGAGCCGGTACTATGACGGCAAGCTCTCTTCCATGGTATCGGCTTTTCTGGAAAACGACAGGCTGACAGACGCCGAGATCAGTACACTCAGGGATATCCTCGACAGAGAGGACGGCAAAGGAGGGAATTGATTTGTCCGGTCTGAGCATACGTTTTTTAATCTGCAATATTTTTATCGTACTGTTTCTCTCTGCACTCATGCTCATAAAAAGACTGCTTCGCGGGCGGATTCCGGAACAGACACAGTACGCCATGGACTTTACATGTCTGGCCGTTCTCGTCATTCCCTTTCTCCCGATACGTACGGAGGGGATCCGTAATATCCTGTACGGTCTCGGCCGCCTGGGAGAATCTGCGTCTTCCGGCGCAGGGAACACCCAGGTGGGGGCATACACCTCATCGGCCGCTTCCGAAGCCGGATGGATCACCGACTTTGCGGTCTCCGTGGACAGCCGTACATCTTCCGCAGCCGGAATAATCCTGATCTTGATCTGGCTTCTTGGGGCGGTTGTCATGGGAGCCCTGGTCTTCCGGGCGTATCTCCAGCTCAGCCGGATAGACAAATCCTCCCTTCCTCTGGAAAATCCCGACGCATGCAGGATCTTCCGCCTGTGCTGCGCACAGCTGAATCTGAAAAAAACGCTTCCGGCATATACAACTCCCTGGCTGAAGTCTCCGGTCATGACCGGAATATTCCGGCCCAGGATCTATATTCCGCTCCATGTGATTCATGATTCCGACGAATCTGAACTTCGTTACATCATGCTTCATGAGCTCAATCATTATGTGCGCCGGGATGCCGTCGCGAACCTGCTCATGAATCTGGCCGGAACAGTATACTGGTTCAATCCTTTTGTATGGTATGCTCTTCGCCAGATGCGCAATGACAGAGAAACCGCATGCGATGCAGGTGTTCTGGCTGTTCTTGACCGCCAGGGGCGTACCGGCTACGGCCATACTCTGATCAGTTTTGCGGAAAAGCTTGCTCTTTTTCCATTTACTTCCGGTATCGGCGGTTCCGCCAGACAGCTGGAAAAAAGGATACGGAACATCGTATCCTACCATCCGCTGTCGGCAGGAGCCAGACTGCGCGGTGCGGCAGCTTTCATACTTTCAATGATCCTTCTCGTATCCTTTGTACCGCTCTTTCCCTCCTTTGCAGCGTCGGGAGAACATTACCGCTTTAATACGGAAGGCAAGAACATAGATTATATCGACCTGTCCTCTGCCTTTGACGGCAGCGAAGGCAGCTTTGTCCTCTACGATGCAGGAGCGGACAGCTGGCAGATCTATAATCCCGACACTGCTACGACAAGGGTGTCTCCCAATTCCACTTACAAAATATACGATGCGCTGCTGGCTCTGGAATCGGGAATCATCTCCCCGGAAGATTCTGATATGACATGGGACGGAACGGAATATCCGATCAGCGCATGGAATTCCGATCAGGATCTGTCCTCCGCGCTCCGCAACTCAGTGAACTGGTACTTTCAGTCTGTCGACAGCCGGCTGGGAAGTTATGAAGTGTCCCGCTTTTTCAACAGAATCGGATACGGCAACGGTGATACAAGCGGAGGGCTTGACTCCTACTGGATGGAGTCGACCCTGGAAATTTCTCCGGTAGAACAGGTCGAACTTCTTACAGAACTCTATTACAATGAATTTGGATTCTCTCAGGAAAATATAGATGCTGTCAAAAATTCACTCTTTCTGTCTTCAAACGGCGACAGCTCCCTTTACGGGAAGACCGGATCCGGACAGGTAGACGGGAAAGAAGTTACCGGCTGGTTCGTCGGATATGTAGAGCAGAAGGGAAATGTATATTTCTTTGCAGTAAACCTGAGGAATTCTGACAATGCCAGCGGCTCGGCCGCATCGGATCTTGCTCTTTCCGTACTGGAATCCCGCGGAATATGGGAGCAGGAAACCGCTTTATAAAGTAATATTTCTTCAGGAAAAGGAGCCGCAGCTGAAAAATTTCAGCCGCGGCTCCTCTGTTTCTCTTCCCGCTGATCCTCAGATCAGAGCAAGACTTCTCAGTATGTACAGCCAGCCGGTTACAGTAAACGCACTGAACAGCGTCGTAAGCATTACCGTACTCGAGGTAAGAACGCCTTCATGTCCCATATTTCTCGCCATGACATAACAGCTTACCGTTGTCGCAGAACCGAGCATGATAAGAATTGCAACCAGTTCATCATCCCGGAATCCCAGACGCACTGCCAGAGGAAGGAATATCACCGCAAATCCCACCAGTTTCATCACAGAAGCCGTCACTGCCGGCTTTGCTTTCTTAAATGCTTTTCTTATATCGAATGATGCCCCCATCGCCATCAGACCCATAGGCGTCGCAACAGCGCTCACATCTGAAACCGCCTTTTCCAGGACAGACGGCATGGGCAGCCGCAGAGCAGACCACAGAAGCCCTGCCACAATTCCCAGTATAATCGGATTGGTCACAATACCTTTCAGCGTATCCAGCCATACCTGCCTGTCAAGTTTCTTTCTCTCCGGACGGAAGAAAGACAATACTGCAACAGCCATCACGTTATACAGCGGCACACTGCCGATGATCATCAGAGGAGCCAGACCTGCATTGCCATATATGTTCTGAATAAACGCGATGCCAAGAAGCGCCGCGCTGCTTCTGTAAGACGCCTGTATAAACTCGCCGCGGATCGACCTGTCCTTCCACAGCAGAGAAACCCCGGCGGCGATCGCAATACTGAGAAAAGTTACACAGAAACAGAAAAGTACAAATTTCAGATTCCACACCTGGGAAAAATCCACCGTTGCAAGATCTTCAAACACAAGTACCGGCAGCGGTACGAGAAACACGAATTTATTCATCTTTGAGGCAAAATCCTCATCGATCCATCCGATCTTTCTAAAGAAAAGCCCCAGAAGCATCAGCAGGAAGATCGGCACAGTAGCATTCAGGCTGAAAATCAGATTATCCATATAGTTCACCGTTCTTTCTATTTTGTCCGCCTTCTATTCTGTCCTTTTTTCCCGGCCGTGTCAAGTGACAGATCTGCTGTCTTTTCCGGTCTGAACTGTTTTCTTGACATCATTTTGTCTGCTGTTTACAATAAAATCATACAGATGAAACGGAGGTGTTTTTATGCTGCACGAAGTTAACTTTCTTTCTTACAATGAGCGGGACACTGTATTCGGGTGGATCTATGTCCCCGCCGCAGAGCCAAAGGGGATCGTACAGATCATTCACGGGTACGGAGAGCATTCCCGCAGATATCTGCATATGATCTCTGCCTTTGTCGATGCAGGCTTCATTGTTGCCGCTGACGACCATGTAGGTCATGGCAAGACCGCAATGGAAAATGATACCTGGGGAGACTGGGGAGACAAAGGCTGTCACACAATGATGGAAGATGAACACAGACTGACGGAAATCGTATGTGAAAAATATCCGGGGCTTCCCTGTTTCCTCTTCGGACACAGTATGGGATCCTTCATCGCAAGAGATTACGCCGCAAAATACGGGGATGGTCTCACCGGTGTTACAATCTGCGGTACGGCCGGCGTATTCCGCGGAGCCTCCGAAGCAGCGAAGGAACTGAAAGAAGCCGTGGATGCCGGGCACGGAAATGAGAGCGATCCTGCTTTCACCGGCCGTCTGATGGGCTGGATGGGGGAACGCTGCGGTGAAGTTACTCTCGGAAATGAATGGATCTGCTCTGATCCGTATGTTCAGAAAGATCACGCAGAAGATCCTTTCGACGCATTTACAAAGCCGACTCTGAACCGTTCTCTCTACTATTTTACACAGATGATGGAAGTCATTACCGGTCCGGAGTGGGCAGAAAAAGTACCGAAAGCACTGCCCTTCTATAATATCGGCGGCGACCAGGATCCCGTCGGCGAATACGGCAGGGGGATCTATGAAGTGTCCAACTGGCTTTATGATACAGGACACAGCGTAAAAACAAAAGTCTATGCGGGATACCGGCATGAAATACACAACTACACCGATATCCGGAATGATGTGGAACAGGGGATCATAGACTTTATGAACAGTCTTATCGGATAATGGAAAAATTCTGATGATCTTCTCTGGGAAATCGACGAGGGCGTCCGGTGAACGCCCTCGTTTTTCATCTTATTTTATTCTGTTCGCCATGATATCCTATTCACCGACAATGCACACGCGGATCAGATTGGTTCTTCCCGGAATACCAACAGGTATTCCTCCGGCAAATACAATCTCATCTCCGTCTTCTACAAGTCCGTGGGCTTTTGCCGCCTCGATTGCACGAAGGCAGAGGATCTCCGAGCTGTACTCTTCTTTTATATGCATCGGATAAATTCCCCAGGACATATTCAGCTGCCTGCAGACTTTCTCTGAACTGGAACAGCCTCCGATCATGCATCCCGGGCGATATTTCGAGATCATCCGCGCCGTACAGCCTGTCTTGCTCGCCGCCAGAACAGCTTTCGCCTTAAGATCGATGGCGGTCATACAGGTGGCATGAGAAATGGCATTCGTGACATCCGGATCTTCCGAACGCTCTGACTTTCTGAAAATATCGTTATAGTCTATATTGCCCTCCATACTGACAGCAATCCGAACCATCATCTTCAGCGCTTCTACCGGATATTTTCCGGCAGCCGTCTCTCCTGAAAGCATAATGGCACTTGTCCCCTGATAGATCGCATTCGCCACGTCGGTTGCCTCCGCCCGGGTAGGTCTGGGATGTACCATCATGGAATCCAGCATCTGAGTTGCCGTGATGACTACTTTCCCTGCCTGATATACTTTCTCGATGATCCTCTGCTGAATAATCGGAACACGCTCAAGAGGAATTTCAACTCCCATATCCCCCCGGGCAACCATGATTCCGTCAGCCTCCTCAATGATTGCGTCAATGTTATCCACGCCCTGCTGATTCTCAATCTTCGCGATAATATTGATGGAACTTCCGCCGTTGTCATCAAGCAGTTTTCTCATCTCTTTCACATCCTCCGCCGTCCGGGTAAAGGATGCGGCTACAAAATCAAAATCCTCCTGGATCCCGAAAAGAAGATCTTCTCTGTCCTTCGGACTGATAAACGGCATGTTCAGCTCCACTCCGGGCACATTTACACCTTTGCGGTCTGAAATATCTCCGCCGTTATCCACGACACAGACAATATCTTTTCCTTCAATCTTCTCCACCTTCATGCCGACCAGTCCATCGTCGATCAGAATGGAATCGCCTGCTTTGACATCCTGATAGAGGTCTTTATAGGTAACAGTTACTCTGTCCCGGGTACCTTCGATTTCATCATTTACAAGAGTAAATTCCTGACCTTCCTGCAGAGTGATCTTATGATCCTTAAAGCACCCGATCCGGATCTCCGGCCCTTTTGTGTCCAGAAGAGCAGCGATTGGCCTGTTATACTCTTTCCGGAGCTTTTTCAGATTCTCCAGACGCACTTTCTGTTCCTCATGCGTGCCATGTGAAAAATTAAATCTTGCAACATCCATTCCTTCCTGAATCAGAGATTCCAGAATTCCCTCCCTGTCTGTCGCCGGACCAAGTGTACATATGATCTTTGTTCTTCTCATAATCATTTCCTTTCCGGATAAATCCTTACAATTTCTCTAGTCTCCATTATATCATCAACCTGCGGACAATATCCAGAGAGAAATACCAATCTTCCCCTGTTATTTACACATTTATAACAAAGGGCCCTATATTTACAGAAATTTCTCACTTCTGCAAACATAAGGCCTGTAATGTAAATCACTGATATTCGTATTTTTCAGCACTACTGCTGCCCGGCCGCCTCATTAACACATCTGAGGGCATTCAGGCTCCTCGGGTATCCGATATAAGGAAGGCACTGAGAAATGATCTTGATCAGAAACGCTTTATCATTCCCCACTTTCATATTGCCCGCCGCATGGGAAGTAAGCTGGGGTTCACAGCCGCCCTGTGCTGCCAGGAAACAGAATGTAATCATTTCTCTCTGGCTGTAGTCAAGTCCTGTCCTGGTATAGTAATCTCCAAAACAGTTGCCGGACAGCCACCGGTTGATGTGGCGGCTCTCCTCCGGTCCGGATGCGGCAAAGCCTTTCATCCCCTCGCCGAAGATATCGACCTGAGCCTGCTCGCCTTTTTCCACACGATCCTCGATGGTAGTGGTCGCCTGGCCTTCCAGCGGAAGAGCGATTTCCTTCTCTGTGAGCACTTCATTTACCACATCAAAGAACGGGCGTACTCTGCCGATTCCCAGATAAGCGCATGCCTGATAGACGATCTCCTTTACCTCAACAGGCGTCACGCCCAGGTTCAGGGCCCCCGGGAGGATCTCCCTGAACTCATCCACCCCCTGGCATCCGAGAAGCGTGGCAAGAATCGCCATCATCCTGGTGCGGTCGTCCAGGTCGTCCTGATTTACCACTTCATCGCAGGAAAAGTTAGCGAAAAAATCCGCAAACTCCGGATCTGTGGACGCGAGTTTGAATTCTCCGTCCGGATATAATCTGTTAAAATATTTTTCTGCGGCTTCTGTCATAACTGATCATCCTTTCTCTCTAAAAGCTGATTCAGAGGGGATGCTCCCCTCTGATATATCGCATGCTATTTTAATTTTCCATATTCCTCATCAGAAACGGCCTCAAGCCATTCATTGGATGCTCCCTCTGCCGGCACCTCGATGGCAAGGTGCTGGAACCAGCTGTCCGCTGCTGCCCCGTGCCAGTGTTTTACCTCCGGCGGAATGTTTACAACATCTCCGGCCTTCAGCTCCTGTGCAGGTTTTCCCCACTCCTGATACCAGCCGCGTCCGCCTGTTACAAGAAGAATCTGACCGCCTTTGTGATGGATATGCCAGTTGTTACGGCAACCCGGCTCGAATGTCACGTTGCCAACGCCCCCTCTCTCTGTTGTGAGCATCTTCAGGTAGCTCTGTCCGATAAAGTACTGCGCGAATGCTGTGTTGGGTTCGCCGACCTCAAATACATTTCCGCCGCCTAAATCCTGTTTCATTTTTTCTGTATCCATGTGTAACGCCTCCAGTTTTTATACAATTTCTTTTTATCTGTATATATTGTATAACCGGTTGAGGCTATAGACAAATGCTTTGTTTACATGGCGGGGTATGCCCGGGAAGTATGATTGTGAAACGTCATTTTCCCTATTTCCCCTTATTTTGTAACACATAATAACTTCCCTTTGATTTTCCTTCTTTCTTGAGCAATTCTAAATCAGTTAATTCTCTTAATATCTTTAGTTCCCTTGACTCTTTTATATCTAGAAGTTTCTGCACTTCTTTATTAGTTATCATACCATTATTTTCAACATATTCTATAATCTTTTTTGGGTTCATTTAACTTTTCATACTCTTTTCCGTACTTTCACTTGATTTACTATCTGTTTCTGCATATCCCGTACTTCCGGCATCATGTCCATGCAGCAGCTTGCCAAATCAAGGACTTTTTCAGGGGTGTCGCTGGGGGCTGATGATTTATCCTCTGCCGCCCCCCAAACGGCCCTCTAAAGGCGTACAGACCCCTGAAATCCCCCCACGAAGGAGCCCTATGTCTGACAACTGAAAATATTACTACCTGGAACTCAAAGAGATCTATTTTGACGATGACTCCATCGTGCTGCTGAAAAGTATGCAGGGCGGTGTGCTGTACTCCAATATCCTGCTCAAGCTGTATCTGAAATCCCTGAAACA
>CAKNHF010000045.1 GCA_930972465.1 uncultured Lachnospiraceae bacterium
TTGGTACTTGGAGAGGACATATCTATCTTTTCAATGCAGTTTGCGGAAACTCAAGCTCATTCATATGGAAAATTTTTCTTTTTATCCGCTGAACATCAATTTTGTCAGATCACTGCATTTTGTTTCAGAAGCAGACTCAGCTATTTTCAAGCAGTGATTTATCTGTTATATATGCATACTCGAGCGGATATTCATTCGAATAATATTCTTCATCTGCCGGAACTTCCCGGGACGATATTTCTTCACTGACAGGCACTCCGTTCTGCAGTGAGACATGGCATATCCTTTCATATCCCATCTGGGCATACATCTGAATGATATAGTCTTCCGCCCCTCCCTTTTCATCTGCGAAAAAAGAAGTGTGTCCTCCTGCAATCTCACCGAGATATACTGCTTTACCGTCCTGTATCGTATAGATCTCGTACATATAATCCGCCTCACATGTTCCGGTCTGAACAATCAGTTCTCTGACTCCGTTCTTGTCTATATCATAAACATAATATAGCAGATATTTTCCCATATCATTTTCATATTTTTCAAGCGTCTGATCCAGAAGAGGCCCATATTCACGACGGTAGACATCTGAGGAGAGTTCCGGTTCATCTTCAGTACTGCTTTCTGCAGCTGCCGTATCCTCTGGCGCCGCATCTTCGGATATCTCGTCATCCCATGAGGTCTGAATATGATAAATGATCGTTCCCAGGCTTTCCGGATCCATCGTGGCCGAGAACGCGAATGAATCGGCGCTTCCGTCATTCTCTCCGGTGATACGCAGGATTATCTCCTCCGACGGATCCGAAAAATCGAATCTTCTCATCCAGGTCTCCCGTATCTGCGCCGCTTCGTTTACAAGTCCGATCGTCTCCAGGTAATCAGCCATCTCATAAGCATTCTGTTCTTCCCCACTGAACTCTGACCCGCTGATTATGTCCACTGTTCCGGCCTGCTTTTCGAATCCTTCTCCTGTATATAGAAGCACAAAGGAATTAAAATTGCTTCCGTCAGCAGTCAGATAATTCAGAAAATATGTCGTGCCGCATATATAGATAGCCCCATCGTGTTCCTGCAGGAATATTCCGCTGTTTTCCATATCTCCTGATCCCATCACCGGATACAGCGCCATAAACTCATCCTGAAGGACAATCTCCCCGTTCTCGGATTCATACATCCGAAGATAGACTGCATTCTGATCCGTCTCGGCGTACGAAGTGACCCGCTCATCGTTGGTCATGACAAGTACCATAAGCTCTTCTTCACCGTCATTATCAAAGTCTCTTATTCGTGATGTGAGAACTCCCTTCTGATCATGAATCGGCTCCGCTCCCACGTAATATTCAGTCCGCACGTATTTCCCTGTATATTCTCCGTCCTCACACTGTCCCAGCTCCCCGGCAAGGACTTTATCCGCATAGGAATACAGTTCATATTTCCTCCGAACCTCGCTGCCCTCTGTTGCTTTGACGCCCTGAAGCAGTATCTCCACTGCCTTTTCAGGTTCATCCTGGACATTATAGATTTCTGCAAGTCTCAGATAAGGCTCTTCTTTCTTCGGCTCCACGTCAATGGCAGACAGGTAGCTGACCTCCGCCTTCTCGTAGTCCAGTTCTTCCAGATATCTGTTCCCGTCTGCAATTTCTGCCTGGTACTTCTTCTCTCTCTGTCCGGGTATAATAAAAACGATCACCGTAACAGCTGCCGCGGCAAGTACAACCAGTACAGGAAGCAGGATCAGAAGAATCTTTCCCGCCTTACTCCTATTTTTCTTTTCCTTTGTTTTCCGGACATTCCCCTGCCCGTCTGCCGGCTCAGTATTCTCTGTATTCCCGCCCTGTTTCAGGGGAGCCCCGCAGAAGGCACAGAACCGGGCGTTGTCTTCATTCTGTTTTCCGCACTTTGTACAATACATCATTTGTTCCTCTGACAGTTTTTAATTGTTAAGACTGCTTTCACAGTAGGCATTAATGCCGTCTGCGATGCCATCCACCATTTTGACCTGATAATCCGAATCCGCCATATTAAGATCATCCTGCTGATTCGTCATGAATCCCATCTCCAGAATGATCACAGGGATTTCACTCCAGTTAATCCCGGTCATGGTATCATTGGTCTGCACTCCCAGATTCTGCATACCTGTAGATTCGCAGTAGGAATCCAGAACCGACTGCCCCAGACTGAAGCTCTGTTCATACAGACTTCCGACATAGGGATTCTCCGCCGAACCGATCAGCACCAGCGCACCATTTGCATCAGAGCTTTCACTTCCGTTTGCATGAATCCGGATTGCTATATCCGCTCCCGCTTCATTGGCCATCCGGGCACGCTCTGCATTGCTGATCGCAGTGTCATTGTCTTCTCTGGTCATAATAACATCATATCCCTGCTCCTGCAGTTTGTCTCTCAACTGCAGTGATATGTCCAGATTGAGCTCATACTCAGCCAGTCCGGAATATCGTCCTGACGTTCCGCCGGTGGCCTTTGTCTTCATCACATCGCTTCCGGGAGCATTGGGCTCCTGATCACTCATATCGACAGAAGGACTCTGGTGTCCCGGATCAATGGAGATCAGAATTCCCTTTTTCTCCTGATTCTGAGTCTCTGCTTCTTCCGCATCCTGTGAGCTTCTTTCCTCTTCTCTATCGGTCTGTGCATCGTTTTTTTCCGGCTCTTCCTGCTCCGGAAGCTCAATCACCAGATCTGTCGCCTTCTTCTCCTCCTGTGCGGCACATCCCGCTGCAAATGAAGCTGCCAGAAGGAGTGCGGCAGCAACAAGAACTCTTCGCATATATGTCTTCCTCCCATTCCTCCGGATCACTCGTACTTTTTAATCAGCTCGATATTCTTTTTCTCGATTTCAGAAAGCATGCTCTCCGAAAAATCATCCGGATCTATTGTTCCGTTATACCAGGATTTTGACTCAAAATAACTCTGAAGCTGTGCGTCATCAAATTTACGTCCGTGTCTTGCAAAGATCTCATTTCTGGCCAGTCTCAGCTCCTCCTTTGAAAGTCCGCTCACTTCGCTGTCCGAAAGAATCCTGGAACTGCTGTCCGGGAGAATATAGTCCTGATCGGACTGGTTCTTCTCATCCTCGTCTTCCTTCTCATCATCCGGTTTGCTTCCTTCTTTGCTGATCAGCCGATCGGCAAGAAGACTCTGACCGTTCTGGAAATATTCGTTGCTGCTGCTCTTTACCGCATCGTCAAAGGGTTCATAATTTCTCGTCATGTTCTTGCTGTAGCAGATCAGATTTCCGTCCTGATAGTAATAGTAAGCGTAGGAATTATCCGCGCCTCGCTCAGATATATATATAATATTCTCATTGTCGTCAAACAGATAAGTCAGTGTCACGTCATCCCTTGTCTGAGAGAATCTTACAGCCTTTCCGTCCTTGTCATAATAATCGGTGCGCGTGTCATCAGAATATTTCTCGCAGTCAGCTCCCATGATAAAACTGCACGATTCATTCCATCTGTCCACAATGTCATCCACGACTGTATCCACATTCTGAGTCTCTTCTGCTTCGCCTTCAGACTGATCCGTTCCCTCTTTCTCCTCTGTCTCATCCAGCCTGCTCTCTGTACTTTCCTTAGGACCTTCTGACATCGCATCTGTATCTCTTGTAAGATACCAGTACAATACTCCTGCTCCTACTATGAGCAGGCACAGAATGATACAGACCACTGTTGCTATAATAACAGGTTTTTTACTCGACTTTTCCGTTTTTTCGGGCTCTGCCAGACTCTCGGGAAGATTTTCTTCCTCCTGGAGATTGGCTCCGCATTTCCAGCAGAATTTCGAACCGTCTTCATTTTCTGTTCCACAATTCCAACAATACATTTTATCGTCTCCTTAACGTACTTCTATTGTGCAATGAATTCTCCTGTTTCTTCATCAAATGTAAACACTGCTTCCACAAGTCCGTCCCCCTGCTCTGGTTATTCAATCTGTATGACACCCCATCTGCCATCCTTCTTCACCCAGCATCTCCCGTCATAGACCGGACGGATCGCCTCAAAAATTCCTGCCGGAATGACCGTAGTCCCATCCACAGTCCTGAGCTCCCACTTTCCGTCATTTGTCAGCGGGATAAATCCGTCTGATGCTGCATAGCAATAATTTCTTTCCGTTCCGGTGACCACATTGGTAAATGTCCAGGAACTGTCATATTCCGGTGCTATGACTTCATTTCCTTCACGGTCAACATATCCCCACTTCCCGTCAACACAAACTGCCATCAGTCCTTCTCTGTATGCCCCGCATTCTTCATAAATATTGTTTTCCAACAGTCTTCCGTCGGTATAAATCATATATCCCTGCGTATGCTGTTCAAACCATTCGCTCATATTACCTGATGAAGACGATGGAGAGTACGCTGAATCAGTCTGCGGTATGGGAACCGGATTGTCAAACTGAGGTGTAACCGAAGAGTCCCAGATGTAAGCATCATACAGACCATCACAGTAATAATACCAGTGTCCGCCTCCTATACTGCCCTCGGCAGCCCCCGATAGCAAGCCATTATTAATATAATATGCCCCGTTTGCCGTTCTTTGTGTCTGGTAATCACTGCCGTCGGCCCAGCTGATATTTCCGCTGAAATCAATAAATCCTGTTCTGTTTCCCGTCCTGACGACCGCATAATTCGTTGTAAACTGCCCGTTTCTGTCATTTTCAACTGTCCAGCCATTCTCGCCTCTTTCAAACGGCGCGCCGCAGACATAGTTGATATCATCCGCCTCAATCTCCGGCTCCACAACCCAGGTATAGTCTGTTATATTCTCCCAATTCTCAAGGATTTCTTCAAATTCCTGCTTATCCTCTGCCGGCACTGAGTCTCTGGCTTTCTCCGCAGTCTCTGCTGCCTGATCATACTCTTCCTGTGCGATGTAGATATCAATCAGCTTCAGATACGGCTCCTTCTGCTTCGGATCAATGGATATCGCCTGGAGATAAGAATCCTCAGCCTTCTCATAGTCCAGCTCCTCAATATACCTGTTACCGGAATCCAGCAGTGCCTCATACTGTTTTTCCTGACGGTTCTCCAGAAAAACAAACACACCTCCCGCCGCAGCCGCGATCACAAGAACGGCAGCACAGAGGAGCCATGGCCACTTTTTCCTCTTTTTTGTACTGTCCGGCGGAACATTCGGTCTTCTTTGAATGTCAGTGCTGTCCATACGCCGGTTTTCTGAAGCTCTCTCCGTCTCCAGAGGTGAGCCGCAGTACGCGCAGAATTTTGCTCCGTCATTGTTTTCTCCGCCACATTTCCCGCATCGCATACACTTCTCTCCCTTCAGATCACACCTTTATTCCGACTCAATCTTCTCGAGCATCTTCTTTCTCTGTCTCGGAAAGGCCACAGCGGTCACGATCAGCCCTGTAATACATCCGATCGCCCCCAGAATTCCTGTCACGGTCAGGACCACACCATATGTTATTCCCGTCATTCCAGCCAGCCTCCTTCCACAACCTGTGCATACACACTTTCCAGCAGCAGCATTTCATTATCCTCATTGTTGTCAGTCATCTCTTCATTGTACAGCTGCAGCGCTTTTTCGTAATACTGTGCAAACTGTGTGTAGTCACGGTCCGAATTATCAAGCAGCTCCTGTGCGTCGATCTCAAGAAAAGCATATCTCATATAGACATTATAGTCTTCTCCGAACTTTTCCATCATCGTATCCACTGTCTGACGGGCAGAATCCAGCTGTCCCTGTTTCTCATAGAGTACGGCAAGGGTATCATAAGTATCATAAGTATCCCAGCCCTGTGACACGATCTCGCCCAGTACATCGATCGCCTCCTGTCTGTACTGCCCGTTTCCGCTCCTGTCTGCCAGGTCAATATCGATCTGGGCCAGATTCTCCAGAATCTGCATCTGATTTTCAACCGGAAGGACTTCTTTCGCTTCCAGAAGGATCTCCCTCTGTGTCGTATCGCTCCCTTTCGCCTCGTATATCTCATTCATCATCAGATATGCCCGTGTCTTCATCGTATTATCATCTGTACGGCTGATGCACTCTCTGAAATCCGCGAGCGCAGCGTCAGAACCGCCGAGAGCCTTCTCGATTTCTCCCTGTGCGTAATAGATAGAATCCTCTTTCAGCCCGTAATCGATGGCTTCCTGAAGAATTTCCCGGGCGTTTTCTTCCTCCCCGTTATAAGCAAGCGCGATTGCATAATCTCTGTAATATACCGTCTCTTTTGTTCCGAGGCGGAATACCTCCCCATAGGTCTCCACCGCGTTCTGATAGTCCCCCAGCCTGAACAAGCTGTCTGCTCTCAGATAATATACATCAGCCATTCTTGCCTGGGTAAGATCTATTTTCTCGTTTTCACAGATATCATAATCAATAAATGCGATACAGTCTTCGTACCGCTCCTGCTTGTACAGAGAACAGGCATTCTGGTAGTAGCTCTCCAGCGCTCCGGGCATCATTGCAGACGCCTCAGCAAACGCATCCTCCTGCCCTTCATAATCTCCGGCATCTCTCAGTTCGATCTGTTCTTCCACAAGTCCGTTGTACATATCGGTTCTCTCGCGCCGGATCTCATGGACTCCATAGCCTGCCAGAACGATAAATCCGGCCGTAAGCGCAACCAGTCCCATGCGGATTCCAAGCTGCCCTGCAAGAAGCCTCTGATATCTTCTGTCCTTCTTTGTAATGTTCTCAAATGCCCGGAACATCTCCAGTGCGGACTGAAAGCGCTCCCCGGGATCGATCTTTGTCGCCTTCTCTATAACCTGTGCAAAAGCTTCGCCCGTACACTCCGTCAGCAGTTTCCTGTCAATCTTCTGCCGACAGTCTGAGAGTCTCTGTCCCGTAGCCAGATGATAGAAGGTTGCCCCCACACTGTATATATCTGCCCTCTCGTCAATCTCCGAATGCCCGGGAAGGGTCTGAGAGGACTTGCTGCTCAGAACCATGATATACTGTTCCGGGGACGTATAACCGTTTGTATATCCGAGGACCGTACTGTCATCCAGATAGAAGGCAATATTAAAATCAATCAGACAGATATTGCCTTCCGGCGTCAGCATGATATTCGCCGGTTTGATATCGCCGTGTATGACCGGCGGTTTCTGATTATGCAGATAATTCAGGGCACTGCATATCTGCATGCCCCAGCGGATAAGCTGTTTCTGTGTGAAATGCTGCCCCTCATTCAGCAGCTGGGCAAAAGATTTGCCGGGGATGTAGCTCATTACCGTATACACATCCCCGTCCACTTCAAGGAAATCCAGAACCTGAGGGAGATAGGAATGATGAAGATTTTTCAGAATATCCACTTCCTGACGGTTTACCGCCCTGGATATGCTCCGATTCTTCATCTTTTTCAGAACCACAGGCTGCCGCAGCCGCCTGTGGTATGCTTTATAGACAACTCCTCCGGAGCCTTCTCCAAGACGCTCCAGTATCTCATACGTACCGGAAAGCTTTTCCTCAGTACCCATATTACCAGCCCACCCTGATGAAAAACTCGAATTCTTCATCTTCTGACAGGCGGAACCTTGTCTTATCCGTCAGACGCACGGGCGCCGTCATTCTCTTTCCTTCCAGGAAAATATGATTTGATGAGTTTAAATCTTCCAGCATATAACCATTCTCTTCCTTGACGATTCTTGCATGCTTCCGGCTTACCGTGGGATTGCCGGACACTACATAATCTGCCTCAGACGATTTGCCGATCACAAAACTGTCCTTTGTGATTTCAACCTCCTCGCCGGTCTTCAGTCTTGTGATAAATGCCTGTATCCTGAGCTTTGGAGAGACAAGCACAGTCGGCTCGTCGTCCTCCATATATTCCTCCTGCCGCTGCTCACGGATCGGCACGACAGGCTGCCTTATAATGACATTGCCGGAGAATCCTCCGGAACCAGCCGAAGGAATGCTGACCTCCGACTTTTCTTTCCAACCTTCAAAATAATCCTTCATAATCTTCTCCTCCAGTCCGACTTCCCGCTTACGATATTTATCCCATATATTTGTAGATCAGACTGTCCACAATCGGGATCGCAACGGATCTTCCTCTCAGCGCTTTCACACCGAGAATGATAAAGAGCACATACCTGAGAATATCAATGATCTGCACAAAAACGCTTATGATCGTTGAAAACGTATAGTATGTAAAGTTAACGCCGAAGATACTCAGAAAGCTGCTGATGACTCCCAGCACATCCGGGAAAAATCCGAGTATGGTAGTTGTCAGGGACAGAACCGCCATAAGTATCACAGCCTTGACGCTGGATCTTCTGAGCCACTCGTCATCCTCTACGAGCAGGACATACGCTGTCAGCAGGACAGCAACCAGATATCCTCCGAACAGTCCTGTGAAATAAATACCTGCTGCAAGCAGTCCGACCGGGATTCCTAATTTTGTTTTCTGCATTGTTTACTCCTCCTTTGCCTGTGCCATATCATCTGATTTCTATGAAAAAACCGGCACAGATATATTTTATTATACAGATTCCCTTTTTTGCAATAAAGATGTGGCATATTTTGTGGACAGATTTATTTCCATATGGTCTCAGTCATTTTCCGAAAACGGAGAACCGGCCAGCGCTCCATAGAGCACGGCCGGTCCGTATCACTTGTCTCTGAACTTGAATATTCTGTCCTTTTTCTTCGGCGGCTTCTTTCCCACGATCCTGTCCGGCATAGGTTCATACTGCCTGCTTGCCTTCATCATAGGCATTCTTTTATGATTTTTCCGCAGATATATCAATGCCGCCCCGGCAAACACCACCACACATCCGGCAATGGCCTGAGACACCGGGAAGCCGATCCCGGGAATAAGCAGCTGATCTGTACGCAGCCCCTCAATCCACACTCGCCCCAGTCCGTATCCGAAGATATAGAGGAGAAACAGCTCACCCTCATATTTTTTGTGTTTTCTGTAAAGCGCAAGAAGAATCAGAAGTACGCAGCACCATACGGATTCATAAAGAAATGTAGGGTGCACCTGAATATAACTGACTCCATCGATCCTCTCTATGTGCTCTCTCATCAGATCTGTCACATCGCCTGAGCGGACAGCATCCAGAGGAAGTCTCATAGCAAACAGACTGTCTGTATATTCACCGAAAGCCTCCCGGTTGAAAAAATTCCCCCACCGTCCCAGCATCTGTCCGTTCAAAATTGCCAGAGCCACTGTATCAAGGATCTGAAACGGTGACAGCCGTTTTACACGAGCCAGTACGAACACGGCGATGACCGCTCCGATGACTCCCCCGTATATGGCAAGTCCGCCCTCCCTGAGATTAAAAATATCAAGAAGGTCATTCTTGTACATATCCCAGGAAAAAATCACGTAGAAAGCCCTCGCTCCCACAATGCCGGCGATCACTCCGATGATTCCCATGTCGAGATAGTCATCCGGATTCTGTCTGGTCCGTTTTGCCTCTGAGGTCGCAATCAGAAATCCGATAAGAATCGCACAGCCTATGATAATCCCGTAATAAGCAATTTCAAATCCGAAGACGCTGACATTCTTTCCCACGTGCTCCAGATAGATCCCGAGATTCGGAAAACTGATGTTATAATGCATATCTGTACCCCTTTCCGCTCATCTTCCCCTCTCAGATTTATACGTTAAACCGGAAAAGCATGATATCCCCGTCCTGAACCACATAGTCTTTTCCTTCCAGACGGATCAGTCCTTTCTCCTTCGCAGCCGCATGCGAACCGCACGCGATAAGATCATCATAACTTACAACCTCTGCCCGGATAAATCCTCTCTCGAAATCCGAGTGGATTTTGCCCGCCGCCTGAGGAGCCTTTGTTCCTTTTCTGATCGTCCACGCACGTACCTCCGGCTCTCCCGCTGTCAGATAACTGATCAGGCCGAGCAGATGATAGCTTGCCTTGATAAGCTTCTCAAGGCCGGACTCCTCGATTCCCAGATCATCAAGAAACATCTTTTTCTCATCCTCGTCGAGCTGTGATATCTCCTCCTCGATCTCCGCGCATACTACAAATACTTCACAGTCCTCTTTCTTCGCATATTCGCGGACCGCCTGTACACCGGCGTTGGACGCTCCGTCGTCTGCCAGGTCGTCCTCGGAGACATTTGCCGCAAAGATCACAGGCTTTGCCGTGAGAAGATTGTAACCGGCCAGCCATTCCTGCTCGTCTTCATCGTCAGTGACAAATGTCTTGGCAAGCTTGTTGTCCTCAAGGTGCGCTTGCACACGTTCCAGAAGAGCAAGCTCTTTTGCTGCCGTTTTATCGTTGCGGGACAGTTTCACCGTCTTCGCGATTCTCCTCTCAAGTATTTCAAGATCTGAAAAAATCAGTTCCAGATTGATGGTCTCTATATCCCTCATGGGATCAATACTGCCGTCCACATGAACAATATTTGTATTTTCAAAACACCTTACGACATGGACAATGGCATCCACTTCACGAATGTTCGCCAGAAACTGATTCCCGAGTCCTTCGCCCTTGGACGCCCCCTTTACCAGTCCTGCAATATCCACAAATTCTATCGCCGCCGGGATGATCTTCTTCGTGTGATACATCTCTCCAAGAACATCCAGTCTCTTATCCGGCACGGTAACGACTCCCACATTGGGATCGATGGTGCAGAAAGGATAGTTTGCCGACTCGGCGCCCGCCTTTGTCAGCGAATTAAACAGTGTGCTCTTTCCAACATTTGGTAATCCAACAATTCCTAACTTCATCTCTGTCTCCTTCAATTTTTCTCTCAGTCTCTCGTCTCCATCAGGATCACCACCCCGAAGGCAAACGAGATCTCCACCGTATCCTCCAGAAATTCATTGCTCACGCAAAGACTTCCGTACGGCTTCAGAATATGATTTTTAAGAGGGTACTTGGCCCCTCTGATATTGAACTCATCCACAGGGATCTCCAGCGGGAACACAGAAAAATACGGCCCGAATGCTTCCTCCCTCTTCAGAGTGATCCCGTGCTCAAGAAGCCGGATCTGATTGTGGCTGTCAACGATTCTGGCATCTGCTCCCGCGTCAAGGGCGATCTTAAGGCACTGCACATTGGCCCAGAGATGGTCCACGCGCGGCCCGGTTGCTCCGAGAATCCATATCTCATGCCGGTGCAGCCCCAGACACAGTCTCAGCGCGATCTCCGTATCGGATGCGTCTTTCACCGGATTGAACTCCCGGATCGGTACATTCGTTTTCTCTCTGTAATATGTCACCACTTCATCCGGAGCGCTGTCAAAATCTCCCACGATATAATCCGGCTTGATTCCGTGCTCATAGAGGAATACCAGCCCTCTGTCAACGCCTATGATAAACTCTGTGTCTTCACTTTTCAAAATGGGAAGGGCGAAATCTTCCTCGAGAAGTCCGCCGCTCACGATCACTGTACGCTTACTCATATCTTCTCAAAATCTCCATAAACTCACTGGTATTTTTCGCAACGTCCCCTTTAAATACTCCCGACCCCGATACGATCACATTTGCTCCGGCTTCCAGAACCTGCGCGACATTGGAGTGATAGATGCCTCCGTCGACCTCAATATCAGCTTCTGTTCCCCTCTCATCCAGAAGCGATCTGAGCGTCCGGATCCGTTCCAGCGACTCCGGAATGAACGCCTGCCCGCCGAATCCCGGCTCCACACTCATGATCAGAAACATCTCCGCCTGATCCAGATATGGGATCAGCATTTCCACGGGGGTCGCAGGCTTTATGGATATACCGGCCTTCACGCCGCAGCCGTGAATCCTGTCCAGAGTGCCCTGCAGATCTTCACAGGCTTCCTGGTGAACCGTAATGGAATCCGCGCCGCATTTTGCAAATTCTTCCACATAACGGATCGGATCGGTCACCATGAGATGGACGTCCATCGTCTGTCCCGTGGTGCCTCTGATGGAGGAAAGCACCGGCATGCCGAAAGAAATACTCGGCACAAACATGCCGTCCATCACATCGAAATGGATATACTGTGCGCCAGCTTCTTCCGTGATCCGGAGCTGTTCCCCCAGGATCCTGAAATCTGCTGAGAGTATGGAGGGTGCCAAAATTCTTTTCATAATTCAATACCTTTTCCTTTCCTTCAGCTCCCGGTACATCTCTGTATAATCATCGTACCGTACTTTATTTATCTTTCCTTCCTCCACTGCCGCCTTTACTGCACAGTCGGGTTCATGGATATGATCGCAGCCGATAAACCGGCATTGTCCTTCGTATGGTTCAAATTCGGGGAAGCAGTACTTCAGTTCTTCTTTTTCAAAATCATTTACATAGAGAGAACTGAATCCCGGTGTGTCCATAATATAGGAATCTTCACCGAGAACGATCAGCTCGGAATGTCTGGTCGTGTGTTTTCCTCTTGCGATCTTTCTGCTTATGCTCCCCGTCTCCATCCTGACTTCAGACTGAAGCAGATTGATCAGGGATGATTTCCCCACCCCGGAAGGTCCTGCAATCGCAGTGGTTTTCCCCTTCAGCAGTTCTTTCAGCTGACTGATGTTTTCTTCCTCTCTGGCACTTGTGAAGATGACAGGATATCCGCAGCCCGAATAGATCTCCTTCAGTTCCGTTATCGCCGGGCTCTCTGCAATATCCGTCTTGTTAAAGCAGAGTACTGTGGGAATCTCTTTTCTCTCCATCATTACAAGAAAACGGTCTAGGAGATTAAAATGAGGCTCCGGCTGCGTCACTGCAAAAACGACCAGAGCCTGATCTATGTTGGCCACTGCCGGGCGGATCAGGTCATTTTTTCTGGGGAGTATCTTCGTGATGCTCCCCTCCATATCTTTCTCATCAAGAATGTCAATCTCCACATTATCTCCTACCAGAGGCCTGATCTTGTCTTTTCTGAATGTTCCCTTTGCCTTACACTCATAAACACCGGATTCTACCACGTGAACGTAGTAGAATCCGGCAATTCCTTTTACAATTTTTCCCTGCATTTTCCGATGCTCTCTGTATTATTGTATTGTTCCGTCCTGCGACGCCGGATCTTCTTCAGAAGTTCCGGGATCCTCTGCAGGCTGTTCCGGCTCAGGCTCAGGTCCGAGGCTCACTCCGAACTCTACCGTTGTGCCTTCCTCTACCTGAGTTCCTTCACTTACAGACTGATAATATACCTGTCCTGCAGGATAATCGCTGAACGATTCTCCCGTATACGACGGTGTCAGTCCATACTGCTGAAGCGTCTTCTCCGCGGTATTCTGATCCATACCGACAATCCCCGGAACGCTCACCACGGTCATCTCCGGCCCGCGGCTCACCACATAGCCGACGGATGATCCCGGTGAAACTTCACTTCCCGCGTCAACATCCTGAGAAATTACTACTCCTGCCTCCACAGTATCGCTGTACTCTTCCCGGGCATTTCCGGTCAGCCCTGCACTTTGCAGCGCCGACTCTGCCTCATCTGCGCTTCTTCCTTCCAGATTCGGCACGGTCACCGGCTCTGTTCCGAGGCTGACTACGATCGTGACGGAAGTTCCTTCGTCGACCTCAGTTCCTTCATCCGGATCGCAGGAAATTACAACGCCTTCTTCAACATCTTCACTGTAATCATAATCCTTCGCCACTTTCAGATTGGCGTCCGCCAGAGCGCTCTCCGCTTCCGCCTCTTCGCTGCCTACCACCTGCGGCACCCGCGTAGTCTCCGCTTCCTCACCGGTACTTAATACCACTTCGATCGTGGTATGTTTATCCACTTTCTCATCCGCTCCCGGATCCTGGCTCTTAATCTCGCCTTCGTCATACTCATTGGACGGCTCCTCACCGACAACTTTCAGTCCGAGACCTTCTTTCCTGAGCTCTTCTCTTGCGGCATCCTCGGTCATTCCCCGCACATCGGGAACCGTCACCTGGTCCTCCGTAGTAGCGGTTAATCCTGAACCGCTGAAGATACCGACCGCATTCCCCACAAGGAAGAGTATAAGGAATGCTATGATCACCGCCGCGACGATCATGAGGATTCGCATAATCTTCCTCGTATCGGGATTTACATCCTGTTTCTTTCTCCGGTCGTCTTCGTAGTCATCCTCATCCCCGTCTTCATCATCTTCATCGTAATCCTCGTCGTCCTCGTAGTCGTCATCCTCGTCATAATCATCTTCATAATCCTCGTCATCATCTTCCGGATACTGCTGATTCTGGATACGTTCCAGTTCTTCCGGAGACATGACTACCGTGCGGTCCGATCCCCCCGGCGCTCCCGCCGCAATGACAAAATCTCCGTCCGGATCCACAAGAGAACGCTTCAGATCAAGAAGCAGTTCTTCACAGTTATGATACCGCCTCTCCGGATTCTTCTGGGTACACTTCATGATAATGCACTCAAGACTGTACGGAATGTCAGGCACTTCCTTGGCCGGTGAAACCATCTCCTCCTGGAGATGCTTCAGTGCCACAGTCACAGTGGAGTCTCCGTCAAAGGGGACATGTCCCGTGACCATCTCATACATCGTGATGCCGGCGGAATAGATATCGCTCCGCTCATCCACATGTCCTCCTCTTGCCTGCTCCGGAGACGTATAGTGGACGGATCCCATCACACTGGCGCTGATCGTCTGGGTAGACGTCGTCGCCCGCGCGATCCCGAAATCCGTTACTTTGACTTTTCCTTCCTTTGAGATAATGATATTCTGGGGCTTGATATCACGATGAATGATATGCCTGTTATGAGCTGCCTGGATTCCTGTCACCATCTGAATCGAGATGCTGATGGTCTCCTTCGCTGAAAGCTTTCCTTTCTTTTCAATATAATCTTTCAGCGTGATTCCTTCAACCAGTTCCATGACCATATAATAAAGGCCTCTGTCCTGACCCACGTCATAGACATTCACCACATTCGGATGCATCAGCCCCGCGGCCGCCTGGGCCTCACTTAAAAACTTCTGAATAAACACCTGGTCAGAGCGGTAATCACTTTTCAGCACTTTGATTGCCACATACCGGTTCAGCTTATGGTCCTTGCCCTTATAGACATCCGCCATTCCGCCGGAACCGATACGTCCCAGTATCTCATATCTCTTCCCTAAAAATACTCCTTCTTTTATCATACACTCACCTCATCCGCAAACGGCTCAACAAGTACAACACCGATATTATCCGTACCGCCGTTTTCCTTTGCTGCTTCTATAAGGGCCTGACCCGACTCTACAATGTCACGTCCTCCCTGTACAATATGGAAGAGTTCCTCATCCTCCACCATATTGCTGAGACCGTCCGTACACATCAGAATGATGTCTCCCCGTCTCAGACGGTGCTCATAAAAATCCACATCCACATCGGCCTTGGCGCCGATCGCTCTTGTTATAATATTCTTATCCGGATGATGCTTCGCCTCCTCGGGTTTAATCCCTCCGAGACGTACCATCTCTTCCACAAGAGAGTGATCCTTGGTAAGCTGCTGTATTCCCTGATTGATCAGGTACAGACGGCTGTCCCCCACATTCGCGAAATACATCATCTGGTTGACAATGGTCGCTGCCACAACCGTGGTTCCCATCCCTTTGAGATGCACGTCCCGTGACGCCTCTTTGATGATCTCACGGTTCGCCGTCTTTATGGCGCTCACCAGAACTTTCTCAATATCCTCTCCTTCACTCCTGCCGAGTTCTCTTTCGAGGACTTCCACAGTATATTTGGAGGCATAGTCTCCGGCCTGATGTCCTCCCATCCCGTCAGCCACCACGAACAGGTTACGGAGAATTCCCAGCGGTCTGTCTGTCGCATAGACATAATCCTGATTTACCTGCCGTACCATTCCTACATCCGTAATTGAAAATGTCCTCATATATTTTTCTCCTTATATTCAAGACTCGCCCCTGCCGGGATAGTAAAAGGATCAGCTGTCCCTATTTCTTACATAGCTGCGCCTCAGCTGGCCACAGGCTCCGTCAATATCAGAGCCCATTTCCCTTCTTATAGTAACATTTATTCCGCTTTTTT
>CAKNHF010000046.1 GCA_930972465.1 uncultured Lachnospiraceae bacterium
TGGATAACAAAACTCAGCAGATTTATCTTAGGGGATAATTCTGCGGAAACTCAAGTATTCTTGTTCTTTACAGATTCTGAAAAGAGTGATAAACTGGTATGGCGTAGTGTGCGTTTTATTATTCAAACAAACCGATTCACATAAAAAGAAAAGAGGAGAAAGAAGAAATGTCTGGACATTCAAAATTTGCGAATATCAAGCATAAAAAAGAAAAAAATGATGCGGCAAAAGGGAAGATATTTACAAAGATAGGACGCGAACTTGCTGTTGCGGTAAAAGAGGGCGGCGGCCCGGATCCGGCCAACAACAGCAGACTCAGAGACGTGATTGCCAAGGCAAAATCAAACAACATGCCGAATGATACAATCGAGAGAAATATTAAAAAGGCTGCGGGAGAAGGGGCAGGCGACAACTACGAGCATATTACATATGAAGGGTACGGGCCGAACGGAACCGCTATCATAGTGAAAACGCTTACTGACAATAAGAACCGTACTGCTTCCAATGTCCGTAATGCATTTACCAAAGGGAGCGGAAACGTAGGAACTCCGGGATGTGTTTCTTTTATGTTTGACGAGAAAGGGCAGATCTTTGTGGCGAAGGAAGACTGTTCCATGGATCCCGATGAACTTATGATGCTTGCCCTTGACGCAGGCGCGGAGGATTTCACGGAGGACGAGGAAAGCTATGAGATACTGACAGATCCGGAAAGCTTCAGCGACGTCCGTCTGAAACTGGAAGAAGCGGGAATCGAGATGGCTTCCGCCGAGGTGACAATGATTCCTCAGACCTATGTTGAACTTACCAAAGAAGAGGATATAAAAAATATTCAGAAGACACTGGATCTTCTGGAAGAAGATGATGATGTTCAGGATGTATACCATAACTGGAGCGAATAGACGGATATCAGTTGAGAGAAAGGTGTGGTACCGGCCATGGACTTAAATACTCTTCAGAAACAGATGATCTCCCTGTACAATGAAACGATGGGGTATAAATTTCAGAAGAAAACGTATGAATCTGACTTTGAAAAGCTCAGAGGAAAATACTCAGAGCTGCTGGAAGAAATTGCAGAACTCTGCAGAGCAGAGGAAGAATTTCCGGAACAGATCATTTCATGCATACCGGAATACGTTTCAGGCAGAATAGGGAGCCTTCAGTCAAAAAGAAAGAGGAACATGGCCTCTTTTGATCATAATCTGAATATGGTGGCTTATTTTATTCCGCTTATCGGTAAGGCGCCGTCGGATCGGGCCGGCGAACTGACGGGAAAGATCGTCAGTCTCTGGAACAGAAAGATGCCGGAGAATAAAATAGGACATTCCACGTATGAGAGCATATGCGGCGGATTCCGCGACAGAATCTGCTATATTACCACGGCCGTCTGCAGGAGTCTCAGCAAGCCGGATGATTGTTATGAACTGACTCTTCTCCGAAAATATCGGGACGGATATCTTCTTGAGAGCCCGGAAGGAGAAGCGCTGGTACGGGAGTATTACAATATTGCGCCGACTATTGTGAAGAGAATTGACAAATGCAGGAATGCGGATCAGATATATCAAAATATCTGGCAGGATTATCTGAAGCCCTGTATCCGTCTGATCGAAGAACAGCGGCTGGAGGAATGCGGAGAAGTGTACAGCAGAATGGTACGCAGACTGGGAACAGAATATCTATATTCATAGACAGGAGGACAAACAGATGAGTGACTACAAGATTGAAACCAAATGTATACAGTCCGGATATGAACCGGGAAACGGTGAGGCAAGAGTGCTCCCGATCTATCAGAGTACTACTTTCCGCTATACGTCGAGCGAGCAGATGGGCAGACTGTTCGATCTTGAAGAATCGGGATATTTCTATACCCGTCTCCAGAATCCGACAAATGATGCGGTTGCAGCCAAGATCTGCGATCTGGAAGGCGGAACGGCGGCAATGCTCACATCCTCAGGACAGGCGGCAAATTTTTATGCAATCATGAATATCGCACAGGCAGGAGATCATATCGTATGTGCGTCTGCTCTTTACGGCGGTACATATAATCTGTATGCGCACACCATCAAGAAGATGGGAGTGGATGCAACTTTTGTTGATCCTGACTGCACTCCGGAAGAACTGGATGCCGCCTTCCAGGATAATACAAAAGCGGTATTCGGAGAATCTATCGCCAATCCCGCACTCGTTGTTCTCGACTTCGAAAAATTTGCAGAGGCGGCACACAGACATGGAGTTCCGTTTATTGTAGACAATACCTTTGCCACACCGATCAACTGCCGTCCGTTTGAATGGGGAGCAGATATCGTAACCCATTCCACAACAAAATATATGGACGGCCATGCCACATGTGTTGGCGGAGCTGTTGTGGACAGCGGAAATTTTGACTGGGAGGCGCAGGGGGACAAGTTCCCCGGACTGACGACACCGGATGAGACATATCACGGGATCGTATATACAAAGAAATTCGGAAAGGGAGCCTATATTACAAAAGCCACGGCACAGCTTATGAGAGATCTGGGTTCGATCCAGTCTCCGCAGAATGCATTCCTTCTGAATATCGGCCTGGAGACGCTTCACCTGAGAATGCCGCGCCACTGTGAAAACGCACTGAAGGTTGCGCAGTATCTGAAAAATCATGAGAAGGTTGCATGGGTGAACTATCCGTCCCTTCCCGGAGACAAATATTATGATATGGCACAGAAATATATGCCGAACGGCACATGCGGAGTGCTGACGTTCGGACTGAAAGGCGGACGCGAAGCAGCCGTTGAAATGATGGATAAGCTGAAAATGGTTGCTATTGTCACACATGTTGCCGATGCGAGAAGCTGTGTGCTTCATCCGGCAAGCCATACGCACCGTCAGATGAATGAACAGGAGCTCCTGGAAGCCGGAGTACAGCCGGATCTGATCCGTTTCAGTGTGGGTATAGAAAACGCTGAGGATATTATTGCTGATGTTGAACAGGCTCTTCGATGAGCATAATGGTATGGATGTATACAATTTCATCCATACCTTTTTTTGCGCTCCTGTATATTCTTCCGTATAAAAATGCATTTCCTTCAGATACTAACAATCAGTACGGAACAGAAGGAGGCAGGATATGAATCAGGAAAAAGTATCTGCGGAAGACAGGCAGAAAGAGCGGAATCAGGAAAACGAAGAAATCCGTGAGATGGGGACTCTTGACCTGAACAGCAGGGGCGGAAAACACGGAATACAGCTTCTGACAATAATCGGAGAGATCGAGGGACATGAAGCAGTGTCGGGAAATACCAAAGCGACGAAATACGAACATCTTCTGCCGCGGCTGGCTGAGATAGAAGAAGATGATGACGTGGAAGGGGTTCTGATTCTGCTGAACACTCTGGGAGGAGATGTGGAGGCCGGACTTGCCATTGCTGAGATGATTGCTTCTCTGAGCAAACCTACAGTCTCACTTGTTCTTGGCGGAAGCCACTCTATCGGCGGCCCGCTGGCTGTATCGGCCGATTATTCATTTATCGTTCCCACAGGCACAATGATCGTTCATCCGGTCCGTTCTACAGGGATGTTCATCGGAGTTATACAGAGCTATCGGAATATGGAAAAAACGCAGGACAGGATCGCACGATTCATAGCCGGGCACTCGTCTGTCTCTCAGGAGAGACTTCTGGAACTTATGCTGGATTCCACTCAGCTGGTAAAAGATGTGGGGACTTTACTGGAAGGGGAAGAAGCGGTGAAAGAAGGCATTATTGATGAGGTGGGAGGAATCAGCCAGGCATTGGCAAAACTGCACGAGATGATCGGGGAGCGCAGGAAAAACACTTGTAAAAAAGATTGATGACACTTTTTTTAAATAATGCTATACTAAATACAGTATGTTTAATTATCAAGGGGGAATGACATGGCTGCAAAAACAACAAAAAGGAAAAAGAGCACGAAAAGCACGCCAAAAAAGAACCAGCAGACATCCGATCTCAGAGGAGAAGTGATCATACTTGCAGCACTTGCAGTATGTATTCTGCTGGTGTTAAGCAACTTCGGCATGGGAGGAATTGTTGGGGAGACGGTTTCTTCTGTGTTTTTCGGACTCTTTGGGTTTATGGCATATATACTGCCGTTTGTTCTGTTTGGTGTGATTGCCTTTTTTATTTCGAATAAGGGCAATACACACGCATACATAAAAATTATATCGGGAGTGGTCCTGTTTCTTGTGATCACGGCGATTCTGGAGCTGATTTTTAACCAGTACACTCCCGGAACACATGTAACTGAATATTACAGAGCGTCAAGCGAACACCGGAATGCCGGCGGGTTTACCGGAGGATGCATCATAAGTGTTCTCTGCCCGCTGATCGGGGAAGTCGGTACCTACGTCGTACTGTTTATACTTGCAGTGATCTGTATCATACTGATTACGGAAAAGTCGCTCCTGTCTCCCCTGGGCAGGCAGAGCAGAAAAGCTTATGAAGAGGCGAAGAAGAAGCGGCAGGAAACTGCTGTCATACGTGCGCAGAAGGCTGAAGAAAAGAAAAAATCAGGAGAAAAAAGAGCCGCAGGCCAGGTCAGGTCAGGGCGAAGATCAGACCGGAAGGTCACCGGCGTATCTTTTGCCACTACGCTTGTTCCCGAAGGGGAAACGGGTACGTTCTCAGGAAAAAGGAAGTCTCCGGAAATTCAGGAACTTTCTCCGGATATGGAAATATACCCGGAAAAGGATACTGTTTTTGACGAACAGTTCGTGATAAACAGAGGAGAGACAGCGGAACCTGATTTGCCGGAAGAAACCCCGGAACCCGGGCAGAATGCGGAAACTATTCAGCCCGTCCCGGAGGAGAAAAGCACAGAGGAAAATAATCCCGGGAAAAGGAAAAAAAGGAAAAACCGCCAGGATATGCACGAGGTGGCCGTTGAGACAGAGAACGTAGCTGAGGCGGTCAGAGCGAATGAGGAGAAGGCAAAGCCGGTCTATCACACTCCGCCTCTGACGCTCTTGAAACGAGGAAAAAAGGGCGGCGGAGATTCGGATGCGCATCTGCGCGCCACAGCAAAAAAACTGGAACAGACACTCCAGAATTTCGGAGTCGGTGTACATGTGACAAATGCAAGCTGCGGTCCATCTGTCACCCGTTATGAGATCCAGCCTGATCAGGGGGTCAAGGTGAGCAGAATCGTCGGTCTGGCAGATGATATCAAACTGAATCTCGCTGTTGCTGATCTTCGTATCGAGGCTCCGATTCCGGGAAAAGCCGCTGTGGGAATTGAGGTGCCTAACAGCGAAAATACGGCTGTGATGCTCAGGGACCTTCTGGAATCGAAGGAATTTCAGTCGAGCAGTTCCCCGATTACTTTTGCCGTGGGCAAGGATATTGCGGGTAAAACAGTCGTGGCGGATATTGCAAAGATGCCCCATCTGCTTGTGGCGGGTGCTACAGGGTCAGGTAAATCGGTCTGCATTAATACATTGATTATGAGCATTATCTTCAAGGCGGACCCGGATGAAGTAAAACTGATACTGGTGGATCCCAAGGTAGTGGAACTGAGCGTATATAATGGAATACCGCATCTTATGATTCCGGTTGTGACAGATCCGAAGAAAGCTGCCGGCGCTCTCAACTGGGCCGTGGCGGAGATGGAAAAAAGGTATAAACTTTTTGCCGAATATAATGTAAGAGATCTGAAAGGTTTCAACGAAAAGGTTGAGCGAGGAGAGACTGGAGAAGATGTACAGAAGAAACTGCCTCAGATCATTATCATCATTGACGAGCTGGCCGATCTTATGATGGTCGCTCCCGGTGAGGTGGAAAGCGCGATCTGCCGGCTCGCCCAGCTTGCGCGTGCCGCAGGGCTTCATCTGATACTGGCTACGCAGAGACCTTCGGTGAATGTTATCACCGGACTGATCAAGGCGAATATGCCTTCACGAATTGCCTTTTCTGTTTCTTCCGGCGTGGATTCCAGGACGATTATTGATATGAACGGGGCTGAAAAGCTGCTTGGAAAAGGAGATATGCTTTTTTATCCGTCAGGATACCCGAAACCGGTGCGTGTGCAGGGCTCGTTCGTATCCGATAAAGAAGTACAGGCAGTCGTGGACTACCTGATCAACAATAACGGGAATGCGTCATACAGTGACGAACTGGAAGAACATATGAATGCGGAGATTGCAGGACAGACACAGATTTCGGCCGCGGATGGCGGGAACGAACATGATGTGTATTTTACTGAAGCGGGAAAACTGATCATTGATAAAGACAAGGCTTCGATCGGAATGCTTCAGCGGATGTTCAAGATCGGTTTCAACAGAGCGGCAAGGATTATGGATCAGCTGGCCGAGGCAGGAGTGGTAGGACCGGAAGAAGGGACAAAACCACGGAAGATCCTGATGACAAAAGAAGAATTTGATCAGTACATAGAAAATCATTCATAGAAATTACAAACAGGAGGAGAACAGATGAAAACAGACATTCAGATCGCACAGGAAGCAGAGATGAAGCACATAAAAGAAGTGGCAGCGAGCATTGGGATCACAGAAGATGAGCTGGAGTTCTACGGAAAATATAAGGCAAAACTTTCTGATGAGCTCTGGGACAGAATCAAGGACAACAGAGATGGAAAGCTCGTGCTTGTGACAGCCATTAATCCCACCCCGGCCGGTGAAGGAAAGACGACTACCACGGTAGGGCTGGGCGAAGCAATGGCAAAGCTCGGGAAAAAAGCGCTGATCGCGCTCAGAGAGCCTTCTCTTGGCCCCTGCTTCGGAATCAAAGGAGGCGCCGCCGGCGGAGGATACGCTCAGGTGGTGCCCATGGAAGATCTTAATCTGCATTTTACAGGAGATTTTCATGCCATCACATCGGCAAACAATCTCCTTGCGGCAATGCTGGACAACCATATTCAGCAGGGAAATACTCTCAGGATCGATCCGCGTCAGGTTGTGTGGAAACGATGCCTTGACATGAATGACCGTGTGCTGCGCAACATTGTTGTAGGCCTCGGCAATAAAATGGACGGAATGGTAAGGGAAGACCATTTTGTTATTACCGTAGCGTCTGAGATCATGGCCATCCTCTGCCTTGCAGATAACCTTCAGGATCTGAAACGCAGACTCGGAAAGATCATAGTCGCATATAATTTTGACGGCGAACCTGTAACAGCAGATGATCTTCAGGCTACGGGCGCCATGACAGCCCTGCTCAAGGATGCGATCAAGCCAAATATTATACAGACACTGGAGCACACCCCTGCTCTTGTACACGGCGGACCATTTGCAAATATCGCACATGGATGCAACAGCGTCCGCGCGACCAAGATGGCTCTGAAGCTCAGCGACATCACTATAACAGAAGCGGGATTCGGAGCGGATCTGGGAGCAGAAAAATTCTTTGATATTAAATGCCGTATGGCCGGCCTGAAGCCGGATGCGGTGGTTCTTGTTGCAACCGTACGTGCTTTGAAGTATAATGGTGGAGTTGCAAAGAGCGATCTTGCAGAAGAAAATCTGGATGCTCTTGCAAGAGGAATTGTAAATCTTGAAAAGCATATTGAAAATCTGCAGAAATATGGTGTTCCTGTGATCGTTACTCTGAATTCCTTTGTCACGGATACAGAAGCTGAGAATGAATTTATACGGAAATTCTGCGAAGAGCGCGGCTGTGAGTTCGCTTTGTCTGAGGTATGGGAAAAAGGCGGAGAAGGCGGTATTGCACTTGCAGAAAAAGTACTCGAGACTCTGGAGAACAAAGAAAGCTGCTTCCATACATTATATGAAGACAGTCTTTCAATCAAAGAAAAAATCGAGACCGTGGCAAGAGAGATCTACGGCGCCCGCGGCGTGATCTACGAGCCTGCGGCCGAGCGTCAGATCGCAAGAATCGAATCTATGGGATTCGGACAGTTCCCGGTCTGCATGGCAAAAAATCAGTATTCACTTTCAGACGACGCGAAAAAGCTGGGTCGTCCGGAGAATTTTGATATTCATATCAGAGAAGTGTATGTCAGTGCCGGAGCAGGATTTGTTGTGGCACTTACCGGAGCAATTATGACTATGCCCGGTCTGCCGAAAGTACCGGCGGCAAACGGAATTGATGTGACAGAGGACGGAAAGATCACAGGACTGTTTTAAAGGAGAAATCAATGGCGCAGTTAATTGACGGAAAACAGATCTCAAAAGAGATAAAAGATGAATTAAAGACAGAGGTACAGAAGCTGAAATCAGAAGGGAAGAATGTCTGCCTGGCCGTAGTTCAGGTGGGAGATGATCCGGCTTCAACAGTATATGTAAACAATAAAAAGAAGGCCTGTGCGTATATCGGAATCGAGTCCAGATCATACGAGCTTCCCGAGAGTACTTCGGAAGAAGAACTGACGGCACTGGTGGAAGAACTGAACGAAGATGACGGGGTAAACGGTATACTTGTTCAGCTTCCGCTTCCGTCTCATATCGATGAGGACAGGATCATCCGGACAATTTCTCCGGATAAAGACGTGGACGGCTTTCATCCGGTCAGTGTCGGAAGACTCTGGATCGGCGAGAAGGGATTTCTCTCCTGTACGCCTGCAGGCATTATACAGCTTCTGAAGCGTTCGAACATAGAAATAGCAGGAAAAAACTGTGTGATCATCGGACGCAGTAATATTGTGGGAAAGCCGATGGCGGCTCTGCTGCTCAGAGAGAATGGAACTGTCACGATTACCCACTCGAAGACAAAAGATCTTCAGAAAATTACAAAAACGGCAGATATCCTTATTGTCGCGATCGGAAAAGAGCGGTTTATTACATCTGATTACGTAAAAGAGGGCGCAGTTGTGATCGATGTGGGAATGCACAGAGATTCGGAGAATCATCTCTGCGGAGATGTGGACTTTAGGGATGTGGAACCGAAGGTCTCGGCTATCACTCCGGTTCCCGGAGGAGTCGGCCCGATGACGATCGCCATGCTGATGAATAACTGTGTCGAGACGGTGCGCTGTTAGGAGGAAGCATTATGAGATGTACACATTGCGGAGCAAATATCCCGGATGATCAGATGATTTGTCCCGAATGCGGTGCGGAAGTCCAGATAGTCCCGGACTACAATCCTCTTGAAGATGTGCTTACACGTGAAGTCAGGGGATCTGTTGAGGGGGCGACAAGACAGATTCGGACCGGTGATCTCAGAAGAGCAAGAAGAGAAAACACTCCACGTAATGTGAATTCAACAAGAGTTCTCAGTCAGGGAGAGATGGACCGGATCAGGGAAGAACGGCGGGAGCGTCTGCGGCGTTCCGGAGCACAGGGAAGACAGAACGGAAGCAATACGGGAAGAAATACCGGAAACGTCAGACGCAATACTGACCGCATTCGGCAGGAACAGGAGCATCAGAGGAAAAATGCAGAGGAGAGAAGAAGACAGCAGCAGATGAAACGTCTTCAGGCGGCAAAGAAAAGACGAAGGAATTTTCTCCTCGTTTTGTTCGGTCTTCTTGTCCTCATAGGAATTGGAATATACGTTATCTATCAGAATTCCTATACAGGAGTGCTTAACCGCGGATATCGTGAACTTCAGAGCGGCAGCTATGCTCAGGCCCAGGAACTTTTTGAACGTGCTGTCAGAAAAGACAGCTCCAGATCAGAGGCTTATACCGGGCTCTCACAGGTATATATGGAACAGGATGACCTTACCGGAGCCGAAGATGTGTTCTTGAATGCTCTGGAAACGCAGCCCTCTAATGCGAAACTTTACCAGGCTGTGATTGAGTTTTATATGGATACGGAACAGCAGGAGAAAATTTCACCTCTCCTGCAGGATTGTGAGGATCAGCAGGTACTCAGCGCAGTGGCCGAATATGTTTCGGAGGCGCCGGAATTCAGCCTGGAAAGCGGAACTTACAGCGAAGTCCAGGAGGTCTCTCTTTCATCGGAGACAGGCGGAACGATTTATTACACAACAGACGGAACGGATCCTTCACAGTCAAGCTCAGTGTACAGCGAGCCGATCCTTCTTGAGGAAGAGGGGGAGACAGAGATACGTGCTATGGCTGTTAATGAGAATGGAATTCCCAGTGTTGTATCATCAGGAACATATGTTATCGAGTTCCCCATTGTTAATGCACCGGCGGTAACTCCGGCAACCGGTCAGTATACAGAGCCGACAAAGATAACGATCACCGTTCCGGACGGATATACGGCATATTATACAATGGATGGATCAACGCCGACTACCGAATCAGATAAGTATACCGGTCCAATTGATATGCCTCAGAACACACAGACCATCTTCAGCGCAATTCTGGTCAATGACAACAACGGAAAGGCGACAGATGTGACTACCAGGAACTATATCACCAGATCAGAATAGACAGAAAAAAACGTTATATATAAATGTTTGAAAATGCAACCGGATTTCATGAGAAATTTTATTGAATTTTTACAAAAATCCGGTTGCATTCTTTTGTACAGAGAGGTATAATAACCATGTTAAAAAAATAACAAAAATACATAAAGGAGATGCTGGAAATGAGCAGATTTTGTTTACCACGAGACATTTATCACGGAAAAGGCTGTCTGGAAGAACTGAAGAATCTGAAGGGCAGGAAAGCTATGCTTGTAGTGGGCGGCGGCTCCATGAGACGTCAGGGATTCCTTGACAAAGCTGTAAATTACCTGAAGGAAGCGGGAATGGAAGTACAGCTGTTTGAAGGAGTAGAGCCTGATCCGTCAGTCGAGACAGTCATGAAGGGAGCAGAGGCGATGCGCGCATTCGAGCCTGACTGGATCGTAGCGATGGGCGGCGGTTCGCCGATCGATGCCGCCAAAGCAATGTGGGCATTTTATGAATACCCTGAGACTTCTTTTGAAGATCTCTGCACGCCGTTTAATTTCCCGGAACTGAGACAGAAAGCAAAATTCGCTGCAATTCCTTCTACATCCGGAACTGCAACAGAAGTTACCGCATTCTCTGTCATCACAAACTATCAGACCGGCGTAAAATATCCGCTGGCTGACTTCAACATTACACCTGATGTCGCTATCGTTGATCCTGATCTGGTATCGGGACTTCCGGTAAAACAGGTTGCCTACACAGGAATGGATGCTCTGACACATGCAATCGAGGCGTATGTATCTACGCTTCACGGACCGTTTACAGATCCGCTTGCACTTCAGGCGATTGAGATGGTATTGGACTATCTGCCGGCATCTTATAACTGCAATATGGAGGCAAGGGAGCAGATGCACTATGCACAGTGCCTTGCGGGAATGGCATTTTCAAATGCGCTGCTCGGTATCGTACACTCCATGGCTCACAAGACAGGAGCTGCATTCTCCACAGGACACATTCCGCACGGCTGCGCGAATGCAATCTATCTTCCTTATGTAATCGCATATAACGCAAAAGATCCGGTAGCTGCAGGACGCTATGCAGAGATTGCGCGCAGAATGGGACTTCCGGGAACATCTGAGAAGGCTCTGATCAACAGCTTAAGAGAGAAAATCAACGAGTTTAACGTAAAACTGAATATACCGAAGACACTGAAAGAATTCGGTATCAATGAGGACGAGTTCAAAGAGAAAGTTGCGAAGATCGCAGAGCTGGCAGTCGGCGATGCATGCACGGGTTCAAATCCGCGTGCTATCGATCCCGCAACAATGGAGAAGCTTCTTACATGCACATATTACGGAACAGAGGTTGACTTCTGATTTATCTGAATATCGAGCTGAAACAGGCCGGTTCATCCGATTTGGATGGACCGGCCTGTTTGTCACTGTATACGAAAATTGTTGCTGTATAAACCAGAAGGATGGCATAATTACTTGCTATTCAAAGATTTATGGCGTATTATATTGAAAGAGTGAATTTATAAGGAGGAAGACCATGTATCAGATAATGAAAGCAGAAAAACTGGCCGACAAGATCTTTCTGATGGATGTACATGCGCCGCGTGTTGCACAGCACTGCCAGCCCGGACAGTTTGTTATTGTTAAAATGGATGAGAAGGGCGAGCGTATTCCGCTTACGATCTGCGATTATGACAGAGAAGCGGGAACAATAACGATCGTTGTCCAGGAAGTAGGCGCTTCCACAACAAAAATGGGAAGTCTGAAAGAGGGCGATTACTTCCGTGACTTCACAGGACCGCTGGGATGCGCTTCTGAATTTGTAAATGAAGATATTGACACACTAAAAAATAAAAAAATGCTTTTTGTTGCAGGCGGTGTCGGGGCGGCTCCGGTTTATCCGCAGGTAAAATGGCTGCATGAGCGCGGGATTGAGGCGGATGTTATCGTCGGTGCGAAGACAAAAGACATGCTGATTCTTGAAGAGGAGATGAAGGCTGTTGCCGGAAACTATTATCCGTGTACAGACGACGGTACATACGGACATGCCGGAATGGTGACAACCATGGTGGAAGAGCTTGTGAATGAGGGCAAGAAGTATGATGTCTGTGTTGCCATAGGACCGATGATCATGATGAAATTTGTCTGTCTTCTGACAAAGAAACTGGATATCCCGACGATCGTCAGCATGAACCCGATTATGGTAGACGGAACAGGGATGTGCGGCGCATGCCGCCTTCAGGTAGGCGACGAGATTAAGTTTGCATGTGTGGACGGACCGGAGTTTGACGGACATCTTGTTGACTTCGACCAGGCAATGAAGAGAAGCCGCATGTATAAGACACAGGAAGGCCGTGCACTTCTGAAACTCCAGGAGGGGGATACTCATCACGGAGGATGCGGACATTGTGGAGGTGACGAATAATGGCAGATATGTTAAAAAAAGTTCCTGTAAGAGAGCAGGATCCGAAAGTACGGGCGACGAACTTTGATGAAGTTTGTCTTGGGTACAATCTGGAAGAAGCAATGGACGAGGCGACAAGATGCCTGAACTGCAAGAACGCAAAATGCGTCCAGGGATGTCCTGTTGCAATTGATATCCCGGCTTTTATCCATGAAGTAAAAGAAGGAAATATTGAGGAAGCATATAAAGTGATCGGAAAGTCCAGTGCGCTTCCGGCAATCTGCGGACGTGTATGCCCGCAGGAATCTCAGTGTGAAGGCAAATGCATCCGCGGCATTAAGGGAGAACCGGTATCTATCGGAAAGCTGGAGAGATTTGTTGCCGATTATGCCCTTGAGAATGACATTAAACCAGTTGGAGCCGAGACAAAGAACGGACATAAAGTGGCAGTGATCGGATCCGGTCCCTCCGGACTTACCTGTGCCGGGGATCTTGCCAAGATGGGATATGATGTCACAGTATTTGAAGCTCTGCACGAACTGGGAGGCGTGCTTGTATACGGAATTCCGGAATTCCGTCTTCCGAAACAGAAGGTCGTTGCGAAGGAGATCGAAAAGGTAAAAGAGCTTGGTGTCAAATTCGAGACCAACGTGGTGATCGGAAAATCGACTACGATAGATCAGCTTATGGAAGACGAAGGATTTGAGGCAGTGTTCATCGGTTCCGGCGCAGGTCTCCCAATGTTTATGGGCATTCCGGGCGAGAATGCGAACGAAGTGTTCTCTGCAAATGAATATCTGACGAGAAGCAACCTGATGAAGGCTTTTGACGACTCTTATGACACGCCGATTGCGGCAGGCAAAAAAGTTGCAGTTGTAGGCGGAGGAAACGTTGCCATGGATGCAGCCAGGACAGCGCTTCGTCTCGGCGCAGACGTACATATCGTTTACAGACGGAGCGAGGCGGAGCTTCCGGCCAGAGTGGAGGAAGTGCATCACGCAAAAGAAGAGGGAGTAATTTTTGACCTTCTGACCAATCCCAAGAAGATCAATGTTGACGAGAACGGAAACATCACCAGTATGACCGTCATCAAGATGGAGCTCGGTGAACCGGACGCATCAGGCAGAAGACGCCCGATTGAGATCCCGGGATCCGAATATGATATTGAGGTGGATACAGTTATCATGTCACTGGGAACTTCCCCGAATCCGCTGATCTCATCGACCACGAAAGGACTTGAAACAAACCGGAGAAAATGTATCGTTGCCGATGAGGAGAACGGACAGACCTCCAAGGAAGGTGTGTTTGCCGGCGGAGACGCCGTGACAGGCGCAGCCACGGTAATTCTTGCCATGGGCGCAGGAAAAGCCGGAGCAAAGGGAATCGACGAATACCTTAAGAGCAAAGAGAAATAGGATGACGGCGGAAGAGATAAGGGAACGGCTACGGAGCCTGTCCGAGGAAGACTACAAAGAGTTTAACAGGAAGCTGATCCCCGGCGTAGAACACGTAATGGGGATCCGTCTTCCGGCAATGAGAAAGCTTGCCAGAGAGGCGGCGAAAGAAGATTTTCGCTCATACCTGAAAGAAGCCCGGGAGAAGATCGGGCAGGATTCTTTCCATGAGGAGATCATGATGCAGGGACTGATCCTGGGGTATGCGAAGATGGAGCGGGACGAGCGGAGCGGATATCTGGATGAATTTGTGCCGAAGATCAGGAACTGGGCGGTCTGTGACAGCTGCGTCACCGGGTATAAATTCATGGAAAAGGATTCGCAGTACTGGTTCGATTATCTGCGAAAATTTGCAGACAGCCGGGAAGAGTTTGAACTGCGTTTTATGATTGTAGCCATGATGTCTCACTTTGTGGATGCGGATCATATCGATGAGATTCTGGAATACTGCGGGAGGATCCGGCACGACGGATATTATACAAAGATGGGCGTGGCGTGGACCGTTCAGGTCTGTTATGTGAAATTTCCGGAGAAGACCAGAAGATTTCTGGAGCATGATTCAATGGATGATTTCACTCACAATAAAGCCATTCAGAAGATACGGGAATCCTACCGTGTGAGCCGGGAAGAGAAAGAAGAACTGAATCTTCTCAAGAGAAAATAGAAAAAGAAGCAGAATGCTGCTGCACATGTATGAACTGTGCGGCAGCATTCTGCTTTCTGAAAACAGTCTTGTTAAAGTATAAGAGGAGTGATCATTCATAGATCCCGTTGACCGTGACTTCAAACACTGCATCCTGCCCATTCAGGTCTTCATTTCCATAATCCTCCGGGAAAGTCACATTCACCTCTACGGTATCTCCCGGATGGGAACCGATAAGCTGTTCCTCGAAATCATCGATATACCTTCCGGACCCGATCTCAAGATCTGTTCCTGCACCGTTTGTGCTTCCGCCGTTAAATTCCACGCCGTCAACGGTTCCCACATAATCGATGTTGACGGTATCTCCGTTTTCCACAGTGAGAGAGGTGTCGGTTGAATATGATGTCGTGTCAGATGCTTCTGAGCTGTCATCAGCCGATGAACTGTCAGTTCCCGACGTATCCTCGGTTGAGACATTCGCATCAGAGCCGTTTTCTGATGAGGTTCTGACTTCTGAGACGATGATCGCGACGATAAGGATGATTACGGCCAGAGTGGGAACGCCGATTACAATAGCCTTGCTGATTTTACGCCGCAGCTCTTTCTTCCTTCGTTCCTCGGCTCTGCGCTGCTGGGCCATTCTCCGGTTTTCTTTTTTCATGGAAATATCCCCCGTTTCTTTTGATTCTTCTGTCAGGCATCCTGAACTGAAAGATATTATAAATTCAAAATATGGCGAAATTGTGATTATTTTTCAAAAAATACATGTTATACTATTGCTATCGCTCTTTTATAATCTATAGCAGACTGGAGAAAGAAAACATGGCAGAAAACAGCAGATATATGGACGGAACAGAATTCCTGGAAGATGTAACGGAGAAGATCGGGCAGAGGCTTGAAGAATTAAAGCAGTCTCTCGATGAAGGACAGAAAGAGATCGAGAACATGCACGAATATTA
>CAKNHF010000047.1 GCA_930972465.1 uncultured Lachnospiraceae bacterium
TAAAGTCTTTTTGGCAAATAATCAATAGATTTTTTCTTATTTTTCTGATTTTTTATAATAGTTGATTCAATTTATACACGGGGCGCAAATCCTTTTCCCGACGGGAATCCACTCTTCCGAAAAGGTTCTTCTTCTCTTATTCGGACGGCACAAATCTCACAGACTCAGAATCCGTATCATAATTTTCCAGATGCAGTGTACCGGCCGTATCCGGATAATTCTCGCGCAGCTTCTCCAGGATCGGCTCCACCTGAGCGAGCCGGTTCTCATAATTTTCCTCGCCAAGCAGGACTTCCACACTGCCGAAATAGAGCGCAATGCCCTCCCCCTCACAGACCAGCCGGTCGGGATCCAGACTGTATTTTGTCAGAAAATTTGACACATCCATAATCTTTTTAAATATGCTGTCATCCGATACCGGAAGCACGCTTCCCATCTCAACTTCCGATGCGTCGAACTCCAGCCCTTCTATATACGGCACCCCTTCCAGGATTTCTTTCGTTCTGAGCGATGCGATTCCGTTTCTGTCGAAATACAGATACGCTCCGTCATAGTCAACATAGCCCAGCATCTCTTTCTCCTTCACAGTAATCTTCACTGTCCAGGGATTCACAAGAGAAGCGCTCATACTTTCAACTCCAGACGGCACATCCGCATCCGTCAGGTTATATTTAAAAAGAATATACAAAGTATTGACCGACAGGTCATCGTTTTGTATCCACGCTGTAATCGAACTTTCTCCGTAATACTCGTTTCCCTCCACCTGTACTGTGCGGGTCCGGAATCCGAATATCAGAATCGCCCCGAGCAGCAAGACAATTATCAGGAACATAAGGATGATCTTCCATCCTTTTCTCCTGTGTTTCTTTTTTTTCATCCGTCTTCCTCCTTACGTCTTATCTATTCTATCAGATTGGATACGCTGAGGACAAGCCCCATTTCCAAAAGAAGAAAGACTACAGATGTTCCCCCGTAGCTGATAAAAGGAAGAGTGATCCCTGTATTCGGGATTGTATTCGTAACAACCGCGATATTCAGTATCACCTGAATCATCATATGTGCCATTGCGCCCGTTGCGATCAGCGCTCCCAGCAGATCCTTAGCCCTCGTTGCGATCACAAAAAAGCGCCATATAAGAATAAGAAAGAGAAGCACTATGGCGGAAGCTCCGACCAGCCCCAGTTCCTCACAGATAATAGAAAATATCATATCATTCTGCGCTTCCGGCAGAAAACCGAGCTTCTGAATACTGTTTCCCAGCCCCCGTCCAAACAGGCCACCGCTTCCTATGGCATAAAGTCCCTGCAGAGTCTGATATCCTTTCTCATATTTCTCCGGGTTCCGCCAGATGGCGATCCGTTCCAGACGATAGCTCTCCAGAGCCAGGAATACCGCCATAAAGGACACAGCCGCCGCTCCCATCCAGACAAACTGAGAATACTTCGGGCTGGCCGTAAATATCAATACTGCAGCTATGCCCAGTATGATGATCGCCGTGCTGAGATTGCTTGCGCCTACCAGGCCCACAATCGGCAGAACCGGCAGAATCATAAGGATCATCGTGCTGAACTTTCCCATCTTCTTTACGTTCCGGCTTACAAGACAGGCAAGAAACAGAATGACGGCAACTTTTGCAAACTCTGACGGCTGAAATGAAAACGGGCCCAAAGACAGCCATCTTTTGGACCCGTTGTATTCATCACCGAAAAACATTACGGCCAGCGAGAGAAAGACCGCCATCAGATATCCAGGCACCGCAAACGGCACCCATCGATGATAATCAATCCTGGCCGTAACCATCATTCCCGCCAGGCCCAGAAGCGTTGCAAACCCCTGCTTTTTCAGATAATACAGGGAATCATGGAATTTCACCCGGCCGTTATAGGCACTGGTGCTGTACAGGACGACAAGTCCTATTACGACCAGCACCAGCACGACTGCGATCAGGGTATCATCATACGCTCTTTTCCCGGCAGAACGCTTCAAAATAAATCCACTCCTTACAGCTCATTTACAAGTTCTTTGAATTTATCTCCGCGTTCCTCATAATTTTTAAACATTCCCCAGCTTGCACACGCCGGGGATAAAAGCACTGCATCTCCCGGCTCTGCGTATTCAACGCATTTTTCGAAGGCCTCTTCAAAACTGTCCGCCATCACGATGTCGCTGAACCCGAGCCTTCTCGCTGTCTGAGCGATCTTCTCTCTCGTAGCGCCGAGCAGCACCAGTTTCTTCACTTTCCCGTCGAAAGCCTCTATCCACTCATCATAGGAAGAGTCTTTATCATATCCGCCTCCGATCAGGACAGTGGGGCGGTTCATCGCCTGAATCCCCTTGATCGCCGCATCCGGATTTGTGCCTTTGGAGTCATTATAGTAAAGGACCCCGTTCTTTTCCGCTACAAATTCGATCCTGTGCTCCACTCCCTGAAACTCTTTCAGCGTTTTTCTGATAATATCCATGGGCACGCCGTAGGCGTATGCCATAGCAACAGCCGCCATCGCGTTTTCATGGTTGTGAGTCCCCAGTATGTTCAGGTCATTGATACTGCAGACTCTGATCTTTTCATCCACGTCACAGATAATGTCTTCTCCGTCGAGATAAACGCCTCTGTTAAGTTTACGCCTGCTGCTGAAATATAGAACCTGCGGGCTTATGTTTTCTCCGAATTTCCTTGTCACCTCGTCCTCATAGTTCAGGACGCACACGTCATCCGGGGTCTGATTCTCCGCAATTCTTTCTTTTGCCGCAATATATGCTTCCATTGTATGATGACGGTTCAGATGATCCGGCGTAATATTCAGGATCGCGCTGACCTTCGGACGGAATTTATGTATGGTCTCCAGCTGGAAACTGCTCATCTCCGCCACGATCACGGAATCCTCAGAAGTCTCGGCAGCCACACTTGTGTAAGGATTTCCTATGTTTCCGACCACAAAAGTACTCTCCCTGCAGTTTTTCATGATTTCTCCAAGAAGAGACGTGGTAGTGGTCTTTCCATTGGTTCCCGTAATCGCGAGAACATCTCCCTTTCCCACCGAATAGGCAAGTTCGATCTCGCCCCAGACAGGGATGCCCTGCTCTTTCATCTGTTCCACCAGCGGAAGATCCACCGGCACTCCCGGACTTAACACCGCAAGAGAAAGCCCGTCCAGCATTTCCGTAGCCTGTCCCTCGGAAAGGTTTCCCAGAACGATCTTCAGATCCTGATTTTCTCCTCCCCCGATTCTTTCGGCCAGTTCATCTCTGTCCAGATTGTCATTTCCGTCATAGAGCAGAACAGATGCGCCTTCGCGAAGAAGAAGCCTGCTTGCGGCTTCCCCGCTGATCCCCGATCCGAATACAAGAACATTTTTCCCTTTAAATTCCATTTTCTATACCCCCATCAGTGCAATCAGGCACAGGATCGCCGTTATGATAGAGAATACAGCGACGACCCTTGTCTCTGACCATCCGCAAAGTTCAAAATGATGATGGATCGGCGCCATCTTGAAGAGACGCTTTCCACCGGTTTTTTTAAAGTATGTCACCTGAAGGATGACCGATGCCACCTCAGCAAGATAGATAAAGCCGACAATGATAATATACAGCGGCATCTGCATCATATAAGCCGTCCCTGCCACAAATCCCCCAAGGGCAAGCGAGCCTGTGTCGCCCATAAACACACTGGCCGGATAGACGTTAAACAGAAGGAATCCGAGCAGAGCTCCTACCACCGCACATGTGATCGGCTCCACGCCGCTTTTCGTTCCGATGGCTACCACCGTAAAAAATGTTGCTACCAGAACTGTAACACTCGACGCCAGGCCGTCCAGGCCGTCCGTAAAGTTCGTTCCGTTCACAGTACCGATAACCGCCACAAACAGAACCGGGACTGCAAGCCATCCGATATCCCACTGCTGCCCGCCCGAGAACGGAATCAGAAGTGTCAGCGGAATATCTGCCACCTCCACAATATAATAGGCGAAAATCGCCGTCACAACGATCTGAAGCGCCATCTTCTGCATCGGGAACAGTCCGTCCGAACGCTTCATCACAACCTTAAGATAATCATCCAGAAATCCGATCAGTCCGAACGCCACGGTTAGAAACAGAACCGGAATGATCTTCGGATAATCTTTCACATAGAACAGTGATGTCACGATGATGCTGGCAAGAATGATAACTCCTCCCATAGTGGGAGTTCCCGCCTTCTTCAGATGGGACTGGACACCGTCCGTACGTTCTGTCTGTCTCATTTTCAGTTTTCTCAAAAAAGGAATGACTACCGGTCCGAGCACAAGGCTCACCGCAAATGATATAAGTACCGGAATCACTACATGACTGCTCATAAATTCACCTCTTCATCTCTTTTGTCTCGCTAAAACATCTCATACAGTATAACCCATCAGTTATTTTTTTTCAATCCCAAGATAAGGCAGTACATTATCATATATATCCCGAAGCACGGGCGCTGCAATCGTTCCTCCATAATAGATTCCCTGGGGGTTATGGATCACGACCATTCCCAGGATCTGCGGATCTTCAGCCGGCGCGAATCCAAGAAAAGAAGAGATATACTTGTTGGCGCTTCGCGGAAGTGTCTGTGATGTGGCAGTCTTGCCCCCTATGGAATACCCTTCAATATATCCGTTTTTCCCGGACCCTTCTTCCACCACACTTTTCAGAAGCATCCGCATGGTCTCCGACGTCTCTTCCGATACGATCCCGCTCTTCTCTTCATATTCAAATTCTTTTATTGTCTCTCCGCTTTCGTCCAGAACGGCCACCCCGAGATGCGGCGTCACCCTGACTCCTCCATTGACCAGCGAGCTGACCGTTGTGGCCAGCTGTATCGGCGTAATCTGGAACGACTGTCCGAAAGTCATGGTCGCCAGCTCTACGGTTCCGATGTCTTCCTTTTTATGCATGATCGTCCCGGCTTCTCCCGGCAGATCCACATTGGTCAGACTGAGCAGTCCGAACTGTTCAAAATAGTCATAAAACTTCTCCGCCCCCAGCCGCAGTCCGATGTCAATAAACACAGGATTACAGGAATTCTGTATTCCCTGAACAAAGGTCTCGGAGCCGTGGCCGCCCACTTTATGACATCGTATTTTTCTGTCTTCCACAATGCGGTATCCGGGACACATGAACGTATCGTCCAGAGAGACAACGCCTTCCTCCAGACATGCGGATGACGTGATGATCTTAAATGTGGAGCCCGGCTCGTATGTATCGTTGATGCATCCGTTTCTCCACATCTGATTCAGCTGATCCTGAAGCTCTTCGTCACTGAGCGCGCCGGTATACGCCCCGGTATTGAGTTCGTACGGTTCATTCAGATTGAACTCCGGAACATTTACCATTGCATATATCTCTCCGTTCTGCGGATTCATCAGAAGAATCGAAACGCTGTCCGCCTGTTTTTCTTCCAGCACTTTCAGAGCCGCCTGCTGGCAGTAGGACTGAATATTATAGTCCAGACTTACTCTGAGAGTCTGCCCCGCCACAGGCTCAATCCGGTCTTCCGCCACGCCGTCCAGTTCGATTCCTCTCGCATCTGTTACAGTCAGTATGGTTCCGTTTGTCCCTTTCAGGTATTCTTCGTATTTCACTTCGAGACCGATAATCCCCTGATTGTCTCCTCCCGTAAATCCGAGCACCTTGGACGCAAGTTCATTGTAGGGATAATATCTTTTATAGTCCTCATCCACTTTTACCCCTGCCAGATCATATTCCCGTATCCTGTCGCCGATATCCTTCGGGACATTTGTCTTGATCTTCTCCATGGAAGAGACCTTCTCCACCTTTTTGCGGATGTCATCCTCGTCCAGCTCCAGTTCCGACGCAAGGATACGGATCACTTCTTCCTCATTCTCAATCTGGCTGTGTATTACCGATATCGTACACACCGTCTCGTTTGTCGCCAGAACGACTCCGTTCCTGTCAACGATTTCTCCCCGGGCCGCCTTGATCTCACGTTCTCTCTCATGAAGATCTTCCGCAAGTTCCTGGTAATATGCGGCATCAAATATCATCAGGTATATGAGCCGGCCGATCAGGCCGAATGTAATGAACACCGCGCACAGAAAAACCACAAGCATTTTCTTCTTATTATAAGTTCTGTTTTTCAAATAAATAACCCCCGCAAAAGATGTTTCTACAACTTATTAGTTCTTCTGCGGGGTTATTCATATTATCTCTGTTTTGCTTTATTCTGCGGTCTCGCCTGTCGCCCAGTCATCCAGATCCGGATCATAGCTGTCATCTATATACGCTCCGTCGGGATTATCGTAAGTATCCTCATAGTTTTCATCATAATCGGAGTACTCCGTATCACCAAAATTCGTCCCGGTCTGTGTCTCTTCCGCTTCTTCGCTTTCTTCGATTGTTGTCACTCCCAGATAGGGGAAAGCTTCCTCCATGATCTGCTTTGAAAGTTCCAGAACAAGCGCGCTGTTGTCCTGAGCCTCCACGTTCGGCTCATCAATGACAACGTAAATAAGGACTTCCGGATTCTCCTGAGGCGCGTAGCCGATAAATGATAAAAGATATTTTCCGTTTCCTCTCGGAAGCTTTTCCGCCGTTCCTGTCTTGGCCCCGATATCATAGCCCTCAACCCGAGCTCTCTGTCCGGTTCCATAATCCATAACGGCCTGGAGATATTCTTTTATCTGATCAGACGTCTCGGATGAAATGGTCTTTCTAAGAAGGACCGGATCCTTTGTCTCTATCACATTACCGTCTTCATCCTGTATCTGCTTTACCACATGAGGCTCATAGTAGTATCCTCCGTTTATCAGAGAGCAGAAAGCGGAAGCCAGCTGCGTCATCGTAACATTAAAGCTCTGTCCGAAAGAGTTCGTGGCAAGATCCACGGCTGTCATGTTCTCGGCGGTATACAGCAGAGCCGAGGTACTTGCTTCGGCCGGGAGATCAATTCCCGTATACTCTCCGAATCCGAATATATGCTGGTATCTCGTGAAGTCTTCAATTCCGATGGACTCGGCCATCTTCATCAGCGCCACATTGCATGAATTGGCAACTGCGTCCTGTATTGTCTCAGTCCCGTGTCCGCTGGTCAGATGACATCCGATGTCGTATCCGCCCACGTGAAGGTAGCCGCCGCAGTTATAGGTCTCGTCTCCCTTCAGAGCACCTGTCTCCAGTCCGGCCGCAACCGTAAACGGCTTCATTGTAGACCCGGGTTCAAATGCGTCGCTGACACAGAAATTTCTCCAGAGGTCGCTCATTGCATTGAGCTGTTCCTCCTCTGAGAGTTTATCCCATTCTTCATCCGTATACAGAACAGACAGATCTCTCGGATCATTGAGATTGAAATTGGGATAAGACGCTTCTGCCAGTATCTCTCCCGTGTTCGGATTCATGATCATCACGGCAGTATTCCTGCTGCCGGGTTCTTCTTCTCTCTCCTCGCCTGCATGGGCTTCATTAAATTCCAGGATACATTTCTCCACAATACTCTGAAGCGTCACATCAATGGTGGAGACAACTGTATTTCCGTTTCTTGCAGGAATCACGGTCCGCTCCAGCGAAGAGTCCGCATCAAAATATCCGTACTCTCTTCCGTCAGTTCCGTTGAGCACATCGTTGTAAGAATTCTCAATGCCTATGGCTCCCACATTTCCCGAATAGGTAAATCCGATCAGATCGCTGGCCAGACTGTCATATGGATAAGAACGGACATAGTCCTCTTCCAGCCAGACCCCCTGAACATTCGGATAATTCTCATCATCTTCGTCTATCTGGTTGAACTTCTGCGCGGTCTCGTAGTCGACATTCTCTGCCATGACCGCATATCTTGTATCCGGACGTTCTTCAATCGTATCGCGCACTGTCTGTTCATCGATCCCGAAACAGTCTTTCAGAACCTGAATTGTAGGCTCGATATATTTCTCTTTGTCAGTCATTACCACAACATCGAGGATCACATTATAAACTCTTTCGCTTGTAGCAATTCTTGTTCCGTTTCGGTCAACGATATCGCCTCTTTTATAGGGAATGACCCGGCTGTCATAATTCTGCTGGTCAAGCACGATCCTGGTGTACTGACTGCCTCTCGTGGCATTGATATATGTGATTCTTCCGATAAGAACAACAAAAGCCAGTACGATTGCCATAAACAGCATTACCAGCTTTCGTTGCATTCTGACCGGAAATCTCCTTGTCAAAAATTCAAATCTGTTTTTTCTTCTCTTTCTTCCAGCCATTTCTTATAGTCCTTACTCTGATACATCCTTCGACTGGGCAAGCACGCCGTCTTCAGGAATATTCTCATACTGTTTTACATATCCCTTTGCCGGGCTGTTGTATTCGATCACTGTTCCCTCCGACTCATATACCATGCCCATTTCATTCATGGCTTTGTCTTTTACCTCTTCCAGATTGACAGAATCCACAGCCGCATTATATGCTGTGTCATTTGCTTCTGTCAGCTCCGCAAGCTGACTCTGCAGGGATGTGATATTCTCCGAGCGGCTTACGACATCCGCCTGCAGCCTGAGATACATTACGCAGAGCAGAACCGCACAGAATGCGGCGGCTACGAGAAATACAGTGTAAGCCGGCCCTATATTCATGGCCCGGTTTCTGTTTTTTATCACCTGGCGGCTCACCCTTTTCGGTGTCCTCCCGTATGATCCCGGTCTTGTCTTAGGCAGAGCTTCGGCACGGCGCACAGGGCTTCCGTATACATAAGACTGTCCCGAACCTGCCGGTAACTTTGTTCTTCTGTAAGCTGCTGTGTTTCTTCCTGTGGCCATTGCTCAAAGCTCCTTTCCGTTTTCTTTTTGTTCTCACGGGCTCTCCCCTTCCCGCGGAACCTTTCGTCTCCGTACAGCCGCATCCGCTCATGTACGGAGCTATACTTCAAATACTCCCTTTTCGTTCTCAGACCCGTTCAAAAATACGGAGTTTCGCACTTTTGGAACGGCTGTTCTCTGCCATCTCCTCCTCTGACGGGAGAATCGGCTTTCTTGTAATCACTTTTCCTTTTGATACCTTTCCGCAGACACATACGGGAAAGTGACTCGGACAGGTACACGGATTCTCATTTTTTCGAAATGCGCTCTTTACGATCCTGTCCTCCAGTGAATGAAACGTAATAATACAGATCCTGCCTCCCGGATTCAGCATGTCTATCATGTCATCCAGCGAATTCTTAAGTACATCCAGCTCGTGATTCAGTTCAATGCGTATTGCCTGAAAAGTCCGCTTGGACGGATGTCCGGATGTCTTCTGGATTTTCATCGGTATGGCGTGCCGTATGATCTCATTCAGCTGTCCTGTTGTCTCGATGGGCTTCTTCCCGCGCTCGGCCACGATATGTTTCGCAATATTCTTTGCAAATCTGTCCTCTCCGTAGTCACGTATCACGCGGTACAGTTCCGCCTCGCTGTAGTCATTGACAATGTCTCTGGCCGTCATCTTCTGCCGCTGATCCATCCTCATGTCCAGCGGGGCATCCACCCTGTACGAGAAGCCCCGGCCGGCGGTATCAAGCTGATATGAAGAAACCCCCAGATCCAGCGTGATGCCGTCCACCTTGTCAATCCCTATTTCATGGAGCCTTGGCTTCATATCACAATAATTGCTCCTGATTATCGTGACCTTCTCCCCGAAGCCTTCCAGGCGCTTTCCCGCCGCTTTAATCGCGTCGGCATCCTGGTCTATACCTATTAATCTCCCCTTGTCGCTTAAACGTCTGCACACCTCCGCGGCATGTCCGCCTCCGCCTAAAGTCGCATCTACATAAATTCCGTTCGGCCTGACGTTAAGCCCGTCTACTGTCTCATACAGCAGAACTGATGTGTGCCTGAATGCCATGATACCCTCCTGTCAGATTCTGATTCCTATGGATTCCATGCGTTCTGCAATCGCATCCAGATCCTCTTCGCTGACCTGGCTGCGCTCTTCCCACAGAGCCTTGTCCCAGATCTCAACGCGGTCCTGAACTCCCACCAGGACAACGTCTTTCTCCAGGTGTGCCGCTTTCCGAAGAGACGGCGGGACAAGCACTCTCCCCTGCTTGTCAAAGCTGCCTTCAGAAGCGCTTCCAAAGAAATACCGTTTGAAGATTCTGGCATCCTTGTTCATTCGTGGTAAGGTTTCGAGTTCGGCAACGAATTTATTCCATTCTTCCTGAGAGTAGACAAAAAGGCACCCTTCCAGTCCGTTACAGATAACGAAACTGTCACCCAGATCATCCCTTAATTTTGCCGGGATGATGAGTCTGCCCTTTTCATCAATCGTGTGATTAAACTCTCCTAATAACATCTGGAATCCCTTCTCAAAATGTGAGCCTCCACATCGCTCCCCACTTTATACCACTGTCTACCACTTCTCACCACTTGTCCCCATTGTAAACCACACAGACCCCTTTTTCAACCCCTTTTTTGTTTTTTTGAAAACCGCGGAATCCTATAAATTTACGAAAAAAACAGAAGGTTTTTCCCGAAAACAAAAATATGGGGTACAAGGAATGTCCTTGTACCCCATATTTTGTGTTTTCTGCAAAATACAATAATTTTTGCCGTTTCTGTATTTTATTCCGTTTCCGAAAGGCCGTTCAGATATTCTGTCACAGAATCAAAATTCACTTCCGCAACAGACCTTTCCTGATTCGAGTCATAAATATCATACGCAGAATAGCCCAGCCATCCCACAAGAGCCAGCGCCACAAGTGTAAGAATCGCCTTACGGACAATACTCATGGCTCTTTCCTTCCGCATGATCTTTTTTCTGTTCGCCTTATCCTTTTTATATTTATCTACTTTTTCCTGACTCATCTTCTCGCTCCTTTCACCGGGATTATCACACCGGGATCATGAGTCATTCTACCACATTCTCCCACGCATTGACAAGAGATTTCTATATAACCACAATAACGCCCCCGTCATTGGCATACATCGTGCTGATACCGGCTGTCTCTACAATGAAACTTGCCTTTACCTTAATACTTCGCAGCAGAGACTGCTCCACCTCTTTCGCTCTCTCAAGACAATTGCAGTGGGCAATCGCAAGTACTTTTTCTTCCGTGTTTTCCGCCTCTTTTGCAATATAATCCGTCATCTTCGCAAGAGCCCTGCTGATTCCTCTTGCCTGTCCCAGCTGGCAGATCGTTCCCTGAGGTGTGGAGCCGAGCACCGGTTTGATGTTAAGAGCGCTGGCCACAAAGGACTTGATCCCTGTCAGACGTCCGTTTTTTCTCAAAGTATCCAGATTTTCCAGAACAAAATATGTGTGCTGCTCCTGGATATAGGACTCGACAGCCGCAACAACTTCCCGGAAAGCCATCCCTTTCTCCTCGCATTCGCGGATCTTCATTCCGATCAGCGTTTCTCCCACTGATGCGGACCTGGAATTGAAGACGTATATTTCCTTGTCTCCATGCTCTTCCTCATATAGCTTTTTCCCCAGTTCTGCACTGTTATATGATCCGCTGAGCTCGGAAGACAGAGTCACCGCATAAACTCTTTTCGCGTCGCAGCAGTACAGTTCCATATATTTCTCCGGTGACGGACATGATGACTTCGGACATTCCGGACTGGCAGCAAGACGTTTCAGGAAATCCGCCTGACAGAACGTCTCGTCATCCGGAATGGTTACACCGTCAACTTGCATGCTCAGAGACGCGGAAGAATAAACCCCGCTCTCTTTCATCTCGTCAGTAAGCTCCCCGCAGCTGTCTACGATAATTTTGTAATCCATAGCATATCCTCCCGCACCGCAAAGTGTATTATCCTTTTCTATTACACGTGGTTTTTAATACCACATAAAAATATAGCACACTTTCCTGCAATTGGAAAGCCCCTTTTTACGGATTATAAGCTGCTTTGCCTTATTCCTCGAATCGTATCTTTCTGGATATGCCCAGCGCAATTCCCATCTCTGCCATCAGAAAGGCCACGGCCGTTCCTCCGTAGCTGATAAACGGAAGAATGATACCCGTTGACGGAAGAATTCCCGTTACGACAGCAATGTTAAGAATGACCTGAAGAGCAATATGCGCAAATATTCCGGTTGCGATCAGAGATCCGTACAGATCCGGTGCATTCTGGGCAATGAACATCAGCCGGTAGAGCAGGAATCCGAACAGGCACAGAATCACGATCACCCCGAGCACACCCAGCTCCTCACAGATAATGACAAGAATCCAGTCGTTCTGCGCCTCGGGGATAATCCCCAGTTTCTGGGTACTGTTTCCCAGACCCTTGCCGAAAAAGCCTCCCGAGCCGATAGCGTACAGCCCCTGCATGACCTGAAAACTTCCGCTGTCAGCCGTAGCTTCCGGATTCAGCCATGAGAGGATTCTCTGAAGCCTGAAGTTATCCGAATTGGCGGCAGTTACGGCCAGTATGGCGATAAGCACTGCCCCTGCTGCCACTCCGATGCCGAGGATAGCAAGAAACGGCTTTGTCTTCGGATGTATCACAAAAATAAGCACACATGTAATAGCCATGACGATAATGGCCGTACTCAGATTTTCCGTAAGAAACAGGACACCGCCGGAAGCAATGGCGCCGAACACGAAAACCCGGATAATCCCTTCGATCGAAGCAGCCTTTTTCCCGAGTCTGCACAGCTCATATGAAATAAACAGAATGACCGCAATCTTTGTGATCTCCGCCGGCTGAAGCGTCATATTTCCCGGAAGCTGTATCCATCGTCTCGCTCCGTTGGTCTCCACGCCCAGCGGAGTCTTCACAAGAGCCATCAAAAAAATGGAAAACACAAAAATTTCCACGGCAAACGCCCCGTACAGATGATAGTCGATTTTGGAAACCGCATACATGACCACAAATCCAAGCAGCCCGATCAGAGCCTGCTTGGAAAAATAATACATGTCGTCTCCAATGGTCGTCTGCGCTTCATACGCGCTGGTACTGTACAGCATAACCAGGCCAAAGCACATCAGAAAAACCACTGCGATCAGCAGCTCAAAATCAAAATACTGCGCTTTCTCCGCAGGTCTGTTTCTCAGCCTGTAGATCACCGCGCTCATTCCGGTCCTGGAAGGCTTTCTTCTGCGCGCCGCCTGTGCCGACGACGGATAGGGCGCCCTCACCACCTGGCTTCTCTGCTCCACCACCCGCCTGTATCTGCTGCTTCCTGCAGATTTTCTCCGGCCGGAAGACACGGTACGGCTTTTTCTCTCTCCATGCGTGCGCTCTGCAGAATACATAGGCCGCACACTGCCTCCCGTCATGTATTTAGACGGATCTATCACGGGCATAGGCTGGGTATCTTCCAGCTGCCGGTTTCTTCCACGTGTATTTTTATTCTGTCCACGCCGCTTTATCGGCCGTACAGTTCTGCTTCTCATATATCATCACCTATCTTGCATTCATCGCCGGATGAATCGGTTTGCCGTGCTCAAAGAAACGGTCATACCATACAAGGAAAATATAAACTGTCCAGATCTTGCGGCTGTTATCTGTCTTTTCATTATGGTTTCTTCCGTTTTTATGGTCATCCAGCATCTTAAGGAGCATCTCCGTGTGGAAAAATTTCTTTGCCGCATCCGACTGGAACATCTCCCGCACTCTTCTGTAATATTTGTCTTCTTTCAGCCAGACGCGAATCGGAATCGGAAAGCCCAGTTTCTTTTTCTCCGCAGTCTTCCGCCGTATATTTCTGTCTGCCGCCGCTCTGAGCGCCACTTTGGTCCGGGGCGCCTGTACCTTATATTCCAGAGGAAGCGTCTCGGCCAGTTCAAGCACTTTCCTGTCAAGGAAAGGAACTCGGACTTCCAGGGAATTTGCCATTCCCATCTTGTCCCCCTTCATCAGGATATCGTGGACAAGCCACAGATGCAGGTCCACATACTGCATCTTGGTTACGGGATCTTTCCCTTTTACACGCTCATAAAGAGGACGGGTCACTTTCTGGATTCCCGGTCTGCATCCTTTTTTCAGGATCTTGTCCGCTTCGCGTTCTGTAAAAATATTCGTTGCGTTGGCAAAATAACGCTCCTCGAGCGTCTTGCCGTGTCGCATCAGGAATCCTCTTCCTTTCATCCCTCTGGGCAGACAGTATTCTGCAAATTTGCCGAGCAGCCGGCGGATTCCCATGGGAATTCTGTTGAACGCAGTATGCTCCAGCGGCTCGCAGTAAATATTATATCCGCCGAAAAGTTCGTCAGATCCCTCTCCCGAAAGAACGACCTTGACTTTCTTCGATGCCTCCTCACTTAAAAAGTAAAGGGCGATAGCCGCCGGATCAGCTACCGGCTCATCCATATAATACTGAATATCCGAGAGTCTGTCCCAGTATTCATCCGGGGTAATGACTCTGGCGTCGTTTTTCATGTTAATACTGGCTGCAAACTCTTTCGCATCCTGTATCTCACTGTATTTTCCTTCATCAAATCCGACCGTAAACGTGCGGTCCACCTGCCCCAGATAGGTCAGATAGCTGGAATCCACTCCGCTGGAGAGATAGGACGCCACTTCGACATCACTGATCTTGTGCATTTCCACGGACTCCTTCATCACCGCCTCGACATCATCCACGACCTCCTCAAACGGTTTCTTGCAGTCCCCGGTAAAATTCGGTTCGAAATATCTCGTAATTTCAAGCTTTCCGTCTTCATACGTGAAATAATGTCCCGGCTGCACACAGAAAACGCCTTTGAAAAATGTCTCATTGGTCGGCACAAACTGAAAAGACAGATAATTTCCCAGCGCCTCCTCGTTAAATACCTTGTCAAATTTGGGATGTTCCATAAAGGCCTTGATCTCTGAAGCAAACATCAGAGTTCCGTTCATCTGCGCATAATAGAGCGGCTTAATCCCGAAGATATCCCTGGCCGCAAAAAGTTTCTTTTTCTTTGTATCCCATATGACAAATGCATACATTCCGCGAAGTCTGTCCACCAGCTTCTCTCCCCACTGCTCATACCCGTGGATCAGCGTCTCCGAATCCGTGTTGGATACGAACACATGGCCGGCGCTTTTGAGTTCCTCACGAAGTTCCTGATAATTATATATCTCGCCATTAAATACAAGGACCATGCTCCTGTCCTCATTATACAGTGGCTGATTGCCGACCTCTGAGAGGTCAATGATACTCAGGCGGCGGAATCCCAGCGCCGCGTCTTCATCTACGTATTTTCCTTCGCTGTCCGGGCCTCTGTGAACAATCGTATTCATCATATTTACCAGAACCTGTTCTCTGTCTTCCACAGTTCCTACAAATCCTGCAAATCCACACATATTGTCTTTTTCTCCTTTAATCTCAAGATCTTGTTTATTATATCCTCTTTTATATGCAAAAACAACTCCCCGCACAAATGCATCCAGTGAATGAGCTATGCACAGGCCCCAATGAATTATCCCGCCTATAGCAAAAGCAATGATATAAATACACATCCGTTGTATATTTATATCATTGCTTTACAGGAAATCGGGGTGACAGGATTCGAACCTGCGACCTCACGGCCCCCAGCCGTGCGCTCT
>CAKNHF010000048.1 GCA_930972465.1 uncultured Lachnospiraceae bacterium
GTATCGTCAGCGGCGATGTGCCGGAAGGACTGAAAGAGAAGACAATCTTCTCCCTTGATATGGGAGCTCTTGTCGCCGGCGCAAAATACCGCGGCGAGTTTGAGGAACGTCTGAAAGCTGTTCTCGAGGAAGTGAAGAACAGCGAAGGAAAGATTATTCTGTTCATCGATGAGCTTCATACTATCGTAGGCGCCGGAAAGACGGAAGGCGCCATGGACGCGGGAAATATGCTGAAACCCATGCTTGCCAGAGGTGAACTGCACTGTATCGGTGCCACTACTCTGGATGAGTACCGCCAGTATATTGAGAAGGATGCCGCTCTGGAACGTCGTTTCCAGCCGGTCATGGTAGATGAGCCCAGTGTGGCGGACGCCATCTCGATCCTGAGAGGTCTGAAGGAACGCTATGAAGTGTTCCACGGCGTGAAGATCACGGACAGCGCGCTTGTTGCTGCGGCGACGCTCTCACACCGCTATATTTCCGATCGTTTCCTTCCGGATAAGGCCATCGACCTGGTGGATGAGGCGTGCGCTCTGATCAAGACAGAGCTGGATTCCATGCCGACGGAGCTGGACGAGTTGAGAAGGCGTGTGATGCAGCTTGAGATCGAGGAGGAAGCCCTCAAGAAAGAGGAAGACCGTCTGAGCAAAGAGCGTCTGGAGCATCTCCAGGAAGAGCTTGCAGGTCTCAAAGAGGAGTATGCAGGCAAGAAAGTACAGTGGGAGAATGAAAAGAAATCCGTTGAGCGCGTTCAGAAGATCCGTGAAGAGATTGAGCAGGTCAACAAGGATATCCAGAAGGCGCAGAGAGAATACGATCTGAACAAAGCGGCAGAGCTTCAGTACGGCAGACTGCCCCAGCTCCAGAAACAGCTGGAGGAAGAGGAAGAGAGGGTAAAGGCAAAAGACCTGTCCCTTGTCCACGAAGCCGTGACAGACGATGAGATTGCAAGGATCGTGTCCCGCTGGACCGGAATTCCGGTTGCAAAGCTCAATGAAAGCGAGAGAAGCAAGACGCTCCATCTTGCCGATGAACTGCACAAACGTGTCATCGGACAGGATGAAGGCGTGGAACTTGTCACAGAGGCGATCATCCGTTCCAAGGCGGGAATCAAAGATCCGACGAAACCGATCGGTTCCTTCCTGTTCCTCGGACCTACCGGAGTCGGTAAAACAGAGCTCGCGAAGGCCCTTGCCCAGAGCCTGTTCGACGATGAGAACAATATGGTGCGTATCGATATGAGCGAGTACATGGAGAAGTATTCCGTGTCCAGACTGATCGGAGCGCCGCCGGGATATGTGGGATATGACGAGGGCGGACAGCTTACAGAAGCCGTGCGGAGAAAACCATATTCTGTCGTGCTCTTTGATGAGATTGAGAAAGCGCACCCGGATGTGTTCAACGTACTCCTTCAGGTGCTTGACGACGGGCGGATCACGGATTCACAGGGACGTACCGTGGACTTCAAGAACACGATCCTGATCATGACGTCCAACATCGGCGCGAACTATCTTCTTGAAGGCATTCAGGAGGACGGCACGCTGGATGAGAGCTGCCAGGAAATGACAATGAATGAGTTGAAAGCGCACTTCAGACCGGAGTTCCTGAATCGTCTTGATGAGATAATTATGTTCAAACCATTGACGAAAAACAATATCCATGCCATCATTGACTTACTGATAGCTGACGTCAACAAACGTCTTGTGGAGAAGGAACTTCGCGTTGAGCTTACTGACGCGGCGAAAGATTTCGTTGTGGAGGGCGGATATGATCCGATGTACGGCGCAAGACCGCTGAAGAGATATCTGCAGAAAAATGTGGAGACTCTTGCCGCAAGGCTGATCCTTGCCGGAAATGTGGGACGGGGAGACACGATCCTCATCGACGTGGCGGACGGAAAGCTTCAGGCGACGATCAAAGGTCAGATCACCGCTACAGAGTAAAGAAGGGACTGCCGTATGGCATCGATCATCTTTCATATAGACGTGAATTCCGCTTACCTCAGCTGGACGGCGGTAGAACAACTGAAAAACGGCTCGACAGTAGATCTGCGCGAGATACCGGCCATCATCGGCGGGGATCAGAAGTCCCGCCATGGGGTCGTGCTCGCCAAATCTCCTGCGGCGAAACGATATGGCATCCGCACGGGGGAACCCGTTGCGAATGCCTTTCGTAAGTGCCCGAATCTTGTGACGGCGCCGCCGGATCACAGGATGTACCGGGAGAAGAGCAGACTTCTTATGGACTATCTCCGGACATTTACGAAAGAGATCGAACAGGTCAGTGTGGATGAGTGTTACATGAATTTCACCCCTATTTCTCATCGCTGGAACTCACCCATAGACGGCGCGCTGGAGATCAAGGACGGAATAAAAGACCGGTTCGGATTTACAGTAAATATCGGGATATCCACCAATAAGCTTCTGGCGAAGATGGCGTCGGACTTTGAAAAGCCGGACCGCATACATACCCTTTTTCCCGAGGAGATACAGGAGAAAATGTGGCCCCTTCCGATCGGGGAACTCTACATGGCCGGACGCTCCAGTACAGAGGTGCTGAAGAAACTGGAAATCAATACTATAGGGGATCTGGCCAGATCAGATCCGAAGCTGATCATGCTCCATCTGAAAAGTCATGGGAAAATGCTCTGGGAATTTGCCAACGGCATCGGGACAGATTATATTCAGGCAGAGCCGGAGCAGGCAAAAGGGATCGGAAATTCTACCACGCTTTCGGAAGACGCAGAGACTTATGAGGAAGTCTGCCCTGTGTTTCGGGAGCTTGCGGACAGCGTGTCAGGCAGGCTGAAGAAAGCCGGTCAGAAGGCTGGAATGGTGAGCATGGAGATCAAGTACCATGATTTTCGGTCCGTCTCGCATCAGACACAGCTGGAGCGGGCTTCCGACGATCCGGATATTCTATGCGAGACGGCGTGCGGCCTGTTCCGGGAGATCTGGAACGGAGAGCCTGTGAGACTTCTGGGAATCCGGACCTCCAAGCTGTCTGATGCGGATGAGCCGGAGCAGCTTTCTATTTTTGACATAGAGATGCCGGAAGAACCGGATGAGAAGCACAGAAAGCTGAAGAAAGCTCTGGACGAACTCAATACACGCTATGGCAGCGGGGCGGTTGTAAAGGCGAGTCTCATGAAACGGCCGGAAAAATCTGTGAATGGAAGAAATCGGGACGGGCGGAGAGAAAAGTGAGAGGGGAAAGGAACGTGAAGGAAAAGAACTATAATCTTGAAATCATCAGGATGGTATCGTTTATACTGGTTATTGTCATCCATGTGACAAATTATTTCTGCCGCGCATACGGTCAGATAACAGAAGGAGAATATCTGTTTTCTCTTGTGCTGGATACAGCTGCGAGAATCAGTGTCCCATGCTTTTTTATGATCAGCGGAGCACTGCTGTTGGGAAGAGAAGAGCCGCTTGAAAAACACTGGAAGCGGCTGTTGAGATTCGTCATCGCTCTTGTGGTCTGGAGCGCGGTATATTATTTCTGGAATACTTACTACATGAAATCGGAATACGATCTGAGGCAGATCCTTTATGTACCGGCAGAGGCGCACCTGTGGTATCTCTACGCCATGATCCCGATCTATCTTGTGATGCCGTTCTTCCAGGTTATGTGCAGGCATATGAATCTGAAGCAGGAGAAGGCTTTTCTCATTGTTGCGACAGGGGCAGTGCTGTTCAATTATCTGCTCTGGATGATGCAGGGGGAGGCCTACTATGATCTGCCGATCATTGGAGACCGTATCTATGCCTATTATATTTTTATAGGATATTATCTGTTTAAATACAGACGTCACATCCGGCTGAGCCAGAGAAGTGCGGCACTGCTCTGCGGGGCCGGGCTGATTCTGACTTTCGCGGTCACTCTTGGCGTTACTGCGGCCACCGGAAAGCATTACGAGGACGCGCTGACCTATGCATGTCCGCTGGTAGCTGTGGCATCCGCCGCTTTTTTCCTCTTTGTCATAAGAATGGGAAATACAAAGCTGGTTCCGGGAAAACGGGCAAAGCGGATTATCGATATGTTCTGCGGGTGTTCTTTTGGAATTTATCTGATCCATATCCTGTTTCTGGACAATTATAAGAAATATATGGCGCCCACGGATCTGTCGGCATGGATTGCAGTGCCTGCTCTGACTGTCGGAATCGGGGCGGTATCGTTTCTGTGCGTAATGATACTCAGAAAGTTCCGGATCGGACGGAAGATCACATAAAAAATAAATCTTTCGCGGCAGAATTTACTCTGTCTGCGAAAGATTTATTTTTTCTTAATTCCAGAAGTCTGTCCGATCTTTCAGATCAATGTCAGATGCTCTGAATACCGGATCTTTTCCGGCTTTTTTCTGCTTCATGTAATCTCTCATGCAGCGGATTGCCGGGCCGCCCAGAATAATGATGACAGGCAGGTTGATCAGCGCCATAAATCCCATAAGTACATCAGCAGTACTCCACACAAGACTGAACTCCATGACAGATCCTGCCAGGACAATCAGCGCAGCGATGATGCGGAATACATTGAGAAGCGTTTTTCCCGGCGTGCGTCCGCAGAGGTATTTCAGCCCCATCTCTGCATAGTAGAAGTTGCCGATGAGAGTGGTGAAAGCAAACAGGCAGAGCGCGATGGTGATGAATATGGTGCCGAATCCTCCCAGGGATTCAGATGCCGCTGCCTGTACCCATGGCATTCCCTTCAGCTCTTCGCTGGGAGCTACGCCGGAACAGAGGAGCATGAAGGATGTAGCCGAACAGATCAGGATGGTGTCGATGAACACGGACAGCATCTGGACCAGTCCCTGTTTGACGGGATGCGAGACAGCCGCGCTCGCGGCCGCGTTCGGCGCGGAACCCACGCCGGCCTCGTTCGAGAAAAGTCCTCTCTTGATTCCGTTCATGACGCAGGAGCCGGTGAAGCCGCCGAAGATCGCGCGGAAGTCAAACGCATTTGAAAAGATATCGGAAAACATCTGCGGGATCAGTGTGTAGTGGGTGACTACGATAAACAGAGAAACAGCCAGATAGAACAGTCCCATGAACGGTACAAGGATTTCCGTGATCCGGGATATCTGTCTGCTTCCTCCGAAGATGCAGACTGCGAAGATCACAGCGAGCACCAGGCCGACAATCAGCGGTGTGGACGATTCACTGAAAAAACTGTATGCCCGGAAGGAGTCTGCAATGTTAAATGAGGCCACCAGATTGAAGCCGCCCATGTAGGTCAGAATCAGAAAAACGGCGAAAGCGGCTCCGATCCAGTGCTTTTTCAGTGCGGCCTGGATATAATATGCAGGACCGCCGTAAGAACTTCCGTCCTCGGCACGGCGCTTGTAGATCTGGGCCAGCGTGCTCTCGATAAAGGCAGAGGCACTTCCGAGGAGGGCAGTGAGCCACATCCAGAACACGGCTCCGGGACCTCCGAGACAGATGGCAGTGGAGATTCCGGCAATGTTCCCTGTACCGACGCGGGAGGCAGTGGATACCATAAGCGCCTGGAAGGAGGACAACCCGTTTTCGTCGGACCCGGGCTGTGCCACCACGCGGAGCGACTCGATAAACAGGCGGAACTGCACGAAGCGGGTCCGGATGGAAAAATAGATTCCTGTACCCAGGAGCAGGATGATCAGGATGTAACTGTAGAGCAGATCACTCAGTCCGTTGATAAAATCTGTTAACAAAATAAATACCTCTCTTTCCTCTTTTTATAGATATTCCCTGTCAGAGTTGCTTCCATATCATAGCGTAATACCTCCTGCCTGTCCAGAAAAATTGTATTTTTTGCAACTCTTTAAAGATTGTGGTATTCTATAACACAGGTAAATAAGAATATAATATCCAGATCAGGAGGAGTGTAACCGTGAGATTAGATAAATTGTTGGAACGTCTGGAATATGAAGTGGTGCAGGGCAGCGACCGGACAGAAGTGACGACACTGGTGAATGATTCAAGAAAAGTTGAGAAAGGCTCTGTCTTTGTCTGTATCAGCGGGGCGGTGTCCGACGGACACCGGTTTGCGGCAGATGTGGCGGACAAAGGCGCCGCGGCTCTGGTTGTGGAAAAAGAAGTGAAAGTTCCGGAAGAGGTGACGGTGATAAGGGTGCCGGATACCAGATATGCGCTGGCGCTGATGTCCGCGGCATATTTCGGATATCCTGCGGAAAAACTTAATATTATCGGAATTACCGGCACGAAGGGAAAGACGACCACCACATATATGATCAAATCCATTCTTGAAGGAGTAGGACATAAAGTCGGCCTGATCGGCACCATTGAGGCCATCATCGGGGATAAGAGAATTCCGGCTTCCAACACGACTCCTGAATCTTTTACGATTCATCAGTATTTTGCGGAGATGGTGAAAGAGGGATGCGACAGCGTGGTTATGGAGGTCTCGTCCCAGGGACTCATGCTGAATCGTACGGCCGGCATTCCGTTTGAGATCGGAATCTTTACCAATCTGGGCCATGATCATATCGGACCGAATGAGCACAAGGATTTTGAAGATTATAAGCGCTGCAAGGGACTTCTGTTCAAACAGTGCGAACTGGGAATCGCCAATGTGGATGATCCGTATTTTGAGGATGTTTTCAGAGGCTCTACCTGCCGCATTGAGACATTCGGTTTCTCGGAGAAGGCGGATCTGCGCGCGGAGAATGTGCAGTTGGTGTCCAGACCGGGATATCTGGGCGTGGCCTATCATGTGGCCGGACTGATGGACTTTGATGTGGAGATCGATATCCCGGGCAAGTTCAGTGTGTACAATTCGCTGACGGCGATTGCAGTGTGCCGTCATTTTCAGGTGCCGGCAGATAAGATCAAAGAGGCGCTGAAAAAGGCGAAAGTGAAGGGCCGTATTGAGATGATCAAAGTGTCCGATGATTTTACACTGATGATTGATTACGCGCACAACGCCATGAGCCTTGAAAGCCTGCTGACTACGCTGAAGGAGTACAATCCGAAACGGCTTGTCTGCCTGTTCGGATGCGGAGGAAACCGTTCGAAAGACAGACGCTACGAGATGGGAGAAGTTTCGGGAAGACTTGCAGATCTGACTATCATTACGTCGGATAATCCCAGATTTGAGGAACCTCAGGCGATCATCGATGACATTAAGGTCGGAATAGGCAGGACTGACGGGAAATACGTGGAGATCTGCGACCGGAAAGAGGCGATCAGATATGCCATTTCCCACGGACAGCCGGGAGATGTTATTGTACTGGCGGGAAAGGGACATGAGGATTATCAGGAGATCAAAGGGGTAAAGTATCCCATGGATGAGAGAGTTCTTATCGCTGAGGTCCTGGAGGAACTGAAAGAAGAGAAGAAAGACTGAGCGGAAATCCGGAGAGATCAGAATGACAGGACTTAAGAATGGTGTGAATGTGTGTTTGCAGATATTATTGTAGATATTAAACATGAAAAACTGGATAAGGTGTTTCAGTACAGGATCCCCCGGCGCCTTGAAGATGAACTGGAGATCGGGATGGAGGTGTTCATTCCGTTCGGAAAAGGAAACCGGAGGACAAAAGGGTATGTGACGGCCATTTCCGAAACATGCGATTATGATCTGTCCAGAATTAAGGAGATCGAAGATATTTCCCGGGAGAGCGTGGAGATTGAAGCAAAGCTTATCGCTCTGGCGGCGTGGATGAAGAAGCATTACGGCGGCACAATGATACAGGCGCTTAAAACCGTTCTTCCCATCAAACAGAAGGAGAACGCAAAGATGAAGAGACGTCTGCGGCTCCTTCTCTCTGAGGAGGAAGGACGGAAGAAACTGGAATTTTATCTGGAGAAAAACCAGAAGGCCAGAGCCAGACTTATGGCCGCTCTTCTTGACGATCATGTGGTTGAGTATGAGCTTGTTACAAAGAAACTGAACATCACGCTTCCGGTTATACGTGCCCTGCAGGAGCAGGGAGTGCTGGCAGTCGAGGAAGAACAGGTCTACCGCAATCCGGTAAAGAAAACAAAATGTCAGGAGCACAGTATCATTTTTACGGAAGAACAGCGTTATGTGATCGAACGTTTTCGGAAAGACTATCAGGAGGGGATAAGAAATACTTATCTTCTTCACGGTGTGACCGGAAGCGGCAAGACGGAAGTGTATATGGAGATGATACGAACCGTGGTAGAGAGCGGGAAGCAGGCCATTGTTCTCATTCCCGAGATTGCTCTGACTTATCAGACGGTGATGCGTTTCTACCGGTGTTTCGGGGATCGGGTCTCCATCATGAATTCCCGTCTGTCGCCGGGCGAACGGTACGATCAGATGATGCGCGCAAAGGCCGGAGAGGTTGATGTGATGATCGGTCCCCGCTCCGCGCTTTTTACGCCTTTCCCGGATCTCGGGCTGATCGTGATTGATGAGGAACATGAGCCCACATATAAAAGCGAACAGGTACCCCGGTATCACGCCCGCGAGACTGCTGTGCAGCGTGCGGCGATAGAAGGAGCCGGGGTAGTGCTCGGAAGCGCAACACCGTCGATGGAGGCGATGTACCGGGCAAAAAGAGGGGAATATGTTCTGCTGGAACTGAAGAACCGTTCGCGGAGACAGCAGATGGCGGAAGTAAGCGTGGTGGACCTGAGAAAGGAAATGAAAGAGGGAAACCGTTCCATTCTGAGCCGGAGACTGCAGGATCGGATGGAGGACAGGCTGAAGCGCGGGGAGCAGGTGATGCTCTTTCTGAATCGGCGGGGATATTCGGGCTTTGTCTCCTGCAGGGAGTGCGGTCATGTGATCCGCTGTCCGCACTGCAGCGTGTCTCTTTCTGTCCACCGCGGCGGAAAGATGATGTGCCATTACTGTGGGTATACACAGCCTATGGTTTCCGTGTGCCCGGAGTGCGGGTCGCGTCATATCGGAGAATTCCGGGCCGGAACACAGCAGATCGAAGACATTGTAAAACAGCGCTTCCCGGGAGCGAGAGTACTCCGGATGGACATGGATACGACACGGCAGAAGGATTCATATGAGAAGATACTTTCTGCCTTTGCCAACGAGGAGGCTGACGTTCTTGTAGGAACCCAGATGATTGTGAAAGGGCATGATTTTCCAAATGTGACACTGGTGGGAGTTCTGGCGGCGGACATGTCGCTCTACACGGACGACTACCGTTCTGGGGAAAGAACATTTCAGCTTCTGACACAGGCAGCCGGCCGGGCCGGCCGGGGAGAGAAGCCGGGAGAAGCTGTAATACAGACTTACAGCCCGGAGCATTATGCGGTCGTGACCGCGGCGGCTCAGGATTATGAAGCGTTCTATGAACAGGAGATCAGCTACCGGGAGCTGATGGGGTATCCTCCTGCGGAAAACCTGCTGGCGGTGCTTATAGCCTGCGGGGATGAAGCTCTTCTGGATACCGGATGCCGCTATCTGAAGGACTACGCGCTGCGCGTGAGCAGAAATTCCCGGGCTGCCGTAATCGGTCCCGCAAGCCCGGGAATTGACAGGATAAAAGATATATACAGGAGGGTGCTCTACATAAAAGCGCCGGAATATGATACACTTACAGGGATAAAAGACAGACTGGAGCAGTATATTGATATTAATCCCGGATTCAGCCGGATGCGCATCCAGTTTGACTTCAATCCGATGGGAATTTCATAGAGTTCCCCTCGGAAATAAAAGAAGATAAGCAAAAACATTTGGTTGAATATTAAGAAGGAGACAGTTATGGCAATCAGACAGATAAGGGAAATCGGAGACGAGATACTGACAAAGAAATGCAAGGATGTGCCGAAGATGACGCTTCGGACAAAAATACTGATCGGAGATATGCTGGAGACCATGTATGACAAAAACGGAGTGGGACTTGCTGCTCCGCAGGTGGGCGTTCTCAAGAGGATCGTGGTCATAGATGTGGGAGAAGGCCCGATTGTCCTGATCAATCCGGAGATCATAGAGACATCCGGAGAACAGACAGGTGAAGAAGGCTGCTTAAGCGTTCCCGGGAAGTGGGGATATGTGACCCGTCCGGATCATGTGAAGGTACGGGCCCTGAACCAGGAGATGGAACCTGTGGAAATGGAGGGAGAAGGACTTCTCGCGAGAGCGTTCTGCCATGAGATTGACCATCTTTCCGGGCAGCTCTATGTGGACAAGACCGAGGACGGCCTTCACGATGTGACATATGAAGACCCGGAGGATGATCTGGAAGAAACGGAGGAGCAGTGATGAGGATCATATTCATGGGGACCCCGGATTTCTCCGTGGGTACGCTGGAGGCACTTGTGGATGCGGGACATGATGTGTGTCTCGCAGTGACACAGCCGGACAAACCGAAAGGAAGAGGAAAAGAGATGCAGCCGACTCCGGTCAAGGCGGCTGCGCTGAGGCACGGCATTCCGGTGTACCAGCCGAAGAAGATCCGGGATCCGGAGTGTGTGGAAGAACTAAAGAAATACAATGCAGATGTGATGGTAGTTATAGCGTTCGGTCAGATTCTGCCCCGTCCGATCCTGGAACTTACGCCTTACGGATGCATCAATGTCCATGCGTCACTGCTCCCCAGGTACCGGGGTGCGGCGCCGATCCAGTGGGCGATCATCGAGGGAGAACGCGTGACCGGTGTGACGACCATGCAGATGGATGAAGGACTGGATACAGGTGACATGATCATGAAAGCGGAGGTCCCGATCGCGGATGATGAGACCGGAGAATCTCTTCATGATAAACTGGCGGAAGCCGGAGCGGCGCTTTGCGTAAAGACGCTGGAAGCTCTGGAGAATAAGACGGCGGTTTTTGAAAAGCAGGGAGAGAGCCCTACGGCCTACGCAAAGATGCTGGATAAAAGCATGGGAAATATTGACTGGCAGGATCCGGCTGTACGCATCGAGCGCCTTGTGCGGGGCCTGAATTCATGGCCCAGCGCTTATACCCACTGGAACGGAAAAGTGATGAAGATATGGCGCGCAAAGGCGGAAGGAACCGGAACCGGCAGCCGGCAGCCGGGAACAGTGACCGCTGTGGGGAAAAATGAATTTTCCGTACAGACCGGGGACGGGATACTGAAAGTATATGAACTTCAGATCCCGGGAAAGAAAAGAATGGAGACAGGCGCATTCCTGAGGGGGTATGCACTTGAGGAAGGCACGGTATTTACTCGTGAATAGGGATGTAAGACCGGTCCGGACTTCAGGTGCATGACTTGAAGATATCAGGAGGTTGATCTTATGTTTTACTACTATTTTGACTGGACCTATATACTTGTACTGATCGGAGTGGTGATCTGCATGATGGCCTCGGGACGCGTAAACAGCGTGTTCTCGAGGTATTCCAGGATGCGGAGCCATTCCGGGATGACCGGGCGGGAGGCGGCGGAAAGAATTCTGCGCAGGAACGGGATCTATGACGTCCGCGTAATCCATATTCCCGGAAATCTGACAGATCACTATAATCCGGGAAACAAGACGCTGGGGCTTTCAGATACGGTCTATAATTCTTCTTCCGTGGCGGCCGTGGGCGTGGCCGCGCATGAATGCGGTCATGCGGTACAGCACTCGGTGGGATATGCGCCTCTGACAATTCGTGGAGCTCTTGTCCCTGTGGCAAATTTCGGATCCGCGATTTCATGGCCGCTGATTCTCATTGGCCTGCTCATTAACGGACAGATGTCAGCGCTGCTCATCAATCTGGGAATCCTGCTGTTTTCAGCGGCGGTTCTTTTTCAGATCGTGACTCTTCCGGTGGAGTTCAATGCCTCCGGGCGCGCTGTGAAAGCCCTTGAATCATCAGGGATGCTTTACCCGGACGAGATCAGCGCCGTAAAGAAAGTGCTCGGGGCTGCGGCTCTGACATATGTGGCAGGCGCCGCGTCGATGATTCTGCAGCTGCTGCGTCTGATGATCATAGGAGGACGGAAAAACAATGACTAAATCTGTGAATGAAAGAGAGATCGTTCTGGCAGTCCTGATGGAGGTGACGGAAAAAGGAGCCTACAGCCATCTTATACTGAGGGATGTTCTCGATAAATACCAGTATCTGGACAAGCGGGAGCGCGCGTTTATTACCCGGGTGACAGAGGGGACTCTGGAGCATATGATCGAGATTGACTACATTCTGGATCAGTTTTCAAAGGTGAAAGTAAAGAAAATGAAGCCGGTCATCCGTAATATCCTGCGAAGCGGCGTATATCAGCTGAAGTATATGGATACGGTTCCGGATCATGCCGTATGCAGCGAGGCGGTCAGGCTGGCAGCGCGGAAAGGATTTTCGGGACTGCGGGGGTATGTGAACGGCGTGCTCCGGAACACGGCAAGGAACCTGGATCAGGTAAAGTATCCCGAGGAGGGGCTGGCAGCGCTGTCTGTCAGATATTCCTGCCCGGAGTGGATCCTGAAGCTGTGGCAGCAGGATTATGAGCCGGATGTGATCGAGGCCATGCTGAGAGATTTTCAGGAGGAGAAGCCGCTGGTCATCCGGTGCTGCCTGAACAGGATCTCTCCCGAAAAGCTGACAGAAAGGCTGAGAGCAGAGGGGGTGACTGTCACGGTTCACCCGTATCTGCCCTATGCTCTGGAAATCTCGGGGTATGACTACCTGGAAGGGCTGGAGAGCTTCCGGGAAGGGCTGTTTGTCGTGCAGGATGTCAGTTCCATGCTTGTGGCGGAGATTGCGGATCCCGGGCCGGATGCCCGGGTCATCGATGTATGCGCGGCCCCGGGAGGAAAGGCCCTTCATATGGCAGAGAAGCTGGAAGGCACGGGATATGTGGATGCCCGGGATCTCACTCCCCGCAAGGTGGAGATGATCCGGGAGAATATCAGCCGCACCGGGCTTGAAAATATCGGAGCAAAGGTACAGGACGCTGCCGTATTTGACGGAGAATCCGAAGAAAAAGCGGATATTGTGATTGCGGATCTGCCCTGTTCGGGACTGGGAGTTCTGGGAAAGAAGACGGATCTGAAATATAAGGCGTCCCCGGAAGGAACGGAAGCACTGGTACATCTTCAGCGGGAGATATTAAGCTGTGTGCAGAGATATGTTAAGCCGGGAGGCACGCTTGTCTATAGTACATGTACAGTGGATCCGGCGGAAAATATGGACAATGTATACTGGTTCCTCCAGAAGTATCCGGAATTCAGGCAGGATGACATTAGAGGACGGTTATGTCCGGAGCTTCGGGAGGATGTGCAGGGAGAAGGATGCCTTCAGCTTCTTCCGGGGATACATAAGACAGACGGATTTTTCATTGCCGGGATGGTGCGGCGGAAGTCAGGAGAAATACAGAAATGACAGGGGAAGAGAGAAGAATGAAGAAAGATATCCGTTCGAGGAGTCTGGAGGAACTGAAAAGTGAGATCGCGCAGATGGGAGAGAAGCCTTTCCGGGCAAAACAGATCTATGAGTGGCTCCATGTAAAACTTGCGGACAGTTTTGAGGAGATGACAAACCTGTCAAAACAGCTGAGAGAAAAGCTGGATGAGGAATATATTATCCTGCCGGTTCGCATGCTGGAACGTCAGGTGTCCGGGCTGGACGGGACGAATAAGTTTCTGTTCTGTCTCCACGACGGGAATGTGGTGGAGAGTGTGCTGATGAAGTACAGACATGGCAATTCGGTGTGCATATCGTCTCAGGCCGGATGCCGGATGGGATGCGTGTTCTGCGCTTCCACTATCGGGGGACTCCAGAGAAACCTGGAGGCGTCTGAGATGCTCGGACAGGTATACCAGATTCAGAAGATCACCGGGGAGAGAGTATCCAACGTGGTGATCATGGGAACAGGAGAGCCGCTGGATAATTATGATAATTTTCTGAAATTTGTCCGGCTTCTGACCGATGAGAACGGGCTGAATATCAGTCAGCGCAGTGTTACTGTATCCACATGCGGGATCGTTCCGGGAATAAGAAGGCTTGCGGAGGAGAAACTTCAGATTACGCTGGCGCTGTCGCTGCACGGATCTACGCAGGAAAAAAGGAAAAAACTCATGCCCGTGGCGAATAAATATGAGCTTTCAGAGGTACTTGCCGCCTGTGACGGATACTTTGAGAAAACCGGGCGGAGGGTGACTTTTGAGTACAGTCTTGTTCACGGAGTGAATGATACAGATGAGGATGCAGAAGAGCTGGCGGCGATTCTGCGGCCGCGCAACTGCCATCTGAATCTGATCCCGGTCAATCCTGTCAGAGAGCGTAACTTTGTCCGTCCAAGCCGGGAAAATGCCCTGAATTTCAAAAATAAACTTGAAAAAAGCGGAATAAATGTTACTATAAGAAGGGAAATGGGCTCTGATATTGACGG
>CAKNHF010000049.1 GCA_930972465.1 uncultured Lachnospiraceae bacterium
CGAACGACAACCACTATTCAGGAAAAGAGCTCCGTCTGAAACAGCAGTATTTCTTTATCTCAGCCAGCCTGCAGGCGCTGATTGCGAAATACAAGAAAAAACACAATGATATCAGAAAACTGCATGAGAAAGTGGTCATCCAGATGAATGATACCCATCCGACAGTTGCTGTTCCGGAGCTGATGAGACTTCTTATCGATGAGGAAGGACTGAGCTGGGAGGAAGCATGGGATGTGACTTCCAAGACATGTGCATATACGAACCACACGATCATGGCAGAGGCACTTGAGAAATGGCCTATCGACCTGTTCTCCCGTCTCCTGCCGCGTATCTACCAGATTGTTCAGGAGATTGACCGCAGATTCCTTATCAAAGTCCGCGAGATGTATCCGGGAAACGAACACAAAGTGAAGAAGATGGCCATTCTCATGGACGGGCAGGTACGTATGGCGAACATGGCGATCATCGCTGGCTTCTCCGTAAACGGTGTTGCAAGGCTCCATACGGATATTCTGAAGACGCAGCAGCTTAGAGACTTCTATGAGATGATGCCGGAGAAGTTCAACAACAAGACAAACGGTATCACACAGAGACGTTTCCTCGCACATGGGAACCCGCTTCTGGCAGACTGGCTCACAGACAAGATCGGCGACGGATGGATCACGGACCTGTCTCAGATTGCAAAGCTCAAACCGTACGTGGATGATGAGAAAGCAAGACGCGAATTCATGGAGATCAAATACAAGAACAAAGTCCGCCTTGCAAAATACATCAAGGAGCACAACGGAATCGATGTGGATCCGCGCTCGATCTTCGACGTACAGGTAAAACGTCTGCATGAATATAAACGTCAGCTCCTGAATATCCTGCATATCATGTATCTGTACAACCAGATCAAGGAGCACCCGGAGATGTCCTTCTATCCGAGAACATTTATCTTCGGAGCGAAGGCAGCGGCAGGATACTTAAGAGCAAAGGAGACGATCAAGCTGATCAACTCCGTGGCGGATGTTGTAAATAACGACAGGAGCATCAACGGCAAGCTGAAGGTTGTCTTTATTGAGGACTACCGTGTATCCAACGGCGAGATCATCTTTGCTGCTGCAGATGTCAGCGAGCAGATCTCCACAGCTTCCAAGGAGGCGTCAGGAACAGGCAACATGAAGTTCATGCTCAACGGCGCGCCTACACTCGGAACCATGGACGGAGCCAATGTGGAGATTGTCCAGGAAGTGGGAGCCGAGAATGCGTTCATCTTCGGCCTGAGCTCAGAGGAAGTTATCAACTATGAGAACAACGGCGGATACAATCCGCAGGATATCTACTTCAATGACTGGGAGCTCAAGAGAGTTGTGGACCAGCTCATGGACGGAACATATTCCCATGGCGATCACAATATGTATGTGAACCTGTACAACTCTCTGCTTAACACGCAGAGCACAGACAGAGCGGATATGTATTTCATTCTGAAGGACTTCCGTTCCTATGCGGACGCACAGAAGAGAGTAGAGGAAGCCTACGGAGACCAGAACAGATGGTCCAGAATGGCGATGATGCAGACCGCATGCAGCGGCAAGTTCTCATCAGACAGAACGATCGAGGAATACGTGAGGGATATCTGGCATCTGAAAAAAGTTGAAGTTACCTCAGACGAGGAAGAATAGGAGGAGCTTATGGGATACGGTTATGAGTATACGTATGATTACTCTGGGGGGAACAGCATAGGAGATTCGACTTTTGCGGCAGTCCTTTCGATCTGGCTCATCGTATTGATGGTGTCATTTATATTCTGGATAGTGCAGTATATTTTCCAGGGAATCGGACTCTATACCATTGCGAAGCGTATGGGAAAGAAATACCCGTGGCTTGGCTTTGTCCCGTTTGCAAGAAGATATCTGCACGGTGATCTTGCGGGAGAGATCAGATTAAAGGAAAAGTCCATCAAAAATCCGGGCATATGGAAACTGGTCCTGCCGATTATAGCATATGTGGGTCTTATGGTGTTTTATATCATTTTTCTCATTGCGATAACGATGGGGATACTTCTTGGAGCGGCTTCGCGGAATGCTTCGGCGGGAGGCGGAACAATCCTGATCATCATAGTGCTTGTTCTGATCATTGCGCTGGCAGCGGTTCTGTATGACGCCGTGTATAAGGTGCTCTGTGTGCTGATCGATTTTCAGATATATGAAAAATTCACGTCACGCAATATGGCGATTGTACATGCGGTTCTGTCAGCTGTGATACCGATGTACGAGGCGTTCTGCCTGTATGTGATGCGGAATAAAGAGTTTAATCCCGGAATGGAGCCCGTACTTGCTCCTCCGGCTCCCGCACCGGTTCCGCCGGTCAGCCCGGCTGTTCCGATGATGCCGTCTGCAGATGCAGAATCAGTCTCCCGGACGTATGCAGAGACTCCTGCAGCCGGCGGACCGGCGAAGGAGGAAAATGCGGCCGGAACGGCGCAGGACAATACAACGGCGACGCCGTCCTGTTCTGAAAATGCCGCTGAAGACGAGCAGAAAAAAACAGAATAAACAGTGACAGTCGCGCTTCGGGCGCTGCTGTTCTAAAGAGGTACAGCCCTTCATATCATAGAATATGGAGGGCTGTTTGCATGAGGCTTTATTACATCGGACAGAAACTGAAATCATTCGGGGCATTTCTGGTCATTCTGGTATTCCTGCCGTACATTACCGCTGTTTTTGTAAACGGCGCGGGCGTGAGAAATGAGGAAAGTCAGCCCTATGTCACGGTCAGAACCGGACAGGGTGGGCAAGAAGAAACAGGGGAAGTAGAGTGGACAGAGTATCTTGCGGGAATTCTTGCCAGGGAAATGTCGGAAGAATATGAAGATGAGGCGCTGAAGGCGCAGGCCGTGCTGATCCGCACCGGTCTTTACAGGACTCTGAGTGATTCGGAGGACAGGATATTGACGGAAGAATATATGACCAGAAGCGAAATGGAAAAGAAGTGGGGAGGCTCCTTTGAACAGAACTATAAAAAATATACAGGAGCAGTGCGGGAGACCGATGACGCGGTTCTGTTTTATGGGGAAACATATGCCTGGACGCCGTTTCATCAGTCCAGCTGCGGTATGACGAGAAGCGCGGAAGAAGTTGTGGGAACGGAAGAGTATCCCTATCTCAGGGCAAAGGAGTGTCCTCTTGACAAAGAAGCAGATGATGAGATACAGGTTTTTACATATCATTACGCAGAGATACAGGAGCTGTGCAGAGACTTTCTTGTGGCGGAAGATGAGAAAGAACAGGCTGAGGCGGGGTATGCCTTTGATGATTTCGAGATACAGTCCAGGGATTCGGCAGGATATGTAAAAAGCCTGCGCATAGGAAACACCGTATGTACCGGAGATCAGTTCAGAGATGCTCTTTCCCTTCCGTCCAGTGCATTTTCGTTCAGTGAAAGCGGAGAGGAGATGAAGATTACTACAACAGGAATCGGACATGGTCTGGGAATGAGTCAGTGGACGGCAAATGAAATGGCGAAAGAAGGCAGTTCATGGGAGGAGATCCTTCAGTTTTTTTTTGAAGGAACAACAGTAAACAGGGAGATACAGGAAACAGAACTGCTTTCCGGGACAGAGGAGAAATATCTGACATATTCGCCAATTTAAGAATAACTCATCCCTTTTCTGGCAAAGATATAGCCAGAGGTGATGATTATGAAGAAAAATGAAAAGCCTTCCTTCTTAAGAGGGCGGGGAGCCGCTGTGGGGATCGTAATCTGTTTTGTCGCAGTCATCGCGATGGTTGGGACGTATACATTTAACAATTATCAGAAACAGATCGATGAACAGGTGGCAAAAGCCGAGGAACAGGCGGAAAAACTTACAGAAGACAGAAGCAAAGAGGCCGCGACAGACGATATCGTACTGCCCGAAGCAGATAACGGTATGGAGGAAAACACGGAAACAGAAGTGAGGGAACAGAGCGGTTTATCCGGTGAAGAGACGACAGAAGAAGACGCCGGTACCGCAGAAAACACAGAGGCGTCGGGAACCGCATCGGAGCCGGAGGTGTGGTTCAGTGAAGAAAGCACTCTTGCATGGCCGGCGAGCGGTGCGGTGATCATAGGATACAGTATGGATCAGACGGTGTTCTTTTCAACTCTGGAACAGTATAAGTATAATCCGGCGCTGGTCATTGCCGGCGAAGTGGGAGAGACGATCGAGGCGTCGGCAGCAGGTATTGTTACAAATATTGAAGAGACTGCACAGACGGGCAATACCGTAACGCTGGATATGGGAAACGGATACAGTGCGGTATATGGACAGCTGGCAGATATTCCTCTCTCGGTGGGTGATTATGTAGGAGCGGGGGAGACAGTTGGCGCGCTGGCAGAACCCACAAAATACTACAGTGTGGAGGGACCGAATCTGTACTTTGAAGTACTGAAAGACGGAGAGCCTGTCGATCCGATGAATTTTATGGAGTAAAAGAAGATGAGCTGTTGCGTGTCAGGGAAAGATAATCCGCGGAGCAATGGCTCTTTTTTCGTCTGGAAAAGAAAAATCAATTCGGAAGCGAGCGGGATATGTGTTATAATAAAATCGTCTTTATTCCGCCGGACAACAGTTTTACACGGGATAAGATTTTTCAAAGGAGTTTATGATGAATTATACGTATATTTTATCCTGCCGTGACGGCAGCCTGTATACCGGATGGACAAATAACCTGGAAAAACGCGTACAGGCCCACAATTCGGGGAAGGGGGCAAAGTACACAAAACCCCGGCGCCCGGTGGCCCTGGCATATTATGAAGAGTTTCAGACAAAAGAGTTGGCGATGAAAAGGGAATATGAAATCAAGCATATGACCCGCAGAGAAAAGCTCCGGCTGATAGAGGAAAAGGAAAAGCGCTGACCGGAACATGGCCGGCAGCGCTCTGGCGGTGCAGGACGGCCCGGTGATTCATGCGCCGAACCGTCAGTGCAGAAGGATTTTAGTAATTCTCGCACTTTCTCTCGAAGTAAGCCCTCGGATGCGCGCATACCGGGCAGATCTCCGGAGCCTCATCTCCTTCATAGATATATCCGCAGTTTCCGCATTTCCATCCAAGAGGAGCCTCATCCTTAAATGTTTTTCCTTCGCGATAGTGATCAAGCAGTCTCTGATAACGCTTTTCATGAGAAGCCTCGACCTGCGCTACGCCGCGGAATTTTGCGGCAAGCTCCGGAAAGCCTTCCTCTTCCGCTTCTTCAGCCATTCTCTTGTACATATCTGTCCACTCGTAGTTTTCTCCGGCAGCGGCATCCGCAAGATTCTCTTCTACATTACCTATGCCGTGGAATTCCTTGAACCACATTTTTGCATGTTCTTTCTCCTGGTTGGCTGTCTCTTCAAAGATATTGGCCATCTGGACAAAGCCCGCCTTTCTTGCGGCAGAAGCATAGTAAGTGTACTTGTTTCTTGCCTGGGATTCTCCGGAAAATGCTTCCATAAGATTCTGCTCTGTTTTAGTTCCTGCGTATTTGGACATATCAGTACCTCCTCTGACAAAAATATAGAAAAAGACTGCCTTCGGGAAAAACTATTTAATTCTCAAAGACAGTCCTCAGTGTTGTAATTACGAAAATTAGTAAAGCTGTATTAAGTTTCAGGGATTAGCCGAAGTATCTCTTCAGAAGACCTTCGAAAGCTTTTCCGTGGCGAGCCTCATCCCTTGCCATCTCGTGTACTGTATCGTGGATAGCGTCAAGGTTGGCTGCTTTTGCACGTTTTGCAAGATCGAACTTACCTGCTGTAGCGCCGTTCTCAGCCTCTACACGCATCTCCAGGTTTTTCTTTGTGCTGTCTGTTACGACCTCACCAAGCAGCTCTGCAAATTTGGCAGCATGCTCAGCCTCTTCGTAAGCAGCCTTCTCCCAGTACAGGCCAATCTCCGGATATCCCTCTCTGTGAGCAACTCTTGCCATTGCAAGATACATACCAACCTCAGAGCACTCGCCTTCAAAGTTTGCTCTCAGATCTGCAAGGATGTCCTCGCTTACGCCCTGAGCAACACCTACAACGTGCTCAGCAGCCCACTCTCTTTCGCCTGTCTGCTCTTTGAATTTCTCAGCCGGTGCGTGACATACCGGACATTCAGCCGGTGCAGCTTCTCCTTCATAAACATAACCACATACTGTACAAATCCATTTTTTCATAGTTCTGTTCTCCTTTTCTTTTTGAAATATATTTGCTATGACTTTTTAATGCAGTCACCGCATTCACCATAAAATAATGTAGAGCTGGATGTGATAATCCCGTCAAATGTTTCCGCGGCAAGGCGATTCACTTCTTCAATACTGTTCATATCAAGCTCCAGATCCAGTAACCGTCCGCACTTTGTGCACAGAAAATGATTGTGCGGTTCGATCCTTCCGTCAAAGCGGTCTCCGCCGTCAGGGGTAGAGATTTTAACCGCCTCGCCTATATCCGTGAGAAGGTTCAGGTTTCTGTAAACAGTTCCAAGACTGATATTGGGAAAATCCTTCTTTACATGCATATATACGTCGTCGGCGGTGGGATGCTCTTTTGTTGTCATCAGGTAATGTTTAATGGATTCTCGCTGCCTGCTGTATTTTAAAGATGCCAATGGAAATCCCCCTTTCATATCTAAATGAGAACCGTTATTAAAATAATAATGATAACGATTACTGTAATTAGAATATAATACAAAATCCGGTTCATGTCAACTGTTATTTGAAAAAAATTTATTTAAAAAATTAAGATTATATCAGGAAAGAATAATATGCGCAAAATGTTACAAAATAATTACAAAAATTGTTGATAAATAAAGATATGTGTAAGAATAATTTATATGCTGACAGGGAGTGTAGATGAAAATACACAGTTATACAGTTGACATCATTTATTTTGGTTGGTATAATATCAACGTAATAAATGTAATAATTGTGTAACATTTAAAGCTTCCTACAAAAGATAAAAACTGAAGTTGAAGGAGGTTTTATATGAGAAACACACACATTGGACAAAAACTGATCGTATCAGCGGTTGCCGGTATGATCATGATTCCGGGAAGTGCGATGCCGGTTATGGCTGCAGAGGAGATGAAGGAAGAGCAGTTGATTGTGCCGGCGGAAGGAATCGAATCGGTACTGGAAGAGTGTTATCAGACAGAAGTAAAAGACAATATTAATCTTTATATGGTACCGGCTGACGAGGGTGAGTATTTGAATATGGCATTTTCTGATACAGATGATTTCACCTATATCAGAAGTGCACCGGATGAAAACAGCGACTGGGTGGGAAAACTTTACAGTGATTCTGCGGCAGAAGTGCTGGAATATCTGGATGGCTGGACAAAGATCAGATCGGGGAACGCAGAGGGATATGTTCCGTCCGAAGCGCTGCTCACAGGCGAGGAAGCGCGGGAAAATGCGCGGGAATATGAAAGCAGCAGTGTTACGGTAAGGGCATATGCGCTCAATGTCCGGAACGGACAGGGAACAGAATATGATATTCTGACACAGGTCGGGCAGAATGAAGAATATATGGTAACAGGAGATCCTGTCGACGGATGGTATCCGGTAAAGGTCGGCGATATTGACGGATGGGTCAGCGGCGATTATGTGGAAGCAGAGACTTCCTATTATTATGGAGAATCCAGAGAGGAAGAAGAAGCAAGAATTGCGGAGGAAGAGGCTCAGAAGGCACGGGAGGAGCAGGAAGCCGCTGAAGCTGCCGCTGCGGCGGCCGCTGCATCGTCCGGCCAGGCGGTTATCGACTATGCGTGTCAGTTTATCGGAAATCCCTATGTCTGGGGAGGTACAAGCCTGACAGACGGAGCGGACTGTTCCGGATTTGTTCAGTCGGTATATCAGCATTTCGGAGTGAACCTGCCAAGGACATCTTACGATATGCGGTCCGCCGGGTATGAGGTGAGATATGATGAGGCGCTGCCGGGAGATCTTGTTCTCTATGAAGGACATGTCGGACTTTATATGGGCGACGGCAATATCGTCAATGCAATGAATGAAGAGCAGGGGATAGGGATATGCAGCGCTACCTATACAGATATCGTGGCGGTAAGAAGAGTCCTTTAGGCACCAGTTCTGAAAAAAATGAAACTGTACTTCAGATAAGAGGTACAGTTTTATTTTTTGCAGTAAGTCCGACAGGCGGGTGCCGGGCTCGCACAAGCAGGTTTTCCCTCATCTTCAGTCCGTGCCGGACGCGTGCCTCCGGCACGCAGCGCCATTTGCAGAGCAGCGAACAGTAGTGATGTGAGCTGACTGCGGTATCGCGCTGGACAGGGAATATTTCCCTATGCGGTCAAAAACAGGTTTCGACATAAAAAATACCAAAATAGGCAAAATGCACAAATTTGTTTCAATTTGTAAAAAACCGTCGAAAGTTATAAAAAAGAAGTTTTCAACTTATCCACACTCAAAATCCGAAAAAACGTGGAAAAATAGCAGGACTCTGTAAAGTTATTCACATTATCCACACAAAAACATGTGTTTTTGGTGGATTACTCAGGCATAAAAAAAGAACGGGTGTTTTGGTGAGTTGTCATGAAATTAGAGTTTTGTCGAAAAAAAGGAGAAAAAATCTTGACTTTTGAGTAGTCTAAAAAACAAAAATCATTGAGTGACATTTCAGAAAATTCAAAAAATAACAGTTGATAATTTGAAGGACAGGGATTATAATAAATTGCATTCAATAATAATCAAGGAGGAAATAGAAATGGCACAGATTTCTAAAGATACAAAAATCGGTGAATTAATGACTGTTTTTCCGGAGGCTGCTCCGATCCTTATGGAAATCGGAATGCACTGCCTTGGCTGCCCGGCCTCTCAGATGGAGACTCTTGAAGAGGCTGCTATGGTTCATGGAATCGACGGTGCGCTTCTTGTTGAAAAGATCAACGCGGCTATGCAGGCAGCAGGGAAATAAGATTTCTGCGAGACCTGTCGCGGCAGGCGCGGAATACTGATGAAGAAAATAACAGCCCGGGGCATTACTGCTCCGGGCTGTTCTGCTTCTTGAATCAGACAGCGGATAATTTTTGTACTGCTTCTGCTGATATGAGAATTTCACAGTGTTCTTCCAGAAAGGCAAGAATTGTAGAATCGGCTTTTTCGGGTGACGCATATTCGGAAAGCATATTGCAAATCTTATTAAATTCATTTCGGGAATGCTCCGATGGAGCGATCGCCAGAATGAACATTCCGTTTTCGGTGTCTTTGTACAGAGTATTCGCTCCGTGATACAGAGGCGACAGAAGCCGCGAAGCCTGAATCACGGAATCAAGATCTTCAAAAGAAAACAGACGGATGGAAAACGGGGCAGAAGAGGTGTCGCCGGATGCCGGTTTCACGTCTGCGGCCGCCTCCTTGACTTTATTGAGCAGATTGAGAAATTCGTCTGCTCCCTGGAGCTTTTCGAGAGTCTCGCTGTTCAATGTATCTGTTTCACCAAGAGGTGTAAATTTCGAAAACCGTGTATCCAGTTCTTCCGGATCTTCCACTTTCGTGATAATGAGCACGATGGAGTCTGAAGAAGCCGGTATGGCTTCGATCATAAGAGGAATATCCTCTGCCTCAAAACCGAAGTCAAAAGATGCCTGCTGCATCATGTCACGGAATAAAGATTTTGCTTTCTCTGTACCATAAGCCAGCTCGCTCAGTTTTAAATGACGGGCAGCCAGATCAGCATGTGTCAACGTACAACGAATTTGATTTTCATTGAGTTTCTCAATTTTCATACGATCACATCCTTATGATATAGATATATAAGATAATATGCTGGGAAAAAGGATTATTTCCAAATTATATAAAGGATATTCATAATTATGCTGCGGCACATTATCTCACAGTTAGTATAAACAAAAAATAAAAGGATGTAAAGAAAAACAGTCAGACTTTATAATAGTTTTATCGGAGAGGGAGAAAGAATCCCGCTGTCTGATAAACTTTTCGCAGATTCTGAGGTTATCAACAAATCCCACCCACTTATGAACAAAAAACACATTGAAAAGAGAGGAATACGCACATATAATGGCACTTACAGAAGGCGGTATTCCTTGATAAATATAAGATTTATGAAAGGAGGAGTACAGAAACATTTCTATTTTTTCAGAATGAAAGGGAAAAATTCCTTTCTGTCAAAGTAGAGCAACTTGGTCAATGCCCCTGTTCGGGGAAATTTCAATCGGAAAAAAAGGATAATCCTCTGCGGATGGATACTGTCTTCCATCCCGCGGCAGATCTGACAGTATGTCACGAATTCTTCCATATGGTGACGGATCGACAGGCGGGAGCTGTATTTATCATTATCTGCAGGGAAAGGAGTATGCAGGAATGAGATCGGATGAAACGGTTTACAAAGAATTATATGCTGAGCTGGAGAGATATGAAAGAAAGGGCGTGGATATACTGATCGACGGATATCAGGCGAGTCCGCTCCAGATTGTGACGGCATATATGGCAAAAGAAGAAGGAACTTATATGCGGGATTATATGATCAATCCGGAAGGAAACATCGAAGCTCTCGCTTTCACCAATATTAATGAGTATGTACAGGCAGAGATAACCCCTTGATATGCCGGACATGGCGGATGTATTTCGAGATGTTTAAAATATTCTTAAACAGGCAAATTATTAATGACGCAAAGTAAAAATATGTTATAATATTTGCTGATAAGGAGGTACGGCATGGACGAAAGAGAAAAAAAGGGTGTGCGACACCGACGTCCGGGTCCGGACGGGACACGGAGGAGACACCTTGAAAAAGGCGCCCAGCGGCCGGGAATGGCCGGGCCCGCAGAGACCGGACCACAGTTTAGGAAGAAGACCAGACGGGCAAGAAGGCGGAGAAGGAATACAATCATACGCTGGATGATCATTATTTTAGTTGTAATGGCTGCAATAGGCGGTTTTGTGATCTGGTACAGGTACGGTTCATCGAACGAGAGAGCTGATCTGGAACAATATTATGGGCTGGAAGCACAGGACGACCTCGCGGTGGTAGTCAATAATGAAGTGATCAGAGGCGAAGAAAATTCTGCCGCGGAAGAGGATGCCCCTGCACCGGGAAAGATCTATGACGGCGAATATTATATAGAGTACTCGGTCGTAAGGACATATATCAATAAAAGATTTTACTGGGATTCCAATGAAAACATCCTGCTGTATACACTGCCGGACGGAAATGTGACGGTGGAAGCAGACAGCAGTGAATATACAGACGTCAATGAGAGAGCAGGTACGGATTATATTATCCTGAGAACAGAAGGAAAAAACGCATATATCGCACTTCCCTTCATTCAGGCATACACGAACATGGACTATTCGGTGTATGAAGACCCGAACAGAGCCGTGATAACTTCAGAATGGGGTGAAATTCAGACCTCACAGATCAGGCGCGACACAGAAGTGCGCTACCGGGGAGGTGTGAAGAGCCCTATTCTGACAGATGTGAAGAAATCTGATAAAGTTACGGTGCTTGGGGATGAGGATGACTGGATGCTGGTCGCAACAGAAGACGGATTCGTTGGATATGTAAAAACGAATGCGCTCAGGGATGTTCAGACAGAGACGACATCGAGAGAGTTTGATGAGCCGGTATATACGAATATTTCCATGGATTATACCATCAATATGGCATGGCACAATATTTCAAATGCTGATGCCAACAATTATATCGCGGATATGACAGCAGATACCAAAGGGCTGACGACAATTGCGCCGACATGGTTCAGCATAGCTGACACGGAAGGAAATATGACTTCTATCGCGAGCAGAGATTATGTTGAGAGAGCGCATCAGTCGGGGATGGATGTCTGGGCGGTGCTCAGAGATTTCCACGGCGGAATCAGCTCTTACGATGAGACCTACCAGGTTCTGAGTTATACTTCGAAGAGGACAAAACTGATAGATCAGGTTATTGCCGCTGCTCTTTCGGCAGGAGTAGACGGAATCAATCTTGATTTTGAACTTGTCTCCACAGAATGCGGAGAACATTACATCCAGTTTGTGAGAGAGCTTTCGGTCAGATGCAGGCAGAATGAACTGGTATTTTCTGTGGATAATTATGTACCTCAGGCATATAATGCTCACTATGATCTGGAAGAGCAGGGAGTTGTGGCGGATTATGTGATCATCATGGGATATGATGAACATACGGACAGTTCCTATGAAGCGGGTTCTGTCGCTTCTATCAGTTATCTTGAAAACGGCATCAGGGAAGCGCTTCAGAGTGTCCCGGAAACCAGGCTGATTGCAGGTGTTCCGTTTTATACGAGACTGTGGCATGAGACTCCGAAGACTGAGGAAGAACTTGCGGAAGAAGCGGGTACAGAAGCGGCTGCGTATCCCTATGACGTTACCAGCGAAGCTCTTGGAATGGATGCCGCTGAAAAGGCGGTCAGTGATGCGGGCGCGCAGATAATATGGGATGAAAACACAAAGCAGAATTATGCGGAGTGGGAAGCTGACGGAGGAACATACAGGATCTGGCTTGAAGATGAAAAATCTCTTGAAGAAAAACTGAAGGTGATCCGGGAGAATAGTCTGGCCGGAGTGGCGGAATGGAGCCTTGGAATGGAAAGCTCCGGTGTCTGGGATCTGATTCTTCAATATGTAAACGGATAAAAGTGAATAAGGTTCCGAAAGAGACATCCTCTTTTTGCATATACTTTATATGCGAAAGGGGGATGTTTTTTTGAGGAAAAAGATCAGATTCGGTGTATTTATTGTTTTGCTGGCAGCTGCCATAGCCGTCTGCCGGAAAGCGGGGGACGGACTTGTTGAATGGATAGACTCAGACCGGGCGGTGTCGGCAGCGGTACAGCGGAACGAAAATCTGGTGGTTGTGGATCCGGGACATGGAGGTCCGGATCCCGGAAAGGTGGGAGTTAATGGAGCGGAAGAAAAAGATATTAATTTAAAAATTGCTTTAAATATAAAATCATATCTTGAAAAAGAAAATATCGAAGTGTTTATGACAAGAACATCAGATGAAAGACTCTCGGATACACAGGTGGGGGATCTGAAAGAACGGGTCCGTCTTATGAATGAGAAAAATCCTGTTCTTGCTGTGAGCATTCATCAGAACAGTTATCAGGACGAGTCGGTAAGAGGAGCGCAGGTATTCTATTATACGGATTCCAGAGATGGAGAAGAAGCAGCGGGATATATTCAGAAAGCTCTGTCAGCGCTGGATCCGGAGAGCGCAAAAGAGAGAAAAGCAAATAATACATATTATCTGCTGAAAAAGACAGAGGTTCCGGTAGTTATAGCAGAATGCGGATTTTTGAGCAATTATGAAGAGGCTGAGAAACTGTCGGAAGAGGCGTATCAGGAGGAAGTTGCGGCGGCGGTATCTGATGGTATACTTGAGTATATTGACTCTGTTGTAAAAGATAAATAAGGCAATGTTAAAGCTTGACAAAACTTGAGTTTTCGCAAACTGCATTAAAAAATTGATATGTCTTCTCAAAGTACCAAT
>CAKNHF010000050.1 GCA_930972465.1 uncultured Lachnospiraceae bacterium
ATATTTTATCAAATCCGTTTCGCTTTGTCAAGAACTTTTTTATTTTTCTTTTCTGTCCACCCGCTTTCCTCTCGGTCAGCTTCAAGCGACAGCTTGTATAGGTTATCACATCAGCGGAGCCTTGTCAACAACTTTTTTCATTTGTTTTCCAGCCCTTCCAGTCCCTCTTCTTCCGTTCTCTTCCCTCCGGTCGTTCCGCCTCCGCGTCTCCGGCAGGGCTTTGATTCCTGCGGTTCTGAGTTCCTGTCCTCAGCGACAGGTGCTATCTTACCACCTCTGTCAGGAATTGTCAATGTTTTTTCTATTTTTTATTTATTTCAGACAATTCACACAATTCTGACTTTATCTTTATGTCTGATAAATTGTACAATTTGATACGCAGCCTTCCATCAGTACTTTTTGGCTGTAATATATAAAGGTACAAACAACGATGCCAGATACAGAAAAAGAAACACTCGTCCAGTCACGCTCACTGCTGCTGATCCCCATGGCATCAGTTTCGCTGCAAAAACGGCCATCGGAAGTACAGTCATAGATACCAGAAGCCAGATCCGAAGATATTTTACGATGTATGGCCAGTTACTGTTGTTAAAGCTTACTCCCGGCATATTTAAACGGAACACCCCATCACTGTAAGCATTAATCCTATTTTCGTCATAATAAGCCGGAAGATGTTCTTTCAGAAAAAACCAGATATAAATACCGAATCCCGTAAACAGCACTTCCGCTATAATCAGTTCGCTGAAATCCGAGAAATTCTTTACTGTTTCTGTTTCCTGGAGACCCCACATTCCCACTGCCAGCTCTGTTATGGTAAACAATACGCATAGGCCGAAGACCATGATATCTCTCTTTTTGCGGGTTCTGATTTTATCCGGATCATCCTCAGACGAAAATATCAGAGCTTTTTTCACAATAGTCTCCACCTGTTCCGGCTTCATATTTTCAGCATGCTCCATCCGCTTCCCTACCAACAGTTCTGTCACAGAGACTCCCAGAATATCTGAAAGAGGAATCAGAAGAGAAATATCCGGCAGGCTGAGTCCTCTCTCCCATTTACTGACCGCCTTATCTGAAACAAACAATTTTTCCGCAAGTTCTCTCTGCGTGAATCCTTTTGTTCTCCTCAGCTCTGCAAGGAAAGTTCCAAAAGCTGTCTTATCAATATCAAACACGCTCTCACCTCCGTCTGTATCTGCAGATATTTTAGTTCTTTGTCTCCGGTTAAGCAACCGACCAGCAGTAGAATCCACACGTTTTACGAAAACAACAGCATTTTTCATTTGATATCAAAGACATCATTTCATTGATTCAATGTAATCCCAGTCTATCGGCGTATTGATGTGATATTTCTCCGTTCGTCCGCTTTCCATATCAGTAATACTCAGAAAATTGCCTGACAAAGCGAAAGATGCATCCGAAGCAGCAAGCACTCCGCTCAGACCGCCGTCCGACAAATCGTTCACATATGCCGTAAGTATCTGTTCAGCCTGAAGGCCGGATAAATACTGCGAGAGCAGCTCAACATCATTTATTTCATGAGAATCGTCATATCTGTCAGACTGAATATCAGCATATTCAATTGAAGTCATATCCGGACCTGTAAGTTCTGAAAGTGTTCCCCTGTCTGTTGCCAGCGCAATTTTCCCCGTACTCAGACCGCACACAACCATAATAAGGAAAAGAAGTACAGCGCCTTTCCTTTTAATTTTTCCCGGCAAAGCTGCTTTCAACCGATAGCGGAGTGCTTTCGCTGACGCAGACAGACAGGTAGAATAACCGCGCGAATCCCCTGCAATTGAAAGCAGAAGTTCCGCATATTTTCTCCGTTTATTATTATCCGCATCTTTCAGCACGATTTCGTCGCAGGAAAGCTCAAGATCATCTTCTGCTTTTCTTACAGCAACCCATACCAGAGGATGTAGCCATCCAAACGCACAGCAGAAACGCAGAAAAAACTTCATATGTGTATCTCTGCGCCGGATATGATGGAGTTCATGGGCAAAGATCATCTCCGCTTCCTCACCTGTAAAACTGCGTTTCGGCAGATAGGTAGTCGTATTTTTCATGCGCATCCCAAGAGTAAGAGGTGTGCTGATCTCAGTACAGTACTTAAGATCGACCAGCAGAGAAATATCCAATTCTTTTTTCATTTTATTCCATAACTCTAACAATGCGTCATCTTCCACCGGTCTGGAATTTGCCTGCAGTTTTCTTGCAAAACGTATATGGGATATTACCTGCATTATAAAGATAACTGCAAATCCTGATATCCAGATACAGGCAAGCATCGACAGAAATTTCTCCGGAATGTATAAAATAAATGACGGAAGTGTCGCACCAAGCATATTCGGTTCAAAGTACAAAACCACAGGCACCACCCAGAATGCCGAGCAGGTCTTTGCCGTATAATATCTGCGGAGCACCGGAAGAATAAGCAGAAGCAATGTGAAATATATAGTAATAAACAGAATCATGTCTATCAGAATCGTTGCATTTAATAATATATCTTCCTTCTTTGCCAGAGAAATCCCGACGCACAGCGCCAGATATATGGCAGCCATAAATGGAAACAGAACGGGATCATATCCCACAAACGTACCTTTTTCACTCTGCAGCTTCCGGCCTTTTCCACCGTTTTCCGTATTCCAGGATTTACAAAATGTATCTGTCAGTATAAAAGCAAGAAAAAGGATCCAGAATATACGAAATATATAATTCAGCGCATTATCTGACATTTACAGCTCTCCTTTCTCCAGAAGCCGCTTCAGCTCCTCCACTTCCTCTTTTTTTACACCGCTGTCGCATAATGCCGCTGCGAAACCTGCGACAGATCCGTTAAACAGCCTGTTCAGAAATGACCTGCTCTCGGATGCAAGATACTCTTTCTCTGTTATCAGCGGTTCATATAGATTAGAACGTCCTTCCTTCCTCAAAGAAAGAAACCCCTTTTCGCACAGGCGGGTCAACAGAGTCAGAATCGTAGTCGGCGCCAGTGGATGTATATCATTCAGGGCATGTTCAATAACTGCTCTGGAAACCGGAGCCTGTTCTTTCCATATGATCTGCATGATCTCAAGTTCACTTTCCGGGAGACGCTTTATATCTTTCACAATGTTTTCTCCTTTCTCTACATTTGTAGAACAATTATATTCTACAAATGTAGAGATGTCAATACAGTTAATCCGGCACTTTAAAAAAACCGGTCAAACCGGTATAGCATCATGCGAAGAAAAGAGAAAAAATAATATAAGGATATAGTAAATCTTTTCATTTCTGATATAATAATTTCATAAAACAGATGAGGTACTCAAGAAAAAGAAAGGACGGATATCGCATGAGCTTCAGACACAATGAAAATCAGATCGCGCTCTATTCAGAAACAGGCGCACTGCTTGCAGAGGTTACATTTCCTTATACAGATGAAAGCCACAGTACAGTAAATGTGAATCATACATTTGTAGATACTGCTCTGCGGGGACAGGGAATCGCCGGTAAACTGATGCGCGAACTTGCAGATGAACTGGAGAAAAGGGAACTGAAAGCGGTTCCCACATGTTCTTATGCTGTCGGCTGGTTCGAAAAGCACCCTGAATATTCACATCTTCTGAAATAAAACTTATCACAACGCAAAAATTGCCATATATGACATATTTCAAGGTTACGTGTCATATATGGCAGTTTTATATATACATATGTATTCCTGTTTTCTATTCCGGCTCTGGTTTTCATGTCAGCACAGAATATTTTTACAGATATAAAACGGCAGCTTCGCAGCTTCTGAGGATGATGCGTCCGCGGTCCGCAATCTCTTTTTTCATTTCTTCCACTCCATTCATATTGGTAAGAAGAATCTCTGCATCCGTTTTTTTCAGATCGATTTCACAGTCCTCTTTTCCGTAGTTAGCCACCACAAGGATCCCTTTCTCATTTCCTTCCAGCGTCCGCATGTATGCGAATATATTATTTTTATCTTCATAAGCTGGAATAAATTTCCCATAAGTAAATGTTTCTGCATATTCGGGGGATTTCCGCAGCGCAATCAGCCTCCTGTAATACGCGAGCACCGAGTCGTCTCTCTTCTCCTGCTCGGCGACATTTATCTCTGTATAATTAGGGTTCAGCCCGAGCCATGGGGAGTTATCCGAAAATCCCGCATTCTTTCCATCTGTCCACTGCATAGGTGTTCTCGCATTGTCCCTGCTGTTTTCATAACAGCATTCCAGAGCCTTTTCTACCGTGCAGCCGGCCGCAACTGCCTCCTGATACTGGTCTATCGTACTGATGTCATCATACTCAGAAATATCATTTCTTCTGCAGTTGGTCATCCCTATTTCCTGTCCCTGATAGATAAAAGGAATTCCTCTGAGGAGAATGGATGTAGTCGCAAGCATTTTTTTGCCGGCTTCATTCTGCGCATATTCCGGAAGAAAACGGCTTACACCCCTGGGCTCATCATGATTTTCAATGATATTTGCCTTAAATCCAATCCCCTCCGCCTCTTTCTGGGAACGGAAAATCGCATCCCGCCATTCCTCGAATCTGAAAGGATTCCCGTCATACCATCCATGCTCTCCCTGCATGGCTTCATGAGCGCTGAAATCAAACATTGTGGAAAAATGCCCGTCGTCACCTATAAATTCTGCCAGTTCATCATCTTTCATATTAAATACTTCAGCAACGGTAAACGCATCATATTTTTCAAAAGTATTATGTTTCATATCCTCCAGATAGGCTCCCACTCCCTGGACTTCTTCTACCATTTTGACACAGGAGACAAGACCATCCGGTCCGTCCGGCTCAAATGAAGGAAATTTCAGGTCCTTCTTGATATTGATTATTGCGTCGATCCGGAATCCGGCCAGGCCTTTGTCAAGCCACCAGTTGATCATTTTATAAATTTCCTGTCTCAGGCCGGGATTCTCCCAGTTCAGATCCGGCTGTTCTTTTGCAAACATATGAAGATAGTACTTGTCTGTCCCCGGGACAGGTTCCCATGTGCTTCCCCCAAAATATGAACGGTAATTGCTGGGGGCTTTTCCATCCTTTCCTTTCACAAAATAAAAATAGTCTGCATATTCCCCATCCGGATCCGCAAGTGCTTTCCGAAACCATTCATGTTTGTCTGAGCAGTGATTCACGACCAGATCCATGACAATATACATTCCTCTCTTTTTCGCTTCTGCAAGCAGAGTATCGAACTCCTCCATTGTGCCGAACTCTTCTGCAATCTTATAATAATCAGAGATATCATATCCCTGATCTACAAATGGGGACTGATAGATCGGAGAAAGCCAGATTATGTCAATTCCAAGATTTTTGAGATAATCCAGCTTTGAAATGATTCCTGCAAGATCGCCTATTCCGTCTCCGTTAGTATCCAGAAAACTTTTCGGATATATCTGATACGCCACTTTGTCATGCCACCATTTTCTTTTCATAGATGTCCGCTCCTTTTCGTATTGTTATATTTGTATGATGCTGTTATTATATAGACATAACATGTAAAAATCTTGTACTATATTTTCATATTTATTGTATAATCCTGCGGAATAGTTGTTTCATCTGCAAATTCATACAGATTGTGAAAGGAGCGTCTTATGTCCAGAAACAAACTGCCTTCCCCGGAACAAAAGGAGCAGACACGGCACGGAGGTCATCTGTTTCCCTGCCAGAAATATATTACTTCTCTTTCAGAGCTGTACCCATCTGTGAACGCACACTGGCACGATGAGGCCGAACTTACACTTATCACCAGAGGGAGCTGTACATATCAGGTACATCTTGAGTCATTCCGCGCAGAAGAAAATGAGCTTATCTTTGTTCCTCCCGCTGCTCTCCATTCACTGTCCGCCTCACCGGGAGAAGTATTTGAATCGGAAACCTATGTATTTCATATGAATTTTCTCGGTGCCGGCACAACAGATATCTGTGCGGTACGTTATCTTTCTCCGGTTGTGAGCCAGAATCTGCTTCTGCCATGTCATATCGGAGCATCCCACCCTGCCCACGGTACCGTACTGACACTTTTTCAGGAAATGAATACTGTATACGAAAACGAGGATACCGGCTATGAACTTATTCTGAAATCTCTTCTTCTCCGTTTTATCGCAGCGCTGCTGCCTTATGGCAGAACAGAGAATTCACATCTTCAACTCCGGACAGAGCATATGCAGAAACTGAAAACAGTACTTGAATATATAAGCGACCATTATGCAGAAGAAATGTCGGTTGCTCAGCTTGCAGGGCTCAGTTATTTCAGCGAATATCATTTTATGCGCTTTTTTAAAAAATATATGGGAATATCATGTCTGGAGTATATCAAGACACTGCGCCTCGAAAAAGCCGCTTCTCTTCTCGGACAGAACGCCGGCTCCATCCTGGAGATCTCCCTTGCATCCGGCTTTTCGAATCTTTCCTATTTTTACAGGGAATTCAAGAAAAAATATGGCATGACTCCGAAGCAGTTTATCGAAGCCATGCCAAAGGGCGGTTTAGAACCTCACAAATTTCAATAGACCAGATTTTATTTCTCATCATCATCTCTTTTCGTTCCATTGATGATGACACTGACGATTCCGCAGAGAAGGCCGCCCACCACATATACGATCCACGCCTTTTCCCAGAGGTCGTATACCAGACCCGCTACCAGAAAAATGATCGTGGCTAAGATCATAATACAGCCGATCCACATCCCGATCAGCCGATCCTCACGGCTGGTCATTCCGGTATTTTCCTTGTTATACTCTGTAATATTGTACTTAGGTTACATTTGAAGAAAATCATGTAAAGTTCCGGTTGCACCAACGTAAACCGTCGATTATCTGACAATTATTTTTCTGCCGGAATGATCTTATCCGCTATCACGCAGATGATAATCACCGTCAGCATATCCGGAAGCGTATTTCCTACCGGGATATCTACTGTCATGAGCCATCTGTAGAGGATAAAACCGATCAGCCAGATAATCAGGTTCTTCCAGTTGAATCTGTTCCCGCCGCTGTCCTTCTTCAGTATGAATGTGTCTGTGATCTGTACAGCAATCATTGGCGCGAACACGGAACCGATCAGATAAAGAAAATCCGTGATATCATCCATCGGGAAAAGGATTGCCGCCACTGTTCCGATCACCGTCACCGCGATTCCCACATGCCCGCCTTTCAGTTTCGGAAATACTGACTCGCTGGATACTCCCGCGGAATAGGCATCAAGAAAAGTAGTCGTCACAGTGGAGAAGATGATGATAATCAGTCCGGCAATACCAAGCCCCGCTTTCACCATAATGACCGCTATGTCGGACTCTCCTGTGTAGACTGCCGCTCCCATTCCAATGATATACATCCAGCAGCTTACCAGACCGTAGACGATCACGCTGACCGCAGTCGCCTTCACCGGCTTCTCTGCCTCTCTTGTATAGTCGCTGATGACCGGAAGCCAGGAGAGGGGCATTGCCACAGATAATTCAACTGCCGCACCGAAGCTCATCGTCTCTCCGCTTACCGTTCCTGCACCTGCCCCTCCAAAGAAGATCACCCGGCACAGTACGATCGTCAAGAGGAACAGAGCCGCCATGGCAATCGTATTGATCCTCCCCAGATTTGTCACCCCGACAGCAATCCACAGAATGATCAGTGCCCCGATCACGATACACCATACCCAGGCGCCGGCCCCAAAGGTGCTGTTTGCCGCAAGGGCCCCGTCATAAATCATGATTCCGGTCCATCCCACAAGCTGAAGGACATTGAGAACTGCAAAAAGGAGTCCTCCTTTTTGTCCGAAACTCAATTTCACAGTTTCCATCGCGCTTTTTCTATTTCTCGCCCCAATCAATCCCGCAAAGAACATCATCAGACAGCCGATCACATGTCCAATGAGAACGGCTGCAAGCCCTCTTCCGAATCCGAGAGGCGCAAGGTAGGTTCCCGTCAGAATCTCCGCGATGGAGACTCCTGCACCGAACCAGATCAGTCCATTCTCAAAAAGAGAGGTACGCTTTTCTTCCACAATCATTTTCCTCCCTCTCTGTCTGCTGTAACTGCCTGATCTTCTCCCGCTTCCTCGGCAAATCTTCCGGTAATATCAAAGGCATGGTTCATGGGACCGCTTCCCCTGCCCAGATCGAGCATGGCTCCCAGCGCTCCTGATATGTATTCTTTCGCCCTCTCCACAGACTCGTCCATGGGAAAGCCCTTTGCAAGGTTTGAGGCAATGGCGCTGGACAAGGTGCATCCTGTACCGTGGGTATTGGGATTGTCGATCCGTTTTCCATAGAACCAACGACATTCCCCGTTCCGGTACAGAAGATCGTTGGCATCATTGAGCTGATGTCCCCCTTTTACAAGGACTGCACATTGATACTGTTCACTGATCTTCCTTGCCGCGCTCACCATATCCTCCTCTGTCTTTACTTCCATTCCCGACAGTACTTCTGTCTCGGGAATGTTGGGGGTGAGGATGTCTGCAATAGGAAGAAGCTTCTCCTTCAGTGTGGCGACTGCATCATCACTGATCAGTTTTGCCCCGCTGGTCGCCACCATGACCGGATCGACTACAATATTTTCTGCATGGTACTCTTTCAGCCTGTCCGCTATGGCGGTGATCAATCCTGAGGAGGATACCATACCGATCTTTACCGCGTCCGGCCGGATATCCGTAAAAATGCAGTCAATCTGTTCCTCTAAGAATTCAGGAGATACCTCCATGATCCCTGTCACGCCGGTAGTATTCTGTGCAGTCAGTGCGGTAATCGCGCTCATGGCAAATACGCCATTCGCTGTCATCGTCTTGATATCTGCCTGAATCCCGGCGCCTCCGCTGGAGTCGCTTCCAGCGATCGTTAATGCTGTTCTCATACTTTTCTCTTCCTTTCTTTTGTCTGGGCAGGTGACAGATCCATCATGTATATCTGTCCCTGCGTTCAGCATTAATTTTATATAGCGGCAGAAGGTGGTGCCCCCGGTCTGTCGCTTGAAAAGCGCTTATAGAAATGAAAATATTTATTTTTTTATCATCTCATTTCGCTCGCTCTTTTCCAGAATATATTAAAATCTGTAAATTCCGGCAGATATATATCCGCCGTATTCCATATCTGTGCAAGATCTTTGTCATTGGAGCTGTCATAGACAGCCACGGTCTTAAACCCGGCGCTCTTCGCGGTGCGGATTGCATGGTATGCATCTTCAAAAACCCATGTATCCGATGGCTCTGTATCGAGCTGGAGCGCCGCCGCCAGATAAATATCCGGCTGATTCTTCCCGCTCCCGATCTCCGAGCAGGTAAAGACCGCCTGAAAGTAATTAAACACTTTCAGTCTCTTAAGAGCAAACTCCGCATTCTTTCTGTCACCGGAGGTGGCTATAACCATAGGGATTTTCTTCTCGTTAAGCTCAAAGAGGTACTGCCGCACTCCCTCTTTGAGCGGTACCTTCTCCACATAGAAATCTCTCACCTCCCGGGTCAGATCCTCTATAATCTCTTCCCTTGTCTTTTTGAGGCCGTACCGGGAAATCAGGTAATCCGCCCCTTCCTCCAGGCTCATGGTAAAAAGCGTTTCTCCCAGTCCCATCTCCGCCTCCATCCCCAGGCTGTTCAGATAGAGCTCCCCCAGGTTCTCCCATATCGGCATAGAATTCAAAAGCACACCGTCCACATCGAAAATAACGCCTTTGATCATGTACTATAACATCTCCTTAACCCGTTTTTTCAGTTCAGCCGCTGCCGCACAGATATCCTTCTTTGCGAATATTGCACTGATCACTGCAACCCCACAGATCCCCGTTCCGCGAAGCTCCGAAACATTTCCGCTGTTGATCCCTCCGATGGCGATAACAGGGATATCCACCGCATCACAGATGGCTTTCAGTGTCTCATGGCTTACTTCTGTGGCATCCTCTTTGGATCCGGTGGGAAAGACCGCACCCACACCAAGATAGTCAGCCCCGTGCTCCTGGGCTCTCAACGCCTGTTCCACAGTCTGTGCGGACACACCGATGATCTTGTCAGGCCCCAGCTTTTTCCTCACATCTCCAGCTTCCATATCGCTCTGCCCTACATGGACACCGTCCGCGTCGATCCGGGCAGCGATATCTACATTGTCATTGATCACGAAAGGAACCTGATACTGACGGCATAATTTCTGGATCTCTTTCGCCTCTTCAAGGAAAGAGCCCTCGTCCATTTTTTTTTCACGAAGCTGGATAAATGTAGCTCCGCCCTTCAGTGCTTCTTCCACCTGACTATAGAGTGTTTCTTCTCCAAGCCAGCTTCTATCCGTCACCGCGTATAAAACTAAATCATTTCTATCGCAATTCATATTTTGCTCCCCTCTCTAATTCATTTCCCGTCATGTTATATACCGCATCGATAATGCGATTCCGGTAGGTGGAATTTCCATCCCCTTCCTGCATCCGGCTCCAGCCAAGCTCTCCCGCGAGCCCCATCACGCATACAGCTGCTGCCGCAGCTTCGAGGGAATTCTGCGGATTCGCCGTGAGATATGCTGTCATCATTCCGGAAAGCTGGCATCCGGTTCCCGTGATCCTGCCCATCTCCGGACGACCGTTTCTTATAACATAGCACTTCCCACCGTCAGATACCAGGTCGATTGCCCCGGTCACCACAATAATACATCCCTCGGTGGCTGCAAACCCTTTTACGAACTTCACCGCTTCATCAAGAGTCTCCTCTGTGACGGCGTCTGCCACATCCGCGTCGACTCCCTTGGTCGTCCCGCTTCCCATTGCAAGCGTCTTGATCTCAGAAATATTTCCCCGAATTGCTGTCAGCTTCAGTTCTTTCATAATCCCAAGGGCAGTGTTTGTTCGCAGAGAACTTGCTCCTGCTCCCACCGGATCCAGAAGGACCGGATGTCCCAGCTCGTTTGCCTTTTTTCCTGCACGGAACATGCCTTCAATGCTGGTCTTATGCAGTGTCCCGATATTGATGTTCAGGCCTCCGCAGACCGAGGTGATGTCCTCCACATCTTCCGCCTCATCAGACATAATTGGGCTCCCCCCGCAGGCAAGGATTACATTTGCCACATCATTCACAGTTACATAGTTTGTAATATTATGTACAAGCGGTACGCTCTTTCTTACATTTTCAAGACATTCTCTCATCATATTTCAATTCTCCTGTTCTTCGGCGGTTTTCCGGTCAGACACCTGCGTTTGTCCAGTCGCTCTGTATCTGCCTCGGTCGCCCTCCGGTAAAATCAAATTTGCAGAACAAAAAACGGGAGACCCGAAATGGATACACCCGCACATAAAATATCTTCATTTCCCTACGTTGGCATTATCCAAATCAGGTCGCGGGTCTAAGCGATTCAGCTTACTCTCAGCCTGCTTTCTGCGCAAGCTCCCCGTTTTTTATTCAGTTTGTCTGCAGAAAATGGACTTATTTTCCTGCGTGCTGTGCCTGAACATCAAGATTTCCAAGGTAGATGTCAAACACCTTCATCTTCTTCATTGCCGTTACCAGTACCGCTGCAATGATTGTTCCGCCACAGCTTGATACAAAGAACGGAATGACAAACCCGAACACCGCGCTCTCACTTCCCATGATCAGCGTTGCGATCGGATAACTCAGAAGTCCGCCGATAACGGATGTTCCGAACAGTTCTCCCAGATAAGCCAGTGGAAGGTGTCTGCCGTATTTATACAGCATACCGCAGAGAAATGCTCCGCACATGGAACCCGGAAAAGCAAGAAGGGTTCCCGTCCCCATCAGGTTTCTGAGAAGGCTCGTCACAAATGCCATGCCGACTGCGTAGCCCGGTCCCAGGAATACACCCCCTAGAATGTTGATGAAATGCTGGACCGGAGCGCACTTCGATGCTCCTACCGGGATGGACAGAGGCGAACAGACGATGCCTACCGCCACAAGGATTCCCGCAAGGGCAAGTTTTCTTACGTTGACATTCTTCATTGCAATAACCTCCTGTACACATGCGCATCCGCTTCCCTGCCCGTCCGGGCAGCAATGTCAACAGCAGGACGCGCACTAACGGTCGATGCTCACTGGCATCCTCTCACTCCGGAACACGGATTCCCTCGCATGTTGTTTTCGTACTTCAAGACTGCTCTGGTGTACAGTAAAAACCCGAACGGCGCTCCCCGCCCGGGAAAACCTGTTATTAAATTGTCCGGAACTTATGTTACCACGTTCTGACAAGAAATGCAATAAGACTCACGGCCGTTCCAGGGTTGTTTCATGAACTATTCATGAGCAGCACTACCTTTTATAATCTTATT
>CAKNHF010000051.1 GCA_930972465.1 uncultured Lachnospiraceae bacterium
GGACAAACGGTTTTCAAGACCGCCTCGTTATGACCACTTCGATACCTCTCCATATTCTGTTAAAACAACCTGTCGTTGTCACGACGAAGGTTATTTTATCACAGAGACCAAACATCTGTCAATATATTTTTCTTTTTAAAAAGCACTTTTTTTCTTTTTCAGAAACACTTCCGCTATATCCATATCTTCCGGGGTTGTTATCTTGATATTTTCATAAGAACCGCGGAACATTTTGACAGGAAGCCCCATCATCCTTTCCACTACCATGGCATCGTCCGTAACAGTTTCAGACGGAGAACTCTTAAGCATGGAATACGCATCTGTTATAAGCTCTGACTCAAAAACCTGCGGGGTCTGGACCATCCACAGGCTGCTCCTGTCCGGAGTATCTGTTACAAATTCTTCTTCATCAACAACTTTTATCGTATCTTTGACCGGCATGCCAGCCACACAGGCTTTTTCTCTTATGACGCATTCATATGCTCTCCGTATCATTTCCTTATCAACAAACGGCCGGGCCCCATCGTGGATATAGACATACCCCTCTCTCCCGGCTCTCTGCAGTCCGTTCCACACAGAATCATAACGTTCTTTTCCCCCTGACACAACGTCTGTAACTTTGGTCAGAGCATATTTTTCCACTATGTTCTTCCGGCACCAGTCCTCTTCTCCGCGGCCCGACACGAGGATGATCCGCTCAATCAGCTCGGATTCCTGAAATGTCTTCAGCGAATAATACAGTACCGGCTTCCCGTCCAGAAGCAGATACTGTTTATGTACTTTCGTCCCCATTCTTCTGCCGCTGCCCGCCGCAAGCACGACAGCAGTACAATATTTCTTTTCCATTCACACTACCCCGCCTGTCATCGTTCTCCAAGCTTCAGATTCGGAACCGCATTCAGATCCCAGCCATGTCTTGTTCCCGCAAGAAATTCGTAGTATGCCGCAGCGCCGATCATCGCGGCATTATCTGTACAGAGAACAGGCGACGGATGATAAAATCTGATTTCACGCTCGGCACAGGCCTCCTTCATTGCAGCGCGCAGGGCCGTATTTGAAGCTACGCCGCCTGCAATGGCAAATTTATACATGCCATAGTTGTCAGCCGCCTTCATGGAATTTTCAACAAGCACATCTACTACGGCTTTCTGAAATGATGCGGCAATATCTGCCGGATCGAATTTCTCGCCCTTCATCCTGCATCCGTTGATATAATTAAGCACAGCCGATTTAAGCCCGCTGAAGCTGAAATCATACTCGGCGCCTTCGATATGGGCTTTCGGGAATTTTACAGCATCCGGATTGCCTTCCTTTGCAAGTCTGTCTATCTTGGGTCCTCCCGGGTATCCAAGCCCGATCGCGCGGGCCACTTTGTCGTATGCCTCCCCGGCCGCGTCATCCCGTGTTCGTCCCAGGATCTCATATTTTCCGTATTCCCTGACACAGACAAGATGTGTATGTCCGCCGGATGCCACAAGGCAAAGAAACGGGGGTTCCAGATCCGGGTGTTCGATATAATTGGCCGATATATGTCCTTCAATATGATGGACACCGACAAGGGGAAGATTTCTTGCATAGGCAATCGCCTTCGCCTCCGCAACTCCGACAAGGAGTGCGCCCACAAGCCCCGGCCCGTAAGTCACCCCTACAGCATCAATATCATCCAGAGTCACTTCCGCTTCTTTCAGAGCTTCTTCGATCACCTGATTAATCTTCTCAATGTGTTTTCGCGAGGCAATCTCAGGAACCACTCCGCCGTACAGTTTGTGCAGATCAATCTGGGAAGAAATAATGTTAGACAGGACTTCCCTTCCATTGTGCACGACAGCAGCCGCGGTCTCATCACATGAAGTCTCGATTGCTAAAATATTGATATCTCTTATTTCTTTCATTTTCAGGCCCCTCAATCTTCAAACATAAGTTCTGCCGTCATGGAATCTTTTCCGGCTTTCGCGTAAGGAAATATCTTTCGTACTTCTTCTATATACTGCTGAGGTTTGGTAAGAGACGGGCTGTAATGAGTCAGCCACATTTCCTTCACACCGGCATCCCTGGCAAGTTCTGCCGCTTCATAAAATGTCATGTGCTTATACTCTACAGCCTTGGAAGCTTTTTCCTTTTCTCCGTACATTCCCTCGCAGATAAACAGATCCGATCCGTCGGCATTGCGCCGTATAGACTCCGTGGGTCTGGTATCTGTAGAATAAGTCACTTTAATTCCTTTCCGGGGAGGTCCAAGCACCATATCCGGAGTAAATATCTTCTTTTCTTCCTCAATCGTTTCGCCATTCTGCAGACGGCTCCAGTATTTTTGCGGGATCTCCTGTGCCTTCGCACGCTCTACGTCAAATTTCCCTGCTCTGTCTATCTCGATCGTATACCCGTAGCAGAGTACATTATGGTTCACCTTGAACGCCCTGATCCGATATCCGTTCAGTTCAAATTCCTGCTCCGCCCCGTCAATTTCTCTGAAAACGATAGGAAAAGGCAGTTCCGGAGCGATAACGCGCAGACAGCCTACCACTCTCTCCAGTCCCTTTGGTCCGATTATGGTCAGGGGTTCCCGTCTGTCCGCATTTCCCATTGTAAGCAGAAGGCCGGGAAGGCCGCTGATATGGTCACCGTGATAATGAGTAAAGCAGATCACATCAATCGGCTTGAAACTCCAGCCTTTTTCCTTTATCGCCACCTGTGTTCCTTCTCCGCAGTCTATGAGCAGACTGCTCCCGTTAAACCGGGTCATCAGTGCAGTCAGATAACGGTACGGAAGCGGCATCATTCCTCCGCTTCCAAGCAAACAAACATCTAACATATCTTTCCTCTGTCTATTCTTCCAAATACTTATTCTTCAATCTCTGCGGGTATCCGGAACGTCCTGAGCAGATCATCATAGCATGACTCGCAGAGATCAAAACTGTGTCTCTCCCCGTCTTTTTCCGAGAAATAGCCCCAGCGATAATCCACGCTGAACACGCCCTCTGCTGCTCTTCCGTTTACTACGGCAATCTCTTTCCCACATTTATTACAGATAATTTTATTTATCTCTTTTGTCTCTTTTAACTGATACTGGCGCATACAATCTCCTCCTGTACATTACAGTCTTTTCTCTTGTCACGCCTATATTATAGTGAGCTCCCTGCAGAATTCCTACTGGGAACTGCTTCCTTCAGATTTTTTCACCGTTACAGGCTGCGGCTCATCAGCACCGCGTCCTCCTGCGGGTCTTCATAGTACCGCTGGCGGATTCCATCCTCTTTAAACCCTGATGCCGCATAAAATGCGCGGGCCGGCTCATTACTCTCTCTGACGTCCAGGAGCAGCCTGACAATATTTTTTTCCCGGCAGACCTCTTCCAGTTTCTTCATCATGGCACGGGCCGCCCCCTGCCTCTGCTGTTCTCTGACAACTGCAATTCTTGCGATCTCCGCTTCACCAGCCGCCGTATATGCCAGAAGATATCCGATAATCTTGCCGGCTTTTTCGGCGGTCAGACATATTGTTTTTTCCTGTTCCAGCGTTTCCAGAACGCCTTTTTCACTCCATGGATCCGGAAAAAGCTGATGCTCTGTCTCCGCTATGGCGGCAGCGTCTTCCATTGTCATGCCGCGTACCGTAACGACAGCTTTTCTTTCTCTTTCCGCGCGCTCCCGTTCTGCCTGAGATACTCTCAGATACTCCGGCTTATGCTCCATCGCCGTCTCATAGCGCCCCGTCTTGAAATACCGGATGCCAAGAGCTCCGACAACAGCGGCCCGCTGTCTGTTCATATATGACGGAGCGAAAGAATAAGGAACCTTCAGCCCATCTGCAAGCATTTTCTCATATACCGGCACCCCGTCTCCCAGAAATACGACCGGACGGGAATAATTATTCAGTCTCTTGATCAGATCTTCCACCGAAACTGCCATCTGCATACGAATCACCTGAAATACGGGATTTACAAGATTTGTACCTTCGCTCTTCCCCGCAGATGCGGAAAATGTATAAATTCCTGTATAGACCTGCTTTCTTCTCGCATCCATAATCGGACAGACCAGATCCCTGCATCCATATACATTATACGCAAGAGCGTCCACTGTAGGGACATGAATCAGCGGCTTGCCGAGCGCAAGACCAAGCCCTTTCGCCGTCGCGGACCCGATCCTGAGACCTGTAAATGATCCCGGTCCTCCCGCTACGGCTATTGCGTCTATTGAAGAAAGATCCAGCTCCACCATTTTTGCCATCTCATCGATCATCGGGAGCAGCGTCTGAGAATGTGTTTTTTTATAATTCACTGTATATTCCGCGATCGTCTGCGTCTCTTCCACCACGGCTACCGTAGCCGTAAGTCCGGAGCTGTCTATTGCCAAAACTCTCATATGCCGTGTCCTTTCTCTTTTAAGACTGGCCCCCGCAAGTCCTGACGCGGAATCAGAGCCAGCTTCATCTGGTATAACCTGACGGGCGCCGCTGCGAGACATCAGTATCACATCCGGCGCCCGTAAATACTTTACTTAAGTTCGCTGATCGTTATCTTCCTGTAGTCAAACCCTTTTTCCAGATCTTTCTCTATCCGGATTTCCGTACGCTCTGCAGGAAGTATCTCTTCGATCAGATCCGCCCATTCGATCAGAGAAACCCCTTCTCCCATCACATAATCATCAAAGCCGACCTCATCCATTTCCTCCGGGTCACCTATCCTGTACACATCAAAATGATAGAACGGCAGTCTTCCGCCCTCATATACCTGGACGATTGTAAATGTAGGGCTGTTGACAGGCTCCTCTATTCCAAGCCCTTTCGCCAGTCCCTGTGTAAACACAGTCTTTCCGACTCCCAGGTCCCCCTTCAGAGTAAACACCTGTCCGGGACAGGCCCGCTTACCGAACTCCACTCCTGCCCGGAAGGTTTCTTCGGGGCTTCTCGTCTCTATTACCATATCGGTTCCTCCTAGTGATGGAACAGACGGATTCCCGTAAACGCCATTGCCATGCCGTATTTATTGCAGGCTGCGATCACATTGTCATCACGAACTGATCCGCCCGGCTGAGCCACATATTTTACGCCGCTCTTATGCGCCCGCTCGATATTGTCCCCAAACGGGAAGAACGCGTCTGAACCGAGAGCAACATCTGTCAGCTTGTCAAGCCATGCTCTCTTTTCCTCTCTGGTAAACACTTCCGGTTTTACCTTGAATGTATTTTCCCATATGCCGTCCGCAAGCACGTCCATATATTCTTCGCCGATGTAAAGATCAATGGCGTTGTCGCGGTCTGCCCTTCTGATATCATCCCGGAACGGAAGTTCCAGAACCTTCGGACACTGGCGCAGCCACCAGTTGTCCGCCTTCTGCCCTGCAAGACGGGTGCAGTGTATACGTGACTGCTGGCCTGCGCCAATACCGATGGCCTGTCCGTCCTTTACATAGCAGACTGAATTGGACTGTGTATATTTTAACGTGATCATCGCGATTGCAAGATCCGTCTTTGCGTTCTGCGGAATTTCTTTATTGTCTGTCACCACATTAGAGAAGAAATCTTTATCTATATTAAGCTCATTTCTCCCCTGTTCAAATGTAATGCCGAACACTTCCTTGTGCTCCAGCGCAGCCGGCACGTAGTCCGGATCGATCTGGATTATATTATAATTTCCTTTTTTCTTCTGCTTCAGAAGCTCCAGCGCTTCCGGTTCATATCCCGGGGCAATGACTCCGTCCGACACCTCTCTCTTGATCAGGCGGGCCGTATCAACGTCACATACGTCCGACAGAGCAATAAAGTCTCCAAAGGAAGACATTCTGTCGGCGCCCCTTGCTCTTGCATATGCGCTGGCCAGCGGTGAAAGCTCGCCCAGATCATCCACCCAGTAGATTTTTGCCAGTGTATCCGTCAGCGGAAGTCCTACTGCCGCTCCCGCCGGCGAGACATGCTTAAATGAAGTTGCCGCCGGAAGTCCGGTTGCTTTTTTCAGCTCCGAGACAAGCTGCCAGCCGTTAAATGCATCCAGGAAATTAATATAGCCCGGGCGGCCGCACAGCACGGTGATCGGCAGCTCACTGCCGTCACTCATATAGATCCTTGACGGTTTCTGATTCGGGTTGCATCCGTATTTCAGTTCTAATTCTTTCATCTTTTCATCCGCTCCTTAGTGATTTTTATTAATGATCTTCGTCTCATAGTTTCCTGTCTCAATGTCAATATAGCGGACAAAAAGAGACACCTTATTCTCCTCATTCAGGCTGTTCCAGAGAAGCTGAGCAAACTCTTCCATATCATCCGGAATACCAATCAGCTTCGGCTCGCCCTCATAGCTCGGCAGCGGATCTCCGTCGCACATGTACGTATGAATGAAATGTCCCTCTCCCGCAGCCGGATTTTCATAGGCAAACGTATATCTGCAGCATCCGTCAGGGCTTCCGTTACTGCTCTTCAGGATAGACATCGCATAATTATACATACCGTTTTCTATATGCATAATTCCCGAAATCCTCGGAGTATAATTCGGTCCGTCCGGCTCAAACTCCCTTGTCCGCAGAGACTGCTCAAAGGTAAGCTGTCTGTCCATTCCCTCATAGATCGTATCGGTCTGATCGCCGTTTGTCACAATCATCTTATTTCCGAGTACACGGACAGGAGCATAGATAACAAGGCTGGGGTCCGTCATCTTCGACGGATCAAACGCCTGCGTGCGGATTCCTTCCCCATCCTCTACAAAAATACGGTTTCTGCTGTTTTCACTGCGTCCCATGATAAAGTATGCCGCGGCTGCTTTTTTTCCGTCCGGGGTCTTTCCGAGTATGATTCCTCTTCCCGGATACGAGTTCCCCTTCAGTTCCTGTTCGATCGATACCATCTTCATTACTCTGCTTCTCCTTTCAGTCATTTTGTTTTCTTTGACTCTTCCTCATCCTCTGGCACAGGAAGTATCTTAAGACGCACCTTGGTGATACGGTTGTCCTTTACTTCCTCTACCGTAAATACGAGATTGTCAGATTCTATAACATCCCTGTCTTCCTTCGCCGGGATATGTCCGAGCTGTTCTATCAGATATCCTGACAGCGTATCATAATTTTCTGTTTCCAGCTTCAGTCCGAGTTCATCATTCAGATCTTCTATGAGAATGCCTCCGTCGAGAACATATTCGTCCTCACTGACCGGCACGATCTCCGGCACGACTTCTTCATACTCCTCGTTGATATCTCCCATGATCTCTTCGACCAGGTCCTCAATCGTCACAATACCGGAAAAGCCGCCGTACTCATCCACAAGCAGCGCCATATGATGGCGTGTTTCCTGCATTGTCCGAAACAGTTCATCCGCCTCTTTTGTCTCGGGAACGAAAAACGGTTCATGCAGCATATCCCGTATATTTATCCCATCCAGACCGGATCTTCTCATTTCGATCATGACGTCCTTAACATGAAGCACACCTATGATATTATCAATGTTTTCTTCATAAACCGGTATCCTGCTGTGCCTCGACTCCAGTACTTCGTCGATCAGTTCATCAAACGGCTCTCCGATATCCATGACAACCACGTCTCTCCGGGGAACCATGATCTCGCGCGCTGTCCTGTCATCAAATGCGAAGACTGAATCGATCATCTCTCTCTCTTCGTCATCGAAAGTTCCGCTCTCATTTCCCATCTTCAGAAGCGCCTTGATCTCTTCTTCCGTAACAGCCTCCTCCTGATCTTCTGTCTGCATCCTCAGCAGCTTGAGCACCAGCTTTGTCGACACGGAAAGCAGCTTTGTAAACGGCGACAGGATAATTGAAATATAATGCACCGGCATTACTGTCAGCATACAGAACGCCTCTGCTTTCTGCAGGGCGATTCTTTTTGGAACAAGCTCTCCAAAAACAAGGTTAAAAAACATCAGTACAAGTGTCACACCGTTGTGCGCGATCTGCTGGCTGTAGGGAATATTGAATCCCTGCATCCATTCCGCCAGTACAGGCGATATACCCGCCGCGGCCGATGCCGAAGAATAAAAGCCTGCAAATGTGATAGCCACCTGGATCGTCGAGAGAAACTTCGTAGAATCATCGAAAAGTCCCTCGATCACCTTTGCCTTCTTATTTCCTTCTTCCGCCAGACTTCGTATCCTGTTCTTGTTGACAGATACAACCGCCATCTCCGCTCCGGCGAAATACGCATTCATCAGCGTAAAAAACAATAAAAGTAACAGTTGAAACATTACCGAGTTCCCGGCAGGGTCTGCGTCCATAAAAAATAACTCCTCCTAAAAATAAATATTTTCAGGAGAAGTATATCACGCGCCTGCCGTTTGCGCAAGTTCCGTTTGCCGGCGCACCGGCTCTGCTGCGTCCGCAGTCATATTTCAATTGGTCTTTTCGCCCATATGATCAGCAATAAATCTTGTCATTTCACTTGCGGGAATCCCCAGCGCGAATGAAAATTCGCTGTACAATGCATGTTCGAGCAATATCTGATATTTCTTATCCATGCTTGTGATACTGCCTCTGCTTTTCGTCCGCTTATACAGCGTCTTCAGTACCTTTACCCAGTTCTCGGGACAGTAATCGGAAATACACTGCTTATATTCCTGTTCCCTGCACTTTTCATTTTTTACTCTCAGCACGTCAATCTCAGGCATTCTGCTGATCAGTTCCATCGCTTCCTGTCTGCTGACCGGCTTTCGGATATTCGTTTCATCGTCTGTCGGAACATATGCCCTGTCTCTCGAATCGTCCACAGACTGAAGAGTATAATACTTCTTCTTTCTGTCTGCAAAAGAAAAGTCCAGTGTTCCGATCTCTTCCACTTTGTAAATTCCTCTGCACTTATAAACCACCGTGTCACCTCTGCTGAGCATCCAAATCCTCCTTTTCCTGTTTGATTACATAAAGTATAACCAAAGAAAGACCGGTACAACGCTGTAACGGCCTTCCTGGTAGTCACTATATTTTAATTTTAACACTTTTTTAACTTGCAGGTAATTGTTTTTTATATTTTCCTCAATTTTCGTTAATTTCTGACAATTGACAAACGGATTTTTTTGTGCAGTTTTCCGTGAGCTTAATTATCACGGCACTCCCTTTCAGCTTTTACAAGCAGCATCATGGGGCGCCGCATCTCGTCTCTCATCCCCGGCATGTCCATCATGTCCGGATCGGGCATGGCCTCTTCAACCGCCCTGAGCGCAAACCCGCTGTTCAGCATTCCCATCAGAATCTGTGTCAATGTATGATGGTACTTTTTCACATTTTCCCCGAGGAACAATGTTATACGCTCGCCCGGATAATAATAGTCATCCACCGGCCAGTACATCGCCCTTCCCTTCTCGTCATAAATCCAGTCTTCCCTTACTCCCGCAGTAAACACCGGGTGTTCAATATTCAGAAGGAAAATCCCCCCCGGCTTCAGCGTATTCCAAACTCTGCGATATATACGCTGTCCAGATCCTCGACATAGTGAAACGCAAGATTGGAGATCACACAATCGTATGTTTTTTCCGGGTACTCATACTCCTCCAGCCCGCAGACACGGTATGTGATCTTCTCATCATCGTTTCTCCGCCGCGCCTCAGCGATCATTTTCTCGCTCAGATCGATCCCAAGTACAGACTCAGCCCCCTGTTCCGCCGCATATCTCCAGGCAGGTTTCTCCGTCAGCTTTGTATTTGAAGAGTTTTTCCGACTGAGATATAAAAAATCCCGGAAGCCGCGGCTTCCGGGATTTTTATATTCTCTGCAATCTTCTGAAATTGTATACAGACCTGATTAACGTTTGGGTAACCGAAAATACTGGAAAATCAAGGGGTTACACGTCAAGGGGTTACACGGAAAGTTGTTGCAAATACGTTACAAACCCCTGGCTTTTCACAGCGATTGAGGACATCTCTCTTATTATTTAAACGCCAGTTCCAATAACTCAGCTGCAATTTTTTTATCCTTCACTCGCATAATATTATCTTCGACTTTTTCTTTACCCAGCAAATGAATATTTCCATACCAGATAATTTCCTGATCTATAACCGCAAAATTTTCACAGGAATCTTCCACTGTTTTAATAAAGAACCCAGCCTGACGCATATCCTCATGCAATTGCATCCAAAATGCAGCATCACCAAAGCCATAGTCATCAGGTTCCCAGGTAACTATAGTCACTTCTATCCCCAATGCCTGCTTTTCTTTCAATATATTTATAATTTCATAGACCTTTTTCGCACTGATAACATTGCTGGATATTACGATCCTCTGTTCTGCCTCAAGCAGATCCCTCTTAAATACTTCTTTATAATTTTCGCTGTCAAAAATGGCATTTACTTCCTGCTTTTCACGATCCAATCCGCAACATATTTCGTATCCGATCTGCTTGTATGCTTTCAGCCTTTTTCCATACATTCTTTCAAACATTGGAATATGACTGTCAACGTAATCAAATACGATTACATCTTTCTTGCCTGCATAGTTCCGGTTCAGACGTCCGGCATACTGCTCAACTACACTTCGGAACGAAACAGGTGTCGCCATGATCAATGTATCCAGGCGCGGGAAGTCAAAACCTTCTCCGATCAGACTGCCTGTGGCAACCAGCGCCAGCGTTTCCTCCGGAGCGGTTTGCTGTAACTGTTCACGGATTTGCTTATGTTCTTTCTTTGAATTGTTTCCCGTCATCAAAAAGACCCTGTCCGCATACCCTTTCATCCGGTCATACAGTCTTTCTGAGTGATCCTTATATTTGGATAATATTACCGGCGTTCTGCCTGCCGCAATGCAATCTTTCACATCCGAAAGGATCTGTTCATCTCTCGCTTCATTATGCCGGAGCATTTCATAGGCTTCATTGGGATGCATCTTTTCTGCTGTAACACCTCTGGGAAGTACTGTCCTTGTAAATCTTGGGTACACCAGATGAGGGATTCCCTGCGCTTTTACTTTTTCTTTTGCAGAATAACTGTATCGGATCGGGCCAAGCAGCATATAATTGATCTTTTCCAGTCCATCCGATCGTTTTGGTGTGGCTGTAACACCATATACATATTTTGCAGTGACTTTTTGCAGTACTTCTGCGATCGTATCTGAAGCCGCATGATGGCATTCATCAACAATGACCATTCCATATTGATCAAGCAGCGGATGCCATTCGCCTTTTTTACATAATGAGCCTGCCATAGCAATATCTACAATCCCTGTCATGGAATCATGTGCTCCCTGCAGTTTTCCAATCAGACTTTTCCTCACTCTGATCCGTCCGGTTTTTGTTTTATACTCTGGAAGTTTTTCATCTATATCAAGGAATTTCTCCAATGCATCTTTCCACTGTTCCAGCAGAGCAGAAGATTCAAGGATTATCAGAGTATTTACTTTCTTCTCTGCGATCATTGCGCTGCATACAACTGTTTTTCCAAAGGCTGTGGCCGCCTGAAGAATTCCGTTATCGTATTTCATCATCTCTTCCAGCGCCGGCTTTTGTTCCTGCCTTAGTTCTCCTGCGAATGTAACATTAATATGTCTGCCGCACTGACGTTCATCACTTATCTCGAAGGGAATGTCTGCTTCTTTTATCTTCTCAATCAGTCTGTTATACAGGCCCCTCGGGATTTCAATATACCCGCTCAGATGATCCTTTCCAAAATATATCCACTGAGCGGTAGCAAAGTTCGACATACCGATTGCCGCATTTTTATAAAAAATCGGATTTCTTATCGCTGCCAGCCGCCTGATCTGATTTTGGAGAGCCGCTTTCAGATTCAGGCTGTCTATATAAATACCATTTGATAAAACGAGACTGAATTTTCCATTCACATCCTCACGACGAAACGGCTTTTCTTTTTTCCACGGTTGTTCCCGCTCTTCTGCATTTCCATTGTCATCCGCCGCTTCTGTGATATCCGATGCCGCCCACTCCTTTATTTTAGCTTCTATAAACTCAATAGAAAGCCGCGGTTTGCTCCAAAGCACATCCCACTGGTTCGGATAAGCATTCCAATTACTATCAATAAAAGCGCTGTTTCCTTTTTGTAAAGCCTGTCCCTGCAACGGAAGCGCGATTAAATTGCCCAGACCGCCTTCCGGAAGAGTATCCTGAGCCGGAAGCATTCTGTCATAATATTTAAATGATTTCAAATTAACCTGCTCCGCCCCTTTTTCCA
>CAKNHF010000052.1 GCA_930972465.1 uncultured Lachnospiraceae bacterium
TTCCGATATTAGTGACAAGGTTAAGGGTGTGTGTTCCGATGTTAGTGACAACACACGTGGAGACGGTATGTCTCTTGAGCAACCGAAAGCCGGCTCCCTCGCAGGTGCAAGAAGTTCCGGGCATACTTTGAAGAATACCTCTCAGCCGCTCCGATCCATCACGTAGAAGTGCGGCGGTTCAATGAGACATGGACCAGCGAAGTTGAGAGAGAAGCCCTCAGATGGGCAGAAGAGGAGTTGGAATATATTTGATGAAGAAACAAACCATGAAGGGTATCACGATCCGACAGCAGGAAAGGCAATCAGGCGGGCTCACAGGGCGAAACGCCGGAACAGAGGTAGCAAAATGCGATCTTTGATCTGCAAGGTCGGCGATCTGCAGGGGTTCCCGGTGATACTGAAATAGATATTGTGCGCTGTCTGCGCTTATGGTAGTATATGGACAGGAACAATCGTGTTGCAGGGTGGCTGACCTCTATTCTACATAGAATGGGGGTGATGCTGATGGACAAGAAACCGTTTGATTTTAAAGATCTGATGGCTTTTGGAATGTTCATTCTGGCATTGCTGACATTCGTATTTGCGAACTTGAAGTAATGTTTTAAGGCATAGAAAAACCACCCCGGAACTTTGGCGAGCGAAGGAGTGGCGATTCTATAAAGGTATTCTTTCGAGGTCAACCCCTTGTGGGCGGTTGTTCCTTTTCTATTCACAATATAGCATATTGGTTACGAATATTCAAGGAAAATCTAGCGGTAGACATTGCCTACATTTTGCCTGCCATGCATAAAATACGCCCTATTATTCAACGTGAGGATAAGTGACTCAAGAGGGGAAAGCGCTCTGAAAAATCTGGGCGGAGAATGGCTGCCATGCTTTTACGTTTGGAAACGACAATGCCTGCTGCGTTCATCTTCCTGTCTCACTTCTATTATTCCAGTGTATCTGCGGTTTCTTTCAGCAGTTTGATGATAGGCAGATGCCGCGGACATACGCGCTCACATTACCTGCAGCCGATGCAATCGCTGGCCTTCCCGGAGCCTGCCCCATTCAGGTTGTTATAGAACATTTTAGGGCGATTGTCTTTTTTGTACAGTCGTGCGGTATTCAACGTCCGGAAAATGTCGGGTATACGAATCGACATAGGGCAGCCTTCACAGCAGTAGCGACAGGATGTACACTGGATCGTGGGCATATCCTGCATTATCGATGGTTCCGTCTTTTTCCGGGAGCCGCATAAGACCAAATCCCAGTTTTGGCATACACTTAACCCTCATTTTCTATTTCCTCCGTAGCATCGTTAATCTCTCGGATTATTTTCGCAGGTACGCCGCCTGCCACGCAGTTGTCCGGCACATCCTTTGTTACCACGGCCCCGGCAGCGATCACGACATTGTTGCCGATTGTTACGCCGGGCAGGATCGTACAGTTCGCGCCGATCCACACGTCACGGCCTATGGTGACGGGTTTGGCCTGTCCGATATGCTGTCGCCTTTTACTGGGCGACAAAGGATGGTTCAAGTAATATGGGCATATTTATTCCTTTATTCATAGGTAACTATAGGTTTCTTTCCTGTAAATTCTTCGCATCCATTATACCTTATATTTATCCATCGCGGACAAATGCTTTCCGATGGGAGCGCTGTTCTGCGGTCTTGCATTTTTGCAAAAATTATTAAGATTGGGAATTTGTTCCGGCGGAGAGGAACTTTCTTGATTGTATCTGAAGTGGGGAAAAGCCAAGAAACGGCTTTTCCCCACTTTTTGCATAAAAAAGAAACAATGGAAATTTTCGGATCAATAGGCGACGATTATTTTACATTGCTTTATGGGAAAACATATAAAAACAGGAAAAGAATGATCTGCTCTGGATTAGAAATTAACTGTGCAGGCAGAATAGAACATGAAACCTGTTAATGTGAAGAAAATGCGGGATGTAAGAATTGCTTTCTTACCTCAGCATGGAAAGGAGTCGGATTTGATAAAAATATATGGATATGTTCGCGGCAGCAGCCGTGACCAGAACGAAGACAGACAGCTGGATGCGCTGCAGACACTGGTAGTAATGAAGAATATCTATATTGACAAACAGTCGGGAAAGGATTTTGAAAGACCTCAGTATAAAAGGCTGGTACGAAAATTAAGGAAGGATGATCTGCTGTATATCAAAAGCATAGACCGTCTGGGACGCAACTATACAGAGATTCAGGAGCAGTGGAGGTATCTGACAAAGGAAAAGGGCGTGGATATCGTGGTGCTCGATATGCCGCTTCTGGATACGCGGAGGGGAAAGGATCTGATGGGAACATTCCTGAGCGATATTGTACTTCAGGTGCTTCCCTTTGCGGCCGAGAATGAGAGAACCAATATCCGTCAGAGGCAGGCGGAAGGGATTGCGGCCGCAAAAGCCAGAGGTGTCAGGTTCGGAAGACCTCAGATTCAGCCCCCGGATCATTTCGGGCGGATTGTTCAGGCCTGGGAAAGGAAAGAAATTACGATTCAGGAAGCGGTCCGGAGCTGTGATATGAGTGAAGCGACTTTTTACCGCCGCCTGAGAGACTTCAGAGCCGTAAAAAGGCATAAAAAAATCAGCTGTCAAATAGTGTACATTCTGATAGCTAATCCACGGGCTATATTATAGATCAAGTTTATCCATAAAGCAAGTAATTTTTGATTTTTCCCTGTAAAAAAGTGATTTTTTCGATCTAAATACATAATGAAACAGAGGGAAAAATCGAAGTTCAAAAAGTACACTATTTGATATTTTTTCCATTCGGGACAGAGATATTAGTGTAAGTGTGAAAAGAAGGTGTTGTGTGAAAAAGTATAAAAAACCTGAATTCCACTTTGTTCGTAATTCCGGCGGACTGAGCGGCGATGAAATTGCGAAACTGTCTGACGACGAACTTACAGAATATCTTAAAAGAGACAGTTATTCAAATGAGAAAAGGAAATATCGAATCAGAGAGGGATTTATTCTCCGGGAGATTGCCGGAGAATACACCATCATTCCGGTTGATGATGAAAGCCTTATTTCCAATGCGATAATGGCCCCTAATGATTCGGCTGTGTTCCTGTGGAAGGCGTTTGAAAAGCCCAGCACGATAGAGGATGTTGTGGTGCAGGGGCTGCAGGAATACGATGTTGCAGAAGAGACAATTCGAAATTCAACGGAACATTTTGTGAAAGAATCTTTGGAGTATAAGATTTTAGAGGAGGTAGAGTAAGATGAAAAAGATGTGGGCGGAACCCAGGGTTCAGGTTCAGGAGTTTATACCGAATGAGTATGTGGCGGCTTGTTTTAAACTGGCATGCCGTAGAGGATCTGAGGGAAATAGTTATCCGGATGATTTTTGGTATGGTGGAGAGAGAGGGGGTGTCAGTCATTCGCCAATAGGTACTCCTGATACATGCGGTGATGCAAATGCAAATCGTGTTATAACAAGCGAAGGTGGGACTTTCCAGAGCGTAGGAGAATTCAACGGTGAACAGGGCTGGTTGAATGGAAAGATGACTCATTGGATAGATAAAGGTCAGCCGGGAGTTATCGACCCTGGAGATATTATCTTCTGGTATACAGAATCGGGCTTTGGATCGAATAAGAGAAAATGGAATCATTGGGGTTATGTAGAGCAGCAGGATTCCAGCCATCCGAATCATTCATAACAAAAACATATTATATACATATTATACGGCCGGCAGCCGCAAGCCGGCCGTTTTTTTCTACACAAAGTAAGAGGGATTCACAGACAGATGGAAATGACATATGAAAAATATCTGATTGAAAAGGCAGCCTGCAGTCACGTGCCCCTTAACGCAAGTCTGGAACTGCTCCCTCTCTGCAATATGAACTGCGATATGTGCTATGTACGTCTCAGCAGAGCAGAGATGGAAAGTCAGGGACGCCTCCGCAGCGCAGATGAATGGCTTGCCCTGGCGGAACAGATGCGGGACGCGGGGACTCTGTTCATTCTGCTCACAGGCGGCGAGCCGTTTCTTTATCCGGACTTCAGGACAGTTTATCTGGGGCTGCGCCGAATGGGAATGATTCTGACAGTCAATACCAACGGGACACTTGTTGATGAAGAGTGGGCGGAATTTTTTGCGGAATACCCCCCGAGGAGGAGCAACATCACTTTGTACGGGACAGATGAGGAAACATATGAGAAACTGTGCCATTATCCGGGAGGTTTTGAAAAAACACTGCAGGGAATCAGGCTTCTCCGTGCAAGACGGGTTGATGTAAAGATCAACGGAAGTCTTGTAAGAGCAAACAGGGGAGATATCAGAAGGATCGTGGAGATTGCCGAAGAACTGGAGACTGCGGTAAATATTGATACCTACATGTATCCCGCGGTCAGAGAACGGCACAGGCCATTTGACCAGCAGTCCCGTCTTCTTCCGGAAGAGGCTGCCCGCGGAAAAATGGCATTTCTCAGAACGACAATGGAAGCGAAGGAATACGGCGCGGTTGCACTTGGGAAAACGGCTGCTGTTGAACACACCGAAAAAGGGGAAAGGGTTCCTGGGGAAATGCAGTGCCAGGCAGGAAAAACATCATTTACTGTCAACTGGCAGGGATATATGAGGCCGTGTGTCATGCTGACAGAACCCTCGGTTCCGGCTTTCACCACGGATTTTATGACGGCCTGGCGGCAGCTTTCAGAGAGAACTGCGCAGATCCGTCTGAGTCCGGAATGCAGTGCGTGCAGTCTGCGCAGAATCTGTCAGAATTGTGCCGCCTGTGCCCGGCTGGAAACAGGGAGCTATGACGGCGTGCCGGAGTATATGTGCCGGTATACAGAAGAAACACTGCGGCTTTCGAAAGAATATCTGAGTCAGAGGCAGGAGGCGGATATTGATGAAGTATAAGGATCTGACCGGCCTGCGGATCGGAAAAATCACGGTTATTGAACCCACGGAGCATCGGATCCGCAATGCAGTGGTCTGGAAATGCAGATGCGACTGCGGAAATGAAATCTTTGTTGAAAGCCGCCGGCTGAAGCCCGGAGCGATATACAGCTGCGGCTGCGAAAAATCGCCGTACGAGGGTGTAAAAGACCTGACGGGGCTGACATTCGGGAAACTGACCGTCCTGGGAAAGTCCGGAAATAAAGCGAAAGACGGGAATCCGCTGTGGCTCTGCCGGTGTGACTGCGGAAATACGGTGGATGTGCGGCAGTCCAATCTGCAGAGCGGATGGACGAGAAGCTGCGGATGTCAGCGCGACCCGAAGAAAAATATGCATTATACAGGGGGCACATGTGTCGAGATGCTTCGTCCGGACCTTGTGTACAGAACAAATACCAGCGGCGTGCGCGGCGTCTATTACAGCAGCAGGAGAAACAAGTGGATCGCTCAGATCATGTTCAGGCAGAAATGCTACTATCTGGGAGGATACGATAAGATAGAGGATGCGGCTGAAGCCCGCGCTGCAGCGGAAGAAAAAATTTTCGGGGATTTTCTGAAATGGTATGAAGAAGCGTATCCCGGAAAGACAGAGCGGAAAAAGCAGGCGGCAGAAACCGGAATCTGACGGAGTCCTGAACTGCCTGCTTTTTCCGCTTTTCCGGGATATGTACTCTCAGGCGTGTATCTGCTTAAATATAGAGTTCGCAGTCTTTCCGTACGGAACAGGCCTTTTTCAGCATTGTGCCGACTGCGGCAAGCATGATTCCGTTTATCTTTCTTGCGGACCTGGGACAGATGGAGACACACCGCATACACGAGATGCAGGCGCTGCCGTTTACATTTCCGGGATTTGTTCTGTCAATTGCCTGAACCGGACATTTTTCGGCACACAGTCCGCACTTTGTACAGTCTTTGGTCGGTTTCGGCACCATGCCGCCTCCGCCGCTCTTCTTATATGGGCGATTGCCCGGGATTTCCGGCTCTGAGGTATCCCCGCCGGACAGTTTTGCCTGAATCTGTTTTGCAAATCCCGCAAGACAGGCCTGATCCTGCGCATCCGGACGGCCGGCTGCAAACTGCCGGGCGATGGAGTGCTCGGCAATCGCGGCAACAGCGGATATGACCCGGAAACCGGCCTGTTTTGCTACATCCTGCAGTTCCGCCAGGGTGTCTTCATATGCGCGGTTACCATAAACACACATGAGTATTGCGCGGGAACCATTTCCGTGTATTGCGGAAATACGTTTTGCCGCCGGTTCAGGTACGCGTCCCCCATAGGAAGGAACAGCGATTACGGAAATATCATTCTGCGTAAGAGAGATATTGTTGAAATCCGCTGTGCTGTCTGTAAGATCAATATTCTGAATTTCTGTTGAAAGTTCACCGGCCAGTATGTCTGCTGCCTTTCTGGTGCCTCCGGTCGGACTGAAGCAAATCTCATAAATTTTCATTTTGGATCCTCCTGTCGTTTTGCTTGTTCAGCTGCTTGCTATTTCCTGGTGATTCCTGTAAAATATCGATGTAAAAGATGAAATTACATCCAATATGTAGTGTATCATTGAGAGGATGTAAAGTCAAGAATTACATCGGGAGAGGCAGAAATAATTCTCCGGAAAGGGTGGTACGATGCAGATCAGTATGAAATGTTCCGTTGCGGTCCATTGTCTGATTTTTATCTATGAAGCGAAGGAAAAAGTGAAGGTAACCAGTTCGCTGCTCGCGCAAAGCACGGGATGCAATCCGGTGGTGATCCGCAACATTATCAGTGCGTTGAAAAAAGCGGGGCTGATCACAGTGGCGCGGGGGACCGGAGGGGCTGAATTGTGCATGGCTCCTTCTGAAATCACGCTGTATATGATATACAGCGCGCTTGAGCCGGATGGACTGACTTCCCTGATAGGAATCCATCACTGCGGGGAGCGGAAATGCCCGGTGGCACAGAATATCAAATATGTACTTCAGTCCCCCTATCGGAAAATTGAAGAGTCCGTCAGACAGACGATGGAAGGAATTACCCTTGAATCGATGATAGAAGATTTTGAAACGCGAGTGTCTGTACCGGACTAAAAAAGTTTCCGTCGGTTTCCCTTCAGCCTTTGACCTGAGTGTAATTGCATGATATGATATTACAGGAGCATTTATATTCAGTTGCAGCGGGGCATCATTCCGGACAGGAGATGATGTCTCTTTACATAAATCAGGGGAGGATCTGTCAATGAGACTTAGAAATATACCGAGAGCCGAGGGGACGATACAGGCGCATCATACAGTGATCAGAAGACCGGAGGATCAGAGGGGATGCTGGCGTCAGGTCTTCGGCAACAAGAATCCGCTTTCTATTGAAATCGGAATGGGCAAGGGAAAGTTTATTCTTGACATGGCAAAGCGGTATCCGGATGTGAACTTTGTGGGGATAGAGCGCTATTCGAGCGTGCTGCTGCGGGCCGTGGAAAGGTTTGATACAGAAGAATACAATGAATTGAAGAATGTGCGTTTTGTGTGCATGGATGCGAGAAATGTGGCGGATGTCTTTGCGGAGGGGGAGGTGACGAGGATATACCTTAACTTTTCTGATCCGTGGCCAAAGGCGAGACATGCAAAGCGTCGGCTGACTTCTTCCGAATTTCTGGAGAGATACGAGAAAATACTTGTGGACGGCGGAATTCTTGAGTTTAAGACAGACAATACGCAGCTGTTCAATTTTTCACTGGAGCAGCTTAAGGAATCGGGCTGGGTAATACAGAATTTTACCTACGATCTTCATCACCACGAAGAGATGAACAGGGACAATATAATGACAGAGTATGAAGAGAAATTTTCGGGCAAAGGCAATCCCATCAATAAACTGATTGCGGTCAGAAAGCGGAACAGTATAGATGCATCACCGGAGGAAGTGTGACTTCAGAGTAACGTCGGCGGTTCCGCGGCATATAATGGTATATATGTAATCAGGCGGGTGACGGATTTGGGAAGACAGAAGTGCTGGAAGAGGTGTGTGAGAGAATTTATCTACTGTAAACCGAAGCTGAACCGGCGGCTGCTCTGCATCTGCCGTTCAGTCAATGAAGTGTGCGAGATACTCAACACGGACATCTGTCATGGCAAAAATAAGAGAAAAAACGGGAAATGCGGGTGATGTTTATGCTGGTCAATGTAACAGGCGACAACTTCAGGTATGAGGTGGAGGAGTCCCCTCTGCCTGTTCTGGTAGAGTTCTATGCCTCGTGGTGCGGGAAATGTGCCATGATGGAAGACGTCGTGGCTGAGTTTGCCGCGGATAATGAAGGACGCGTTAAGGTCTGTCTGGTAGATTCCGACAGTGAGGAGTCTCTGGCGGAGGAACTTGGTGTGGAAAAGGTGCCCACATTTGTGGTATTCCGCTCCGGAAAGGCGGAAGGAGTCGCTGTGGGAGCCGTCTCGCGGCAGACTCTGGATAATCTCTTCCGGTGACCGGCGTCCGTACCTGCAGTTTGGCGCGGAAGACGGATCCGGACGGTGTTTTCAGCGGGAAAATGTCCGGATCCGCGTGATTATATGGAAATAAGCCGGGCGGATTACGCGGGAAAGTACTTTATATGCAGAATAAAATAAAAAATGAAAAAAGTGCTTGCATTTCGTCGCAACTTGTTATATAATATCACTTGCGTTAAGGAAAACCTTACGAAACAAATAAAAATGCGCGATTAGCTCAGCTGGCAGAGCACCTGACTCTTAATCAGGGTGTCCAGGGTTCGAACCCCTGATCGCGCACTTAAAAATCGCTGTTTTTGCAGACTTGGTAGCTGCGGGGACGGCGGTTTTTCTTTGTGTAAAGCAGCGGTCTGCCTGTTTTAAGGGCGGAAAACTGTTTTGTCGGTTTCTGACATATCAAGCTTCCGCACGAGTTGATTTTTGATATCATCTCTCACCGGAAATAAAATTTCCTCTTTTCATTTCGTTTTTTATGTGCTATACTTGTCCACGTTAAATAAATACGGGTTATACGGCGAAGGAGTCTGAAGCAGTTTCAGGCTCCTTTTTGTTTGGGGAAAAGCTGATTCTGCGGGTGAAAGACGCGGAGTTTTCCTGTATAATAACAGACAGGGTAACCCGGCTGAAATACAAAGGAGGAATGGATATGCAGATTCAGATTATTCCATCAATTATTGTAGTTGCCTATCTTGTCGGCATGATGCTGGTAGGCTTTATCGTAGGCAAGCTGCAGATCAAGGACAGCAAGGATTACATGCTCGCCGGACGGAGGATGGGACTTTTCATGGTGGCGTTTTCTCTGTCCGCAAACAACATCGGCGGAGGAAGTACGACGGGTCTGGCCCAGAAAGCCTTCGGGGACTGGGGAATGAGCGCCGTGTGGTACGTGCTTGCAGCGTCGATCGCGATGATCCCGCTGGCGTACTTTGCTCCCAGGATCCGCAAGACCATGGCGGTGACGATTCCGGAGGTCGTGGGGAGAAGATTCGGAGAAGCGTCCAGCACCTTTACTGCTGTGCTGAGCATCCTTTCCCTGTTCTGTCTTACATCTTCACAGATTGCCGCGTCGGGGTCGGTCGTCTCTACTCTGACAGGAATTCCCACAAACGTGGCGCTTGTGATCGCGGGGCTGGTTGTTATACTGTACACCACATTCGGAGGAATGATCGCGGATCAGATATCTGACCTGATACAGTTTACGATTATTCTTGTGGGCCTGGCAATAGCTACGCCGTTCGTTATCGACGGATGCGGCGGCTGGGACGCGGTTGCCGCAGCGCTGCCCCCGGTTCAGCTCGATTTTGCAAAGATCGGCTGGGTGACGATTATCGGATATATTTTCAATTACTTCTGTACATTCCTCGCAGGCCCTGAGATGGTATCGCGCTTCGAGACGGCGAAGGATGAGAAAACGGCAAAGCACGCGGCGCTGCTCTCAGCTGTGCTCATGGCTGCCATGTCCTTCTTCCCGACGCTGATCGGTCTTGCGGCTCTTGCTGTGAAGGATACGCTGCCGAACCTTGCGGAGGATGGAAGCAATGCCATGATGGCGGTGGCCAGCGTGCATGCGCCGGGCGTGATCGTGGGTCTGATCTCTGCGGCCATCATCTGTGCGACGATGTCTTCCGCGGATTCGAACCTGCTGTGTATGTCCACTATGGTGATGAACGATCTGTATCTGAAGTTCGGAGGAAAAAAGAAGAAGCTGACCGAGAAGCAGATCATCAGATATACACGGACGTGCAACGTCATTGCCGCGCTGGTCGCGATGGTGATATCCATGGCGGGTATCTCGATCGTCACGATGAACACTTTCGCATTCGGTATACGATGTGCAGGGCCGTTCGCGGCATACGGACTGGGACTCATCGTGCCCAGGGCCACAAAGCATTCGGGAATCGCGTCTCTTGGCGTGGGAACCGTGGCGTTCTGCATCTGGCAGATATTAAGCGGCGGAGATTTCCTGTTTGGAATTCTCCCGGTTGTGTTCGGCTGTGCGATGGGAGTGATTGCTTTCTTTGCAGTGAATCTGGTCGAGTGGAAAGCAGGCGTGAAACCTGCCCCGTCAGCCTATACCGAATAATGTGAACAAAATATTTCGGAATCCCGTTCCGGAACCTGAAGGGCGGGTATATAAACAGAGGGGATGCCTCACCAGTCCGGTGGGGCATCCCCTCTGCATGCGAAAAGGTTATGATTCAGCTGTGAGATCAAAAAACTCTCTTATCTGCCCTTCTATGATTTTCATCAGCCTCTGCCGTGTCTCTACGGCAGCCCAGGCGATATGTGGAGTGATGAACAGGCGGTCTTTGTCGCGGACGTTTAAGAGCGGGTTCTCCTTTGACATGGGTTCCACGCAGAGAACATCAAGTCCGGCTGCCCGGATCTCTCCGACGTTCAGTGCTTCGGCAAGATCCGCCTCGTTGATGATCGGGCCTCTTCCCAGGTTCAGGAGGATTGCGGAGGATTTCATCCGGCGGAATGCTTCTGCGTCCATAATCCCTTCCGTGTATTCATTCAGGGGAGCATGGACGGAGAGAATATCGGATTCGGCGAGCAGGGTATCAAAGTTTACCTGGTTATATCCCTTCTGAGCCGGCGCGCCGGAAGCGGAGTAGTAGATGACTCTGGCTCCGAACATTGCCGCAATGTCGGCGACACGCCGTCCGATGGCGCCGAGCCCCAGAATTCCCCAGGTCATGCCGTTGAGTTCGTGGAATGTCCTGGCGAAATGAGTGAAGATCCGGTCATTGATATAATGGCCGTCTCTGACATAGTCGTCATAGTATCTCAGGTTTTCCATCAGATAGAACAGCATGGCAAATGTGTGCTGCGCCACGGATTCTGTGGAATAGCCCGCTACATTGCGCCACGCAATCCCGCGCTGTGCCAGGTAATCCTTGTCCAGGTTGTTTGTTCCGGTTGCGGTTACACAGACAAGTTTCAGATTTTCAGCGGACGAGATGGTCATGCTGTTTACGGAAACTTTGTTCACGATCACGACATCTGCGTCTGCCACGCGCCGGGAAGCCTCTTCCGGAGAGGAAAACGGATATTTCACCACTTCCCCCATCTGTTCGAACCCGCTGTAATCGATATCGTCGCCGAGTGTTCCGGCGTCTAAAAATACAATTTTCATATGATAATGTCTCCTGTTCAGAATGTGTTTTCAGTTTTTTGATTATAGCACAGATTTCCCTGCTTTGAAAGGGAGAGGACGCGAAGGAAGGCGGGGGATAAAGGACAGGGTTGTTTCATGAAAGATTTTTAAAAGTATAAGAAGATTGGATTTTATCGG
>CAKNHF010000053.1 GCA_930972465.1 uncultured Lachnospiraceae bacterium
TTTTCTCTGACAAGTTTTTTCAAAGAATCTAAATCGGTCATAACATCACCTCTCTTGCTGTAACTTGATACCATTATAACATACAGTATCAAGTTTGCACATATCCTTAATGGTTTTATTGTACCCGATTTTTGTGGATTTATACATGTCACATCTGGATGGAAAATTCTTTTTCTTTGCCTCGGTCTTTTTCCGGCTCCGGCCGGACTTTCTGATTCAGTTTCTCGTATTCCTGATAGTATGAACAAGCATGAATTACATTCAATATTGCAAAGTGATGTCCATCCTAAACGTCTACTAGAAACACAGTAAATGTGTATGGCTTTGATAGAGGAACAAGTAAAACTCAATCTTATTCCGGAAGAGCGAACAAATTTTTGGCAATTCTTGTCAAATGTTATGTGGTATACAGGATGATGCCTTTGGACAGCACAAGGAATTGTATTGCAATTAGTCTGTACCTGTGTTTTTTCAGTTCCTAATACTCCAAAGATAATTCCAATGTTTATGCCATTATTTATTTTGGCGTGTCTCCCCTCATTTTATCAAAGCACTACTTTTGGAATGAACGAAATTGAAGGCTCTACAAGAGCGTCCAGTGCACAAATTATTATAGCAAAACTCGTGCTGGCCGAAGCTGCTGAAATTGTCATTGCAACAATAATATGTGGGCTTACATTATTTACAGCGAAGTATCCTATAACACTGATTCAGATTATTCTATACGTCATTGTTCCGTTTTTTGGGTTGCATGGTTATAACTCTTTGGAGTATGCGAAGTACTGACATCATGCCGATAGCGAGCATATATCCGATCAGGACCCAGACCATGGGAATCTGCGGGAACAGACATCCGATCAGGATATCCGGTCTCAGAAAACCATAGTAAGAGAACTGATAACCGTTTACTCCGCCGCCCAGGCTGAGCCAGGAATAGTATATCGAACAGTGTCTCCGGAAGACAAAAGATATCCGGGTGCTCACAGACAGGATGTTTGAATATGCCCTTGTATATGAGGAGAATGAGACGCCGGAACTGCGACAGCTCCCTCTCTCTGTTCTTAATGAGATCCTGGAAGAAAACTGTGATTTTATCACTCTTGCAGGATTCCATACCGAGAAGGAGATCCGGATTGGGGGTCGGGATCAAAAAGAGAAAATATACGGCGATAAAGTCATGCTGAAACGTATTTTCAGTAATCTGTTTTCGAATATCCTGAAATACGGTGATAAATGGGAAACAGTTATTGTCCGGGCAGTTCCGGATCAGGGACGGATCCGAATTACGCTCACAAATACCGTGAAGAAGGATGCGGCTGATACTGAGAGCAGCCGCATCGGACTGAAAAGTGTGGAGAAAATGGTGAAGATCCATCAGGGAGAGCTGTATGTGATGGAGGAGGGGAGTGCGTATACGGTACAGATCAGGCTGAAAATAAGAAATTAAACACGAGTGCCCGGAATCCGATAGGTGCAGGGCAGACCGACCACACATTTCCCGCAGACATCCCAGCCCAGACGACTTTCAAATTCATTCAGATGCTCATTGCACCGGTACTGATCAAAAGTCCCTCCCGGCACCAGAGCGTGGGTAGGACAGCGCTTTGCGCAAAGACCGCATCCGCCGGTCCTTTTGTACAGGCAGCGTTCTTCCTTGAGCGGCCGGTCCGGGCTGACAGGCAGATCTGTGATAAGAGAGTAGAACCTTCCGCAGATTCCTTTTTCTGTGATCAGCATATTGTTCACGCCGAAGGTTCCGAGTCCTGCGGCGTATGCGATATGGCGCTGGGACCAGTTGCTGAAAAGGTGCCCGTCGTCGATCATCCCGATAGAGGAAGGCGTGACGGTATGGAACCCTTTCTTTTCAAGAAATGCCGTCAGGTAACGGTTCAGTTCCGGAAACATCTGGTTTGTCTCCGTATAGGCGGTTCCCCATCCTTCCGACGGTTCCTCCCCTTCTTCATTTCCCCGGCCGATCTCTTCGGAAAAGGGAAGGAAGTAGGAGAGGACGACAGTTGCGTCGGGAAGGAAATCCTGGGGCAGATAATGGGTGGGCGAAATAAGTTTTTTCAGGGAGCGGATATATTCTCCGTCTGCGTCCGCAAATCCCAGGAGAGGTTCTTTCCAGGATGTTGAAATCCTGTTCTGTTCTCTGTATTCTTCGATAAAGCGGACCATGTTTTCAGTGAGTTCTTGTTTTATTCTGATGGAATCCATATTTATGTTTTTCCCTTTCTGTCTTATAGTGAGAGTTCTTTGCCCTGTGATGCCGAATCAGTTCATAACAGCATTCCCGCCGGAAACCGTTTACATCCCATTTCCTTCGGGCATACCGCAGAAAACACCGGAATGCGGTTCCTCAATTCCCACATCCCGGTGTTTTCGGATTCATTATATTTTTATTTCTGATTCTCTTTTGCCAGTTCCTGCATCTTCATCGCGCGGACTTTCAGCGGAAGCCCGAACAGGTTGATGAAGCCGTCTGCATCGTGATGATCGTACAGGTCGCCTGTTGTGAAGCTTGCAAGAGATTCGTTGTACAGAGAGTATGGAGAAGTCTCTCCGGCCTTGATGATATTGCCCTTGTACAGTTTGAACTTCACTTCACCGGTCACATATTCCTGCGTCACATCGACGAAAGCCTTGAGCGCGTCGCAGAGCGGTGTGAACCATTTTCCTTCATATACGACCTGCGCCAGTTTGTTTCCAATCTCTTTCTTGACTTCGTATGTAGCGCGGTCAAGGCAGAGTTCCTCAAGCTGCTCGTGAGCGGCCATAAGGATTGTTCCGCCCGGCGTCTCGTATACGCCGCGGGATTTCATGCCCACAACACGGTTTTCCACGATATCGATGATGCCGATGCCGTGCTTTCCACCGAGCTTGTTCAGTTCCGTGATGATCTCGGAGACCTTCATCTCTTTCCCATTCAGGGATTTCGGGATACCTGCCTCAAATGTCATGGTCACGTATTCCGGCTTGTCCGGAGCCTTCTCCGGCGGAACCGTGAGTACGAGGAGATCGTCGTAGTTGGGCTCTACAGACGGATCTTCCAGTTCCAGACCCTCATGGCTGATGTGCCACAAGTTACGGTCACGGCTGTAGCTGTGTTTTGTATCGAAAGGAAGATCGATGCCGTGCTTGCGGCAGTATTCGATCTCATCTTCACGGGACTGCATGGTCCAGAGATCTGTCATACGCCAGGGAGCGATGATCTTGATATCCGGAGCAAGAGCGCGGATGCTGAGCTCGAAACGGATCTGGTCGTTTCCTTTTCCTGTTGCGCCGTGGCAGATGGCAACTGCTCCTTCTTTCCGCGCGATCTCCACCAGCTTTTTCGAGATGGCGGGACGCGCCATGGATGTACCGAGAAGGTACTTGTTCTCATATACAGCGCCGGCCTTTACGCAGGGCATGATGAAATCGTCACAGAACTCATCAACGATATTTTCGATATATAATTTTGAAGCGCCGGAAAGTTTTGCTCTTTCCTCCAGACCGTCCAGCTCTTCGCCCTGTCCGCAGTCAACGCAGCAGCAGATAACGTCATAGCCGAATGTCTCTTTGAGCCACGGGATAACAGCCGTGGTATCAAGACCGCCTGAATATGCTAAAACAACTTTTTCTTTACTCATGGTAATGCCTCCTGAAATGTATTTTGTCCCGGATAAAGATCAGAGCCGGAATCTTTGCTCTCCTGATGCCGCCTGCGTGACTGACGGGCGCGTCAGACCACCAGTCTCCGGCGAACTACAACATACTATACACTACATTTTATAATTATGCAAGAGAAATTTTATAAAATTTAAAAATATGCATATTTAACGCATAAAATGCATAAAAAGTGAATAATCATGCAAAGGCGTCCGGGAAAGAAACCATGCGCAGGGGAATTTTGCCTTTCAAATGGAAAAAAGAGAGTATATAATGGGCAAAGGTGATTATAATGTGCGGAAGATATTACATAAACAGCAATATACTGAAGAAGATCGAACAGGCGGACGCTTTCTCTGACGCCTCAGGCAGGGCGGCACAGGAATCCAGGAGAGATATCCGCCCTTCGGAGACGGCGCCGGTGCTGGTCAGGAGCGGAAACAGTTCAGGACGCGGCCGGCAAATACATATTGAATGGATGCGCTGGGGATTTCCGGCACCGGAAGGAAAAAATCTGATCATCAACGCCCGGGCGGAAAGCGCCCTGGAAAAGGGAATGTTCCGGGAGCGGATATGGGCAAACCGCTGTGTGATCCCGGCGGCCGGGTTCTATGAGTGGAACAGTCGTAAGGAGAAGTGTGAATTCAGCAGAGCGGAACAGGACGAGATGTTTCTCGCCGGATTTTACGGGGCGTTTGCAGGTGAGAACCGGTTCGTTATCCTTACCACGGAGGCGAATCCTTCCGTCGCCCCGGTACACGGACGGATGCCCCTGATCCTGGAACGGGAGGAGGCGGTGAGCTGGATCGTTGACGACAGCCGTATCGGAGAATTCCTTCAGAAAGTGCCGGGTGGACTTTCGAGAAAGCAGGAATACGAGCAGCTTACTTTGTTTTAAACATATTTCCTTTTTCTGCATAATATGATACTGGGATCAGAGGATCTCTGCTTTTAAGGCATGATCCTCCGGTCCCATATTTTTATGTAGAAGAAGGTGCAAATATGATCACTGTCAGTCTTTGTATGATCGTACGGGATGAGGAAGCGGTGCTGGAAAGATGTCTGGAGAGTGTGAAGGAAGCGGTGGATGAGATCATTATCGCGGATACCGGATCGACGGACAGAACAAAAGAGATCGGGAGAAAATATACGGAGAAAGTCTATGACATCCCATGGCAGGATGATTTTGCGGCGGCCAGGAATTTTGCCTTTTCCAGGGGGACGATGGAGTATCTGCTGTGGCTGGACGCGGATGATGTGCTTCCGGGGGGAAGTCTGGACAAACTGAGAAATCTGAAAGAAACACTGTGTGAGGATACGGATGTGGTGATGATGCCCTATGTGGTGGCTTTTGAAAAAGATGGTTCTCCGGCTTTCTCCTATTACAGAGAACGGATTGTGAAGAACGGATGCGGATATTCCTTCGTGGGAAAAGTCCATGAGGTGATCCCTCCCCGGGGCAATATTTTTTATGCGGATATTCCTGTGGAACACCGGAAGATAAAAGCCGGGGACAGTGAACGGAACCTGAGGATCTATGAGCGGATGGAGCGGGAAGGGGAGCCCTTTGACAGCCGGGCTCTTTACTATTATGGAAGAGAATTGTATTTTCACGAAAATTATCAGAAAGGACGCCGTGTCCTGGAAGCGTTTCTGGAACGGCCGGACGGATGGGTGGAAAACCGTATTGACGCCACACGCCAGCTTGCCGGCTGTCTGTACAGGCTGGGAGAAGAGGAAGAGGCGCTGCGCGCTCTTTTACGGGCTCTGGAATACGACGTGCCGCGGGGAGAGACCTGCTGTGACCTGGGACGGCATTTTCAGGACAGGGGGAGATATGAACAGGCGGTCTACTGGTATAAACAGGCGCTTACAGCGAAAAAGGAATTGTCCTCCGGTGCATTTATCCGGGAGGAATGCTATGGTTTCCTTCCCGCAATCTCTCTCTGCGTATGTTATGACCGGCTGGGAGACCGGGAGAAAGCGGAGCAGTATAATGAGCTTGCCGGAAAATATCGTCCGGAATCGGAACACTATCTTATGAATAAAAAATATTTCGACTGTTAAAATAAAAGAATACAACTTTTGTTTTTATAAAAAATGTTAAAATTACAGTTGACAAATGAGAAAAATATGGTATTATATACACAGAAACTGTTGAAACAACATTTTATGATTGTTAAAACAAAAGGAGGTTTGTTATGATTTACACGGTGACATTGAATCCGGCGCTCGACAAAACAGTTGAGATTCCTTCTCTGACGGTCGACGCGGTCAACCGTATTACATCCATGCGGACAGATCCCGGAGGAAAAGGAATCAATGTTTCAAAAGTGATCGGCAAGCTGGGGGGAAACAGCATTGCGGCAGGAATCCTGGGCGGAGATACCGGGCGCGCGATCCTTTCGGCGCTGGAGAGCATGGGGCTTACGACCTGTTTCCACTTTGTGGAAGGAGAGACCCGTACGAACATGAAGATCATCGATCCGGAAGCGCACACGAATACCGATATCAATGAACCGGGCGTGACGGTATCGGAAGAGATCCTGGGAGAACTTCTCACAGAACTGCTGGGAAAGGTTACGGAGAAAGATATTGTTGTCATTTCCGGCAGTATGCCGAAGGGCTCGCCGCAGGATACGTATTATACCTGGACGAAAGCGTTTCGTGAAAAGGGGGCCAAAGTGATCCTGGATGCGGACGGTGAACTGCTGAAAGCGGGACTGAAAGCATCTCCTTATCTGATCAAGCCCAATAACCATGAACTTTCCGCCCTTACGGGGAAAACGCTGGAAACGCCGAAGGAACTGGAAGAGACTGCAAGAAGTCTGATGAAAGAGTACGGAATCGAGAAGACGGTGGTTTCCATGGGCGGCGCCGGAGCACTGTATGTGACGGCGGATGAGACGATTTATGCAGAGGGACTCAAGGTTCCGGTGGGAAGCACAGTGGGTGCGGGAGACAGTGTGGTCGCGGCGCTTGCCGTGGCGGAGGAATCCGGAATGAGTCTGGAAGAAACGGTCTGTCTTTCTACAGCGACCGGAGCGGCAAATGTAATGTGCAGCGGGACGCAGGCGGCAGAGTATGAAGTGATCGAGAAGCTGATCCCGAAGGTAGTGTATCACAGGATCTGAACATCCTGAATGAAACTTTTGAAAAGAAAATCTGAATCGAAAAAATGTAAAACAGAAAGTGATTTTGATTGCAGAACGATAAAAAATTCATTATGATAAAGAAAGGAGTTTTATTTATGAAAGCAAAAGGAGTACGTCTTCACGCAGCAAATGACCTGAGACTGGAGGAGTTTGAACTTCCGGAGATTACAGATGATGAGATCCTCGTAAAAGTGGTTTCTGACAGTATCTGTATGTCAACTTACAAATGTGCGATCCTCGGAACAAAGCACAAACGTGTCCATGAGGATGTGGCGGAGCACCCGGCGATCATGGGACATGAGTTCGCAGGCGATATTGTAAAGGTAGGAAAGAATCATCAGAATACCTTTAAACCGGGAATGAAATTTACACTTCAGCCGGCACTGAACTATAAGGGAACAATGTGGAGCCCGGGATACTCTTATGAATTCTTCGGCGGAGACGCTACATACTGCATCATTCCGGCAGAGGTAATGGAACTGGGATGCCTTCTGAAATATGACGGACGTGCATATTATGAGGCTTCTCTTGCAGAGCCGATGTCCTGCAGTATCGGAGCGTTCAATGCGGCTTACCACACAAAGATGGGCGTTTATACTCACCAGATGGGAATCAAAGAAGGCGGAAAGCTTGCGATCATGGCAGGAGCAGGACCGATGGGACTGGGCGCTCTTACTTATGCGCTGCACAGAGACGTCCGTCCGTCCATGGTTGTTGTGACAGACCTGAATCAGGAGCGTCTTGACCGTGCGGCAGATCTGTTCCCGCCTCAGGAAGCGGCAAAAGACGGCATCGAACTTCACTTTGTAAATACAGGAAACTACGATGATCCGGTGGCTGAATTGATGAGAATTTCCGGAGGCACAGGCTACGATGATGTGCTTTGCTACGCACCGGTTGCGTCTGTTGTCACTCAGTCCAGTGCAATTCTGGGAAGAGACGGCTGCCTGAACTTCTTCGCAGGTCCGACAGACAATCAGTTCAGCGCTCCTATTAACTTCTACGACGTACACTACAATTCCACCCATGTGATGGGCACTACAGGCGGAAATACGGACGATATGATCGAGTCTCTGAAGCTTACTGCAGAGGGACGCATCAATCCGGCCGTTATGGTAACTCATATCGGCGGACTGGATGCCGCGGCAGAGACAACACTGAATCTGCCGAAGATCCCGGGCGGAAAGAAACTGATCTATACGCATCTTTCCATGCCGCTGACAGCTCTTACAGATCTGCGTGCAAAAGGAGAGGCCGAGGGTGACGATCGTCTCATCAAACTGGCCGATATTGTGGATGCCAACAACGGTCTGTGGTGTCCGGATGCAGAAGAGTATCTGCTTGCCAACTTTATAGAAGAATAACAGGTGTCGGGATATCCTGTCCGTGTTATCCCGACACGGACAGGAGGGATTTATGGATTCAATGGAAATGCGCAGAGATGCGATCGTTCAGTTGGTCAATGAGAAAGGATCAGTCCGTTTCTCCCAGATCAAAGAAGCGTTTCCAAACGTATCGGAAATGACCCTGCGCACGGATCTGAAAGCTCTGGATGAAGAGAAAAAGATCCTGCGCGTACACGGAGGAGCAAGATCGGTCCAGGTCATTATCGGGACCGACGGATTCCTGAACCGGAAATCGGTCCACAACATCAGTGAAAAACAGGAGATCGCCAGGAAAGCACTGACGCTTCTTCACCCGGATACTACGATTTTTCTGGATTCCGGCAGCACGACTACCGCATTTGCACGTCAGATACCTGACCGTTCTTATCTGATCTACACCACGGGACTGAGCTGTGCAACCGAACTGGCAAACCTGTCGAAACCGACGGTGATGCTTCCGGGCGGGAAACTGAACCGCTACAGTCAGAGTGTATTCGGCTATTCGGCAATCAGAGAGCTGGAGCGGGTAAATTTTGATCAGGCTTTTCTCGGGGTCACCGGATTTCATCCGTCCGTGGGATTCTCCTGCGGGATCAGCGATGAAGCACTGCTGAAGGAGACCGCGATCCGGCAGTCCGGTCAGGTGATCGCGCTGATGGATTCTTCTAAGATTGATGTGAAATGCAGCTTCAGCTTCTGCAGGCTTTCCGATATAGATGTCGTGGTATCCGATGGAAAGCTGCCGGAAGAATTCCTTGACGAGTGCAGGAAATTCGGCGTACAGGTACTCTAGGAACAACTGAACGATTCTCCATTGATACTTTCGGAAGTTAATGGAGGACGGTTTTGTGAAAAGTAAAATACAAAGTTTTGGTAAATTTTTATCGGCAATGGTTATGCCGAACATCGGAGCGCTGATCGCCTTTGGTTTTCTCGCTGCGCTCTTTATCGATACCGGATGGATCCCGAACGAAGGGTTCAACAGTCTGGTCAGTCCGATGCTCACCTATCTGATTCCCATTCTGATCGCTTCCACAGGAGGCCGTATGATCGGCGGCGACAGAGGGCGTGTGGTAGGAGCGATCGCTGTAATCGGCGCTATTATGAGCAATACGTCGATCACGATGCTGATGGCCGCCATGGTGATGGGACCTCTGGCAGGTCTCTGCATCAAGAAATTTGACCAGCTTATGGAAGGGCGTATGCCGGCCGGTTTTGAGATGCTGATCAACAATTTCTCAGCCGGTATCATCGGAATGATCCTTGCTATGCTTGGATACATTGCCATCGGCCCGCTTATGAGCGGAATTCTGGCGGTTCTTTCCGCAGGAGTCAGCATTCTGGTGGAGAACAGCCTTCTCCCGCTGGTATCGATCTTTATCGAACCTGCGAAGGTACTGTTTTTAAATAATGCGATCAATCACGGAATTTTTACTCCGCTTGCGACGGAACAGGCAGCGGAATTCGGCAAATCTATCATGTATATGCTGGAGCCCAATCCGGGTCCGGGACTTGGCGTTCTTCTCGCCTACATGTTCTTCTGCAAGGATAAAGTGACGAAGGATTCCGCGCCCGGGGCAGTGATTATTCATCTGCTGGGAGGAATTCATGAGATTTATTTCCCGTATATCCTGATGAACCCGCTTGTGATTGTAGCACCGATTCTTGGTAATATGGCGGCGATCTTCTGGTTCTCCGTTACTGACTGCGGCCTGGTAGGACCGGCGTCTCCGGGTTCCATCATCGCCTATCTGATGATGAGTCCGGGTTCGGATATGCTGAAAGTGATCATCGGCGTTCTGATCGCGACGGGAATCTCCTTCGCCGTGGCCTCCCCGATTGTGAAGATGGCAGGAGGAAAGAGTCTGGAAGAGGCACAGAACGAGGTGGCATCCATGAAGGCGGCATCCAAGGGAGAGAATGCGGTTCCGGGTACGATCGAGCGCTCTTCCGAGATCCGCAAGATCATCTTTGCATGTGATGCAGGAATGGGATCTTCCGCAATGGGAGCTACAAAGTTCCGCAACCGAATTAAAAATGACCGGCCTGATATCAAAGTTTCAAATACCTCCGTAGATAATATCCCGGCGGATTGCGACATCGCAGTTGTTCAGACAACTCTTGCGGCGAGAGCAAAGAAATCGGCTCCTCAGGCGCAGCTGATTACGATCGGAAACTTCCTGGCGGATCCGGCTCTGGATGCTCTTTATGTCCAGCTGACCACAGGGGACGCACCGGCAGCTCCGGCTGGAGAGAATACAGATATTGTGATTCCGGATACACCGATCAAGAAACAGGTCATCGTTGCAGAGGGAATCAAACTGGGACAGAAGCCGGTCTCAAAAGAAGAGGCGATCCAGGCAGCGGGAGAACTCCTTGTGAAGCTCGGATATGTGGATGAGTCCTATGTGGACGCAATGCAGGAACGTGAGAAACTCGTATCCACTTATATGGGAATGGGTGTTGCCATCCCGCATGGTACGACACAGGCAAAGGGAACTGTTAAGAAGACCGGAATCGTCTTCATACAGTATCCGGAGGGCGTGGATTTCGGCGCTGAGAAAGCACAGCTTGTATTCGGTATTGCCGGAATCGGCGACGAACATCTGGATCTTTTGGGAAAACTGTGTACTCTGCTCGAAGATCCGGCGCTTCTGGAAACTCTGAAGACCACGGATGATGTGAACTGGGTTCTGGAGCAGCTGTCATAATGCGAGGCTCGACTACGGATTTTGTTGCCAATTGAATACATAGAATAATAAATAAACAGTGCGGCAGCTCTGAAGTTTTCTTCAGGGCTGCTGTTTGTCTGATTCGGAAAGAAGCGGGAAAAAGGATTTTGTCAAAAAAATCCGCCGGACATATATTAATAAAGAAATATATCATCAGGAGGCAAATCAGATATGTCGTGGTTCAAACGGAAAAAAGAACCGGAAGAATATGGGATCAGCGCCCAGTCGCTGACCTGTCCCGGATGCCCCAAACCATGCCCGGAGCGGGGGCCGCGAGGAAAGATGGGCCCCATGGGCCCGCAGGGCCCGACCGGCCCGACCGGACCGGCAGGAGGCCCAACCGGCCCGACAGGTCCGACAGGTTCAACCGGCCCGACAGGCCCCAGCGGAGCGACCGGAGCGACCGGAGCGACCGGCCCGACTGGCCCCAGCGGAGCGACAGGAGAGACGGGTCCGACCGGCCCGACTGGCCCCAGCGGAGCAACCGGAGTGACCGGCCCGATGGGTCCCACTGGCCCCAGCGGAGCAACCGGAGTGACCGGCCCGACCGGTCCAACGGGTCCCAGCGGAACGACAGGAGCAACAGGCCCAACAGGTGCGACTGCTCCGTCAATATATGCACAACACGGAAATTGCCGTAACCATGCGGCTT
>CAKNHF010000054.1 GCA_930972465.1 uncultured Lachnospiraceae bacterium
AGCTTCCAATAAAAACCATTCATTTTTGTAACTCATAGGTCTGCCTCTTTTCTGATATGTCAGAATCTGAGTTTATAATAGCACAATCTTTCCGGGCATACCAGAAAAAAGACAGATTTGCAGCACAGCAAACATACACTTCATTGCATAGTGAATGTTCATACAGCTATCAGTCAGGTATGCGCCACCGCATCACGGCTGTACCACCCGATCAGTACCGACACTGCCGCCGTCCCAAAGAAAATCCAGGCCATCATCCCTCTCATATTTTCAAACAGCGTGCCATAGATGATCTGTCCCGCAGGCTGTGCGCAGTTGGACAATGCCAACACCCAGGCGATCACCTTACCCGTAAGATGAGACGGAACCGTCACCTGGATATGCGCCATGATCTGAATCGAGTAGATAGAAGCCAAAGCCATGATCAGCAGAGCCGATAAGGCGAGCACGCCATAGACTGCATAGGGTGGACAGGGCAGGAGAAGGGCCAGCCCCATGGGAATCTGCATCCCGCCGGCAAACATAAGAAATCGGTAGCTCCGATCCATACTGAGCTTCTGCCCCAGGAGCCCTGCTCCAATACCTCCCGCCAGTCCGCCTGCTCCCAGGACCGCCTGCATATACCCGTACATCCTTGACGCTTCCGCCGGTGAAAAGTCAAGTTCCTGCATGACAATAACAGGAAGCCCGATGATCATAAGTGCGGACATAAAGAAATTCACACCTGCAGCACAGAACGTCAGTTTCCCCACCGCAGGTCCGAGAAGCCCGGACAGCGATGACACCATATTGACGACAGCGTTCGCCTGCATCACCCGCTCTTCCTCTACAAGAACCGGAATACTCGCCTGCACGGACGGCTGATAAGCTCCGGAGATTCCGTACAGCAAAAAGAGAAGGATCAGCACCATGGCAACCAGGTTCAGCCTGCCGTACAGGATCAGGAATACAACGATGAGTCCGCAGGTGAAAAAATCCAGGAACACCATAATATTTCTCTTATTGATGCGGTCCGCGATAATCCCTCCGAAAGGTGCCATAAGTGCCATCGGGAGAAAAGAAAGTCCTGACACCACACCAAGCACAACAGAAGATCCGGTCACTTCCAGAAGATGTACCGGAAGGGCAAAACGCACCACTGCATTACCGAACAACGAAATGATCTGCCCTGCCTGTTCAGGGCAGTATCTACTACTCTTCTTCACCCTTTTTCTGATTATAGAGAACCGTATATTCCTCCAGAGATGCAAGCACTTCATCATCCAGGATATCCAGTCCCCACAGTTTCAGCGTATACTGATAAAACTTAAGCTTATGCACAGTCTCCTCCAGACTGGAATGATAAATCATCGGATTGAGCCACACATTGCTCACCAGCATCAGCACCTCCGCCAGTTCTCTTGGAAACTCCGTGCGGATTGAGCCGTCCGCGATTCCCTCCTCCAGGATCTTCTGCACCATATCCACAGACTCTGTCTGTGTCTCATTCAGAAGAAGTCTGAGAAGTTGCGGATTCTTCATCATATCAGGCGCTGCCACGAACATGTTTTTATGCGCGGGATTGAATGCCGAAGTCCGGAAGATTTCCTTTAATTTTTCCAGACCGTTCAGATCCGTCCTCTTACAGATCTGATAAAGCTTCTGATTGGACGGGGAATACATCCTGTCAGCTACCGCGTTCATGATCTCTTCTTTTGACTTAAAGTGATAATAGATCGCGCCCTTGCTCAGACCTCCCAGATGATCGATGATATCCTGAATGGATGTGTGTTCATACCCCTTTTCAGTAAACAGCCGGGCCGCCGTATCAATGATCAGATTTCTCGTTTCCTCCGGATATTTGTTTCTCGCCATGTTCCGCCTCCACTTATCATACCAACGGTATGTTTTTATTATACATACCGTTGGTATGTATGTCAATACGTCACACTAAAGAACCCCCTCGATTCTCTTCAGCTCCTCCTCAGAAAACTCCAGATTCTCGATCGCTTTCACATTGTCGAGCACCTGCTGGGGTCTCGACGCTCCCACCAGCACGCTGGTCACGATCCCGTCGTGAAGTACCCAGCTCAGCGCCATCTCTGCAAGAGTCTGTCCCCTTCCGGCCGCAATGCCGTTTAAGTTTCGAATCTGCTGAAGCTTCTCCTCGGTCAGCGCTTCTTTCTTTAAAAAGCGCCCATCTGTCCGGATTCTGCTGTCCTCCGGGATCCCGTTCAGATACCGGTTGGTCAGAAGTCCCTGCGCCAGCGGACTGAATGCAATGATCCCCTTTTTCAGCTCCGCCGCCGTACGTTTAAGTCCATTCTCTTCGATAGTCCGATCGAAAATGGAATATCGGTTCTGATTAATGATAAACGGACAGTGCATTTCATCCAGGATTTCCTCCGCCCTTCTCAGCGTGGGACCGTCGTAGTTGGAGAGGCCCACATAAAGCGCCTTGCCTGACCGGACCGCCTGGGCAAGGGCTCCCATGGTTTCTTCCAGAGGCGTCTCCGGATCCATCCGATGGTGATAGAAGATATCCACATATTCCAGTCCCATCCTCTTCAGACTCTGGTCAAGGCTTGCCAGCAGATACTTCCTGCTGCCCCAGTTCCCGTAAGGCCCTTCCCACATGTCATAGCCTGCCTTGGTGCTGATGATCAGCTCATCCCGGTACTGTCCCAGATCTTCCTTTAAGATCCTTCCGAAGTTTTTCTCTGCGCTCCCGGGCCCGGGGCCGTAATTATTGGCAAGATCGAAATGGGTAATCCCATTGTCAAATGCCGTGAAACAGATCTGGCGCATATTTTCGAAATTTCCCGTATCCCCGAAATTGTGCCAGAGTCCCAGGGAGACAGCCGGCAGTTTCAGCCCGCTCTCTCCGCAGCGGTTATAAAGCATTTTCTCGTATCTTTTGTCTGATGCTGTGTACATAACTTTTTCCTCCTGATGAATCATACATTATCTATCTCTGTCCGCTGTTTATACGATTTCCGATCCGAAAGGCATCAGTGCCAGTTTTGCCAGCTTAAAATGCTGCATTCCGAACGGAATTCCGATCACTGTGATGCACAGGATGCAGCCGAACGCCAGATGCTCGATAGCCAGCGGCAGTCCCGACACGATAATCCAGATCACATTCAGCAGAAGCGAGCCTGCTCCCCCTCCGTAAATAACGTCTTTCCCAAACGGGAAAAAGCTGAGCGACGCAAACTTAAAGCACTGCAGTCCCACCGGAATCCCGATGATTGTAATGCACCACAGACAGCCGGCCAGGCACCAGCTCAGTCCGCTTATCACTCCGCCGCAGATAAACCACAGCAGATTTCCAAGACATCCCATATACTATCCCTCCTACTGCTTCAGAAATACATACTCTGTCTCCGTGGACAGCTCCTCTGCAAAATGATAGTCCAGACGGTCGAATCCTTTGATCCCCTGAGGCTCCTCCACCTGATTCTCCGCCAGATACCGGACCATCTCGCCGCGGGCCATCTTTGCAAAGGTTCCCTTCTGTTTTACCTTTCCGCCGATCAGCTCCCCAAATGTCACTGTGAGGAACAAATTCTCCGGCCGGAGGTATTTCTCGATGCACCGGGAATATTCTTTCGACGCCAGGTTCAGGATCACCTCATCCGCTGCTTCACGGTACAGCTTTTCTCCCCAGAACCGGTACAGGTCTCCCGCCTCGGATGCCTTCGCCTGCATCTCCAGCCGGTACGGAACAACGCCGTCAAAAGGCTTAAGCACCCCATAGAATCCTGACAGGATCCGCAGATGCTCCCGGATGTATTCTGTCTCTGCCCCGCCGAACACCGCCGGAGCCATGTACTGATACTGGATTCCCTCGTAGGCGATCACCGCCGGCGTCAGGTTCCTTCTCAGATCCATCTCCTGAAACCGCCTGTAGTTTTGCTCCGCAATCCTGTCGTTGCACTTCCACAAAGCTTTCGCCTCTGCCAAAGACAGCCGCCGCATCCACTCCATAAGCTGTTCCGTTTCTTCCAGAAATACAGGCAGTCCCGACGGCGCGAGAGTGTCTGTATCTACATTCATTTTCTTCGCTGGTGAAATAATGATCTTCATCCTCACAATATCCTTTCCGGTCTGAACCTCAGGTAATCTGATGACACAAGATGATAATCGATCCCGTTTACCATGCCGTGAAAGCTGTCGTCATATCTGGCTTTCCCGTGGCAGTGGGAATAGACCACATGCTCCGCGCCGTACTCCTCCGCCATTCTGGTAAATCCGCTCTCCGTCTCGCCGATGCTTGTGGGCGGGTAATGCAGGAACATGATGTACTTCTCGTACCCGGCTGCCCTTGCCGCCTCAAAGGATGTCCGAAGCCGCACCAGCTCCCGGTCCCGTATCTTCTCAAAGTGCTCGTAGGAATCCTTTCCTTCGTAACAATATCCTTTCGTTCCTACCAGTGCATAGTCATCATAGGCATAAAAATTATTCTGAAGGAAAGACAGTCTGCCTTCAAACAGCTCGTTGAGTTTTCCGGTCTTCTTTGCGTCCCAGAACATATCGTGGTTGCCCCTGAGCAGGATCTTCCGCCCCGGGAGTCTCTCGATAAACTCCAGATCCTCCCGGCACTCCTCCAGGTTATGTCCCCATGAATGATCTCCTGTGATCACCGCCGTGTCCAATTCCTTTATATATTTATTCCAGTATTTTTCAATCTTTTTCACATGGTTCTTCCACTCACTCCCGAACACGTCCATAGGTTTGTTGACCGTGAAAGAAAGATGGAAATCCCCGATCGCATAAAGCGCCATCCGCTCTGCCTCCTGACTTTTCGCTGTTCTGCCTTCTCTTCTGTTCTGCTTCCCGATCAGAATTCCCTGTCCGCTGCGTTCACTTTCAGGATATACTCGATCCCTTCTGCAACGCCGTCCTCATCGTTGGACGCCACAATCCGGTCAGCCGCCTCCCTGCATTCCACGGAGGCATTCTCCACGGCAAATCCGATCCCCGCATATTTCAGAAGTCCGCTGTCGTTATGCCCGTCGCCGAAACCTGCAAGCTCCTCCCGGGACATTCCCAGATATCCGATCAGAAATTCCGCCGCCGCATCCTTCCCCGCATTCACATCCGAGATCTCCAGCAGCTGTTTTACCGAGGATGTGATATACACATCCCCTACACATTTTTCCAGAGTTTTCCACAATCTCTGCTTGTGTTCTTCACTTTTAACCACAACGTCGATACAGTCCAGCTCCTCTGCATGTTTTCCGATAAACTCCCTCATGTCCGGGATGGGCTTCCGGGTTCCCTGTATATACGGAATTGACTGAGGCATCGCCCCGAACCGGACCGGATCCTCCACGTATGCTTTCTCCGCGTAAGGCTTTCCATCAATGAACGCTTCAAAAGTCACATCCTCCCCTTCCGTCTCCCTCAGGATATCCCGGACTGCCTCTGCCTTCAGCTTATACTGCCGCAGGCAGACCTTCTCCTTCAGATCATACACCGCCGCGCCGTTGGACGTGATCGCATAGCGGATCCCCGGAATCTCCAGAACCGCCCCCGGAAGAGAGTCCAGCGAGCGTCCGCTTGCAACCGCAATCTGTATCCCGCTTTTGATAGCCTGTTCCATTGCCTTCCGGTTTCTTTCGCTGAGATGTCCCTCGCTGTTCAGCGTTGTCTTATCCAGGTCAAGTGCAATACATCGTATTCTCATATGTTCTGCTCCTCAAATATCTGCCGGAACCGCAGCGCTTCCTCCATGGTGTTATGCCAGCCGTCCCGCTCTAAGTCTACCCGCCATCCGTCTTCCGTGTATTCCGTTTCCACGCCTTCCGCTTCCAGAAGCCGCCGCTGCATGTCATCCGTCTCAAATGCCGCCGCGCCGCTTAAGATTCCCCGTGAATTGACCACCCGGTGGGCCGGAATCCCGTCCCCCAGCCGCCCCCGGTTCAGCGCATATCCCACCTGTCGGGCATTCTTCGGCTTCCCACAGAGCATTGCGATCTGCCCGTATGTAGCGGCTTTCCCGCATGGGATAGCACGGCAGACGATAGCCGCCCGCTGATAAAAATCAAAATTTCCGTTCTGCATTTCAAAATCCCAACCCGTTATTTCAGAATGTAAGCCTCATTTCAAACCACTGCGCCCCGCCGTGCTCCGACCTGGATCTCCCTTCATTCACAAACCCGAATCTCTCATAGAAAGAGATCAGTCCTTCCTTGCAGGTAAGAACCAGACCTTTTCTCCCCTGTTTTTCCACATCTCTGATCACCTTCCGCATCAGCATATCCATATATCCCTTTCCCTGACGATCCGGACGGGTCTCCACGCCGAAGATCATCTGCCAGGCTCCGTTTTCCTCATGGAGTCCGGCGTTCTCGAACATCTCATCTAAAAGATGTCTGCTGTTGCTGGCCATCCCGTTCACCATGCTGACGAGCTCTCCATCTTTCTCCAGCAGCCAGAAATGCTCCGGAAAAACATGGAGTCTTTTCTCAAAATCTTCCCTCTTTCCGGCTTCGGCCTCAGGGAAGCAGAGCGCTTCCAGCGCTGTGATCTGCTCCAGGTCGTCCATGTCCGCATGGCGGATCGTTACTTCCGGACGCTCCAGACCGTTCTTTCCGGAAATATATTCTTCCGTGATCTTCATGATCTTCTGAAGATTTTCAAGATCCTGTCTCACATCCCCTGTCTCCAGAGAATGGTTCCCGTTCTCTGTCACATACAGCGGGAATCCACCGTCTCTGCATCCCCGCTCCACGGCGTCAAAAGTCACCCAGGCGTCCGCTGTTCCGGTAAACGCAATCCCTGGCTGCTTCATAAACTGAAAAGACGCCTCCACCGGAGTATAGTAGATGTTCCTCGTATTTAAGCCATGCTTTCCCGCATAGGCGGAAGCCACCGCCGTTCCCACACTTTTGGAGATAAAGAGGATATCATGATATTCAGAAAAATCCACATCCTTCAGGATCTCTCCCGCCTGTTCCAGCGCGCTGAAAAGCGCCTTCTCCATTTTCTCCCTTGACCCCTTTACGCCTTTCGGGAACTTTCCGTAAGGAACCTCCTTTATCTCATATCCGTTCTCTGCCGCCAGCTTTTTGCTGTAGTAAAGGAGAGGCTTATCCACATGATAGCCCACTCCCGGGAAAATAACTGCAATCTTCTTATTCATTTATTCTGATCCTCGCTTCTTTTTCAGATTACTTTTTTTATTGTCTTGAGAATATCCAAGGTCTGCTCACATTCCGCTTTATCTGTGGCCCAGATACTGACAGATAACAGTTCCCCGGCTAAACAGTATCCGGCATAAATAACATAAACCGTTTTATCTTCTTCTGTCACTGTAATCTGTCTCATCGTCCAGAAGATCCAGTTCCCTTCCGAAATCCGGATTGCTCTCCCGCTCATTTTCAATAATCTGGATCAGAACATCAAAGCAGTCGTTCCAGTCGTTTATATCCGTTCCTCCGCCAGCCATCCCCAGATAACATTTCTCCATAAAATGATCATATTTTTCCAGTGTCAGTTCATTAGAATCCTCCCTTATTTCAAATAATTTGTTTACTGTTTCTATCTCACATATACGCTTTCATTTCCTGCTTAAACGCCCTGTGCCTCGGAAATTCCGCCAGATATTTGCTCACACGTTTCTCCTTGCCGTTCCTCTTTCCCATGGACTCTTCAACCTCGCCCAGCGCCGCTCCCAGTCTGGCGGCTTTATAATAGCTGCCGCGATGACCGCCGCCCACAATCGCTTCCACCCGGGCGTCGATTGTTTTCGTCAAATATGCAAGTATCTCCTTCTTTACATCTTCCGGTATCACGGTCTGCTTCTTCCATTGAAGAAATCTTTCCGTAAATTCCGGTTCATCATACTCTTTCTCATATCCGATATACTGCTTTATAACCGAAACCATTGCCTGCATTGCTCTGCCTTCAAAATTGTTTTCATACAAAATGGCAAGCAGCATAGGGACACCTTCTGAGATAAACTCTCCCGTCCATCCCAATGCGTTTTTTGTTTTACGGCATTCCTGCCATATCGTCTGGCAGTCGCCGTCAAGAAATCTTATGCCCAGCCTGTCCTGTTCCGTCTGCCAGTATACATCTGTCTCTTTTGGTTCACTCCAATAATACCGCGCGCGTTGTCCTGCAGCGCCATTATTCTGTTGTCTCTGCTCCTGCTGCAGCCGCTCTGCCAGTTCCGGAACCCTCTTCATATCATCTCTGCCGCATCCGTCGCCGCACGTGAGTATACGAAAATAGTTTGCGGCTGTCGGTTTCGAGCAGAACGCCTCTTTTATCGCCTCCGCTGCGGTTTTACTGTCTCCCGTATGAATTGCTGCAGCGGCTGTCATGCGGGCCACTTTATCACGGATCTCCATATTGCGCTTCATCCGCCTCAACGCTTCCGTCCCTTCCTCCCGCAGCCTGTTCCACTCCTCATCCTGGAAAAACTGCTCCAATATCTGAATGTAAAGCCTGGGATGCTGATTTGCTGTCCGCTTCGCCTCTTCCAGCAGACCTTCCGTTCCGCTTTGGAATGTCACTGCCTCGATCAAAAGTCTTGATGTATAGCTGTCATTTTGTTCCCTCAGATATGTGATCCATGCCTTCAGGAACTCATCGATTTTCTGAAGCGGCTCCCTGCCTGCTGACATCATATCTTCTATTCCTGTATTTTCAAACATATGCCAGGAGAAAAAACCATATAGCTTTGGAATCCGTTCCGGCAGTTCATACGCCTGATATGTCGAATACAGTGTCAGGGATGCGATCTGTTTCAGATTGAGGGAAACCAGCTTTTCGGATACCATTTCCTCTATCCCCAGTTCTGCCGGTTCGCCGCCATATACATCGTCGGCTGTAATGTTCAATACTCCAAGACTCCAATACATCCGGCTCGCAGATTCATAATCTCTGTCATAGACAGCCTGCTCCGCTTCTTCATAATAGCGTTTTAGCTGTGCCCCAATCCCCATCGGGTCTTCATATTCCGTTACCCAGTCGCGATCCCACCAGCTTTCTCCATATTCTTCATAGCCGCTGCAGGAGAGAGTAATTTCGCCCTCTTCCACCTTTTCGCACCAGTCTGTAAGCTCCTGCAGTATTTCCTTGTGGCTGCACGATTTTCTGGTCTGCATCTGTTCCAGAAAGTTTCCTCGGTCTTCTTCCGGAATACTGCGGGCATAGTTTCGGATCCAGTTCCGGAGTTCTTCTTCAGTTTTCATTTGAGAAAGATTCTGTTCAACCGAATTCATAAACGATTTGAAATCCATAGCGGTGTCCCCCTGCTTCATCGTCTGTTTATTATATTGTTTTTCTGCCTCAGCATTTTTTATATTTCATCCCTCCGGAATATCTCCAGATACACCCGCAGCATATTTTCCTGATATCCGGCCTTTCCGCTCTTCTGCAGAGCTTCCGCCGTCGCCTTCAATTCCGGGTCCTCCACATTCTCCAACATCTTCCGTCTCCTCTGCGAGATTTCTTCCGCTGACATGCACATCTCATAGTCATCCGCCGACATATGCCAGTAATGGAATTCGCCCCGGTAGTACCGGTTCAGTCTCTGCGCGATCAGAAGTCCCTCCGGATCGATGTCACCGGCGTACCATACTTCTGTCCCGGACTGCGCCAGCAGATCAAGGAGCAGCAGGGAACTGAATCTGGGCTGTCCGTTCATGCACATCAGTCCGCATTTCCGATCCCATTTCCCGCAGAGAACTGCATAAACGGACGGGTTTTCCGCAATATACATCCGGTTTCCCGGACAGGATGCAGACTTCCATCCCGCAATCACAGATAACGGGATCTGTACAGGCTCTCCCTCTTCGAGAAATCCCTCCATTCCCGCATGGAGCTTTCCTTTTCTGTTCTTAGCCCGGATTCCCGCCGCCAGAGCGTAGTTCGACACATCATCCTGCAAAAGCCCTGCCTTCAGATACAGCCTCTGCTTCCGGAACGCCGGGAAGCCTCTGTCCACGCCGCTTTTTCTGTTTTCTCTGCCTCCACGGGATTCTACTTTTCCGCCGTGCTCTCCGTCCGCGCCCTCTTCTGTCTCTGTCCTTTGCACATACCATTCCACCAGCATTTCCAGATATTTCCCGTCCTTTGTGCCCGCGTCGAAGGCATGAGGATTTCCCGTGATCTCCGCCGCGAACACCGCCAGATACCGGGCAGGCATTCCGGACGGATCCGACACTTTTCCCACCGGGAGAGCGTCCAGGATCCGCACGCCCAGCATCAGCAGACGCTCCGCCTCGTCCAGATTTCCTCCTGCTTCCCGGTCGCGCTTTTTCAGATATGACAGAAATCCTCCTGCTGTCTCCCTGCTGCTTTCTGCCGTACCTCTCCGCCTCTCGCTGAATCCGCCGCTCTGCATCTCGCTGATCTCATCAAGCCACCGCACGGCCAATGATCCCGCTTCTTTTTTTGCCCTGTCAAGAAGCGCCGTCCACTGTCTGTCCTCACGCTGCCTCTGTTCCTTTCTTCCCTCCACAGGCTCCCGAAAGTACAGTTCCAGTACATCCTTCCCGCTGATTCCCGCGAAACGGCTCCCGGACAGCGCTTTCTCGAAGCGCTCCGCGGAAACGGACGCCGATTTCTTCCCGTGATAGTTCCGCAGAAGGAACCCTTCCAGATCCTCCCGCTCGGATTCTTTGAGGTTCTTCAATGTCACTGTCCCCGTGAACCTGCCGTAAGAGAGATATTTCTCCCGAAATCCGCGCAGAAGTTTCCCGAAAACAGGACGTTCCTGAAAGTACCTCCGACACTCCGCCTGCAGCTTCTCATCTTCAGAACTTTCCCCCGCAGATCTTCCATTCACAGCTCCATCCTCTGCAATTCTCTCACCCATAAGCAATCCCTAAGCCTCCTGTGCCGCCCGCTTCTCCATCTCAGACTCATCCTCCAGCATGACCCGCGAATGACCGTTCCACAGATAGGGCATGACAGTCACAAATTTTGCGTTCTCCGGGCGCAGGAGCTGATAAATCGCCAGGGCATCCAGCGTATCGCAGTCGCCCCAGAGCACCTGGGAATTAATGATAAAGTCAAACTGAAATTCCGCCATCAGCCGGAACATATCCCGGATATTCCGGTTATCCACGCCGGCAAACGCC
>CAKNHF010000055.1 GCA_930972465.1 uncultured Lachnospiraceae bacterium
ACAGCTAATTCATACTTGTTCATGCTCTGCACCTCCTTATGGTCTCTGGCCCCCGTCTTCCATTCGGGAGCAAGGAATTTGATCACTGTCGGGACAAATCCAACAGTATGTCACGATTACTCATGATACCATAGGAGTCCGAATCTTTCAAGCCTTTTTTGTAATTTGCCTCGTATTTTTTTCAACCAGTTTTCTCGGAACCATGATCTGATGGCCGCACCCCATGCACTTCAGCCGGAAATCCGCTCCGACCCGCAGGACCTCCCATTCATGACTGCCGCACGGATGCGGTTTCTTCATCCTGATAACATCTCCGATTTCAAATCTGTCAGCCACTTCATCCGCTCCTTTCCCCTGCGAAACACCTGCCCCGTTCCGAACTCTTTACTGACCGGCCGGTTCTTCCGACGTCAGAACCCCCTGTACGAGAAAACGTTCGTCGTCCCTCACATTCGTACACGTAGAAAGACTCACGATCTTCGACTGGGCATTTACCTCCACATCCACCTGATAGTTAGAGGATTCTCTGCACAGATTGATATAATTCTCAAAATCTTCATCCGAGTTATATGTAATGTTATAGTTTTCAGCCGTATCCTTGACGACCCCGGCCGAAAACACGGTATACGTCCTCACTTTCCCGTCCGGCGTATATATATAGAAATAAGGATTTTCCCTGCAGAAGGACTCGTCTTCATATTCGACCAGCTCCGAGAACATCTCTCCGCCCACATTCAAGTGATGGCCGTATATAAATGTATTCCTGTCGGAAAAATCAGAAGCATTTCTGTAATCAACAAAGATCGCTCCCAGCTTATTGTCATTGGCCGTAAACGTCTTCGTCAGATAATCGCTGTTGTCAGCGCTCTTTACGACCGGATAGTTGATAATCGAAGGCTCGTCAAACCTGATCCATGCCACGGTATCCTCATTTTCCTCAAGCAGCACGTCAAAGTCTACGCTGAAGCCCCCGCTGCCGTCCTCGCCGGTCTCCCCTCCGGTATCATCCACAGTGATCGCAAGGTCTCTGATCTTGTCATATTCCTGCCCCCCGGAATAATACGGCACCAGCATTGTAACCAGCTGATACAGAGAAAAGACAAACACACAAACAGCGGCAATCAGAACCACTGTAGATCCGATGTTGAATGCCGATCTCCGGCGGCGCTTCTTCCCGTGCCCGTCCGCTCCGCGTTTTCCCTGCCCTCTGCGCTGCGCGCCTGACGCAGACGCTTTCTTCCGCCGGTCCGCGCTCTTTCTCCGGCGCGCATCCGGGTTTGCCGGACTGCGCCCGGATCCCCCCCGCTCTGTGCGCTTCTCACTCTCCCTTGTATGCTTTTCTTCTCTGTCCATGCCTGTTCTTTCCTTCCTGATGTTCTTCTCTTCGCCGCCGTTCCGGCTCTCCTACGTGTTTCCGAAATCTAAAAGCCCAGATTCTCGTCTACAAGGATCACCTTTATCCGCTTCGGGATCCTGCTGAATCTCGTGATCATGATCTGACAGCAGATGCACTCGGGACTTTTGCAGTCGAAACAGCTGCCATTCTTCACACAGGGTGTATCAATGCCGAATCTCTGCGCATTGATCGGCGCCGCTTCATTCCGCGCTCTGTGCATCGCGTCCTCTTCCGTCTTCACCACTTTGTTCATTCCCACAATAAGGAGCACGTTCTTCGGGCCAAAGGCATAGGCCGCTATGCGGTTCGCATTTCCGTCCACATTGACAATCACTCCGTCTTCCGTCATGGCGTTGACACTTCCGAGATACCAGTCGCAGGTAAATGCTTTCAGCGCGATCTCGGTTTTTTCCTCCGGAGTCTCCGCCCGGTCCCTGTCATAGAAAATATAATTTCCGGAACAGACTGCGTCTGTCAGCCCGCATTCTCTCACCGACGCCGAGCCTCCCATATTGATGGTGCTGCCCTCCGGAATCAGCTCCAGCGCCCTGCGCACCGCTTCCTCCCTGGTTGCCGCATAATACGCTTCCATATTCCGGGCCTCAAGAGCTTTTACGACTCTTCTGCCCAGAGCTTCATTTCTCATTTTCCTTACATCCATGCTGTTCTACCTCTTTTCCGAATCCGCCTTCACGGCATACAGTTCAATCCGAATCTTCTATTATTCTAGCACACTATTTTCCGGAAAAAAAGACGGATATCCCCTCTGCGTTCCCGGAAGGCCCCTTCATCTCAACCCGCTGTTGAGCATATCCTCCGCCTCGTCCATCTCTCTCATAATATCCTGCTGTCTGTCATCAAACAGAAGGCCTTTGTTATATCTGTAATACAGGTCGCAGCCATTTTCCCGGATAAACCATGTGCTGTAGAAGTTCGCGTTCAGTTCCGTGACAAACGCCACCATCTCCTGGCTCTCGCCGAAAGTCTCCTCCAGAAAGCGGAAGACATTGTCCAGCGCCTCCGACACATGGGCGGTCAGTGCATCCAGCGCTTCGGTCTCCCGTCCGAACATATCCCGGATCTCGTCGAAAGCCGCATCGCCGATGAACATCTCCCCTTTCAGTTCAGCGGAAAACCGATCCAGGATCCCGATCACACGCTGCAGAGTCCTCTCCTGCTCTCTTGTGAGAAGCTCGGACCGCTTCTGTTCCTCCAGGTCCTTCTCCGCCAGGCGGCGCACGTCTTCCAGCATCATCGTGCTCTGGTTTTCCCGGTAACAGATCAGATATTCGTACAGCTTTGAAATACAAGAATCCGTCCTGTAGCATTCCGTAAACACCTCACACAGTTTCCCGTTGAGCAGACTGATGATGCTGAGATGCTCGTCAAAAGGCGCAGTCCTGATTTTTTGCACGGTAACCTGATCCCATTTTCCATTCAGGATATCTTCCACTCCGTAATCCTTCTTATATTTATAGAAGAGTTCCAGATAATTCGCAAAATCCTTGGCTGCAGTACGGTGCTGGATATACTCATACACAACGTCACGATCCGCCTTCTTCCCGAGGTCCTCATATACCTGGATAAGCTGTGAGAGATCTTCCCACCCCCGGGCGGTAGCAAATCTTTTCCCGTCCACCGTGTTCTCGATCCGGCAGAAATTCTCCTTTCGCAGCTCCAGATAGGAGATCACCGCCGGGTGGATGCCCTGCCGGTATGCATACTCCTTCCACACAGAGAAATCCGGCTCCACATCGATCTTCTTCAGGCGGTCCAGAGTCACCACGTCAAACTCCCTCACTGACTTATTGTATTCCGGAGGATTGCCTGCCGCCACAATAATCCACCCCTCCGGCACTTTCTGATTTCCGAACGTCTTTCCCTGAAGGAACTGGAGCATGGTGGGCGCCAGCGTCTCCGACACACAGTTGATCTCGTCAATAAACAGGATTCCTTCCCTGATTCCCGTCTGTTCCATCTTGTCATAGACCGAAGCGATGATCTCACTCATCGTATATTCTGTCACAGAATACGTCTTTCCCCCGTACACCTTCTCTCGTATGAACGGAAGCCCCACGGCGCTCTGTCTTGTGTGGTGGGTGATCGTATATGCCACGAGGCCGATCCGCATCTCCTTTGCAATCTGCTCCATGATCTGTGTCTTGCCGATGCCCGGAGGTCCCATAAGGAGCACAGGCCGCTGCCGCACTGCCGGAATCCTGTATTCCCCGAAAGCATCCTTCGCAAGATAAGCCTCTATGGTATCCTTGATTTCCTGTTTTGCACGTTTGATATCCAACTGTCTTCTCCTTCTTAATCTGTAATGTCTTCCCTGCCGATCACAAGCTTTACAGCCCACGGCGGCACATCCGCGTCTCTGTAGTCTTCCTCCAGGAAGACAAAGGCCGTCCGGTACGGGGGCATCCGTTCCGGATACACGCCGTATCCGTCGGTAAAATAAACAAGCCCCTTCAGGTCGCTGAATTCGCCGGCCCGGATCAGCTCGTCCACCCGGGCGAAGGCCGGCCGGAAATCCGTACCGCCGCCTCCGTACAGCTCAAGACGCTCCATATATTCCTCCAGTTCCTCCCGTGAAGTGATCTTCACATCCGTGTGCACCTCTTCGTCACACTGAATGATGTGGACATTCACCCTGCGGAAGAAACTGTCATTCTCCTTCAGCACGCTGTATGTCTCTTCCAGAAACTTTCGGACAAGATCGCCGGAGCAGGACATGGAAGTGTCAATCACCACAACAAAATCCGAGATCTTTTTCACTTCCCGCGTCTCCTGCGGCTCAATCAGCGGCATGTTTCCGTACAGTGAAAGCCCGTATGTGTAGAAACCATAGTCAAATGTATCCGGATCCGCTGTCATCTCCTCCCGGAGCACAGAAAACTTCCTTAAGAATTCACGATAGTCATGCCTTTCTCTTGTCTCCACCCTGAGCTGATCCAGAAGATCTCCGCTCTTCTCCGAAGCCTCCTTCGAAAAAGTTTCAAGGTCTGTCTGCATCTTTTCGTCAATATCCTGCCACTTCCTGCTCAGTTCCGGATCGGATTTTCCATCCTTTCCCTGTCTCTCCCAGTATCTGTGATCGTCCGTGCGGAACTCCTCCTCCAGAGCTTTCAGCTCTTTCTCCTCCAGTCCGCAGGCCTTCAGTTCCCTGCAGATCCGCTCTGCGTTGAGCACATGCCCGCTCTGTTCCAGCTTCCGGTACGTCTCGCGGCGCAGAAGACTTCGCGAGAAGCGCACAGGCCGCAGATCGCACCCGTCAATGATGTGTTCCACCGCAATGTCACAGCTCAGATTCCAGTACCGCTCTTCTGTTCCCTCCTTGAACATATGCCGGAAGATACAGTGAAGCACCATGTGGAGATACCCGCGGTTTACCAGGATCCGGTTCTCCCGCAGAAGTCCCCCCAGCTGCCGCGGATGAAAATACAGAATAGCTCCATCTGTTCCGAAAGGGCTCACTGACGCATCCATCTGATAGGCAAGACTGCTCAGCGCCACATCCATGAACCGCATGGAGAAATACAGCTCATCCCGGGCCGCAGACAGGATCCGCACCCCGATATGCCTGAGTTTCTCCGCCGCCTCTCCGGTAATTCCCGGACTGTTCCCGTATTCTTTTTTCTCTGCTCCGCTCTCTGTCATCCGTTCCTCCTACAGCTCATATTTCTTCCTTTTCTCCGGAAAATACCTGTGTCTCTCATTCATAAGACAGCTCAGAACTCCGCCCTTTCCCGTCTCAGACGCATATTCAGCCGCCGCGTCCAGAGCCTCTCTCTCCCACAGGTTTTTCCCGGATATCGCCCTCAGTTTCTCCAGATCCTCCGTATCCGTAAGATACTTCAGAATCTCCTCCTGCTGTTCTCTGATCCACGCTTCATACGCGGCTTCCGCCTCCCCGGTCAGATCCACCGGATACATCAGACGGCCGAACACCAGATCCGTCAGCACCGGCGTCTTCTCCTGCGCCTTCGCAAACGGAAACAGCGAATCATATTTTCTGTAGTCTGTCTCCCGGTCATAGAAGCACTGCCGGTAATTATTGCCTGAGCCGTGGTGCTGGGTAAAAAGGATCCTGGCGGGCGTATTCTCCACAGCCTCCTCATAATGTTCGGGAAATACAAGACGGGCTTCTCCGCTCTCACTGAAAAACACGACATCAATTCTCTGCCACAGGTCTCCCAGTATCTCTTTGACACAGGTCTTTTTCCCCTGTGTGAGATGCACATCCAGTCTTTTCAGCGACCTGCAGCCGGTAAATGCGCCGCTTCCGATATCCCCGAGCCGGTCGGAAAATGCAAGTTCCCGCAGATTCCTGCAGCCGTAGAAGACATACCGGCCGATCTGTTCCAGAGTATCCGGGAGCACCACCTTTCCGATCTCCCCGCCGGCCAGCAGACGCTCCTCTTCCCGGAACATCCGCTCTGCTCCGGCCTCAAAAATCAGGACATCTCTGTCTTCCGTCCCTTTCTTCTCGGAAAACGCATATGCCGCCACAGAAGTCACCGTTCTTCCCAGTATCTGATCCGGAAGGATAATCTCCGGGTCCGTGCCGAAGCAGCGAACGATCTCCGCCGAGAAATCCTTTTTTATTCTGTAGTGTATCTTCATCCTGTCTCCCTTCCGCCTGTTCCGCAGCCGGATTCACATAGCCCTGTCCGCCGCAGACATCCTCTGTTCCGGCTTCTCCGCCGTATAGAACTCCTCTCCTGTCTCAAGGCAGAGACACCCGAGCCGTCCGCCGTACAGCCAGAAGGAAGCGCCGCAGTCCACATCGATGATCCTCCCGTTGGGGCTGCGCCAGATCGTGGCCGGCTCCTTCGGATAGCCTCTGAGGATAAATGTGGGGACATGCCCGACGACAGAGATATAGCCCGGAACGCCTCTCTCCTTTTCGATAAATGAGCTGTCCCAGAGGAAACCGTCTTTGCGCTTCCACATCTGAAGAACGCCCTCTGTCGAAGCATGTGCCAGCAGATAGCATGTGCCGTCCTGCTTCACCTTCTTATAGAGAGGAAGCTTCTTCATCCAGTTCACATATTCCGGAATACGTTCTTTTCTCTCCGGATCTTCCGAAAGAACAGCATAGGTATTATAAAAATATCCTGACCGCTCCGCCTCTGTGACGGTCAGATACCATTCGGCAAAAGTATCCTCGTGATTTCCTCTCAGCGCAGTAATGTTCGGATGCGCGGCCGCCAGATCCATCACTCCTCCCGGATCCGGTCCGCGGTCGATCATATCGCCGAGAATATAAAGCCTGTCCTCCGCCGAAAACCTGATCTTCTCCAGCATCTCCTCCAGAAGATGCGACATACCGTGTATGTCAGACATCACATACGTATATCCCATTTATACTCCGTTTCCCTTTCCCTGATGCTTCAGGAGCTCATGAATCGCATATGCGACTCCGAACTCCACATTCGACTTTGTGATATATTTTGCCGCGCGCCGGATCTCCGGAACCGCATTCGCCATCGCCACAGTCGCCCCGAAATCCATGGACAGCATGGAGTAATCGTTGAGGCTGTCTCCCAGCGCCATAACTTCGTCCATGGTGTATCCGAGGGATTCGATATACTCTTTGAGCACCGGCCCTTTCTGCGCCTTCACATCCGTAATCTCCAGGTTCGTCTCGAACGAAGACGCCACGGCAATACCGCTGTTCTGCTCCAGTTCCCTTCTGATCTGATCCAGCATCTCCACATCTGCGGAGAACAGAAATATCTTGTAAACAGGCACTCCGGCCTTCTCAAGCTCATCAAGGCCCGCCACGTTCCTCGTGGTCCGCTTCATACGCTGATAGATCTCCGTGTCCTTCAGTTCATCCCGGCACAGGTTCAGATGGAACATCTGGATCTGCCGGACAATGCTCTCCTCCACTTCCTCCTCGGTCCCGATCCGGTAATCATCCCCGTCCGTGCAGAAGGTGACGGAGATCGGATACTTACGAACCGCCTCGTAGATCTCCCCGCAGAGTTCCATGCTGATGGATGTGGTCTTCACCACCCTCCGCTGAGGATCCCGGACCTCCGCGCCGCTCCCCACAATATAGTCGCAGGTCAGATCTGCCCCTTCCAGTTCATTCATCGCGCCCGGGAAATTTCTTCCGGTACATATCATAAAGCGGATTCCGGCATCGCACGCCTCTTTCACAGCCGAGAGCGTCTCCGGGGCAATCTTGTGATCATCCCCCAGAAGTGTGCCGTCCATATCGCTCGCTATCACTTTTATCATGATGTATCTCCTTTTCTGTCAGTCTTTCTTTGACATCCTCATTATAAATAGTTTGCGTGGTTCCTGCAACCGGAAACCATTTCTTCAGAAAATGCCGGTCCTGAACGGTCCCGGCATTACAGTCTTTCTCTATATTTTTATATCTTTCAGTCTTCCTTCTCCCCTCAGATATTTCCTGTATATAAAGAAAAATACGACACAGGAAAGAGCGGCGGCAATTCCGTCCGCCAGCGGCTCCGCATAGAATGCGGTCTTTGCCGCAAAGAAAGCCGGAAGCACACAGGTGGCGCCGAAATACAGCGACTTTCTGATCAGCGACAGGCTCAGCGACGTCTTTGTCATCCCCAGAGCGGTCAGCCCGTCAACAATCACATACTGGAAGCTCAGGGGAACGATCATCAGGGTAAATGCCTGGATTCCCCAGACCGCCAGCTCTTCGTATTCCGGATTATCCGTGAAAATGCGGACAAAATACTGCGGCATGATCCTGGATATCATGAACATCGCCGCGGTAAAACAGAAGCACAGCATGAGCACCCAGAAAAATGTTTTCCGGATACGGTCCGGTTTATTGGCCCCGTAGTTGAAGCTGATCAGAGGCTGGGATCCTCCCGTGATGCCCAGCATGGGGGAAGTGATCAGCAGCATATAGCTCTGAACAATGGTCGCCGCGGTCACCAGCGTATCGCCGTACTCTGATCCGCCGTAATGCTGCAGCACCGCATTCAGCGCAATAATGATGATACTGTCTGTGGCGAAGATCAGAAACGGCGAAAATCCGATCTTTACGATCTGCTTTCCGACCGACAGTTCCGGCTTCACAACACCAAGCGGCACCCGCATTTTCTTTCTTCTCAGAGTACACAGCACAAACGCGCAGGAAGACATCTGCGCGATCACGGTTGCCGCCGCAGCGCCCGCCACATCCATATCCAGAAGGAAAATAAACACCGGATCCAGGACAATATTGATCACCGCTCCGATCAACGTGGTGAGCATTCCCAGAAGAGGGAAGCCCTGTGCGGTAATAAAATAGTTCATCCCCATGGAAATCAGAGCAAAGATGGTCCCTGCCGTATAAATTGTCATATAGGAATTCGCATACGGAAATGTAATCTCACTGGCTCCGAACCAGTTCAGCAGATATTCTTTCGTGAGAAGAAAAATCACGGTCAGCACCACAGATACGATGAGCATCATCGTAAAGCTGTTGGCCAGGATACGCCTCGCCCCCTTCTCGTCTCCCGCCCCGAGCCGGACGGAGAAGAGTACGGAACCACCGATGCCAAACAGCGTGCCGAAGGACGACAGCAGAGTGACGATGGGCGCGCAGACGCCCACGCCGGCCAGTGCATCCACACCGGTGACCGGAATATTCCCCACATAAATCCTGTCCACAATGCTGTAGAGCACATTTACAAACTGCGCGAACATGAACGGAATCGATATCTTTAATACAAGCACAGGGATAGAATCCCTGCCGAAATCATTCGTCTTTTTCATCTTATGTACCCCTCTCTTTTCTCATACCGCAGAACATTATAGCAGAAATGTAAAAAGATGGAATACTTTCAGTCAAAAAAAGCCCGATGCCTTATCGGCACCGGACCTCTTCATTTATCTGTCTGTTCAAAGATCATCCCTCGATGGCGATGTGTTTCTTAGTCTCAACAACCTGCTGATCCTTTTTCGGAATGCTCAGCTTCAGGATACCGTCCTCGAATTTCGCCTTGATGTCTTCATGTGTGATGTCATCGCCCACATAGAAGCTTCTCTGCATTGCTCCTGCATAACGCTCCCTGCGGATGTATTTACCCTTCTTGTCCTGCTCGTCTTTGTCAAGACCCTTTGTCGCAGAAATCGTCAGGTAACCGTTTTCAAGTTCTACATTTATCTCATCTTTCTTAAATCCCGGAAGGTCGATATCAAGCTCATATCCCGCATCATGCTCACGGATGTCTGTCTTCATCATGTTCTTTGCATTCTTACCGTACAGCGGATTCTTCTTTCCCCAGAACTCTCTGTCAAATCTGTCAAACGGGAAATCCATCCAGTCATCATCAAATAAATTCTCTCCAAAAATACTAGGCATTAACATAAGTCATTTCTCCTTCCATAAACTATATTCTCTGAATTGATCTATGGGCTGCTTGCACAGCCTTATCAGCACCCTCGAACTCATCTCGGATGTTGGTTTCAGGGAACCGCGGGATCCGGAATTTTGTCAGAACAGCTTTCGTATTAGAATCCGTCGGTTCTGTTCTTTTTATTCCTTTTCCTTTGTTCTAGTTGTACTATAGCACTTGATTGTTAGCACTGTCAAGAGGTGAGTGCTAATAATTTTTGAATTTTTTTGCAAACCCTGTAAAATCAATGGTTTGCAAGCATTTTCCACTCTTGAA
>CAKNHF010000056.1 GCA_930972465.1 uncultured Lachnospiraceae bacterium
AGGCAAATGTAAAAATGCAATGATAATGCAATCCAGAGGCACCGGTGCCGGAAAATCCCGTAAATAAAGGCTTTCTGGCCCACCGCCGACTATTCAAACTCTATCGTCCCCGGTGGTTTACTCGTCAGATCATAAAATACCCTGTTTACCCCCCGCACTTCATTAATGATCCTGCTCATCACCTTATTGAGCACTTCATACGGGATTTCCGCAGCCTCAGCCGTCATAAAGTCAACCGTCCTCACCGCCCTGAGCGCCACTGCATAGTCATAAGTCCTCTCGTCCCCCATGACTCCGACGGAACGCATATTTGTCAGCGCTGCGAAATACTGATTGATATCCTGATCCAGCCCTGCATTTGCGATCTCTTCTCTGTATATTGCATCCGCATCCTGCACGATCTTTACCTTCTCCGCAGTCACCTCGCCGATGATACGAATACCCAGTCCCGGTCCCGGGAACGGCTGACGGAATACCAGCTCCTCCGGAATTCCCAGCTCCAGTCCGGCTTTACGTACTTCATCCTTGAACAGATCCCTCAGCGGCTCGATGATCTCCTTGAAATCAACATAGTCGGGAAGACCGCCTACATTGTGGTGAGACTTGATCACCGCGGACTCTCCGCCCAGGCCGCTCTCTACCACGTCAGGATAGATCGTCCCCTGAGCAAGGAAATCAACAGCCCCGATCTTCTTCGCCTCTTCCTCGAAGACACGGATGAATTCCTCGCCGATGATCTTACGCTTCTGCTCAGGTTCTGTCACACCGGCCAGTTTATTATAATACCTCTCCTGCGCGTTAACGCGGATAAAATTCAGATCAAAATTCCCTTCCGGTCCGAAGACAGCTTCTACTTCGTCTCCCTCATTTTTCCGGAGAAGGCCATGGTCTACAAACACACATGTCAGCTGTTTTCCGATAGCTCTTGAGAGCAGGCCTGCCGCCACGGAAGAATCCACACCGCCGGATAATGCAAGGAGAACTTTTCCGTCTCCTACCTTTTCTCGGATCGCTTTGATGGAATTCTCAACGAACGCGTCCATTTTCCAGTCTCCGGCACACTCACAGACATTCTTCACAAAATTATTGATCATCTTCGTTCCTTCTGCCGTGTGAAGCACCTCCGGATGGAACTGAATCGCATACAGTTTCTGCTCTGCATTTTCAGCAGCCGCCACCGGGCAGTCCGCCGTATGGGCAGTAATCTCAAATCCCGGAGCCACCTTCGCAATATAGTCAAAATGACTCATCCAGCAAATGGTCGGCGTGGATACATTCTGGAATACCTTTGACTCCTTCTTATCGATCACCACTTCCGTCTTCCCGTACTCACGCACTTCCGCTTTCTTCACTTCTCCGCCAAGCACATGCATCATAAGCTGTGCGCCGTAACAGAGTCCCAGCACCGGAATTCCCAGCTTGAACAGCTCATCTGTATAAGTCGGTGAATCCGGCAGATAGCAGCTGTTCGGACCTCCTGTAAGGATGATTCCTTTCGGGTTCATTTCTTTAATCTTCTCGATGTCTGTCCTGTAAGAATAGATCTCACAATACACATTACATTCCCTGACGCGGCGTGCTACAAGCTGATTATACTGCCCGCCGAAATCAAGTACGATTACTAATTCGTTCTTCAAGGTTTTCCTCCTGTAAAATACGGCCATTACGGCCGCCTACTCGTATGATTTCATTATAGATGAGCACGTTCTGTTTTACAAGTATAAAAAATCCCCTGGTTCTTTCCAGGGGAATCGTTGATGATCACAATCTGTTTTTAAAAATGCCGACTGCATCACGCCGCATATTTGGCGATCTTTTCCTGAAGATCCGTGCAGTCATCCGTATACATGGTCAGCTGGATCACATTGTTGAGCCCGAGATTCATGATTCCAAGTATTGATTTTGCGTCAACTACCAGACGACCTTTTTTCATATCCATGTCAAATTCATACTTGGAGACTGTATTCACAAATTCAAGGATCTCGTCAGGACTTTTAAAAGTAACCTTCATTTCATTCATTGTCTTTTCACCTCTTCTTTGAATCACACTGTGAAAATGCTTCAAGCTGTCATTTCTGATTTTTGTTTTACATACTAACACATTTTTCCAGTTTGAAAAGGGTGAATTTTCTTAGAAAGGTGTACTTTTTTAATGAGCTGTCTTGCGAAATTCATTCGGAAGCATCCCTGTTTCCTCCCGGAACACCCGGCTCATATATTTAGGATCCGCGTAGCCTGTCAGCTCGGCAATCTGATTCAGCTTGAGCGAAGTGTTCATCAGAAGATCCTTGATCCGCTCGATTCTGTAATGCCTTACCGTCTCTTTAAACCCGCGTCCGGTTTCTTTCTTAAACTGAGAACTGAGATACTCTTCCGACACAAAGAGACGGTCCGCTGTCTCCTCAAGAGTAAGTCCATGGTCATAATATTTACGGACCATCTGCACTGCATTTCTTACCAGCGGGCTCAGTGATTCATCCGACTTTGCTTCAAATGTCCCGCCCCGGAGCAGTTCAAAAAATTCCTCCATGGCCTCACGTATCTGCCCCCAGTCCACAGCTTCTGAGATAGCCTGCATACAATACTGAATTCTCAGCTCCGACTCGAGTACATGTCTCGCCTTATATGTATTCAACGCCGTCATGTTAAAACGGATCAGACATTCTTTGATTGACTGGGGACTGTAGATTTCCTGCCTGAACAGATCATATAATCTGTAATAGCATTTTTTAATCTCCTCACCATCAGACAATGAGACAGCTTTTTTCATCTGATCTTCAAGCTCCGCCGGATATTTCAGCGGAAGTACCTGAAGCCCCCGGATATTCTCGGGACTGATCAGTTGTCCTCTTTCAAACAACAGATTCCATTCCCGAAGCCTCCGCATTTCCGTAATTGTGTTCAGCAGATCCCCGGTATGCTCCATCTCGTTCCACATACACACAAACTCTCCGGGAATGCTTCCCCGAATTACAGGCATGATGCGATTCTTAAAAATATCGTACTCCGATTTTTCCGGCTCCATACGGTACACGACAGCCAGCAGCATTCTCCATATATCTACTTCCAGCACACAGACAGACAGTCCGTTCTCTTTTCCTGCATTCTGCAGAATATGACGTGCGTCTTCCCTGTTGGCCATATAATTGCTTCCGAACCACAAAGTAAATACCGCTCCCGGATCTTCCAGGGTAAACCCGAATCTTTCCCGGGTCAGCTGATGGAAATCTCTGTCTGGCTTATACTGTCCGCTCAGACATCCTGTAAAAATATTTTCCACTGTAAAAGCCTTTTTCATAATCTTATCCGCTTCGAGTTTATCCTGGATCTGAAGCACAGCTTTCTTCAGCTGCGATTTTTTAACCGGTTTGAGCATATAATTATCAACACCCAGTTCGATCGCCTGTCTGGCATGATTGAAATCCGTATCTGACGTAAGAATCAGGACCCGGATTCCCAGCTTATCTGCCCTGAGCTTTCTCAGAAGAGACAAACCGCTCATACCGGACAGCATAAGATCCATAATCAGCAGATCAGGTCTTTTTTCGCTGATCAGTTTATACCCTGTTCTTCCGTCCTGCACGACGCCTGATATTTCCCATTCCTGCCCTGTGGACGCAAGCATTTCTTCTGTTTTCGCAGCTGACTGACCGTCGCCGTCAACAATTATGATTTTCATCTCACACTCTCCGCAAAATTGAAGGCCAGTTTACAAGTATTCCAAAATCTTTATAAAACAAAAGAGCCTAGCATCTTATCTGACCATAAAATACTATGCCCTTCTTAAGACTGTCTGTTTAATAAAAGTATACTGAAACCCCCGTCAAAAGTAAAGTTAAAACATCCCCTGAGATCCACGAAAAGCAATTCAATCCGTCACGTAATTTGCCCCAGCAGAAATGCCTCTCCAATCAGCACAATAAGAAAGATTCCATTCCATATGGTAAATCTGATCATATATGCCCCCTTTTTATCAGGATACTCCCGTGAAAAAAATTTGAAAGATATCAGGCTGGCCAGAGATGCAATCAGCGTCCCCAGTCCGCCCACATTCACTCCGGTAAGAAGCGCGGAAAAATTGCTGCTGAAGCCCGACAGAAGGATCGCCGCCGGTACATTGCTGATAATCTGACTTGTAAGTATTCCGGTCAGAAGCTCCCGCCCCTCCACAACAGAAACGAGAAAGCTGCTTATTTCAGGAATCCGTTTCATATTTCCGATAAAAATGAAAAAGCACAGGAATGTGAGAAGCAAAAAATAATCTACGGACAGATACAGTTTCCGGTTGACCGCCAGCACAACAATCATTACACAGATCAATACCGGCTGATACGGAAGGATTCGAAAAACCACCATCAGACACAAAATCAGCAATGCCAGATACGGAACCATCTGTCGGAATATTTTTCCCTTTGTAAATTCGGTCTTCTCTTTTACGACAACATCCAGCAGCGGCTCCTCCCGCTCCACAAGGACTACTGCTGCAAGCATAATAAGCGACACTCCCGCATAGGGAAAAACAGCCTGTACAAATTCTCCCGCAGTAAGGTGCGCTATAGAATACAGATACAGATTCTGCGGATTTCCGATGGGTGTTGCCATGCTCCCCAGGTTTGCAGCAATCGTCTCCAGTATTACCAGCTTCAGGACCCTTTCCACTCTCCCGCTCATCCGGAAGACAACAATTGTAAACGGAACAAAAGTAATCAGCGCCACATCATTCGTAATCACCATACTGCTGAAAAAACAGAGCAGCACCATAATAAGCGAAAGCCCCCTGATACTTCCTGCTCCCTTCAGCAGAAAATGCCCAAGCATTCCGAATACCCCCAGAGATTGAAATCCCCCTACGATAATCATCAGACAGAACAGCAGGGCAATCGTGCGGTAATCCGGATACGCCAGATACATCTGATCAGGATGTACCACAAACGCTGACAGCACCGCCAGCAGAAATGAGATACAGAAAACCGTCTCATTTTTAAATATCATCTTCAGTACTTTCATATCAAACTCCATTCTGCCGCCAGACGGCGGCCTGCCGGTCACAATTCTCCGGCTGAACAAACAGTCCTATTATATCCCTCCGTACTGATCAGCGCAACAATAATTATGGCGAACATCCTTTTTTCCGATATCTCTCTAAAAAACAGAAGCAGCTGCATTTTCTCTGCACAGTCTGCTTCCATTTTACACACTCTTGTCTTATCCATGCTGATGAAGGTACTTCTCTCTTGTAGCCATCCCTCCCCGGATATGCCGCTCCGACTTATTCATGTCCAGCACCTTCCGTGCCTCCCGGGCAAGAGAAGGGTTAATCTGGAGGAGCCGCTCGGTAACATCCTTATGTACCGTACTCTTACTGATCCGAAACTGCTTCGCTGTCTGCCTCACCGTCGCGCTGTTTTCTATAATATAATTTGCAATCTCCACGGCTCTCTCCTCAATATAATCTTTCAAAAAAATCACCCTGCAAACATTGTTTTTACAATGTATGCAGGGGGAAAATCACTTATTCACGTTCTAGAAAATATGATAATTCACAACCAGTGCCGCAAATACAATGGAAACCATTGAAAGCAGCTTGATCAGGATATTGATGGACGGTCCGGATGTATCCTTGAAAGGATCTCCCACGGTGTCGCCTACGACTGCCGCTTTATGGCACTCGCTGCCTTTTCCGCCATGTTTTCCGCCTTCGATGTACTTCTTCGCATTGTCCCATGCGCCGCCGGAATTTGCCATGAAGATCGCCATCAGGAATCCGGTCGCCGTGGAACCGGTAAGAAGTCCGATCACACCGTTATATCCCAGAATCAGTCCCGTCAGAACAGGAGTGATAATTGCAAGGAGCGTCGGAAGGATCATCTCATGAAGACTTGCCTTTGTACAGATATCCACACAGGTCTCATAATCCGGATCTGCTTTTCCCTGCATCAGACCCTTGATCTCCTTAAACTGACGTCTTACTTCAACAACGATGCTCTGCGCTGCACGTCCGACAGAATCCATCGTCAGAGCTGCGAATACGAAAGGCAGGCAGGCTCCGATAAAGATGCCTACAAGCACTGTCGGATTCATAACGCTCATATCAAGCACAACGGAATCTCCGCCCACTTCCTGTACCTTTTCAACATAGGAAGCAATAAGCGCAAGAGCAGTCAGCGCTGCAGAGCCGATGGCGAATCCCTTTCCTGTAGCAGCCGTTGTATTTCCAAGAGAGTCCAGGGCATCTGTACGTCTTCTCACGTCTTCCTCAAGCCCTGCCATCTCCGCGATACCGCCCGCATTGTCTGCGATCGGTCCGTACGCATCTGTCGCCAGTGTGATTCCGAGAGTTGACAGCATACCTACTGCGGCCAGAGCGATTCCGTAAAGTCCTCTTGTAGACTCGACAAAGCCGCCCGAGAAAGCGTAAGCAGCCATAACGCAGATCGCGATAATGATGATCGGAACTGCTGTGGAAAGCATTCCAAGGCTCAGCCCTCCGATAATCAGCGTTGCAGATCCCGTCTCAGATTTATCTGCCAGATTCTGGGTTGGCTTATATGTATCCGATGTAAAATATTCGGTAAAGAATCCGATCAGCACACCGGCAAGAAGCCCTGCAAGGATCGCAAAGTAAACACCGATAAAGTCGCTTCCGAGGATGAACCAGACGATCGGAAAAGCAATGATCGCAATAAGAAGCGCACTTGTATTCGTTCCTCTTCGGAGTGCTTTCAGAAGTGTACTCTGGTCTGTGCTCTCTCCCGTCTTTACAAGAAGTGATCCCAGAATAGATGCCAGAACACCGATCGCAGCAAGGAGCATTGGAATTGCAACCGCATTTGCGCGGTCAACAGATTCTATCTTATTAAATGCGATAACTCCGAGTGAGCACGCTGACAGGATGGACCCCACATAAGATTCATAAAGGTCTGCGCCCATTCCGGCAACATCACCTACATTGTCGCCCACATTATCCGCAATAACAGCCGGGTTTCTCGGATCATCTTCCGGAATTCCGGCCTCAACCTTACCAACAAGGTCTGCGCCGACATCCGCGGCTTTTGTATAGATACCTCCGCCGACACGGGCAAACAGAGCCATGGAAGAAGCTCCCATTCCAAACGTAAGCATCGTACTTGTTACATCTTCAAGCGGAAGCTTGAATACCAGTTTCAGAAGCAGATACCAGATTGAAATATCCAGAAGTCCCAGTCCTACAACAGTAAATCCCATAACCGAACCAGCTGAAAACGCAACATTCAGTCCCTTATTCAGACTCTTCTGACAGGCAGCCGCAGTTCTGGCGTTTGCGCGTGTTGCAATCTGCATCCCTACAAATCCTGAAAGCCCCGAGAAAAATCCTCCGGTCACAAACGCAAATGGAACATACGGTGTCAGAAATCCTGTAATCGCCATGATCAGAAGGATCACGAACATGATCGCGAAAAATCCGATGAGGATTTTGTACTGGCGTCTCAGATACGCCATTGCCCCCTGATGAATTGATGCAGAAATCTTTTTCATCCTGTCGTTTCCTTCCGGAAAGCGGAGAACTTTCTGCGCCCTGCTTCCAACAAACAGGAGTGCGATAATGGAGCCGCATAGTGTCAGTAGTGCCAATTCATTAT
>CAKNHF010000057.1 GCA_930972465.1 uncultured Lachnospiraceae bacterium
CCAGAGACATGCAAGCGGAGTAGCATAATGCTAAACTATGAGGTCAAAAACAATATTGGCAAGAGAAATAATGTAAAATTAGCAGAAATAGAGAGACAATATGATTTGAAGATGCGAGAGAATCTGATTTGTGCCGGACCGATTTTAATATAACAGATAAAACAAATACGGCTAAAAACTTCTTTTACGCAGGCGGAGTGTAGTAGAACTATGGCAAAGAACGTAAGGAGACGCGGCAGAAGACGCCGCCGCTCAAAAAGAAAAAACTGGTTTACCAGACTGAAGAACTGGCAGAAAGCCCTGGTGTGTTTCGCCGGTTTCATGGTGTGCCTGTTCGGTTCGGCGGCCATATATGTGGCTGTACAGTGGAGCAAGATCGATACCCGCAATATACAGGCGGAGGATCTGATTATTAATGAGGAAGTTCAGGCCAGAGACGTGGATCTGGGAGAGGGATATACGAATATCGCTCTCTTCGGGGTAGACTCCAGAGACGGGAATCTCGGGGAAGGAAACAGAACGGATACCATTATTGTTGCAAGTCTGAACAATGAGACGAAAGAGATCCGGATGGTCTCCGTCTATCGCGATACAGTTCTCAACCTTTCTGACGGAACTTATCAGAAGTGCAATGCCGCGTACAGTTACGGCGGTCCGACCATGGCCATTAATATGCTGAACACGAATCTTGATCTTGATATTGAAGATTACGTGACCGTGGACTTCGGCGCCATATCTGATGTGATAGATCTGCTCGGAGGAGTTGAGATCACTCTTGAAGAGGAGGAAATTGAGCCGTTCAACAAGTACGTGACAGAGACGGCGAGAGTAGCGGGCAAAGAGGCTCATCAGATCAGCGAGCCGGGGACCTATCTCATGGACGGCCCTCAGGCGACAACATATGCACGTATCCGTTCCACGGCCGGCGGAGATTTTACAAGGACAGAACGGCAGAGACTGGTGATAGAAAAAGCGGTGGAAAAGATTCAGAAAGCGGATCTTCTGACCATTAACAGTATTATCAATGAAGTTTTTCCGCAGATTTCGACCAGTTTTACTCTGCAGGAAATTCTGTATTATGCACAGGCATATTCCCAGTATGAACTGCTGGAGAATACAGGTTTTCCGTTCGACCAGTCAACAGACAATATTTCAGGACTGGGAAGTGTTGTGATAGCAGAGGATCTTACTTCCAATGTGAAGCAGCTGCATGAATTCCTGTTTGGCGTGACAGACTATACCCCGTCGTCCATAGTGACTGCAAATAATGAGGGCATTATTGCGGCAACAGGGTACAGCAGCGGATATGTAACTGACTATGACGTCTATGACGGCGGTTATGCCGGGGATTCTGATGAGAGTTATAATGATTACGACAGTTATGACAGTTACAGTTACGGCGGCTATGAGGATGAAACTTATTCCCGGGATGATTGGGAAGACGAGGAAAGTTACGGAAACACGGAAACCTATGAAGACGGTTATGACAGTTCCCAGGATGAAGAACAGTGGTCTTCAGGCGGTGAGACAGGAACAGGGGAAGATTCCGGCTCAGGGGACGGTTATGGTGAAAGTGAAGTTTCTTCAGACAGCCAGGAAGAGTGAGCAGAAGCTGCGGAACTCCATGATGATCCTGACTTGCGAAGCGCAAGAAGTCGACAGATTCTATGAATCAAACTGGACAATTCTGGATAAAGCGTGTATTATAGAAAAGAAATAGTGTTGAAAGAAAAAGTTACAAAAGAAGGGGTAATTACATGAAATCGATGAAAAAAATAGCTGCGCTTGCATTATCCGCATGCCTTGCAGCACCGATGATCGGTAATATTGCCTATGCTGCCGAAGGAACTCTGCAGTTCACCGATCCGCAGACCCAGGTCGGGGAAACGGTAGAGGTAGATCTTGTCATCCGAACAGGTGGTGATCCGATCGGAGATGCAGATGTCACAATGAGCTATGACACATCGGCACTGGAGTTTGTCAGCGGAGACGGTGTGGAATCTGACGGCTCCGGAACGCTGAGCTATTCCGGAAGCGGAGACGGAAGCCAGTCTGAACTGCGTTCTACTTTGCAGTTCCGCGCGCTCCAGACCGGAGAGACCATGCTTGAGGTAGACAGCACTACGGCATATCTGTATTCAGATGAGACGCTGGATCTGGATGAGGGATTCTCCCGTATCCAGGTAGAGGCGGCCGATGACGGAAGCACGACAGCAGAGCCGTCTGAAGATACAGAAGGGACAGACACTGCGGCAGATGCTGAACCTGCGGGAACTACGACAGATATTGTTGTTTCTGTAAACGGCACGGATTATAATTTCTCCGAAGCATTCACTTCCGCTGATATCCCTGCAGGATATGCTGAGACAACGCTTACCTTTAACGGAGCAGAAAGAAAGTTTGTTGCCAATGACGCAGGAGTATATCTCGGCTATCTGGTAGACTCAACGGGGACGGGAAGCTTTTTCCTGTATAATGAAGAAGATGCAACGTTTTCTCCTTATATAGAAGTAGCCATTTCAGACACAATGGTATCAGATGCGGATTCTTCCGCAGCGACTTCCATTATACTTCTGAGCGATGCCGAGGCGGTATCACTGCCCGATTCTTATCAGCAGGTGGAACTGACTGTCGGAGATCAGTCTTTCCCGGCATGGTCAGATCCGTCAAATGACAGGTTCTACGTCATCTATGCGCTGAATACAAGAACAGGCGAGGAAGGGCTTTATCAGTATGATACAGAAGACGGAACCTATCAGAGCTTTGAGGCTCCGGCAGCAGACCAGAGTGCCTCATCGGACGGATCGGTTATCGGACAGATCGGCTCCTTTATAGCCGGTCATACGCTGATTGTGCTCGTTGCAGCCGCAGCTGTTGTCCTGCTTCTGCTGATTCTGATGATCGTTTTCCTGGTCAAACTCATACATCGCAATCAGGAACTGGATGATCTGTATGAAGAGTATGACATTCCGGAAGATGATGACGAAGACGAGGGTCCGGCAGTCCAGAAGAAGTCCAGAAAGCAGTTCGTCGGATATGATGATGACGACGAGGAGGATGACTACGAAGACGACTACGAGGAAGGCGACGACTACGAAGACGATTACGACTATGAAGACGACGAAGATGACGATGACGATTATGATGAGGAGGATTACGAGGAAGAGGATTATGAGGAATACGAGGAAGATGATGAAGAAGATACTCGTATGGAGCCCACAAAGAATATCCGAAAGTCCGGAAGATCGTCAAAAGATGATGAGGATTATGACATTGACTTCATAGATCTGTAAGAGTGAAAAGAATATCTGACACGTAAAAGGGGGAAAGGGGCAGCTCTGAACGAGCCGGCCCCTTTCTATGTGGAAAAATCTGCACAGAACAATGAAGTCCGTCGGATATGCAGCGCCGGAACCGGGTTCAATATTTGTTAATTGAATGAACACAATTTGAACACAATGACGATGTACTATATAGACATAATAATTAAGATGAAATACAAGAGAGGGCAGGTAAATCTTTATGGAAAACCAATACAATTATTATGATCAGGGAAATACAAACGGAAATTATCAGTATGGAGGTCCGCAGCCGCAGCAGCCGGGAGGGGGAAGAAAAAAGCAGAAGAAGATGCCGAAAGCTGTTGCAGTGGCGGGACTTGCTCTCCTGTTTGGAGTTGTTTCCAGCGCCACATTTCTGACATCAAATATTATAGGGAGCAGAATCCTGGGGTTGAATGAGACGGCAGAGTCGGATTCCGGATCGTCAAGAACTGTGGCAGGCAGCGCATCTTTGTCGAGAACATCAAGTGTTGTGACATCGGATGTATCTGATATCGTAGAAAATGTCATGCCGTCTATTGTGTCGATTACAAATATGAGTATCGAGGAGGTACAGAACTTTTTCGGCGGAATAAGCGAGCAGAAGAGTGAAAGCGCCGGAACGGGCATTATTATCTCACAGAATGACTCGGAACTTCTCATTGTGACCAACAATCATGTGGTTGAGGGAAATGATACGCTGACCGTCACATTTGATGACGGAAACAGTGTAGAAGCAAATATCAAGGGAACTGATTCAGAGTATGACGTGGCAGTGATCGCTGTTCCGCTTGACGATATTTCAGATGATACAATGAATTCCATTGCCGTTGCGACACTGGGAGATTCCACATCGCTCAGAGTCGGCGAGCCGGCGATAGCCATCGGAAATGCACTGGGATACGGACAGTCTGTTACAACCGGTGTCATCAGTGCGCTGAACCGTTCTGTTTCAGAAACTGATTCGCAGACCGGCGAAGTGACAGAGAGCAGTGCGAAGCTGATCCAGACAGACGCGGCAATCAATCCCGGCAACAGCGGAGGAGCTCTTGTGAATGCCAGCGGAGAAGTGATCGGCATCAATTCTTCCAAACTTGTGGGAGAGACAGTGGAAGGTGTGGGATATGCCATCCCCATCAGTGATGTGAGCGATCTGATCGAAAATCTGATGAATCAGGAGACGAAGACAAGAGTCGCCGAGGAAGATCAGGGATACATCGGAATTACAGGAATGAGCGTTTCGTCCGAGTACTCTCAGCAGCTTAACATGCCGAGCGGCGTATATGTCTCTGAGGTGACCCCGGGAGGAGGGGCAGACGCTGCGGGAATGACGAGAGGATGCATTATTACCGCTATTGACGGGACAACTGTGGACGGTATGGAAGCACTCCAGGAACTGCTCAGATATTATGCGGCGGGCGAGACTGTCACACTGACGATTCAGGTGCCTCAGACGAATGGAGAATACGCTGAAAGTACGGTCAACGTTACACTGGGAGAAGCACAGTAGGGGAAAGAGCCGGATGCGGTTTCCCGTAAGCGGAAAATGAGAGAGCATGCCGGATGCGGACAGCATCCGGCATGCTCTCTCATTAATTCTGTAAAGCATATGAATCTTATTTGTCAAATGCAGGATTAAATGCATAGAAGTTCCTGCTGTCGAGTTTTTCCTGTACGATCCGGAGACTTTCTCCGAATCTCTGATAGTGCACGATCTCCCGTTCCCTGAGAAAACGGATGGGATCGCAGACTTCCGGATCTTTGACAAGGCGCAGAATGTTGTCGTATGTTGTGCGGGCTTTCTGCTCTGCGGCCATATCCTCGTGCAGGTCTGTGATCGGATCTCCCTTGGACTGGAAAACGGTTGCAGTCCAGGGGGTTCCGCTTGCGGCCTGGGGCCAGAGCGCCAGAGTATGGTCTACATAGTAGGGGCCGAATCCTGATTTTTCGATCTCTTCAGGCGTAAGGTCTTTTGTCAGCTGATAGACAATGGCACAGATCATTTCCATGTGGGCCAGTTCTTCTGTGCCGATGTCGGTAAGAACGCCGGTAATTTCCTTATACGGCATGGTATACCGCTGTGACAGATATCTCATGGAAGCCGCAAGTTCTCCGTCCGGTCCTCCGAACTGAGAGATAATTATCTGAGCGAGCTTCGGGTTGGTCTGTGTAATCTTCACGGGATACTGCAGTCTTTTTTCATAGTTCCACATAGATCAGCACCCTCCTTCCTGCCACGGCCATGGCTCGTTGACCCAGTCCCATCTGTCTCTGCAGGAGATGTCCGCTGTATCTATGGTCAGAGGCCCGTAGACTTTTGCGTACTCCTTAAGCAGTTCGTTTCGCTGTCTGCTGTATTCTCTGAAAAAGGAGAGAGCGTCGGTATCGCAGGGATGGGTGTCCAGATACAGCTTGACGTCATCCACGGCAAAACTCGCCTGGTTGATATGGTTTAACAGTTCCTGTCGGTTCATCTGACTGCTCACTGACGACGACCTCCCTTCCCGCGGAATGGTTTGTCAAGATCTTCAAAGATGGTTCCGCGTTCGAATCCTCTGCAGATCTCATAGATGTTCTGCCATTGCTGCCATGGTACATAGGCCATGGCCACAGGCATGCCTTCCAGGGCATCGTTCTTTGCATGACAGCAGTCGTTCCCGCTGTATGTCCGAGGCGAAACACTTCCGGAAGTGTTCGGAGGGACCGGCATGGGTCTGCGGGAACTGTTCCGGCTGCCGTAAAACCCGGTGCCGCGCGGCTGTCCCTGCGCATATGGGAGAGCACAGCCTGAATGGCGGGAATTGTGCATATTGTTCTGACAAGTTGGCATTTATGGCTGTTCCTTTCATAAGATTTTACATTTTTATTGTATGGGAGAAAAATAAAAAATGTTACGCTTTACATTTTGAGGAAAATTATATATAATATACAAGTCGGCGGGGTGTGGCTCAGTTTGGTTAGAGCGCACGGCTGGGGGCCGTGAGGT
>CAKNHF010000058.1 GCA_930972465.1 uncultured Lachnospiraceae bacterium
AAAAAATCACTCCTTCTGATATTGAGCATATCAGAAGGAGCTTAATAATCTATTTGCATAATCCTAAGACCTGCCGAAGGAATTCCTAAGAATTTCAAAAGAATTTCCTAAGAAGGATCCCCTCATCCTTTTACGGGCAGTTCCACCCGGAAAACAATGGCGTTATCCTCACTCTGCGCGGCAATTCTTCCTCCATGAAGCAGTACAATCTCCCGGGCGATGGCCAGCCCCAGTCCGGCTCCGCCGCTCTCTGTCTGCCTGGCTTCGTCAAGCCGGTAGAATTTCTCAAAAATGGCGTCCAGTTTATACTTCGGGATCGTCCTGCCCTGATTTTCAAAACAGATACACACCTCTCCGGGAGAGCGCTCCGACCAGATCCGGATCACCGTCCCCGGAAAGCTGTATGCCACCGCATTTTTCAGGATATTGTTAAACACTCTTGCCAGCCGGTCCGGATCGCCGTAAATGTGCAGATTGTCCTCCACCTGAAGTTCCACCTTGTTGGCATGGTCCGCAAGGATCGGATAAAATTCGTCCGCCATCTGCACCAGCAGATAAGAGAGATTCACATCTTCTTTTTCCAGAACAATATGCTGCAGGTTATAGCGGGTGATCTCAAAGAACTCATTGACCAGGTGTTCCAGGCGGTATGCCTTGTCCAGCGTGATATGTATATATTTGGCTTTCTGCGCCTCCGGCATATCAGGTGCTTCTTCCAGAAGGCACAGATACCCGATCACAGAAGTCAGCGGCGTACGGATATCATGGGCCAGGTACATGACCATATCGTTTTTGCGCTGTTCTGAAAGCTGCGCTTCCAGCTTTCTCTTTTCCAGTGTATGATGGACCAGATTCAGCTTCTGCTCCATCTCCCACATCTCCGGAGACATGGAGATCTCTCCGCTGTCCTCCTGAAGCAAAGCGTCCAGCCCCCGGTCAATCTGCCTGAAATATCTCATGAACCAGGACAGGGCAAACCGGAACATGATCAGAAACAGCACCGCGAAGACCAGCCAGAAGATCAGGTCAAAATTTCCGCGGACATAATAATTGTACAGTCCAAGAGCCTGCTCATAGTCCAGGAAAAACAGTCTTTGGATAATATCTACTGCTCCCTCCGCAAGTCTTCCTGAAAACACGCCGATGTAAAGCGCCCAGATCAGGAAAATCGTCCCCAGCGCCATCATGGAAAGCTGCAGGAAGATACGGGTCTTCAGACGGGTATATCCTGATTTTTTCATCCTAATCATCAAGCCGATACCCCACTCCCCAGACAGTACGGATATATCTGGGTCTGTCCGAAGTATCTCCCAGTTTTTCCCTGAGATGCCGGATATGCACTGTGATCGTATTATTGTTTTTATAGTAGTATTCGTCCTGCCAGATCTCATGGAACAGTTCTTCGGCGCTGACTACTTCTCCCTTCCTCTGGCAGAGTACGGCAAGAATCTTGAACTCGGTCGGCGTCAGTTCCAGCCTTTTCCCGTTCATGGTACATTCGTGAGTCTTCAGGTTCATCACCAGTCCCCAGTGAAAGATCATCTCTTCGTCCTCCGGCCGGGCCGATGCCGGATTGTACTTCTTATATCTGCGGAGCTGCGCTTTGATCCTTGCCATCATCTCCAGCGGCCGGAAAGGCTTTGTAATATAATCGTCCGCTCCCAGCGTGAGACCGGTGATCTTATCCGTCTCCGCGTCCTTTGCCGTGAGCATGATAATCGGATAAGTATGTTTTTCCCTGATCTTCTGGCACAGGACAAAGCCGTTCTGCCCCGGAAGCATCACATCCAGAACCGCCAGATCCAGTTCTTCATGCCGGATGCATTCCAGCGCGTCTTCCGACGTGTAACATTTAAATACGGTGTATCCCCCGCTTTCCAGATAGACAGCGATCAGATCCGCAATCTCTTTTTCATCATCCACTACCAGTATTTTCTCACCCATACGGTGCCTCCTTCCGGCAGGCGTCCGGAACGCCGCCGGATTCAGCATACCATATCCGTCAGAAGAAGATCTTTACGTTTTCCTGAATAATTCTTAAGAATTTCCTAATCCTGACGCGGCATGGCTTTCCTCAGAATAAAGACAGAAGCCACCGCAGTCAGAAGCTCCGATATCCAGAATGCATGCCACACGCCTTCCGCGCCAAAAGCCAGGCTCAAAAGCCAGGCAGCCGGAATCATGACGACTGCATAGCGGAGCAGCGAGATGCGGAGCGACGGCCCGCCCATCCCCAGTCCTTCCAGAGCTCCGCAGGTGGTTACGGAGACCGAGGATACCAGAAATCCGGCGCATATAATGCGCAGCGCCTTTGCCCCTGCCCCCACTGTCTCCTGACTCTCCGCAAAAAGTCCCATGAGCGGTTCCGGGATCGCCAGACAGAGAACTGTTCCAAGACCCATGATCAGGATGATGGCTCCCAACGCGGTGCGATAGATTCTTCTCACACGTTCCTGCTCCTTCGCGCCATAATTGTAGCCGATCAGCGGACGCATGCCCTGTACAATCCCATTGGCCGGCAGATACAGAAATGTCTGCAGCTTATAATATACTCCCAGGACGACCACATAGATCTGGGAATAACCCGCCAGGATCGCATTCAGCGCCGAAGTCAGGAGGGACGGCAGCGCCAGATTTAAAACCGCCGGAATACCGATCCCATAGAGCCGCCTGCACATATCTTTGGTGAGTCCCATCTGACGGATATGCGCGTTCACCTGAAGCGGCCTTACCGCATGTACTGCCAGATACAGAATCAATGTCAGCACCTGCCCGATGCCGGTGGCCAGAGCCGCGCCCTCGATTCCCATGACCGGGAACGGCCCGTAACCGTAGATCAGTACTGGGTCCAGTATAATGTTGGCGATACAGCCGCACATCATACAGAACATGGATACAGCCATCCTTCCCACAGACTGAAACAGCTTCTCATAGAACAAGGTCATGGATATCACCGCGGCAAACAGGAACACCACGCGGGAATACCGGACTCCCAGGCTGATCACTTCCGCGTCAGAAGTAAACAGCGGCAGAAAAACAGGCATGATCCATATGCTTATCACGGTAAGGGCGATACCGTGTATCAGGCTTAACAGAAATCCCTGGGACGCCGCCTGATCCGCCTTCCGGATCTCCTGCGCTCCCAGATGATAAGAAATCACCGCGTTTAACCCCACTCCGAATCCGATGGTTACGGCATTGACCAGATTCTGTACCGGATATACCAGCGACAGGGCCGTCATGGCCTTCTCGCTGATCTGAGCCACGTAATAACTGTCCACAATGTTATACAGGGAGTTTACCATCATGGAAATCACCATGGGCAGCGACATTTTCCAGAGAAGTCTGGAAACAGGCTGTTCTTTCATAAATGTCTGATCGTTCATAGGTCTTTCAAATTCCTCCTTTAGTTCATTGCATAAAAAACGCCACATAACTGCTGCTTATAACAGTTATGTGGCGAAAAATAGACTGTGCTAGAAAAATCCACATACCCTCTACGGGTTTTAATGCATGGCTATTCTACCATCAAAATGAAATTCCTGTCAACAGGTTTCATCAATCATTATAAATCACCGGTTTAATTGTAATAAGCTTTTCCGGTTCAATTCTGCCGGCGGCGATGAGCTGCGCCATCCTGGACATCCAGAGACGTCCTCCCCGGCAGCCCGATCCCTTAATCGTCTTATCCCCATATCCAAATCCCCAGACAGCCGGATCAATCTCGATAGGCGCGCCGCTGAAATATACGCTCAGGTTTACCAGCGTACTGCCGTCAGTCCGACCGGCCCGATGCCCAGCACTGCCACGGAGAAACCGAACTCCGGATTCAGCTGCTCGACCCCTTCGAATGCTGTACACAGCATGTCCGGCACCATCACAGCCTGTTCCAGTGTGACGCCGTCCGGAATCAACGCCAGATTCATATCCGCATCACGGATATAATACTCTTCTACAAAGGAACCTCCTCTGTCCGGAAAATCGATTCCTCCGTACATGTTATCCTGATGCTGTTTGGCGACTCCGTCCTGTGCTTCCATACTGCGCCATACAGGCATGATTCTTCTGTCACTTCCATACCCTAAGCGTACTTCTATATTAGAATCCTTCTCAATTTGAGTCCTGAAGTAGCGGATCAGATTATCAATCCGAATTATTCCCCAAGGGATTCGTCCATAGCTCCCATAATAACCCGATTTTTTAATTCTACGCCATTAATATATCCTCTGCTGAAAATTTTTTCATACACGATATACACCCCTCCAGTCATCTTCCTGCATGTGCTCCGTCAACTTCAGCTTTTTCTTAAGGACAATTATAGGCTTCTCCATGCAGCTGCGGAAGAAACAATGTGTTGGCTGGTAAAAACCTTCAGGTTCTTATCTGCCAAACAAAAAATCGCCGCATAACTGCCGTTTATAACAGTTATGCGGCGAAAAGCTTGTTACACTTATTTTAGTCCGGAAATTATGTGCAAAACAACTATTTACAATACGCGATTTTGTCATAGATTTGCGATTTTTACAAACTTTCTTTCGTTTTTACATTCTTTTTGGTAAAATTTTGCACTCTCAGTACAAAAAAATACATCTATTCTCAAAAGCATGCACAAAGAAAGGGTAACTGCCCATGACCCGGACATTTACCCTTTCTTTGATTAACCATTATTTATGAAAATTTCCAAAATCAGTCCTTCCGCTCATCGCCCCAGAAGAACAGCGCCACCGTCCCCGGACCGGTATGGCTTCCGATCGTCGCTCCAATCGGATAGATTTCCACCTTTCCCTGAAGCTTTGGAAACTTCTCTTCCACAAGCGCGGCAACGGCTTTTGCGTCATCCAGGCACGCGGACTGGCATATATAGCATTTTCCGCTGTATTCTGTCCCGTCCTGCGCGTGGGCTTCCATCATCTCCACGATCCGGCGGATCACCTTCTTTTTCGTGCGTATTTTTTCCCTGGGCTGGAGCCTTCCCAGGTTATCCATATTCAGAAGCGGGCAGATGCCCAGCAGCGTGCCGACCGCTCCCGCTGTCTTGGAGATTCTTCCGCCTCTGATATAAAAAGTCAGATCTGTAGAGAAAAACCAGTGATGCATCCGGAGTCTGTTCTCTTCGATCCACTGGTACAGCTCTTCCACGCTCTTTCCGGCATCCCGCATATCGGCCAGAGTTTCCATGATCAGTCCGTACCCGCTGGATGCTGCCAGCGAATCCACCAGATAGATCTTTCTGTCCGGATACTTCTCTTTCAGGTCCTCCACCACCAGCCGCGCAGAGTTATAGGAACCGGACAATCCGCTTGAAAACTCCACATGAAGAATGTCCTTCCCCTCCTGGAGAAGCTGTTCAAAATATTCCGTATATTCTCCAAGGGCCACCTGGGAAGTCTTCGCCTCCGCTCCTGCCACCATCCTGGAATATAATTCTTCCGGCGCTATGGACTGCCCCATATCGTCCTTATGATCCTGTCCGTCCAGGATAAAATGAAAGCAGACATAGCGGATATCCCGTTCTTTCATCTGCTGCGGCGTTAAATCCACCGTCGAACTGCAGCTCAGTATATAATCACTCATCGCAACTCCCTCCTGGTCATTGTCAAACCAATTACACTTCGTTTTGTATAATCGTACCACATTCTAAAAAACGATACAAGTTTGCCTTCTGATAACTTTCACAGGCGGCAAGCTGTGCCTGCCATGCTTCGGACGATCCGTCCGTCAGGCGGGCTCCGCCGCCAAAACAATCCGGATCATCCACTCCAAAGATCTGAAGTTTCTGTCCCCGTACTTCCAGCATGCAGCCTTCCCCTTCCAGGACTTCCACCCCATATGCCTCGATCCCCTCTTTGATCTCTCCCGCCCTGCCGCTCCAGAATTCATGGTTGCCTGACACATAAAAACATGGATAATCCCCGGCGAGTTCCGAAAGCATCATCCACACACCGTCATCCGGCACCTCATCGTCCGCAATGTCCCCGACCAACAGGACCGCATCCGGTTCCTGCCTGCGAACCGCGCGCAGCAGATTCTGCTGGGCTTCCCCATAGATCCCGGCATGCAGATCCGTAATCACCGCCAGACACACCGGCTCCTGCAGAAGAGAGGTCCTTTCCCGGTAAGTCCGCACTGTCAGCCTTTTATCCAGCGCAATAAGGGCAGACAGGCACAGCACAACCGCCATACAAAACATTTTCCTAACTGCTAACCAATGATGTTTCTTACGATATCTCATTTTATAATCATACCACACCGTCAG
>CAKNHF010000059.1 GCA_930972465.1 uncultured Lachnospiraceae bacterium
CCGATAAAATCCAATCTTCTTATACTTTTAAAAATCTTTCATGAAACAACCCTGCGGCCGTTCCGGCCGCGCCGAATATTGTGATCAGTATTTCCATAAAATCCCGGCCACATCTGCCGTATCCCGGATTAACAATGCCGGATCTGCATCTGGAGTAGAAGACCGCTGTATTGTACGCAAGGATAAGGGCAAGTATTCCCGATGATTCAAGATCTTTCACCAGACAGTATATAAGAAGAGCAATCCCAAGAATATAAAACCCCCAGAATCCATGCCGGAAGCTGTTCAGATAATTCATTTTTGCCATGGTCACCAGATTTTCCTCGCTCTTTTTTCGCAGCTCCTTTTCCGACAGCAGCTCTCCACTCAACAGGTCATTGACTCCCACTTTAATGTTTCTGCTCAGAGGCTGGAGCAGAGAGAGATCCGGCATACAGCGTCCGGTCTCCCACTTCGACACCGCCCGGTCGGTCACCCCCAGCTTCTCAGCCAGCTCCTTCTGGGTCATGTTCAGTTTCTTTCTTCTCTCTGCAATAAATTTTCCTATCTTAATCTGATCCATATGCCTCCACCTCTGCATTTTTCCGTTTTATTCCTGTCTCTATTTTATATCCATATAGCGGAAATGTAACCATCCCGCTGGTTGAAAAAGACATTTTGAGAACTATTCTGGCTTTTTATGCGCAGAACTGGTATAATCACTGAGGAAAATATACAGAGAAAGAAGGAACTTAAATGTCTGTTGAACTTGTCAGAAATTACTTCATGGAAAACAATATTGAAAAGGAAATCCTGGAATTTCCTGTCTCCAGCGCAACCGTAGAACTGGCTGCTCAGGCAGTCGGCGTAGAACCGGCGCGAATCGCCAAAACACTTTCTTTTTACACAAAGGAAAAAGACGGTGCAATCCTTATACTCACAGCAGGAGATATGAAAATAGATAATAGTAAATTCAAACATTTCTTCGGGATGAAAGCAAAAATGCTTGCTGCAGAAGATGTAGAGCCTCTGACCGGTCACGCCATCGGCGGTGTCTGTCCTTTCGGAAATCCGGAACACACTTCCGTTTACCTGGATGTTTCCCTGCGGCGGTTTGATACCGTCTTCCCGGCTGCCGGCGGTTCCAATACCGCAGTGGAGATGAACTGCGATGAACTGGAAAAATTTTCCAGATCAGAAGAATGGATTGATGTATGCAAAGAGATATAAGCTGTATCAAGAGATTATGTGCCGTGTACTTTTGCAAAAGTGCACGGCACATATTATATTTCACATATTTTTTATACAATTCAGAAAACGGTGAGCAATGGGGCCTGACCCCTTTGATCATTTCAGGAAGCTCTCAATGATGACCGCTTCCGCCTCTTCTTCTGTCATACCAAAAGTACGAAGTTTGATGAGCTGTTCGTCGTTGATTCTTCCAATCGCTGCCTCATGAATGATCTGAGCATCTACATGTCTTGCGTCGATCTCCGGTATAGAACTGATCTCAGCTCCTTCCATAATGATGGAATCGCACTGAACATGGGCGTGGCAGCTGTTATTTCCGATTGCCTTCGGATGGAACACCTGCTTGGAATTGCCTTTTCCGACAGAACGGGACACAATCCTTGCGGAGCTGTTCTCGCCGTTAAGCTCCACATCCATGTTGGAAACGGCAGTCTGCCCTTCATCTGTCATCAGTTTCTCGGTCACAAAGAGCTTGGCATTCTCGGCAAGCTCAATATAGTTTTCGCGCTCTGTAGCATCCACACCTTTGATCTGGGTAGTCTCAAGTGTAAACACAGAGTCCTCTCCCACGTAGATCTTTGTCACAGGATTGAGAACTTTCTGTCCTGTCCCGTTTCCTTCCGCATAGTGGTTTTCGATATATTTTACATTACAGCCTTTTCCCACATGAAATGCATGAATTCCGTCATGTCTTGTCTCGCTGCATCCCTCGCCGTGGATTCCGCAGCCGGCGATAATTGTCACGTCTGCACCGTCCTCGATATAGAAGTCATTATACACGATATCGACGCCCTCCTGTGACATGACAACAGGAATGTGAACCATTTCATCCTTCGCCTCGCCGCTGATGTGGATATCGATACCCGGCTTATCCTCTTTTGTTACGATATTGATATGGCGGCTGTCCCCGCGGCACACTGCCATTCCGTTCAGCCGGAGGTTGTAGGCTCCTTCCTGCTTAAATCCGTAGGAATCAATCACATTCAGCACATCCTGCGTCACCTTGTCAAGTTCCACTTTATTATTAGACTCCATAGAGGTCACCTCCCTTTTGTCTTCTGCACTCGCAGGAATCTATCTCCTGTCCGAAAAGCGTCGGCATGATCTCAGCCGCATCACCGATGGATTCCACTTTTCCGTCACTGATGACCATAATCCTGTCAGCCATCTGAATGATCCTCTCCTGATGTGAGATCAGGATCAGACTCTCTTTCTTCTCCTTATGGATCTGCTCAAAACGCTTGATCAGCATGGAAAAACTCCACAGATCAATTCCTGCCTCCGGCTCGTCAAACACACACAGGTCATGGTGTTTCGCCAGAACAGTCGCAATCTCGATTCTCTTCATCTCACCGCCGGAAAGAGTGGCGTCCGCTTCTCTGTCAATATATTCCATGGCACAGAGTCCCACACTGCTCAGCAGATTACAGCAGGTCTTCTCATCGAGCGTTTTCCCTGCCGCCAGAGACAGAAGTCTCCGTACTGTCATTCCCTTGAATCTGGGAGGCTGCTGGAAGGCGAAACCGATTCCCGCCTTGGCACGCTCGTCAATGGAATAATCTGTGATATCCTTCCCGTCAAGAAAAATCTTTCCCTGGGTAGGTTTGTTGATTCCCATAAGAACCTTTGCCAGAGTAGACTTTCCGCCTCCGTTGGGTCCCGTGATGACGAGCATCTCGCCGTCATTGACAGTAAAACTCACGTCGGAAAGGATCTCTGACTGCTTTCCTTCTTCTAAAACATCATATGATAAATGTTCTACCTGTAACATCTGGATTGTCACTTCCTTTTCTTTAGATACCCGCAGAACTGCCCGCAAAGCAGCGGACACTAAGCAGAAAATTTCTGAAACAGTTCTCTGTATCTTTCTGCGTAGATACTTCCTCTCCTCCATATAAATGTAAATTCATGGGAAAGACGGAAGTCACGCAGAGGAATTTTCTTCAGAGCACCCTTCTCAAGTTCTTCCCGCACTGCGACCTCATATAAAAATGTAATACCACATCCGGCTTTTGTCAACTCTTTAATCGTCTGCAGGCTTCCCGCTTCCGTCACCCGTGCAAAGTCCCGCACCGCGAGATTTTTCGCGTCAAGATACCGTTCGAGCACTTCTCTCGTACCAGATCCCTGCTCTCTCAGCAGCAGCCTTTCCTGAAAAAGGTTCTCAATGCAGTCAGGATTTTTCCCAAACCGGTAATCCGGACTGCAAACCGCAATATATTCCTCATCTGAATACTTCTGAAAATCATATTCACTTTTTTTAAAAAATCCCTCTACCAGAGCAAAATCAATTTCCCCGTTATCCAGGCGGGAAAGCAGATCTCTGGTATTCTCAACTTCCATATGTATCTTCGCGTCAGGGTATCTCTTCAGATAATTTTCAAGAATTCTTCCCATCAGAGCGTCTCCCACCGTCCGGGTCGCTCCAAACCTGATCTCCTGTTCCTCCTCTGTCCTGCGCATCTCATCCTGAATTGACTGTTCATCATGCATCATGGTCAGTGAAGCGTTGCGCAGTATCTCTCCGGCGCCTGTCAGCCGCAGTTTTTTCCCCTCATATCGAAACAGTTTCGTATTATAATGCTTCTCCAGAAACCGGATATGCTGCGATACTGCCGGCTGCGTAATATTCAGTTTTTCAGAAGCTCTGGTGAAATTCATGCACTGACACACGGTAAGAAAAGTATCCATTCTGAAATCAAGCATATATATTCCCCTTTCATCAGAAACTGCAGCACACTCCGATGGAACATCCCCTGTTCTGCAGCTTAAAAGAAAAGCGGGCGGAGTTTTCGCACAAAGTCTCCGCCCATTTATACTGAATTACTCCCTGCAATAATCATAACATATTTTTATCATAAAATAAATATATATAATTTTATTTTATGTTTTTTTTATGTTATTATCTTCCAGTAAATTAATGTAGAAATTTATATAAAGGAACGGAGGATAATCACATGAACTTTTTAAAGAAAAACGGAGCCGGCCTGCTGCTCTGCCTTGCAATCGCGGTTCCATCATGGCTGCTCGGTCAGGCGGTCCCGGTAATCGGAGGACCGGTATTCGCCATTCTGATCGGCATGGTGCTCACACTTATTCTGACGCACAAGGATCCCTTTCTCCCGGGAATAAACTATACGTCCAAAAAGATCCTGCAGGCCGCCGTAGTATTTCTGGGATTCGGCATGAACCTGACAGAGATCCTTGCCAAAGGGAAACAGTCTCTTCCTATTATAATATCGACGATCAGCACCTCTCTGATCATCTCGTTCATCCTGTTTAAAGCTCTGAAACTGCGCACCAACAATGCAATACTTGTAGGCGTCGGCTCATCCATCTGCGGAGGCAGCGCGATAGCGGCTACTGCGCCGGTAATCAATGCATCCGACGAGGAAGTTGCTCAGTCGATCTCCGTAATATTTCTCTTCAACGTAGCGGCCGCCCTCATCTTCCCCACACTGGGAGCTGCTCTGGGACTGAGCAATGAAGGGTTCGGACTGTTTGCCGGAACCGCGATCAACGATACTTCCTCCGTCACAGCTGCGGCGGCCGCATGGGACGGCATTCACGGAAGCAATACTCTCGAAGCAGCCGCGATAGTAAAAATGACAAGGACTCTTGCGATCATCCCGATCACATTGATCCTTGCCATTTATAGAGGGAGAAAAGAAAAAAATTCTGAAAGTTCATCATTCAGTCTAAAGAAATCTTTTCCTTTCTTCGTTTTGTTTTTTGTCCTTGCATCCGTTGTAACTACTGTGTGTCAGCTTCCGTCAGCCGTGACCGATCCGCTGAAAGAACTGAGTAAGTTTCTGATCGTAATGGCTATGGCCGCAATCGGGCTGAACACAAATATTGTGAAACTGATCCGTACCGGCGGGAAGCCTATCTTCACCGGTCTCTGCTGCTGGATCGGGATTGCGCTGGTCAGCCTGGGAATGCAGCACGTACTGGGCGTATGGTAAAAAGGGGCTGTCGCATGAGGAAATAAATTCCTCATGCGATATGTCCCTCTTTTGACGTTCATTTTATAAAAACAGCCTGATAATTCGTTTGTTTTTGCCTTTTCACATAAAAAAGCGCAGACTCCCACTTCCCTTGTCTGCTCAGCGTTTTGAACCTTCTAAATTTATGCACTCTTCTTTAACGCAAACAGATGCGTTCCGGTTTTTCCGTTTTGGATTTTTTGATGCAGTTTTCTGACATTATGTGCAATTGCCAATAGTATACTTTGTGCTTCTACATTCGCTTTTCCACGGTATCGGAATCTCCGAAAGCCTGTATCCTCTTTCAGATCACCAAAGCTTCCCTCGGACTGGATACTCCGGTTCACCCGCAGCAGGATCCCCTCTTCGCTGGTGATCCTCTCCAGATCCTCTTTCCGGTACTGGTTGAATTTCTGGGAAACATACAGGTTCTTCGTCCTGTCTTCGAACGGGACTTTGCTGTGGTTTCCTTTGATACATTCTTTTTTGCAGGGACATCCGCTGCAGTCTTCGCAACTGTAAACCGTTGTTTTTCTCTCATATCCTGTCTTTGTTTTTTCCTTCTTTATCTTACTGACTTTCAGTCTTTTCCCGTTGTGGCAGGTGTAGGTGTCCG
>CAKNHF010000060.1 GCA_930972465.1 uncultured Lachnospiraceae bacterium
TCAAAAGTTCTGCCGCCATCCGCTTATCAATGGTTTTTCTCATACTCTGCAGATATCTGGTTTCTTTCCAGAGTGCAAAGTTACACTCTCTGCTGCTGCAGTAGTAATTCTTCTTCCCTTCATAAACCAGGCTTCCACATACAGGACAGGTTCCGATGCTTTCCCGACTCTGAAATCTGCCGGACTCTTCTTCACTGATCTGATCGCATCCGTTCAGCATCATCGTGATCAGATTCCGGATCCCGGTCAGGAACTGTTCCGGCTGGATCTTTCCGTGCTCCATTTCCAGCAGCTGGTTCTCCCATTCAGCCGTCATAGATGCCGATTTCAGATAATCCGGAAGGATCTCGATCAGGGACTGCCCGTCATCTGTAGCCACGATCTGTTTCCCTTTCCTGCAGGCGTACTGGGAATGGACCAGTTTTTCAATGATCGATGCCCTGGTAGCCGGAGTCCCGAGTCCTTTCTTCTCTGTCTCTGCGTCAAATTCTTTATTTCCTGCCGTCTCCATTGCTGCAAGCAGCGTATCCTCCGTATAAGGTTTCGGCGGAGAAGTGAAATGTTCCGTCACCTTCGCTTCCACATGATAGAAGGTCTTCCCTTTTTTCACCTTTGGAATCGTCTCCTTTGCAGCCTCTTTCGGATCCTCTATAGCAATGCCGTCAGGATTTCGGAAACAAGCTTCGTAAATCTTCCAGCCCTGTTCCATAATCTCTTTCCCTTTCGCATGGAAATGCTCACCCTCGCATTCAACTTCCACAGAAATCTCACGGAAAACGTGATCCCTGCTGACAGCTTCCACCGTGTGTGCGGCAATCAGAAACAGGATCTTCTGCTCCGTTTCCTTCAGGTCGTTCAGATCAGCATCCGCAATCTCTATAGTGGGGATGATTGCATGGTGATCGGACACTTTTTTATTGTTCATGACCCGGCCAAGATCCGGTTTTTCCGGTTTATCAAAAGGCCCCATCAGCTGATATTTCTCATGGATCACACGGATCACCTGTCTGGCAGTTGACTCCATATCTTCAGTCAGGAAATTACTGTCTGTCCTTGGATAGGTGATCAGTTTTTCTTCATAAAGGCTCTGGGCAGCTGTAAGAGTCTGCTGCGCCGTAAAACCATAAATGCGGTTTGCCTCTCTTTGCAGGGTAGTTAAGTCGTAGAGTCTGGGCGGTTTCATCTTCTTCTCTACACTCTCACAGGACATCACATGAGCATCTTTCCCGTCGCACAGGTTCCGGAGTTTTTCAGTTTCCTCCGGGTCAAAGATCTTCTGCCGTTCCGCTTTCATGCCGTCACAATCCAGTTCCACGTTGAAGTACTTCTCCTTCCGGAACTTTTTGATCTGTTCCATCCGGTCTACCAGCATGGCAAGCGTCGGGGTCTGAACCCTTCCTACTGTAAGTTTTTTATAATACTTGGTTGTAAAAGCCCTGGTTGCGTTCATTCCTACCAGCCAGTCCGCTTTTGCACGGCAGACAGCCGCCTCCGCCAGATTCCGGTATTCTTCTGCTTCTTTCAGCTGTTCCATGCCCGCCCGGATTGCACTGTCTTCCATAGAGCTGATCCAGAGACGCTTCACCGGCTTTCTGCTTCCGGAAAGCTGGTACACCCGCCGGAAGATCAGTTCCCCTTCTCTTCCTGCATCACAGGCATTTACCACATACTCTACATCCGGACTGTTCAGCAGCCGTTTCAGTGTATAAAACTGTTCTTTTTTCTCCCGGGAAACTGCCAGTTTCCACTCATCCGGGATGATAGGAAGATCTTCATACTTCCAGCTTTCATATCTTTTATCATAGCCATCCGGCGGCAGATATTCCGCCAGATGCCCCAGGCACCAGCTCACGATACAGTCCTTTCCGGAAAGAAATCCTTCCTCCCTGTTCTCCGCCCCGATCACACGGGCGATCGCTCTTGATACGCTTGGTTTTTCTGCAATCACAAGATACATACGTCTATTCCTCCTTCAATGAAAAAAGAGAGAGATCTTTGTGCAATCCCTCTCCATAAAATCTTTTATCTGGTTTCTTCCCGTTCATCCACAGTTTCCAGGCCATCGTCCAGCTCAAGCCCTTCCTCATCCTCTTCTTCCTCTATCGCTTTCTTTTTCCGGATCTTAAGGAAGTAATAAGCCGCGATACCGGCTCCCGCCGCAAGGAAAATCACGATCAATACTGCAGCATTGCCGGAGACTTCCTCTTCTGGCTCCTCCTCAACGGCCGTCTCTTTTTCCTGACCGGTTTCCGCAGACGCTCCTGTCTGGGATTCTTCTTCCAGCACAACAGCCGGTTCCTGTTTTTCTGATACAGATACAGCACCGTCTTTCAGAAATTCCTGCAGATCGTTTTCATCGATCTGAGAAAGCAGATAGACATTTTCAGTCGATGCGCTCCTGTCGATCACAAGATAAAATGTATTATTATTTTTGGTCGTGATTGTCAGGAACTCCTTACTTCCATCTTCTGTAATATCATCCTGCACCTGTGCGTTCCCGGGAGTGGTAAATGCCGTGCCTCCGGTCCCGCCTTCTTCCAGCACCGGTTCTGTCTGAGGTGTCTCAGTTGCTGCATCTGCCGGGACATTTTCCGTCTGACCGTTTTCCCCGGCCGAAGCAGACTGTTCCTGTGCTGCCTCCTGCCCTTCCGGAGGAGAAGCATTGGCAAATGCTGTTGTTGACGTTCCCAGGATCATGGCCGCAGCCATGACTGCAGCCAGTACCCGCTTATTCCATTTCTTTCTCATCATTCTCATCCTCTCTTTCTGTATTTGAATCCTGCCGGATGAAAGAGCCTTTTCCGCTCCCATCCGTCTTCTTTCCGACTTCAAAGCGAACATTTCCGCCTTTCAGCCCGTCCAGGAACTGGAGGAGTTCTTCCCCCTCCAGCTTCATGCCCCGGATCGCCCGGATCATTTCATTATTTTCTTCCTCTTTCAAGGCGCTTTTGATCCCTTTCAGATACTGTTGGAGATCTGCGATCTTTTTCTCCGTCTTCTCAATCTCTTCCAGATACCGTCTGATCTTTTTATTCAAATCCTCACCTCCATTCTATGGCAGCCTGCCGTAACACATAAAATGCTGCTGCCAGTAACTGCTGTTGATATTTGCATACTGGACCGGATCCCCGCAGTGGATCATCATTCCATTACCTACATAGATGCCGATGTGAGATGCTCCGGACGTATTGTACGTTCCCTGGAAGAAAATCAGATCTCCAGGTTTTGCTTCTCCCGGTGCCACGTAAGTACACTGTCCCCGCAGCCCTTCTGCTGTCAGTCGTCCGTAATTCCAGCCGTTTCCGCAGTTGTTTACTACATAGGAAACAAATCCGGAACAGTCAAATCCTGACGGGGAATATCCGCCCCATACGTAAGGAACGCCGAGATACTTTTCCGCTTCCCGAATCATCCGGGCGAACTCTTCATCTTCCAGTGCTTCCGGCGGGATATCGTAGTCCATGCCCCCGGATCCTCCGGAAATCGCTCCGCTGTCCCAGAGATAATCCCGGTTTCCAAGCGTTGTATTCAGCGCATTGTAAAGAATCATCTGTTCCTCATCCAGGTTTTCCCGCACTATAGCGTCAAGCCCCTGGTTTGTGAGCGTCACATACAGGATTTTGACTGTCCTGGTATCTGTCACAGTTACCTCATTGGTCCCGTTATCATCAGCCAGATAACATTCCCAGGTCTTGTGTCCATGAGCGGAAGCGGATGCATGATCGTCATAATAAACATCAAAATCTACACCGTACCGGTCAAAAGCCCCGGTATCTTCTACGGTGTATTCCACACCATTCATCACAACTTTTGTTCCCATCGGGACGATTGGGTTAGAGGCATCCACCGCCAGGGTATGGTTGGCTGTGGGATAAACTCCGCTGGCGGTCGGTCCGCCGGACCATTGACCGCAGCAGATGGAACAGCTACAGTAGCCGCTCGTGACTACCTGTCCTAATGACTCTCCTACACGCACCGTCCGGGTCTCCGTCACAGTCTCTGTCCGTCCTTCTGTATGAAGGGAATACTGCTCCGAAAACAAAGCTTCTATCTCCGCCTCTACATCGGCATAGGTCCAGTCTCCGTATTTCGCAGTCAGGTATGAGATCAGATGATAAGGATTATGAGAAATCTCACTCACGTTATAGTTGTATTCGTCATAATCGGGATGCGTGGACTCCATCTGGTTAATCTGTTCATTCAGTGCCGCTTCCAACGCAGCATAGGCGTTCTCTGCCGCATAAATATCTTCGTCTGAGGTTGGATATGTAGTAATCCCGATGACAGATCCGCTCCCCTGTACCGAAGCGCTGCAGCTGGAAAAGGCCACGGCGATCAAAAGGAAGAGAAGTCCAAAGATTCCCAGGACGGCAAATACTGCATGGTTCCTTCTTGCCACTTCTTTTAAGGCGTTCTTTGCCTTAGTGGTCATAGTCTCGGCCGCGGCAGCCGCTTTTGAGGCTCCTGCTTTTCCTGAGGTCGCCCCGCTTCTCGCAGACTGATAAGCCTCTTTATAGCGTTTCCGCTGAAAAAAACGGTTCATAACCGTCTGGCGGTCTTCCTGCTTCTTCTTATTAAAATAGGTACTTCCTGTCCCTTCCTGCCCTCCCTGCGTGAATTTCAATCTGCTTTCCGAAGCACTCTCCATATGGATCCCCCACCGGCTGGCGCGGACGTCCGCTCTTTTACTCCGGTCCTGGGTATGTTTCAGGCTGACCGCAGCCCGTTCTGTCATCAACTCTCCGGCCGAAACAGCATTTACAGCAGCGTTATCATCCGCTTCCTCTGATGCTTTCTCATGAACATATACCGAAGCGGCAGATGCCGCTGCTCCTGCGGCCTTGCGTCCTAC
>CAKNHF010000061.1 GCA_930972465.1 uncultured Lachnospiraceae bacterium
AGCCATTTTTCGCAGAAAAATGAGCGGATTTCGAATGTTTTGAGGCTTGTGAGAGTGCGTAAGCACGAAGCAAGCCGGTATCATGATATAATCAGGCTGCCCGGATGCGGAAATTTTTCAGTTTATGCGCACATTCTGTCTTTCTCATCCGTTATTCATTGTGAAAGGAGGTCACCTGACATGGATCTGGAACAGTATTATGACGATATCTACCGCTACTGTTATCTGCGTCTGAACAACAGACATGCCGCAGAGGACATGGCGCAGGAGACCTTCCTTCGTTTTCTTGAAGCTTCAGAATACAGAGACATGGGAAAGCCTCTCGCTTTTCTCTATACCATCGCGCGTAACCTCTGTATCGACTATATGCGCAGATGTTCAAACAGGCCGGAACGGACATCACATACGGAAGATCCCGGAATCTTCCCCGCCCCATCCTGCGAGGGTGCCCTCACCGACTCCCTTGCCCTGGCGCAGGCCTTAAAGCAGCTTGACAGTATGGACCGTGAGATCGTCTGTCTGAGGTATATAAATGAAGTCCCGGTCGCAGACATCGGGAAGATCATGAACCTTTCCCGTTTTGCCGTCCGGCGGAGGCTGAACCGCTCTCTGAAATTACTTTCCGGCTATATAAAAAAGGAGGATTTTAAACCATGAAAAAAAATAATCTGCATCTGCGGGAAGAACTTCTCGGGATCTACCGGATCCCGCCCTCCTGTGAAAAAGCGGCGTTCTTCCGGAGCCGACGCTGGCGCAGTGCATACGAAAGGGCGTTCTTCTCACCGGAAGCGGCCCCCGGGATCTCATTTCCCGAATTTCTCCGGATCCAGGCAGGGTATATCCGGCTGCGGAACTGGTTCTTTTCCCTCGGCCTGTTTCTGGCTGTTCTGCTCTTTTCCGCGGAGAATATCCGGGCGGCGGGAATAGACAGCAGGCAGTTTTTAGGGTCACTCTCGGCGTGTATTCCCTATCTGGCGCTCACGACAATAGCAGAAGGGAGCCGCTCCGCCCGCTTCGGAATGGATGAACTGGAAATGCACACGAGGTTCTCTCTCCACTCCGTTATCTGCGCAAGACTGTTTCTCGCAGGAGTTGTAAACCTGATCGTGCTGACAGCGCTCATCCCGTTCCTGTGTACTGCATGGGGGACCGGTCCGGCAGTCACTTCCGGCATCCTTCTCGCTCCATATCTGCTCACCTGCACCCTGGATCTTATGATCCTGCGCCGGTCTCGGAACCGGAACAGCATCACGCTGTGCGCCGCGGCGGGCACCGGTGTCAGCGCCGGCTGCCTTTTCCTTTCCGCCGCAGGGCCTGCGGTATATGACGTCTTATCCCATGCTGCCCTGCCGGCGGTATTCCTGCTCGGTGCAGCGGCAGCGCTGGAACTCAGAAAATATCTCAGACAATCGGAGGAATCAATATGGAACTATACATCGACCGTTTGACCAAACAGTATAAAAACAAGATCGCCGTTGACCGCGTTTCCCTCAGACTGGGGAGCGGCGTCCACGGTCTTCTGGGCGCCAACGGCGCAGGGAAGACCACACTTATGCGGATGATCTGCGGGATCTTAAAACCCGACAGCGGGACTGTCTCCTTTGACGGCATGGACGTCTCCCGGGAAGATTACCGGGCCATCCTTGGATACCTTCCTCAGGATTTCGGTTATTATCCTGATTTTACCGGGATGGATTTTCTCATGTACATGGCTTCCCTGAAAGGACTCCGCAAAGGGGACGCACGATATCGAAGCCGTGAACTCCTCTCTCTTGTGGGGCTGGAAGGGCAGGAAAAGAACAGGATCAAAACCTACTCCGGAGGAATGAAACAGAGGCTCGGCATTGCCCAGGCTCTCCTGAACCGTCCGAAGCTCCTTGTGCTGGATGAGCCCACCGCCGGACTGGATCCGAAGGAGCGGGTCCGCTTCCGGGATCTGATCGAACAGATCGGCAGGGAAAATGTGGTGCTCTTATCCACCCACATCGTCTCTGACGTGGAACAGATCGCAGACCGGATCCTTATGATCCGGGACGGACGGCTGATCTTTGACGGTTCAGCAGATGAAGTCCGCGGGAACCTGGAAGAATTTTATCTTGAGCAGTTTGATGAAAGACGCGATGACATAGAAAAAAAACGTGCAGGGAAGGAGGAGACTCACCATGTATAATTTCCGGACACTTGTACGATTCGAATATAAAAAACTGTTTAAAAGGAAAGCCGTCTGGCTCCTTCTGCCCCTTCTGGTCACGTTCAGCGTGCTCTCTGTCGTTGTCCCGTCCTTCTCCACAGCCATCTCAAACTCAGAGACCGGACAGACCTGCACAATGTATGAAATGCAGCAGACACAGCGCAGGGAATCCGCAGCTATCAAAGGACGCCTCATCGACGACAGCCTCCTGGAGGAGATGCGCACCGCACTGGATTCGGATAAAATTCTTGAAAACGGCCTCCCCGCCTCGATCCGGTATGACGGAATCAGAAGTTTTATCCTCTCCTCCGTGGGAGATTTACTGAAGATCGAAGACGTATCCCAGTTCACCGGCAGCGCAGACGAACTGTATGCTCTCCGGACGGAAGCCATAAAGGAGAACTGGGCAGAAGACGGCCTTACGAAAGGCGAGCAGCAGTTTCTCTCTGAGAAAGAGGACTCTCTGGAGATTCCTTTTTCATATGGATACAGCGGCAGCTATGACATGGTCGCCAGTTCCATGATCACCGTCAGCGCCATGCTCAGCTTCCTCATCGCAGTATGCCTCTCTTCCGTATTCAGCTCAGAACACACAGGGAAAACAGATCAGCTGATCCTGTGCAGCCGTTTCGGGAAGGCGCCGGTCTATCTTGCAAAGCTCTTTACCGGGATCACCTTTTCACTTGCCGCATCGCTGGTCATGCTCCTCTCCGTCTTTGTTCCTTCCTTTCTCATGTACGGAACGGAAGGATCTGACGTCCCGATCCAGGCGCTTGTGCCGCTGGCTTCCTGGGACATGACCATGGGCGAAGCAGTCCTGATCCTCTCCGGGCTCTGTCTGGCTGCATCTGTCATCCAGTGCTGCGCAGCACTGTTTTTCTCAGAGCGGTTCAAAAGCGGCATCCCTGCCATGGGTATCCTGCTCGGCGTCCTGCTGTTGACCGGTTTCCTCAATATCCCGGGCTCTTACCGCATCGCCTCCCAGATATGGGAATTTATGCCTCTGAATCTGGTTTCCCCGGGAGGAACCATCCACAATGACCGGCTGGTCCCCTTCTTCGGCACTTACCTGACCTCATGGCAGGCCGGTCCCATACTCTATCTTCTGCTCTGCATCCTGCTGCTGACTGCCGGATACCGGGTCTATTCCCGGTGGCAGGCAGGCGGAAGATAGACAGAGCGGACAGACTCGTCAGGCGCCTGCCGGACTCATCCATCAAAAACCCCTCCATTCCGGTGCGCCGCTGTCTTTCAGCGCGGGTCCCGGATGGAGGGATTTTTACTCACAAGTTGGTTCTTATTTCCTGATCTGCCCGTTTCCAAAGATGATGTATTTCGTGGTTGTCAGAGCTTTCAGCCCCATTGGACCTCTTGCGTGCAGCTTCTGTGTGCTGATCCCGATCTCAGCTCCGAACCCGAACTCAAATCCGTCTGTAAAACGGGTAGATGCGTTTACATAGACTGCTGCCGCGTCGATTTCATCCTGGAACTTCAGCGCGTTCTCATAATCTTTTGTCACGATCGACTCGGAGTGTCCGGTGTTGTATTTATTGATATGGGCAATCGCCTCATCGATAGTGTCCACGATCTTCACAGAGATAATGGCGTCCAGATACTCAGTTCCCCAGTCCTCCTCTGTGGCCGGCACGATCTCCGGACTGATCGCCTGTGCCCGCTCATCTCCCCGGATCTCCACACCATGATTCTTCAGCTTTGTCACAATGCGGGGAAGAGCTTCCTGAGCGATGCCGCTGTGAATGACCAGCGACTCGCAGGCATTGCACACGCCCATGCGCTGTGTCTTCGCGTTCTCGACGATATTCGCCGCCATTTCGATGTCTGCGGAAGCATCCACATAAACATGGCAATTTCCCGTGCCTGTTTCAATGACAGGAACCGTACTGTTCTCCACCACATTTGCGATCAGACCTGCACCGCCCCGGGGGATCAGCACGTCAATGAGACCATGCAGCTTCATCATCTCATTTACAACGTCTCTGCTGGTATCTTCCACAAGGAGAACAAGGTCCTGGGACAGCTTCGCCTTCCTCAGCCCCGCTTTTATGGCACGCACGATTGCCTGATTGGAATGGATCGCATCGCTTCCGCCCCGGAGGATCGCAGCGTTTCCGGTCTTAAAACACAGTCCGAAAGCATCCGCCGTCACATTGGGACGGGATTCATAAATGATCCCCACCACGCCAAGGGGCACTCTTTTCTGTCCGATACGCAGTCCGTTCGGACGGGTCTTCATGTAGAGTACTTCCCCAATGGGATCATCCAATGCAGCGATCTGTCTTAAGCCCACTGCCATATCCTCGATCCTTTTCTCAGAAAGAGCCAGCCTGTCGATCAGGGACTGTTTCGTCCCCTTAGCCTTCGCCGCCTCCACATCTTTCGCATTTTCCTCCAGGATCATCTCTTTCTGCGCCACGAGCTCGTCCGCCACAGCGAGCAGCCCCCTGTTCTTATCATCTGTTCCTAACTTTGCTGCAGTCCGCGAAGCTTCTTTTGCAAGTCTGGCGAGCATCTCCATATAACTTTCCATCGTTCTTATCTCCTCTCTCAAAGACTTGTGT
>CAKNHF010000062.1 GCA_930972465.1 uncultured Lachnospiraceae bacterium
CCGCGAGACTGCATATCCAATATTTTCTCTTTTGTGATCTGGTCTTTATATTTTGACTTTCTGGATCCTTCTATTGAACGTCTCTTTCCGGCTTCCGACCTATAATCAATTCCAGTATGATGTATTTTGTTATGTGCACAAGCAGACAAATACTCGAGATTATCAGGAAGAGCATTAAGTTTATCAAAATCTTTATGATGTATCACATATCCTTTTCTTATATTCCCGTATAGCAGTTTCCCGATAATTACATGAATTCTTACGTGTTCATGTCCAATACATACACAGGGATAATCATTGTGCAGATATATCTTGTATTCGTCATAGCAATATTTATTGCGATTCTGGCATTCCAAGTCTATTGCATTTTCCAATATCTCATGTTCAAATTTACATCCACATTCATTTATAAATTTCATGTTCACTCTCCAAATTTCAAGCGCTGACCGCAGATCATGCAGAACTGCGGCGGACGGCTCCTGTTAAAATAATTAATCACTGAATTCCTGCAGTTCGGGCAGATCAGTCTTGTGTCACCGTATGCGTCCTGAATCTCTTCCGGGGCTTTCGCCGTATCCCGCTCCGCCAGCCCCCGGGTCTGATCCGGGGTGAGACCAGTGTCCTCATACTCCTTCAGAAGCATATTCGCTTTTCCTTGCCATTTGCACCTTCCATACATACAGCTGTCATTACAATCATTGTTTTCATAATTACAGGCTGCCTTTTCTTCCCCTCCTACAATTATCGTCTCTTCCCTGATTAATCTCTCCATCTCCGCTCTCCTTTCACTCCTCTACTCTTGCTCCGTTCCTGTACCACTCGAGATCAAAAAATCCGTCCGGGATCTCGATAACAAGCTCCGATGAATACTCAGCCTCCGCACAATATCCCGTCATAATCTTCCAATCAGGGAAATCATCATACTCTTCTACTTTGCTTACACCGACCATCCAGCAACCGTTATTCAACGATGCTTTGGAATACTGTCCGATCACCATTAGCCTGCCCTGCACTCCGCAATCCACAACGCACTGAACCGGCTCCAGGCTCCCGCAGTTATCCACATCTTGTCCGGTCTCACCATACTCTCCGAATGTATCATCGCTGTATCCATGAAATTTTAATATATGCATCTCTTCTCTCCTTTCGTTTGTTCTGCTTCAGAAAAATGTTGCAAACCTCTAAATATTCCTTCAGATTTTTGTGCACTTCCGTTTCCTTTCCATCCTCGTCCCTTTCACATACCGATCGCAGTCCTCTACATCGCATCCGCGGCTATGACCGGCAATCTCGATATAATTACAATTCCCTTTATTTAGATCAGTCGGATTGTAGTGTGCCTGACGATACCGGCAGGTCTTGCACTTCTTCCGATCGGCATTCCATCCGGAACGTGCATCCGGATTTTTATAATCGACAGTAATCTCTTTCGCTTTCTTTTTTGGTCTGCACTTATCCGGATTCAGCCAGTTGTACACCGTACTGTATTTCGCATCGATCTTCTTTGCGATCTCCGGGGCTCTCATCCCCTGCTCTGCCAACTGCAGCGCGATCTCTTTCTTTGACTTTCCGGCCGAAAGCATCTCACTCACCTCCGGCCCTGCTGAGGGGGGGGGTACTGCTTTTCTCCTCAGAAGACTCTTCCTGCTTATGATCGGACTGAATCATATCTGCAACCACCTGCTTGAATTCCGGATTCTCTACCGCCGGTACATCAACCAGATAGTGCACATCCTCTGTCATCAGAATGTCTTCCAGCTTTTCTGCTGCAATGGACCCATCTTCAAACACAGTCATCACGATAACCTTTCTGCCTTTCACAAAGGCTTCCAATGCTTTATTTCTTGTTTTCTCAGTCAACATTCGCTTTCCCCTCCTTCTGGACTTTCTTCAAGTGTTCTATCAAAGCAGTCGTATTTGTTTTACAATCTTCCAGATAATGGTATCCCGGCTTCAGCAAATATTCCCTTATTCCCGTTGAATGTGGATCTTCATCAGAATACCTCTCCTTCCAACTAAGCCACATATGGTATTCACAGATTACAATGCTGCTTCCGTCTGGAAGTTCAAAGCGATGATAGACTTCGGATGCCTCCGGAACTTCGAACCATATCGGCCATGCCTGATAATTATCCAAGAATGCTTTTCTCTGTTCATTATTTCGGAGTTTAGGCAATTCCGGCTGTTGAATATCCGGAATATCAACCACATCAAGATCACAGATCATACCCGCCAGCGCTCCAACAATAAGCTTCTGTTTTCTCACCCGGATATCCTTTTCTGAATAACAGGAAAGCATCAGATCCAAATTACGCTGCGCCTTGCTGAGTTCTTTTTTCAAAAGATCGATGTCGCTCTGATCAGAAGTCTCCTCGTACAGTTCTTCCGCCGGCTCCTCTTCAGTGACATCCAAGACCTCGGCACATTTTTCTGTGACTATCTCCGGTTCAGGTTCAGATATCTCTTCGGGCGGATTCATATCCAATACTGGCTCCGGTTCTTCCTGTTGCGACGTCGCAACAACCTCTTTCTGACTTTTCTGTGCATTCTCCATTGCAGCGATATTCCACATGGACTGAATTGCTGCAGCCAGATAAAACCAGTCAAAGTCTCCTATACATTCATTCTCTTCATTCCAGATCTGGACATAATCATCGAATAAGTTAATTCTTGCTACACCTTTTTCCGTCGAGAAATGCCACACTCTATTATTCTTACCTAGCTCTTTTCTAAGTTCATCCGGCGATCTGTCTACAAGCTCTACCCGATTCATGTAATCCTGAAGGAACCATTTATGCTTACTTGCGATCAAATACCTTGCGGCCGCTTTCAGATATTCCCGATCTGTTTCATCCGGCTTCTTTAGTTCCTGCTCTTCTTTCTCTGGCTCTTCCGGCTTCCTCACTTCCCGGATCTCCTTCACTGTCATATCCGGCGTCACCGTCTCGATCTGCTTATCATCCAAATACAGCATCTCCTGGAGCTGACTCTTCTCAAATCCCCGGAACTCCTCCGCCAGGATCGGGCTGTTGCCATCCAAACTGAATTTATCGTTCATGGCCATCCACCTGGACGCTGTTGACTTCTTAATTCCGTAATTGTCTTCTGCGAACTCCCAGATGCTCTTATATCCATCTTCCCGGAACAGCTCGCGGTCCCGAATATATTTCATGTAATATCCTGCAGCTATGAAATTCATTTTCATGTTATCCAGCTTTTCCTGCAGGATACTCTTTGCCTCCTGATAGGTCAGCGTTAATTCATTCATTGTTTTTCCTTTCTCTCAACTTCATTTGTTACAGCCAGCAGCAGATCTTTGGCAAAGGGATCCCGCTCGTACTTCTGAAAGAGTTCTCCTGATTCTTGTATAAATTCATCCAGAGCTTTCTCATTTTGCTTAAGTATATATTTCCGGTACAGGTGCCAGCTGTCACAGAAGAGATTAAAAACCGTCTTGACTTCCATCATAGTGCTGTCACCCGGATATAAATTCCAGGGATCTCCGCCCAGAACTTTTCCGAGATCTCCCGACAGACCAGGGCATCATCCTTCCAGAATCCAACCGCTGTCATGCAGTCTTTTAAAAGCTTCTGCAGGTTGTCCGTATCCGGTTTAGTGGTCCGGTATTCTCCATCCTTGTGATTTCCCCTCGGGAAGCACCAGGTTGAGACCAGTTCCACGGCTCCTTCGTACTTCTGTTCCGGCTTATGTTGTGCTAGATACGCTTCCAGTTTCGAACGTGCTGTCTTCAACTCCTGCGGCTCATAAAACTTTGGTTTGCCATTCACCACATGCACCTGTTTCTCCTGGTGCGTAACTGTCGGCGGAACCATTGCCATAAAAAATTCCATTCGCTTCACCTCTTTAACGTGCGAAATTATCTTTCTTTCTCCTGTGCGCCCTAGTTACGGGGAGGGGGAAGGGAGACGGGGCCGGGCAGCCTTAGGCCCGTCCCTCTCCTACCCCCGTAACCCAGTGCGGGGTTTTTATTTATACCCTTTAGGGTATAGTCTTCCCCGCCGCCGCGGGGATGTCTTGTTTTCAGTCTTCCCCGCACTCTTCGGCTCATTGCGGGGATGCCTTGAATTCAGTCTTCCCCGTCATTTCATGTTAGTGCGGGGATGTCTATTTTTAAGGCTTTCCCGCAATCTATTTATCGGCGGGGATGTCTGAACTTTCAGTCTTCCCCGCACTCTTCTTTTTCACTTTTT
>CAKNHF010000063.1 GCA_930972465.1 uncultured Lachnospiraceae bacterium
TGGATAACAAAACTCAGCAGATTTATCTTAGGGGATAATTCTGCGGAAACTCAAGGGTTAAACAGTATTGACTTTTGAGAAGTTATGTGATATTTTTTCAGGGTATCAGAAATTCATAATGAATTACCGCCGGGTAACGTCTTATTCATTCCGTCAGGCCTTAGAAGGAATGAAATAAGGCGTTTTCTTTTGCCCCGGACCTTTTCCCGGGAGCCGGATACGTCAGGAGGACAGGAACAGGCGGGGATACATGCACTGACAGAATCAATCATATCGGAGGTTTGAGAGAAATGAGAGAATCATCGTGTTTCAGGGACTTTATAAAGTATTCTTCCCTTAATGTGCTTGGAATGATCGCCCTGTCCTGCTATATTCTGGCGGATACGTTTTTTGTTTCCAAGGCACTGGGGGCGAACGGACTGACGGCGTTGAATCTTGCGATCCCCGTCTATAACTTTATTAACGGAAGCGGCCTGATGATCGGGATGGGCGGGGGAACCAAATATTCTATTTTCAAAAGTCAGGGAAAGATGAGAGAGGCAGACCGGGCATTCACCCACGCTGCAGCCCTCACAGCCGTACTTGCCGCGTGCTTTTTCCTTCTGGGACTTTTTGCGTCTGCGCCGATCGCCCGTCTTCTTGGAGCGGATGAAACAGTTTTTGAGATGAGCCGGACTTATCTGCAGGTGCTTCTCCTCTTCGCACCGATGTTTATGACCAATAATCTGCTTCTCTGCTTTATCAGAAACGATGGCGCTCCGCAGCTTTCCATGGCAGCGATGATCACGGGAAGCCTGTCAAATGTGGTCCTTGACTATGTGTTCATGTTCCCGTTTGGCATGGGAATCTTCGGAGCCGTGCTGGCGACCGGACTGGCCCCTGTGATCAGCATATTTGTACAGTCACCGTTTCTGTTCATGAAGAAAAATCAATTCCATCTTCAGAAATGCAGGATTTCAGGCAGCCTTTCCCGTGGAATCGTCTCCAGCGGACTTCCTTCACTGATCACGGAAGTGTCGTCCGGGATCGTCATCATCATATTCAATATGATCATTCTCGGCCTGGAGGGGAATACCGGTGTCGCGGCATATGGAGTAATCGCGAATCTGTCCCTTGTGGTGATCGCGATCTATACTGGAATCTCTCAGGGAATCCAGCCGATCCTGAGCAGCAGTTATGGACAGGGAATACAGGGGGATGTTCAGGCGATTCTTCGATATGCGGTGACAGCTGTGGTAATTATATCGGCGGCAGTATATATGTGCATATTTTTCGGGGCCGGTCCGATTACCGCCGTATTTAACAGTGAGGGCAGTCAGATGCTGCAGAGCATTGCGGAGTCCGGCATGAAGATATATTTTACCGGATGTGTCTTCGCCGGGCTGAATATCATACTTTCCGTGTATTTTACTTCCACGGAGCGGCCGCTGCCGGCTCAGATCATATCTGTCATGCGGGGCTTCATTGTCATTATCCCCATGTCTTTCCTGCTGTCTGCCGCTGCGGGACTTGCAGGCGTATGGGCGGCGTTTCCGGCAACGGAACTTCTGGTCAGTGTGGTCGGAGCGGGAATTTATGTGAAGATGAAGAGAGAGAAAAATAAAAGATAAATTTGCGGTACCGGAAGACAGGACACGCCTTATGCGTTTTCTTCAAAACTTGAAGCGATGCATAAGGCGTGTTTCTTTTACCGGCTGTGTGAACTCAATTCTCCCAGGGCCCGGAGAAAATCCAGGTCGTCCCGGTTCAGCTTCAGGTTTGTCTCGTATCGTTTCCCGTCCGGCGAGGTAACATTGATCTCAATGACCGTTCCCTCCTCCAGTGCATTCCGGTTTACAGCGTCTAAAAACATGGGAAACTTGGGATGGTTCTTCCGGAACGTATCCATCCGTTTTTTCATCTCCTGCAGTTTCGCGATCTGTGAAAAGTTCATATATGCCTCCATTCTGCCGCGGGGATGCGGCTCATATTTAAATCCTGATAATTATTGCATGTTACATTCTATGCCTCAGCGATTATCATGAGCTCTGTACAAAACAGAAAAACGACAAAAGCCAGGACAAAAAGATAGTATGTTTTCAGGCTGTTGCCAAACTTCGGGTTGGAGGTGAATCCTTTCTGCACTCCCGGGAGTCTGAAAAACAGCAGGAAAACAAGCTGTATAAAAGGAAAGATCAGAATCCATAATTTCCCGCCCCATGAGTCCGCAGCCCCGCCGGAGAAATGGATCGGGATCTGTCCCGGAAGAAATGACAGGGAGACTGCTGCAATAAACAGAGTGATGATAAAAACGCCCCAGGAAAGTCTGTTGTTGAATAAAAACTTCATTAAGAATTTCATTTCCAGTCACCTCAGATGCTATTATATTACCACGTGAACGAAAAAGCCAGCTATTGCTCTGATTATCATTCGGATCTTCTTGATCGCATTACTCTTCTGTGATACGATAGACCCAATTTCAGGCGGAAGGCATTTCGCCGCATCTTACTCTGTCAGACATTGTGGAAGTTATTTGTTCCGTTTTCAGGGGCAGGATCAACCGCTTGTAACGACTGAAAAGATTCGATATATGGAGAAGATTTGCATGACAGACGATAGTTCTGTCAAAGATTAAGAAGAGGTTAAAAAATGTTTGAGAAAAAAGCGAAGCGATTTCAGGTTAAGGAAGAACAGACATTAGGATTAGGAGCAATACAGATTGTGGTTGACACAGTTACAGGGGTGAATTACCTGCTTTCAATAGGCACAGGCGTCTCCGGGATTACCCCTCTGTTAGATGAAAACGGTAATGTTGTGATTGATAAATAGTTTATACGGCAATTTTATATTTCACACAAAAAGCGGTTACTCCTCTGGAGGGCAAACGCTTATTCTACTAAATTCAAAAAAATTAGCACTCGACCCTTGACGTGGCTAACAGCTTCTGCTATATTGCTACTAGAACACGAAAACAAGTAGTGGTTAGCAAGGAGGGATGACCATGAATATCAATAAATTTACACAGAATTCGCTGCAGGCAGTCCAGAACTGTGAAAAGATCGCAGCGGACAACGGCAACCAGGAGCTGGCCCAGGAGCATCTGCTCTATGCCCTGCTGACGCAGGACGACAGCCTGATCCTGAAGCTGATGGAAAAAATGAGTATACAGGGCCAGCTCTTCATCGACAGAGTGGAGCAGGCCATCGGAAAACGCCCGAAGGTACAGGGCGGACAGGCATACGTCGGACAGGATCTCAACAATGTCCTGATCCACGCAGAAGACGAAGCAAAACAGATGGGAGACGAATACGTTTCCGTCGAACATCTATTCCTGGCGCTTTTAAAATATGCAAGCAGAGATATGAAACAGGTCTTCCGTGAGTTTGGCATCAGCCGGGAGGGATTTCTCCAGGCTCTTTCTACGGTCAGAGGAAACCAGAGGGTGACCAGCGACAATCCGGAAGCAACTTATGACACACTGAACAAATATGGCCAGGATCTGGTGGAGCGCGCGAGAGAGCAGAAGCTGGATCCGGTCATCGGACGTGACGAGGAGATCCGGAATGTGATCCGTATCCTCTCCCGTAAGACAAAAAACAACCCGGTCCTTATCGGAGAACCCGGTGTAGGTAAGACCGCGGTTGTAGAAGGCCTGGCGCAGCGTATCGTCAGCGGCGATGTGCCGGAAGGACTGAAAGAGAAGACAATCTTCTCCCT
>CAKNHF010000064.1 GCA_930972465.1 uncultured Lachnospiraceae bacterium
AATTTGAGCCTATTTCTTAGGCTCCATTTTTTCATAACTCATTTGACACTACCCTGTTTTAGCAGATCCGCCATCTGCTTTACCATACCTGCAGCAGCGATAACTTCCGCAAACATCCATACCCAAACATACTGCGTACAATAGATCTCCCCGCCAGTATTTTCCACACAGAGAAGAAGCACACTGAGCAATATAGCCCATGCGCTGCAAAAAAGCATTCCATTTTCCTTATCCCATCGCTTCAGGATCGCCGTGCATCCGGCACACATAGCAAAATACGGTACCGTTCCATATAAAAGGATCTGCCAGATTTCTCCGCTGTCTAATGCAGAAAATAGGATCGCCGCAGTGAAAAGCAGTAGCAGATCCGCCGCGCCGAATGCGGTCAGTCGGACAAGCAGGACATGCCGGAGCGGATTTCTTACCGTCATCTGCAATTCCAGCAGTCCCGGCTGACAGAGAGCCCACAGTTCACGGGCGTTGACCAGGCAAAGGAGCGGCATGCCTACAGCGCCAAGAAGCAAAAGAGAATTGTCAGGTTGCGTGTTGCTCCGTTCAATATAAAAAAGAAACAGGATCGTTGCTGCCGCCTTGATTATCCATGTCCTCTTCCTGATAAACCTGATCTGGTCAAAAAAGAATTTCCATCCGGACATCCTTCCTCCTCTACTTCTGGCCTTTTGCTGTTCTGCCAGCAGAAAAGTCCTTTTCTGTTTCATTTCATCATATGGAGGAACTGTATATTCTTCCAGATATTTCTTCAATTTTCTGTCCATAAAACGATCTTCTCCTTTCTTCGTTTCTATTACGATTCTTCGTCAGCGTGAACCTGTAAGCCGCACAATTTATCCCATCAATTTCTCTCTTAAAATTTTCTCTGCCTGCTTCAGCTTGTACCGTGCAGTGGATACGGGCATCTCCATAACAGCGGCAATATCTTTCAGCCGCATCTCCTGATAATACCGCAGGATGATCAGTTCCCGTTCCTCAGGCTCAAGAGCATCCAGTGCTTCCATGACTACGATCCGGTCGAGCAGCCTGTCGATCTCTTTGACGCCATGGGAAGCAGTTCCATATGAAACGGCTGGATTCCCTTGGTTTCCACGCAGAGAGCTGGCGTTTTTTCTAAATGCCTCTTCTTGTATATCTGTCGCAGTTTCATAGACCGTACTTGCTTTTTTTAGATAATCCCGAACAGCATTCCCGGCGATCACATAGAGATAATTCTTCATCTTCCCGTATTCATGGTATCGTTCCATACTGCCCATAAATTTTAAAAAGACATCCTGAGTTATATCCTCGGCCAGTATCTTATCTTTGAGGAGCCGGTAACAGTATTTATAAATATCCCCGTAATTCTCAGCAATCAGATTCTCTGTGAATGTCGCGCTGTCAGGATCTTTGCGCTGAAATATGTGAAACAATTGTCATATCCTCTCAATGTCTTTGACGTTTCTTTTCCCGTGCCATCTATAAAGTATAACGAGTCAAGCCGCCAGAAAAACAACTTTATGAAAAATTTCAGCCACAGTTTCATCTCCCATAGCGGGTAGATAGACTGTGGCTGCTTTGATTTACATGTTATACGCTCCTATTTCTTCTTTAAACGCTCTGTGTCGTGGGAATTGTTTCAAATATCCCTGTATTCTTAGATACTTTCCATTCATTTTTCCCTGCGACTCTTCCACTTCTCCCAGCGCGGCTCCCAATTTTGCCGCTTTCCAATAACTTTTTCTGTGGCTGCCGCCCACGATTGATTCCACTCTTTGATCGATCGTTTCTGTCACGTACTTAAAGATCCTCTTTTTTTCCTCCTCCGGTATTTTTACAAGCTCTCTCCATCTCAAAAAACGTTCTTCAAAGTCCGGTTCTCCAAACTCACCCTGATATCCGATGAATCCCTGAATATCAGAGACAATCGACCACATCGCTTTTCCGAACTTTTCTATATCATTCTCTTCATACAGAAAAAGAAGCAACATAGGAACACCCACATTGATAAATCTTCCCGACCATCCAAGATGATCCTTTGTTTTCCGGCATTCTTTCAAAATTTCTCTGTAATCGCCTGAAAGAAAACAGATTCCCATTCTGTCCGTATCTGTCTGGCGGTATGAGTCAGTTTCTTTTCTCTTGTACCGATTCCATAACCCATATTCCCGGGGCTTTTCCCCATCCTGCAAAGCTGCCTGAAGTTCTTCCGCCGTCTGCAGCATTCTGGCTGTTTTTTCATTTTCTGTTTTCTTACCGGCTCCCGGACTGGTGATCACACGGAAATAATTCGCAGCCGTCGGTTTAGAACAGAAAGCTTCGCACAGAGCGTCCATCTCTTCCGCAGCATCTCTGCATCTTGCCGCCCCGGCTGCCGCAAGCCGCGCCGCCCTGTCCCGCATCTCTATTTTCCGTTCCATCCGACTCAGGGCTTCCATCCCTTCTTTCTGGAGCCGGTCCCACTCCTCTTTTTCAAAAAACCGTTCCAGCATCCGTATGTAAAGCTCCGGATAATGATTTGGCTCCCGTTTTGCCTCTTCCAGCAGACCTTCGTCTCCACCCCGGTATGTTACGGCTTCGATCAGCAGTCTGGATGTATAACTGTCGTCCTGTTCCCTCAGGTACGAGATCCATGCATCAAGAAAATCCTCAACGCCCTGCAAAGTTTCTCTTCCTGCTGACATCATGTCTTCTATACCAACGTTCTGAAACATCTGCCATGAGAAAAATCCGTATAACTTTGGCACCCGCTCCGGCAGTTTATATGCCTGATAGGTCGAGTAAAGCGTCAGAGACGCGATTCTCTTAAGGTCAATCGACACCAGACCTTCTGAAACCATTTCCTCTATGCCAAGTTCAACCGGATCCATACCCGTTTCGTCCTCGGCCGTAACCGTCAATGTTCCAAGATTCCAGTACATCAGACTGGCTGACTCGTAATCTCTGTCATAGACCGTCTGCTCCGCTTCCTCATAATACTTCTTCAACTGCGGTCCGATCCCCGCCGGATCCTCATACTCTGTCACCCAGTCCGGATCCCATGTCCAGTACTCCGGATCGTACTCTTCATGGCTGTAGCAAGAAAGTACGATCTCTTCATTTTCTAGTATATCGTTCGATAATTAACTGGACTTTTTGGTCGGCAATGTATCAACAAT